>NZ_BMYF01000019.1 GCF_014652135.1 Mongoliitalea lutea
TTTTTTCCAGTCATGCCAAATACAGTATCGAAGTCGGTTTCTTAGCCACTCGTCGAGTGATTTCAGCTTTGCTGAGATACTGGCTAGGCGGTAATTGTTTACCCATCCCATCCAGACCTCTTTGAGCTTTTGGAGTCGTTCAGCGAAGCTGTACGGTTTGGTTTTCTTGGTAATCTGCTTAAGCTTTCGTTTCAGAGAGTCCCAGCTGTTTTTCTTCACTACCAATTGGTATTTTCCTTTAACCCCTTTCTGGTATGTGGGTACAAATGCATGTCCCAATATTTCAAAGTTGGTTGGTCTTCGGATGCCACTTTTCTCTCTGTTAATAGGTAGTCTGAGTTTATCCTTTAGGAAGAGGTAAATCTCGTTACCTACTTTTCTGGCTTCTTTCTTTGACTTGGTGTAGATACTGAAGTCATCCGCATATCGGACGTATTTCAGGTTTCTCCGTTCCAGTTCCTTGTCCAATAAGTCCAGAAGGATGTTGGACAGTAGTGGGCTGAGTGGCGATCCTTGCGGGACGCCTTTTCTACGTTTGTGCAGTTTTCCGTTGATCTGGATTGGTGCACGCAGCCACTTTCTGATAAGCCTTAGGGTAGTCGGACATTTTACCCGTTGGTAGATCAATTGAAGTAGAACCGAGTGGTCAACCTCGTCAAAGAATCCCTTAAGGTCGATGTCCACTATATCCTGATAGCCATCATTGATGTATTTCAGGGACTGTGTTACCGCCTTATGGATGTTCTTTTCGGGACGGAAGCCATAGCTGTGTTCCTCGAACGTAAGTTCGTACTTGGTCATCAGCACTTGGCTTACCGCCTGTTGGAGCCATCTGTCCACTACTGTGGGAACTCCAAGCAGTCTTGTCTTTCCGTTGCTCTTGGGTATCTCTACCCCCTTGATAGGTTTGGGTGCATACGTATGGTTCAGGATGGATATGGCAATATTATCCCTATTACTTTCCAAGTAGGAAAGCAGTTCGGTGATTTTCATGCCATCTACCCCTGCCGAACCTTTGTTCCGTACTACCTGTCGGTATGCTTTATAAAGGTTCTTACGATTGAGTACTTTTTCTATCATAGCTTAATCTGTTAACCCTGTCCGTTTAAGATAAGGCTACCCCAAAAGTTGCTCCCTATCGAATTTGGACGTAATCCAATGTTCAGTCCTTCGCTGCCCAGTGAGACCTCTGTAGCTCTTACAGCTCGTTACCGGCGACTACTACGACTTCGGCTGACTTCTCTTTGGTGTTCCCGACACCCAGAGACCTCCCTCGGTAAGATGAATATCCTTGTGTCTATCCCTGCCATATCTACTACTTCGGTGCTTCCTTCCTTGCGGAAGGTTAGGACTTCGGTGTGCTGTGCCACCTCATCCGACCTCATAGCCTCCGTATATGGTTCCTGTTCGTCAGTACAGACACCGCAGTCTGGCTTACTTCACTGCATGCCTCACGGCAAACCAGCTTGCCACTTGCTTGGCTTCGGGACGTTACCCCCGCGCTTAAGGGACTTTCACCCGTTGGAACGGTCAACTTTTTGACCTATATTCACCATTCAAGGCACACACAGCACCTACCCAAAAGTGGCGGTTCTGTGGTTAAATCAAGCTTTGTGCTTCTATCAAAGTTTGTGCTTGGCTGACAGTGAAGTGCATCGAAATCGCCACCTTCGGGTAGCTGCAAAACGTTGGCATATTTTAAAAGACCCTAAGTATATTCGAAGTGACTTTTTAAATCTAGAAAAAACATGTAATTTTGTATCCGAATGAAGACAGGTAATTAAATGTATTTTATTGAAAAGACTGTTGAATTTGACAAATGGTTGAGAAAGTTGAAGGATCTAAGAGCAAAAGCGAAAATTTTGTTCAGGATCCAGAAACTTGAAAATGACGAACATTTCGGAGATTGTAAACCGGTTGGTGAAGGTATTCTTGAATTGAGAATAGATTATGCCAAAGGATATAGAATCTACTTCAAGGAAAGGGAAGGTAAAATCATTATTCTTCTTTTAGGGGGAGAAAAACCAACTCAAAAAAAGGATATTGAAAAAGCAAAGGAAATTTGGAACAGGATAAAAAAGTAGAAATATGGAAACATCAAAATTTGATATTGCAGATTATTTGGATAGTAAAGAAATGATTGCGGAATATTTAAATTCTGTTTTGGAGGAAGGGGATAGTGATGATGTAGTTGTTGCGCTTGGGCACATCGCAAAAGCAATTGGTATGTCCAAAATAGCGGAAGAAACAGGGATGAGTAGGCCAAGTTTGTATAAAGCCCTATCAACAGGATCAAAACCCCAATTTGAAACAATAATGAAAGTATTAAAAGCTGTAGGTGGTCAATTAAGAATTAATCCTTTATCCACGTGAAAAGAAAAACGATGCCATAACATCACCTTGGATACAGCGGGTGGCTTACAGTAAATCGAAAGTTTAGTATCTTTAAGAAGTTAGGAGTAGGCTGGAAGAAAATTTTTTAACTATTGTGCCAGTAGCGATAAAGATCATCCACGAAAAATACTAGACCAGGCAGGTTTCAAAAACCTGCCTGGTCTGATGTCTCAATGTTCCATCCTCACTGTCAACTGCTCACTACTCCCCCTTTACATTCAGTTCCTCCGCACTTGGCGTAAAAGGATTGGAAGCTCTGATCAGGCCATCCGGTAACTCTCCTTCTGTGGAAGCTACTGCCACACAAACCGTCGCATCACCCGTAATATTGACCACCGTACGGAACATGTCCAAAATTCTATCAGGAGCAATAATTAATGCCACCCCTGCTCCTGGCACACCAATAGCCTCCAACACGATGATCAACATGATCAAGCCTGCCCCAGGTACACCCGCAGAACCAATAGCTGCCAAAGTTGCTGTCAATACAATGGTCAACTGCTGGGAAATCGTCAAATCCATCCCCAAGGCCTGAGCAATAAACACAGCCGCTACTGCCTGATACAAACTGGTACCGTTCATATTAATCGTTGCACCCAAAGGCAAGACAAAGCTGCTCACCTCTTCAGAAACACCCACTTCTTCCTCTACAATTTTCATGGTCACAGGAAGCGTAGCAGAACTTGAAGAAGTAGAGAAACCCAATAGCATGGCGGGACGCATGGCTTTCAAAAAGTCAAAGAATTTGATTTTGGTAAAGGATTTAAGAATTGTACCATAGACTACAAATATGATCATTGCCAAACCTGCTACCACGATCACTGTGTATTTCAACAAAGCCAACAACAGTTCAACTGCAGAGTCTGGATTGTCTCCCGCTATTTCTACAATGAGCGAGGCCATCAAGGCAAATACTCCATAAGGTGCAATCATCATGATGTATTCAACTATTTTGATAATCACATCGTTCAAGGCGTCAAAGAAATCTGTAAATGTCTTCGCCTTATCCTTGGAAATCTGTAGCAAAGCAATACCTGCAATGATCGCAAAAAATACGACTTGAAGCATGCTTCCATTGTTAGCTGCTGCTGCAATCAGGTTTTCCGGTACTATATCCACAATTGGCTGCAAAGGACCTGCATCTTTAATTTCTGCAGCCATATCAGCTTTAGAACCTGCCTGAGAATCAAACTGAGCCATCAAACTGTCTCGTGTTTCTTGGGGTAATTTTTCTCCCGGCTCAAATATATTGACCAACAATAAGCCAAGCGTAATCGCGACAACCGTTGTAATCAAATAGGCAAGGATGGTTTTTCCTCCAATTCTGGACAATTTGGATATATCTCCCAAGTTAGCAACCCCTACAATCAGCGATGCCAAGACCAATGGCACGGCAATCATCTTCAAGGAATTGATAAATATGGTCCCGATGGGCTTGATATAATCCACCGTAAATTGTGGTGAAATACCAAACTGAATGATCACAAGACCAAAAACTAAACCTAAAACCAATCCTATGATGATTTGGGTGTGTAAGGGTATTTTCTTGAACATACTGTTGGGTTTACTTTTTAAAGTTTATTGGTTCTGCTAATAAGCAGGTAATCGGCTAATACAAGTGCTGCCATGGCTTCCACGATAGGCACCGCCCGAGGGACTACGCAAGGATCATGTCTTCCTTTGCCGGAAACAGTCACAGAATCTCCCCCTTCATTGACAGATTCCTGATCGATCATGATGGTGGCCACTGGCTTAAAGGCAACCTTGAAATAAATATCCTCTCCATTGGAAATTCCACCCTGGATTCCTCCGGAGTGATTGGTTCGTGTGCGAACTCGATCACCTTCCTGATAAAAAGCATCATTATGCTCCGAACCTCTCATTTTGACTCCTTCAAAGCCACTGCCATATTCAAATCCTTTGACAGCATTGATACTCAACATGGCCTTTCCCAACTCCGCATGAAGCCGATCAAAGACTGGTTCTCCTAATCCCGCAGGCACTCCCGTAGCCACACAACTCACTATGCCGCCAATGGTATCTCTGCTTTTTCTGACCTCGTCAATAAGACTGATCATTTCTTCCGCCTTTTGGGGGTCGGGACACCTGACGATGCTATCTTCTGTTTTGGATAGATCCAATTCTTGGTAAGACTGTTCCAAAGCAAGACTGCCCACTTGGCTGACATATGCCTGAATGCTGATTCCGTAATGCTTCAGCATCATTTTGGCAATAGCACCAGCTGCAACTCGTGCAGCTGTTTCCCTGGCACTGCTTCTGCCTCCTCCTCTATAATCACGGATACCGTATTTCTCGAAATAGGTGAAGTCAGCGTGTGAAGGTCTAAATTTATCAGCGATATGCCCATAATCTTTACTTTTTTGGTCAGTATTCATGATGACCATACCGATCGGGGTACCTGTTGATTTTCCTTCAAAAACACCGGAAAGGATTTTAAACTCATCTTCTTCCTTCCGTTGTGTGGTGATTTTGGATTGTCCAGGCTTTCTTCGCTGCATTTCCTGCACGATGAAAGCCTCATCAATCTCCAAGCCCGCAGGACAGCCTTCTATCACTACTCCTAAGCCCAATCCATGGGACTCACCAAACGTACTTATCTTAAATATTTTTCCGAAACTATTCCCCATTATCTCTTCTTTACAATCAAAAAGGCCAACAAAATGACCGAAGCGAGCAATAAAATATTGATCGAGATGGAAAAATAATACTTATATCGCTCGTATAAAAGTTTATTACTCTCAATAGGTATCAAATCGTAAATTCCTCCCAATCGCTGATTGGATATTGCCTGATTGACTTTGGATTCACCTGTGACGTTGATGACCGCTTTCGGTCTTAAGGTGTCGTATTTTGCCAAAACAGGATTGAAATAAATCCACTCAAAATGATTGCCTAAAGCCACCTCTCCAGGTTCATTGATGGTGAGGTAATAGCTAAACTCCTTGATACCGGTCACTTTCCCCATCCCGCGATTGATTTGTTGGCGCACATTTGGGTCATAGGTGTTGAGTTTGTGAATCTGTCTCGTTTTGGGAGGAGAAACAGAATTGATATTTCCCTCTCCAGTCACTGAGAAATTATAAGTAAAGCCTTGTCCTGTTTCTACATCTAATTGGGAAATATTCTCCCGTAGTTGGAAAATACCCACACTGATTTCGTCTCTTAACGGATGGGGAGGAAGTGGTTTTACCTTGATGGACTTGGCAGAAGAATAAAAAGTTTTAAAGTCCTCCAAGCGGTTGCTCCCAAAGAACGAGGGATTTCTTGCTACTCTATACTTGATCATTTCCCAAGCAATCGGCGGGATGCTCACTTCTCCCGGTGAAAAAGGAAAGAAAGTAGCTTCATAGACCTTGTACTTGGTCCAGTTTTTACCATTAAAGGTCACACGCTCCGGTTGGATATTGGTGATATTAAAATTCTCCTCCCAAGCATTGGTGGGCTTCAACTTTTTCAATATCTCATCCAATTGTCTTCCAGGTTCATAGAATTGAAAAGGAGCCTGATTGGTTTCTGACATGTAAAATGCCAAACTGATATTCACTCCCTCTCCCACAAATACCTCTGACTTATCTACTGATGAAGCAAAAAAGGCATCGTCTTCGATTTCAATAAACTCAGGCTCTTCCCGTGTACCTGCACCTCCACCAAAGAGATTGTCAAATGCATCGAATACACTAGATTGTCTCTGCGCAGGCCTAGGATCAATCACTTTGATGGTTTTACCTGGAGAACTATAATCCGAACCATTGATTTTTACAGAAAACCTTGAAAGGGTAAACTCTCCTTTTCGTGTAGGTTTATAGTATTGTATGATGCTATTGGTGCTGCTGACTTGTCCATTGATCACATTCATGGATGAGGATTGCGTAATCCCTTGCTTAGTGAAGCCCAAGATATCCGGGAATTCATCATAAGAGCGAATACGATCATTGGCTATCGTCACTTTGATACTGAAGGTCTCATTTAATGCAATTTCATCACTACCCAATTCGATCACTACTTCTTGAGCTTGAGCAGTCAAAGAAAAGAACAAACAACATACAGCAATGAGGCGGAGAATGAATAATCGAGGCATATTTTTTTAATGGTACCTTAGGATTTGCAAATTAAGTCTATATTTCAAACGCAACAAACCTAATTACACAACGTATACACGGATAATTATAGTTATAAACCCATAATTCTTTGACCTATGCTAGAGTATGTAAAAACAATTCTAACCAAAGTCAGCTTTGACAAGCGGCTCTTCGAGAAAGAGCTGAAAAAAGCATTTAACCTACTCATGGCCAGTGAAATAGAAGAATTCAGAGACTGGTGTTATCGTAATTTCTCTGGTCGATATGAACCGGTGTTAAATAAATATTTCGTAGCGTATGCATAAAAAGGGCTGATCACAGCCCTTTTTTATTTAACATTTTTTAAAGGTTACCACGCATTAACTTATCTTAGAATCATTGCTATTTTTTTGAAAAAATCAATCCTCAGAGCAAAAATCAATATTTCTTTTCAAGCCTTTCAATTTTGTACGCTTCACCGCAGATTTTGGAAACACCTTATTGAACGTCTCTTCTGTCAGTTCCAACCAATCTTGAAGCTTCAGCTCTTTGAGTCCTTCCGAAGGTAAAAACTTTGGTTCTTGATGGGGCTTGGAAAAACGGTTCCAGGGACATACATCCTGACAGATGTCGCAGCCAAATATCCAATTACCAAAAGTTCCTTTGAAAGAATCTGGTAAAGAATCCTTCAATTCAATCGTGAAATAGGAAATGCAACGGGAAGCATCAATCACCCCGTCCCCAACAATCGCATCTGTCGGACAGGCATCGATGCAGCGGGTACAGGTACCACAGAAGTCCTTGACCATCGGTGGGTCAGGTGCTACTTCCAAGTCAATAATGAGTTCGGCCAAAAAGAAAAAACTACCCATATTCCGTGTCAGCAATAAGCTGTTTTTTCCTAACCAACCAATCCCTGATTTTTGTGCCCATTGGCGCTCCATGACTGGGGCCGAATCCACAAATGCCCGACCATTGATTTCTCCAATAGCTGCTTTCAGATTCTCCAGAAAAAGCTTCAACTTATCCTTTATGACATGATGGTAGTCTTGACCATAGGCATATTTGGCGATTTTAAGATCTTCTGGACCTTCAGGTAAGCGGGATTCGGGGTAGTAATTGTACACCAAGCTGATGACTGTCTTGGCTCCATCTACCAACAGGCGCGGGTCAAGACGCTTATCAAAGTGATTGGCCATGTAGGCCATTTGTCCATGATAGTTTTGATTCAGCCAAGCTTCTAATTTAGGTGCTTCTTCCTCCAAAAAATCTGCCTTAGCAATACCACAATACGCAAAGCCCAACTCTTGGGCCTGTTTCTTGATGAGTGCTGCATAGCGTTGTGAAGGTAATTGCATGTTACTTAGGTAGCTTCTAAAAACCGTTCTGCGATTTTCAAAGGTCTAAAGGTAAAGCGTTTTTTGGCACGATGGGAGGAAGTCCTTTTCAAAATATCTTTCAAAGTCGTCAACACTTTGATCGTATGTGCTCCTTTGTTGAGCATCACACACTCAGCACCTGCACTCAAGGCAGCATCGGAAATTTCAGATCGGGTAGCGATGCCTGACTTGTTGAGTGTTTCCAACACTTGTGTGGCCCAAACCACCGGTACATGGGCTGCCTCACAAATCCAAAGAATTTCTTCCTGAATTTCCGCCATACGCTCAAATCCGATTTCCACAGCCAAATCCCCTCTGGCAATCATTACACCAAATTCAGGTTCCCGCATCCCCTCAAACAGCAAATCAGGCAAATGCCTCACTGCTTCCGGTGTTTCAATCTTTATAATCAATCCCGGGATAGTAGCTCCGATACGTAGAAACGCTGCTCTTAATTCCTGAATATCTGTAGGCTTGCGAACGAAGGAGTATCCGATCAAATCTGCATTGGCGGCAATAAACGGCAGGCAGGAGCGATCAAAATCTGTCAGAGAGTCAATATCCAAAATTGTATCTGGGAAATTGATTCCTTTTTCGTTTTTTATCTGCGATTTTGGATTGGATACTCGGGTAATGCGCAAGCCAACTTTTCCTTTCTTTACTTTTTCGGTCAAGCACCGAATGACTCCATCATCTAAATACACCCGATCACCTACTCGGATTTTTTCTACGATACCCAGCTCATTGGGACTGATGACTACTTCTCCCTTGGGAATTCCCTCAGTTGACTCAGCCATCCAAATCAATTGCCCCTCTTTCACCTTCACTTTGCCCTTATCCTTGCCTTTACCCATTAATCTTATGCGGATTTTCGGCCCGGCCAAGTCCATATAAATTTTACAATCTAATCCGGTTTCTTCGCTCGCCTTTTTGATATGCTGAATCATGTTCTGCCATACGTGTTCGTCATCATGAGCGCAGTTGATTCGAGCGATTCCCATACCCCCTTTCAATAAATTTTTCACCAAGGCATAATCCTCTGCAAAGTGACTGTCAAAGGTGACCATCAATGCAGGAATATCGGCTTCCTTCTTTTTCCCAAAAAGTTTCTCGCTCTTTTGTTTGATCAACACATTACTTAGGGAAAAGGAAACGGCATCAATGGTATCATACACTCTACCAAGTCGTTCCTGAATGGATTGCACCTGTCTGAGCACATGGCTTTCCGAACTGGCAATGGATGAGAGTCCATAAATGTGGAGTAAAACCTGTAACTCCCGGATATCAATGCTTCTCAAAACAAGGTAATGGAGCAAGTTCTTGGCAGCATAGAATTGGGAAGGGTGGATTTGCTGAATCAAGGATTCACGCTCTGCGGTAGCCTGATGCATCAACTCCTCAATTTGCTCAAGTTGTGCTTGAATAAAATCCAAATCGTTGGACTCCATAAAAACCGGGTTTATTGAGTCCGAAGTTAACCATTAAAAAACGAAGGGAAAAGAAAGCAATGTTAAGTTTTGCAACAAAAAAGCAGCTATTCTGACTCATAAGTTCTAAAATAGCTGCTTTCTTTCGATATACCAAAGGTATGTAATCCAATCCTAGAAGATATGGCCAAATCCAAAGAAGAACTGACCTCCTTCTCTACTTTGGGCATAGTCCAAACGAAGGATGGTAGATTGGTTCCAAGCGATTCGACCACCGATACCCGGCGCACCTCTAAACTCTGTCAAAGAAACATCCCGAATTCCTTCCCATACGGTACCAAAATCATAGAATGGGGTAATTCCTAAAGCAAAGTGTTGATTGAATGCATTGAAATCATGTAAGCGTGCTCTCATCTCTAGGTTTACCAAGCCCACAGTTGGTGCTAAGAAACGTGCTTCTCTAAACCCTCTCAGCGATCGACCTCCACCTAATACAAGAATGCCTCCCGCTTCGGCCTGAGAAGATAAATCCCACATTTCAATAAAGTTGATCTTTGGACCAAAGATGTGGCCAAAGGCAGCTAAACCAGCGAAGGTTAATCGGTTTCTATCATTCTTCCAACGATGGAATGTATGGATAAACTGCCCTTGAACCATAAACTTGTTGAAGTTGAAATCCGAGCCTAACCAAGGCGCTGAGTATTCATGAGAATATTGTAAGAAAACCCCTTTGCTTGGATCAGGTTCCAAGTCACGGGTATCATAAATCAAGGCAGCAGCTAGCATACTCGTGAATTGCATACGATCTGAAAATCCGGCCAAATTAAACCGATCCCATGTCCCATCATTTTTTTGAATATTGGCCAGCGTAGGTCTTTGAACTGCCTCCACAGCGGTCCCATTGGGTAAAAAAGCCTCCTCAGCAATTTTTCCAGTATAATCCTCAAAGGCTGTAAACAACATCTCATAGCCAAACATAATTCTGAGTTTACCACCCATCTCTACCCGCTCACCCAAGAAATTGAATAATTTCTCACGCTGAATAAACTGATTGAAGTGCGTATCTGTCAAAAAGCCTCCATTGGCTGCTGGAACAGCAATTCTTAAATTATCCTCGTAGTCATTCACTCGGTTAAATCTTCGAAGAGACCCATCAGTACCTCCGGATTTATCTGCAAAAGTCAATCTATTTAAGGACTCTCTTCCAATCCCCCAATATTGAGCATTTGGATCTTCCCAGAATACTGCATCTGCCCGTAATCTCCACTTAGTATTAAATACATAGGGGACATCTAAGTTAATCGCAGCTTTGATTCGCCCGTTTTCGAAAACAAACAACTCGGAGTTGATACTGTATCTATAGGGAGTATAGTAGAAGAAAGGGTCTTCTTTAGTTTTGTTTTGGAAGAAAAAAACATTTCCACCAACCCCAAAGCCACGGATAGGGTCAAACTCAAATCTTGGCAGTCCAGTCACGAAGAAACCCTCTTTTTTGTTAAGGATATCCTCTTTGGACAGTCTCTTTTCGGCTGAAATCTCAAATGGTAACTCCAAGGTGTCCATGATAGACAAGCGGTCAGCATTTTTATGCAATAACATTTGCTGAGTTGTCATTTCTGTTTGAGCGCTTACATGTAAGCTAATTGCTAAAAGCAATAGGGTAAGTATTTTTTTCATGTTGGCTAGTTTTAATTAGGTGAATACTGGAGCAAATGATTGATACCTCCAGCAAGGACTTGGAGATAAAAATCAAAATAAAATGTGTGTAATATGTGGAATAGGGGCCATGATATACCGTTTATTATTTTTTACAAAAGTACGGCAAAGGCTCCTCAATGACTGTTAAAAGGGTATTAAAGAAATATTAGAATTCCATTAGAATACTTAATTCCTGCGTAGTTGGATAAGAATCTTGGTGCCTTTCCCAATCTCAGATTGTACATCTAAAGAGCCTTCATGCAGGTCTATGATTTTTTTGACAAGTGTCAAGCCAATACCCGATCCTTTTGAAAAACTCTTATTACTCCCTCTAAAAAACGGATCAAAAATTTTACTTAGCTCTTTGGGTGGAATGCCTATTCCTTGATCACTTATTTTTAACTGGATAAGTTGACCACTGACATCTACACCCACCTGACAAGATTTTTCTTTGGAGAATTTGCAGGCATTATGAATGAGATTTTTCAACGCTAGCACCAGCAGGTATTCATTGCCCTCCACACTGATTTCTTGTTCTTCAAAGCTATCCCCAAACTCTATTTCAATTTTAAATTCTGGATTTTCATGCTGTACTTGCTGACTAGCCTCCAGCAGTACTTCATCTATCCTAGTCTCTTTGAATTTCACCTCTGAGCGATCATAATTAGCTTTGGCAAAATCCAACAGATCGCTCGTCAGCTTACTCAGTTTGTGGCTATCCTGTAAGATGTTTTCAATGGTATCTTGATATTCGGAAACATCGCGTTCTTTTTGTAATACCCACTCCAATTCTGTAATCATTGCTGCTAATGGTGTGCGTACTTCGTGGGCTACATAGGAAACAAACTGTCGTTGTGAGTCAAAAGATTTTTCCAGTCGCTCAAGCAGCTTGTTGACTGTTTGTGCCAATTGATTCAATTCATCTTTCGTATTCGACTCCCTCAACCTCAGATGAAGGTTGGACGCAGAAATCATTTCCGCTTCCACGATCATTTCAGACACAGGCCTCAGCATACGCTTGGAAAAATAAAATCCTAACAATACCAACAATACCAAGCCCAGCAGAAGCGAAATAATCATGGTATCCCGTACATTTTGTAGCTTGTTGTATCCATAATAATCATAGGCAGCAGAAGTAATCAGGTACTTTTTTCCATCCAACTCGTATTCAAAACCCAGGACTTGCCAATTATCCTGCAAAAATCTAAGTTGCCGGCTCTGCCTGATAGCTTCAAACATTTCAGGAGTTTCTTTGACAAAATCAATATCTACTGCATCATGGTAAATTAGATTTTCCTGCGAATCGTATATAGCTACCTCCACTTCGTAAAGAATTTCCCTGTTTTTGCGGTAAATGGTCTGTAAGGTCTCCGCATCTAAGGAAGTATCCAACAAAAGATTGGCTTTCGTGATCGCTTCCTTTTCAAGTATTTCATAAAATTCCGACAGGCGGTTTTGGTAGGCAGAAAAATAAATGATGCCCATAAAGACCACTAGAATAAGCACGGTCAGTGCGGTAAACCAAAGTGTTATCCTAGTTTTTAAATTCATGGTTGTTGCAGGATAAAGCCCATACCTGGGCGGGTATGAATAAGCTGGAAATCAAAGGGCTTATCCACTTTCTTTCGAAGATAGTTGATATACACATCAATGATATTCGTGCCGGTATCGAAATTCAGATTCCAGACTTCTTTGGCAATTTCTTCCCTGGAAATGACTCGCTCCGGATGCTTCAAAAAATACTCCAATAAATTGTACTCCTTTGGCGTCAAGGCTAATTCTTCTCCTTTCCGAAAAGCCTTTTTTTTATGAAAATCAATGGCAAGTTCTGAGTAGACTAATTCGGTGGATTGAGTTACTCTCTCATAAGTAGTACGCTTCAAAAGCGATTTAATACGTGCCACCAATTCCCGCAAATCAAAAGGCTTTACCAAGTAATCATCTGCACCTGCATCAAATCCCTCCAGTTTCTCATCAGTCTTCCCCAAAGCGGTAAGCATAATAATGGGAACTGCACTGCCTGTTGCCCTAATTTTTTTACAAAGATCAAATCCACTACCTCTTGGCAAGATTAAATCTGTAATGACGCAGTCAAATGGTTGACTTTCGTACAGGCGAAAGCCCATTTCTGCATCAAATGCAGCCAACACCTCATAGCCTTCCTCTTCCAAGCTTTTCTTGATGACAGAAGAAAGTCTTTCGTCATCTTCGATCAGAAGGAGTTGTACTTGCATAAGATATTAAGTTAGTCTTGAAATGATTTTTTCTTCCTCAGGCCAAGTTTGGAGTAGCTCTTCTTTGGAAAACAATTTAAACTCGGCAAAGTCAAAGCCTGGGGAAACTACACAGGACACCAAGGCAAAGCCACCGGGAGTATCAACTGTAGACCCAAAAACCAACCCTCCCTTAACTAATTGAAAAGGCTGATAACCCGCTACTTCTGAAGAGCCTAGCAATAAGGTTTGGTAACCACTGTCTCCTAACGTATGGATGGTAATCGGATCTCCTTCATGCCAAAACCACAACTCATCACTTTGGATTTGATGAAATTTGGAGCAGTTATCTGAGGTTAGGAGAAAGTAGATGCAGGTGCTCAAACTTCTTGTCCCCTGACTTGTGGCAAGCTCGCGATCGGAGCGATAAACTTCCTTATAGAAGCCCCCCTCAGGATGGGGTGTTAGCCCTAATTGGTTCACCAAACGCATCACTTTAGCATTCATGAGTATAGGTTAATTATTTTTGATACGATTCTCTCTGAGGTCTTTCCGTCCCAAAGCGGAATCCCTTGGTAGCTTTTCCACTCACCTGCCATCAATTTTTTCAAATAGGGTGGGAGATTTGCAGGGTTTGTTCCTACCAGCTCATTAGTTCCTAATTCCACAGTTTCAGCTCTTTCTGTATTATCCCGTAGCGTAATGCAAGGAACATTCATAACCGAAGCTTCCTCTGTAATCCCTCCGGAATCGGTAATGACACCTTTGGCATTTTTCACCAAGTAATTGAATTCCAAATAGGATAGTGGTTCTGTCATATGCAAGCGAGAAGAACTAATGCCCAATTGCTCCAAATTCTTGGCCGTACGTGGATGTACTGGAAACACGATTGGTAAATCACCCGTACCATCCAAGATCGCATCTATCATCTGCTTCAACTTTTCTTCTTGATCCACATTGGCAGGCCTATGCATGGTCATGACAAAATATTCACCAGCTACAAGCTGATCAAATAATTCTCCATCAGGCCTCTTGAATCGAGGCATGTTCGCCATCAGGGTATCGATCATGGTATTCCCTACAAAGTGGATCGATGAATCATCAAAACCTAATTGGCGAAGATTATTATTAGCTATCTCTGAAGTGGTAAAAAAATGATCCGTGATGGAGTCGGTAACCATTCTATTGATTTCCTCTGGCATACTCAAGTCACCGGAACGAATTCCACCTTCTACATGGGCCACATCAATAACCAATTTTTTGGCCGCAATAGAACAAGCGAGCGTGGAGGTTACATCACCTACTACAATCACTAAATCGGGTCTATGGGCCAATAATTCTTTTTCGAATGCCACCATGATAGCGGCTGTTTGCTCAGCCTGTGTGCCACCTCCGCCACCAAGGTTCGCATGGGGTTCAGGAATATTCAATTGCTCAAAAAAATCTCCCGACATCTTTTTATCGTAATGTTGCCCCGTGTGAATCAGTCGAAATGAAATGCTAACACCTGCTTGCTGTTTGGCTTGTATGGCGTGCACAATGGGAGCTATTTTCATAAAATTTGGCCTTGCCCCAGCCACTAAAGTTAGTTGGATCATATTGTTGAAAGTAATTTCAACAACAAATTAACCATAAAAAACTCTTTTACCCAATTGCAATAAGTTTCTTGTTAGCAAAACACAAAAATTAAAGATTTTTCAGATTTATTTAATAAGTCTTTATTTTTTGATAGATTTGATGTGATAAATGATTGCTTACAATTATTCATGTTATGAAATTAAGTACAAAAGGCATTTTTAATATATTTTACAGCTTGATCTTTTTCGTTTTGTTATTTACTTCTTGCACCGTAGACAGATTAGAAAGTCAAGAAGTTGTTTATGAAAATGATTTCTCTACACTTGATTTAAATGGTATTGTAAATGCAAAACTATTTGTTTTCCATGGAGATACATTACTGGGCTTTTTCAACAATGAAGAAACAACTTTAACAATCAATGATCTTCCCGGTCATAATGTAGTGAAAATAGAAGTCGAAATTCTCATTCATGATAGTTGGGATGGAAATGTTAACGATGGGTTTAATGGACCTGATTTTTGGTACATGAAAGTGGATGATAAGGAAATTTTTAGAACAACTTTTTCCAATTCTCCTTGCGAGTCTACTTTTTGTTTGAGGCAATCGTATCCCCATAATTTTATGAGACAAAACTTCCCAAAGGAAGGTGCCATTCAAACAAATTTGCCAGGCCTATGTATTTTTGGTGCTTTCCAAAATTATACTACTAGGTATATGGTAGTTCAATTAATCTCTCATACAGACAGAAATGTTTCAATAACCTTTGGAGATGAACTATTTCAATTTGAAAATCCTAATCCAGTCTGTGATGAAAGTTGGTCAATCAATAAAATTAAGGTAACCACTATGGTTGTAATCTAATGCGATGAAAAATCAATGTATAACTATTCTTTTGGCCGCCTATGGTTTTTTGGGGTTTGGGTATCTTTCGGAGTCACTTGGGCAAACGCTTCCAATTCATACTCCTGTCTTAGAGGAATATATTCGAAGAGCACAGCTCCTTGGTAAAATAGATGGACAATCTTCTTTAAGTATTAGACCACTTTTCCCTGTTTACGCTTTCGATAGATATACAGGATTTGATTTGGATAGTACATTTCAAGATTTAGACAACTCTTCATTTAATGAGAAATTCACTAAAAATGGAATTGAAGGAGTTTTGTTGGCGATGCCCATAAGTATCCGTAGCCAATACAATTCAGAGTATGCTTTTGGATTAAATAACGGCGCAATGGTACCTAACAGAGGCCTTCAAAATGTGATTTCGGGAGGGTTATATTTTCAATATGGAAAATTTAGCTTACAATTACAGCCTGAAATACACTTAGCACAAAATAGAGATTTTTTGGGATTCCCTATTGAGCACCAAGCTACTATTCTATACTACTATGAATATATGAATAGGATTGATATGCCTGAAAGAATGGGAACAGCACCAATTAACCGTATGTTGCCAGGACAGTCAAGCATCCGTTTCAATTCGCACGGTTTTTCAGTAGGTTTATCTACTGAAAATTTGTGGTGGGGACCTTCAAGAAAAAACTCACTAATTTTGAGTAACAACGCTCCTGGTTTTGCTCATATTACTCTGAATACAACCAAACCTAAACAGACCCTCATTGGTAGTTTTGAAGGACAGCTAATACTTGCAGGGCAATTACGGGCATCTGGTTACTTACCGCCTCACTCTGATGTTTTAATTCAGCAAACAAGTGTACTATGGCCTAAAAGAGAAAATGGAGACAGAAACCTTTCTGGAATAATATTTAGCTACCAACCAAAATGGGTACCAGGTCTATTTTTGGGATACTCTGCCACAAATAATGTGTACACCGAAGATATGGAAAACCTCGGAGATCACGTTCCTTTTTTTAATGGACAGAAACGATTAAGTAATCTCCCAAACCCTGCCACTGGTAGAAGACAGCAATTTAGTTCTGGGTTTTTTCGTTGGATGAGTCAAGAAGGTCATTTTGAATTCTATGGAGAGTATGGAACAAATGGAAATAGCAGACGTTTTGCAGATTTTATCATTACCCCAGAAAGAAATAGAGGCTTCACTTTAGGCTTTTCTAATTTAGTGCCTTTGAAAAAAAGTGATACTTTTCTACAAATCAGCGCTGAAATGACCCAAACTGGTCAGACTATTCGCGAAAGCATACAAAATTTGGACACTTGGTATATCCACGATCACGTAAGACACGGATATACACACCAAGGACAAGTACTAGGGTTGGGTTATGGACCTGCTGCGAATGTCAACTGGATTGAATTGGGTTGGGTGAAAAATTTCAACCGGGTAGCTTTTCAGTTTGAACGAATTGTCTACAACAACGACTTCTATTACTTTCGCTTCGAAGCTTCCAAAGATTGGAGAATCAAGTATGTGGACTTAGTACCAGCATTAGTGGCCGATTGGAGATTTGGCAACTTATTAGTCAACACACATGTGCGCTATGTCAACACCCTCAACTATACCTGGTTTTTAGAAAATCAGCCGGACAGCTACTTTGTGCCCGGCTTGGATAGAAACAATTGGGTAGCCACAGTTGGATTAGCTTATATCCTCAAATAGGTTTTTATTTCTTCTTAAATTCGAAGGTCATACCTCCTTGCTTCAAGAGCATCTTATCTGAATCAGGTGAGAATTGAAGGGTTAAACTCGCAGGGCTAAAGCTGAAAAGATAGTCTCCTTCATAGGTAAGAGGAAAAGAAGGTTGACCCGTTGCTCTTCCAATTAATTTTCCACCCTCTAGGCTTAGAGATATTTCCATCTTTAACCATCATAGCAGCGCCCATCATTTTATCTGCATTGACCAGCGCATCAAAATAGCTGTTGAGCTTCTCTTGGTCCAGTGACTGTCCATACGACGTAACAGTCAAAACCATCCAAATTACAAGAAGAGTTAAATATTTCATGGTCTTAAAATTTTAAACTCCGGTTAGGTACCTTCCTAACAGGAGTTTAAATATACGTTAATCCAATCTACTTCTCTCTTCTGAACTCCCGGAACGATTGGCAATTCTGAAATTTTCTCCTTGAGCAAACTTATAACGAAGCGTGAAGCGAACTCCTTGGGTATTTCTGTATTGTCTGAACTGCGTATCAATGTTATCAAATTGAACATTTGCTCGGATAATCTGAGAGGCAAATAGGTCTGTCCCATTGACAGTTAAGCTCAATTTTTCTTTCATAAAGTTCTTGGAAATACCTGCATCCACCCAAGCAAAACCTTTGATAGTGGCCTGTCCATATTGCGCCGGACTGATATACATCCCCACTATCTCAGCTTTGAATCCCGCTGGCAATGTGAGGTTATGTTGGGTTCTGAAGGTAAGTGATGTCTGTGCTACATCCAGTAATGCATCACCAATCATGGACTTCCATCGGGAATTAGTCACCTGCAGCATGTGATTAGAATTCCACCATTTGGCTATTTCCACAGGAATCATAGTCCGGAAATTGAAATTCTGTGACTTATCCAAGTTGCTAGTAAAGGTCGTAGTCGTACGGGTTTCTTCGTCTTGCAAGAAGATTTGTTGGAATACATCATTGGTCAAGGAATACGAAAGGGTAAACTGATACGCATTTTTGATTACATGATTCATTTCCAAGTTATGGGCAAATTGAGGTCGAAGGTTAGGATTTCCCTGCTCGGTAGTCAATGGATCAATGTAAAATACAAATGGATTTAACAAACGGTAATTGGGCCGCGCAATCCTTCTGTTAGCATTGTATATGATTTGATAATCTTTGCTGATGGCCTGCTGCACAGATATGCTAGGGAATAAACTCAGGTAATTTTGATTATCCACTCGATCTAATGTCAAGGAAGTACCTGTAATATCCGAATACTCAGCTCTCAGACCCGCATTGAACGAAACTTTTTCAGAGAATTTACTTCTATAATTTGAGTAAGCTGCCAATACATTTTCTTCATAGATAAACTGATTGCTATTGGGGTCAGGCGTAAAAGGCTCTTCCTCTACCGCTTTAGCCAAGTCTAGATTATTATCTGACTTTACCCAGCTTCCTTTGACACCGGTTTCCAATACTCTACCTTTTCCAAATGGTTTGGTAAAATCAACTTTGGCTGTAAAAATCCGATAATCCATATCATTTAAGGTGCTGATAAAGTCTCTGGAAACATTCACTGGTTCATTGATCCAATTGAAGTTACTCAGCAATCCTTCTGAATTGGAGCGCATCCGCGTAAAGTCAATATCAGAGGTAATTTTAGTGCCGAGGGAATCCAATATCCCTACATAATGTAAGTTTCCAAATAGCCGTCTATTTTGTGAGTTCTCATCATTTTCTGAGCGGATAAAAAACATATTCTCCGAACCTGGATTATCAATTGCAGTCACTGAGTTACCAAAATTGCTCCCATTGTTTTGCGAAGCTTGTACACTGGCACCTATGCTATGCTTATCATTGATCTGATAATCTGAGCCGCCTGTGAAGAAGTAGCTTTTGTTGCGCATGGTAATCAAACTCTCTTGATCAAATCTGGAGACTCCTTGGTCTAATTGAAAGTTACGGGTAATGTTGAGTTCGTTGACAAAATTGAATTGAGAATGGTTGAAACTGGCTGTATTGGTCCACTTTCCTTTTTTCACATTGAGAGAAACTCCAGCATTGGGGCTATAGAGGCCATTGTACATACCGCCTACATTGACGTTGCCAAACATCCCGTCAATGTTATTCTTTTTCAGACGAATATTGATGACGCCGGCTGTACCTTCCGCATCGAATCGTGCAGAAGGATTATTGATGATTTCTATACTTTTAATATTATCGGCCGGCATGGAGCGTAAAAAATTTGCAAGATCCGTAGAAGACATGTAGGTCGGTCTGTCATTGATCATCACAGTTACGCCCGGTCTCCCATTCAAATTGATAGTATTGTTTTCATCGATATAGACACCTGGGGAGCGACCGATGACATCTAGAGCCGTATTTCCTTCGGCCAAAACCGTTCCTTCTACATTTACAGTGGTTTTATCTGCTTCTACGATGATTTCAGGCCTACTGGCTTTTACCGTGACCTCTTGAAGGTTGCCCATTTCTTCCGAAACCCGAATCGCATCAAATGACTTAGTCGTTCCAGGTGCAAGGTCAAAAGGCTCTGACTTGAAGGTTTGATAGCCTATGGAAGAAATTACCAAAAGCATTTTCCCTGCATGAATAGACTCTATTTCAAAGGAGCCATCTTCTTGAGTCACATCACCTGTAAGTAGGTTTCCTGTTGCAAACTCTACGAGAGCAACGTTGGCAAATGGAACACTCTGGCCTTTTTCGTCCACTACTTTACCCGAAATGGTAGAAAGCTCTGTAGCAGCAAGATTGCTCAACCCCAAAAAAAAGAAGAGCAGGGAAGCAAAAATTGATTGGAAAGTATTCATAATCGTGTTGGTTTAGATTGTTATCATGTACCAACAGCAGTGAAAATTGGATGCCAATTCAAAAAAACACCTCATACGGGCTTTAAAAGCTATTTTTCATTAAAACGCATCTTAAATGTGTACACTATCGAACAAAAAATGTGTACGCTAGGAGTACAAAAAAAGCCTTGAGATTTCTCCCAAGGCTTCTTAACTATTTCTAACTGGATTATTTCGCAGCAGCGTATCTTTTGCTCACTTCTTCCCAATTAACCACATTCCAGAAAGCACCTACATAGTCAGGTCTTCTGTTTTGGTAGTTTAAGTAGTATGCATGCTCCCATACATCCAAACCAAGGATTGGTGTACCTTTCACGTCAGCTACATCCATCAATGGGTTATCTTGGTTAGGAGTAGAACTTACCACCAATTCACCGTTAGCGACAGACAACCAAGCCCAGCCGGAGCCGAATCTTGTAGCAGCAGCCTTATTGAATTCTTCTTTGAATGCATCAAAAGAGCCAAATTTTGCATCAATTGCAGCAGCCAAATCACCCGTAGGAGCGCCACCACCGTTTGGAGAAAGGATTTCCCAGAAAAGTGTGTGGTTGTAGTGCCCACCGCCGTTGTTTCTAACTGCAGCGTTTGCACCTGCGTTTACCATCAATTCTTCCAATGACTTGCTTTCCATATCAGTACCGGCAATTGCATTGTTCAAATTAGTTACGTAAGCATTATGGTGCTTACCATGGTGGATTTCCATTGTTTTTGCATCGATATGCGGCTCTAGCGCATTAAAGTCGTACGGTAATTTTGGAAGTTCAAATGCCATAAATTATTATTGTTTAGGTTAAAACGTTATTGATTGGCTTATTAAAAGCCACATCTTACCAACTTCACAAGCTTTTAAAAAGTTCGATTTCCATCAAAAAAGAAAAGACTTTCTCCAGTGCACTACAAAAAGATTTGAAAAAGCCCGGGGTCCCATAACAATCCTATGAACCATTTTTATTTTATTGCGTGTTGTTAAAGCATTATGAAACTTTAGGGGTGCCTATAAGGCTGAGATCAAACCCTTTGAACCTGATACGGGTCATACCGGCGAAGGAAAAAGTTTATTTCTAGGACAAGTGCAACTTGTAGTTTAGACTTTTGGCTTCCCCTTCTGTTTCTTCCCAGTAATTAACTTTTAAAGAAAAAATCATGCAACACATTAGTGCCTTAATCGCCAATTTAAAAACCCAATCTCCCCTTGTTCAAAGTATTACCAACTACGTGGTCATGAACAATACGGCCAATGCGCTTTTAGCTGCCGGTGCTTCCCCAATTATGGCTCATGCTCATTCCGAAGTGAAGGACATGGTATCCATAGTAGGTGCATTGGTTATCAATATCGGAACATTGGATGAATATTGGTCTGATAGCATGTTGCATGCTGCAGCGCATGCCCATGCTACTCAAAAGCCTTGGGTACTCGACCCCGTTGGCGCTGGTGCTACACCCTACAGAAATGGGCTATTGACCAAGTTACTTGCTTATAAGCCCAGTGTCATCCGAGGAAATGCTTCCGAAATCATGTCTTTGGCGAGTGTGAATATCAAAAGCAAAGGAGTAGACAGCACCAACTCCTCTGATGAGGCTTTGGATGCTGGTATTCAACTATCCAAGCAGACGGGGGCAGTAGTAGTGATTTCAGGTCAAGTGGACTATATTATTGATGGAGAAAGAGTGGCACAAGTCAAAAATGGAAATCCATTGATGGCCAAAGTAACAGGAATGGGCTGTACAGCTTCAGCAATTACTGGAGCGATGATCGCAATAGAAAAAGATTACTTTTTGGCAAGTACTGCTGCCATGGTTCTCATGGGAATAGCGGGTGATATCGCCTCAGAAAAGGCGGAGGGACCTGGCACACTTCAGCTTTATTTTTATGATGCCTTACATAACTTAACTGCCGAAGTGATTGAAGAGCGAATGATTGTAGCATATCCATGAATATAATCCAGTTTCCATACAGACTCTATTTGGTTACAGACGAAGCGCTCTGCTTGGGAAGAGATTTTTATTGGGTAGTAGAAGAGGCCTTGAAGGGTGGGGTAGATATCGTCCAAATCCGGGAAAAATCTCTTCCTTTCACCGAATTCGTAACAAAAGCTGAAAAATTGAAGACTATTTGTGACAAGTATCGTGTCCCATTAATCGTTAATGACTCCGTGGAAGTAGCAAAATTAGTGGATGCACATGGGCTACATGTAGGTCAAGAAGACGCCAATCTGGGGCATGCTCAGGAAGTCATTGGCCCAAACAAAATTTTAGGACTTTCTTTAGAGCGCATGGAGGATTTGGGAAAGCCATCTAGCGAGAAAGCTTGGTATTATGGCATCAGTCCCATTTATGCTACTCCTACCAAATCAGACACCAAAACCGAATGGGGCTTGCATGGATTGGCTCAGGTACGGAAAGCAACCACAAAACCATTGGTAGCCATTGGTAGGGTATCCTTGGAAAATGCAGCTAGTATCATCAGCCATGGAGCCGATAGCTTGGCAGTGGTATCGGGAATCTGCAGTGCCCCAAGTCCTGCGCATGCTGCAGAGGCCTATCGGAAAAAAATCGAAGAAGGATTAAAAGAGCAATTATGGTAAAAAAATACATACCCGTTCTCAGCATTGCAGGTTCGGACAGTGGTGGTGGGGCAGGCATTCAGGCGGACCTCAAGACTTTTGCTGCTCTGGGTTGCTATGGCATGACAGTCATCACAGCTACTACCGCACAAAATACTCAAGGTGTAAGGGATATATTTCCTATTCCAGCAGCTCATATTGAAGCACAATTGATGGCCATATTGGAAGATATTCCACCGAAAGCCATTAAAATAGGCATGGTGAATCAACCGGAGGTGGTGGAGGTACTTGCCAAAACCTTGAAAAGATATCCCCATATCCCCATAGTTTTCGATCCGGTCATGGTAGCTACCTCGGGCGATCGACTGATCGCTGATGGCACAGTATCCCTTTTGAAAGAACAGCTATTCCCTTTGGCTACTATGATTACGCCTAACCTAGATGAAGCCGCTGTTCTCACGGGTTACCAGGTGGACTCTGTGGAAAAAATGCATCAGGCCGGCAAGGATATTTTAGCCATGCAATGTAAAGCAGTCTTGATCAAAGGGGGGCATCTATTTACGCCGACGATCTACGATATCCTTTTTCAACAATACAAATCCAAGCAAAGCTATGAAAGCCCGTATATCCCAACCAAAAACTTGCACGGTACAGGTTGTACCCTATCCTCTGCCATAGCAGCAGAACTAGCAAAAGGATACACACTAAAAAAGGCGGTTGAAAAAGCAAGAATTTACGTACATGGAGCAATTGAATCCGGAAAAGACATTCAAACAGGCCAAGGAAACGGTCCATTAAATCATTTTTATAACCCAGAAAATCAGATTATCCATGAAGTGGAGTGAACAAGCTTGGGAGAGAATCACACCTCTCTTCAATAAAATAGTGGAAATGCCATTCAATCAAGAATTACTGAATGGAACGCTTCCCGTAGAAAAGTTTAAGTTTTACATGGCACAAGATGCCTATTACTTGGGAGAATTTGGGAGAGCTTTGAGCACTATTTCCGGCAGGATGGAAAAGATGGAGCATATCTTGGACTTTTCTCAATTTGCGGCAGGTGCTATCGTGGTAGAAAGAGCTTTGCATGAAAGTTATTTCAAAACGCTTGGGATTCCTGACAGCATTAATCCCAGCCCAAGTTGCTTGCTCTATACGAATTACTTGCTAAAAGAAGCAAAATATGCAGATGTAGCAGTGGCTGTGGCAGCAGTCCTTCCTTGTTTTTGGATCTACAAAAAAGTTGGGGACCATATTTATCAGCAACAAGCTGAGGTAAAAAATAACCCATACAAAAATTGGATTGATACGTATGCAGGTGAAGAATTTGCAGAATCCGTACACAAAGCTCTTACCATCAGCGATGAGTTAGCTTCAGAGGCAAGTGCCAAAACCCAAGAAGCTATGTTCCACGCTTTCGAAATGGCTAGCCGGCTGGAATGGATGTTTTGGGATAGTGCTTATCGCTTAGAGGAATGGCCGGTTTAACCGGCTTTCCTTCTATTTTTTAGAATTATCAAAAAGTAAAACCGCCTATTTCCGTAGGTTTTTGAAAAAAGCATCTAGGAGTGCTTTGGACTCTTCTGCCAATACCCCTGATTTTATCTTGGTTTTGGGATGCAAAATAGACTTTTCTAGTTGGGAATAACCTCTCTTCGGGTCTGAGGCTGCAAAGTTAACTTCTCCTATCTGAGACCAAAAAAGTGCTCCTCCACACATTACGCAAGGTTCTAAGGTTACAAATAACCTGCACTCATTTAGGTATTTTGCTCCTAAAGCATTGGAAGCTGATGTGATGGCCAACACTTCCGCATGGGCTGTGACGTCTGTGAGTTTTTCAGTTTGATTATAGGCTCTTGCGATGATTTTATTTCTGCAAACAATAACAGCTCCCACAGGAACCTCTCCCTCTTCAAACGCTATTTTGGCTTGCTTGAGGGCTTCATTCATATAAAATTCATCACTTTGATATTCCATAGGTACAAAGTAAAAAGGCACATTTGAAATCATGTGCCTTTTTGAAAGATTTTTTAGAAGCCAAATAGCTGGATAAATTCTTTTCGGACCCCTTCATTGATTATTAACGTCAAAATCAAGGAGACCAATAAGCCGAGTGTCGCTTTGATGATATCTTTTCTTGCCAAGGTATAGGCTCTATAGATTCTCGCCTTTCGCTTCTTCAACTTGGAAGATTTAGCATAGGCTATAGCCAACTCACGCCCACCCAATAATCCAATAAATACCCAAGTGGTACTCATAGGGATATTACTCGCCATTTTGAAGTAGAAAAGGATAATAGCGTACACAAAATCTACCAAGGTAGCCGCACGTACATCCGTTACTCGTGTTTTTTCATTGACAATAGACTGTATTCTGTCTCCTTTCAGGTAAAACAAAAATCCTAAGCCTATAAAGATGAATCCTGTGTAACCCAAGAACTCATAAATATTCAATTGTCTAGGTAAAAATACTGCAATATTAGCGGCATCCTGCATGATCCACACAGACCACAAAATACCAGAAGTAAACCACTGAACAATATACCAGTATGGTTTTGCTTCACCTTTTAAAAAGCTTTTAACAAAACGCTCAACCATGAACCATACAAAAATCGCAATCACAAATGCCAAAAGGTAACCCAAAAAGCTTTTTTTCATCACATCTATGATCGTGCCACCTTTGTAAGTAAATACATTCAAAAGCAAGAATGTAGTTGATACTGGCATACGCATCCGCGTCATTACCAATAGAACAATTGGTGCAGCTAATTGAAGGAAGACAAAACTTTCTGGTGCTTTGTCGAGACCAGGTACTTGTAGACGCTGATAAGAAACATCTCCATCGAATACTATCCAGCTATAAGTCACGGTCGCAACGAAGATCAAGCCCATAAATAGCCATAACCAATACCACTTACGTTGTTGATTGGATGCTATAAAGGTCCCGATAGTCTGAATACTATCGTTGGCAATGGCTGAATAAGCAGCTAATGCGAAGCCAAACCACATCGCTATGTATGTGTTTTGAGTTATAATCCCTGCAAAGGAAACTAGGATACATATGACTATCAGGAAAGTTTTTTCCTGCTTAGTAAAGTCAAAAAGTGCATAAGACACCTTAGACAAGGCATCTTGATTGATGTTTTGGTCGATTTTCTTGGCCATTCGAAAGCTAGAGAAGGTACACTTCGCTGCAAAGTTAACGAAGATTATTTGGTAGCCATATTAATTTATTGTTAAGTGATGGATTAATCTAATTCTACGCTAATTAGATCCAAACCTAGGTCAATCATCACTAATTCTTCTAAAAGAAAGATAATGAGGCTATTTGAGTAGGATTTAGGCCGAAGTTAGCGTATGACCTCAGGAATGTTAACAATATCTTCATATGGAAAAGGCCTACTGTTACAGCTGCAAGCGTTTATTTTGCGTTGAAATTAGCAAACACTGAGGCTTTTGAGTCTCCCATTGACATGTCCCAAAAGGTCGGAATAGATACTGTACGCAAGAGAGTTTTTAAAATAGCCATACTATTATTGGGGTTATTGCTGTTTATTTTCTCTATTGATATGCTATCAGTATCCATGACCAAACTTAATTCTGATTTGGCCAGGGAGATTTTTCAGGCTACTAATAATCCTTTTGTAGGGCTTTTTATTGGTTTACTGATTACTGCGATGGTTCAAAGCAGTTCAACAGTCACAGCTATGATTGTGGCTGTAGTGGCTTCAGGCTCTATCAGTCTTCAGCAGGCAGTTCCCATGGTCATGGGGGCAAATATTGGTACTACCATTACAAGCACCCTTGTTGCTTTTTCCTACATCATGAGAAAAAGTGAATTTAAGAAGGCGCTTTCCGCAGGGGTATTGCATGATGTTTTCAATATTCTGACAGTTCTTATCCTATTTCCATTGGAGATATACTTTGGTCTTTTAAGCTCTGCCTCGTCTTACCTGACGCATGCTTTGTTTGAAAATAATACGAAATACGCTTCAGACTACGCTTACAATGTGATTTTCACGAGACCACTTACGCTTTGGATTTCAGAGAGGATCGGTTCGCCTGTTGTTTTGCTTTTGCTGAGTATCCTGTTGGTTTTTGTAGCCATTAAATTTCTCTCGGATACGGTATTCAAAACTTATATCTCCTCCAACTATACAAAGGTCAGTAAATTCATCTTCAAGCAGCCTTTCTGGGCATTTTTCTACGGAGTATTCTTTACAGCCGCTGTACAATCAAGTACTGTCACTACATCATTGATTGTACCTGCTGTGGCCAACCGAAAAGTATCCTTGCTCAAAGCATTCCCTTTTATTATAGGAGCTAACATTGGTACTACCATCACAGCCGCTATTGCCGCCTTGTATAAAAATGAAGCTGCTATTGCCCTTGCTATGATGCATTTTTTGTTCAACTTAATCGGAGCTTTGATATTCTTACCATTTACTCCACTAAGAAATATTCCAGTAAGGATATCGACTTTTATAGGAACCGAGTCTGTGAAGACCCGGTTTGTTGGCTTTGCCTATATTCTTTTTACATTTTTCATTATCCCATTCCTGTTGATTTATTTCAATCAAGATGAGAATATATCCGAAATGGGGTGGAATGATGTCAAGAAAAACGAGTTGATCATCAACGCACCAAAAGAAACTATTCCTGTTGAGCCGCTTCCATCAGCTGAACCCCAGAACTAGTTCCTATCCGGTCAGCACCTGCTTGGATCAACTTTACTGCTTGTTCATAGGTTTTGATACCCCCACTGGCCTTGATGCCAACAGAGCTTGGTAGATTTTCCCGCATCAATTTGATATGCTTTTCTTTGGCTCCTTCGGGTGCGAATCCCGTAGATGTCTTCACATAATCTACTCCCGCCTCTGCACATATTTTGCAGGCTTGGATGATTTCCTCATCCGATAAGTAGGCAGTTTCGATGATTACTTTCAATATGCGCTCATGCTCATGACATAATTGGGCTACTTTGGCAAGCTCGATTTTTGGCCAATTCATACCGGCCTTGAAAGCTGTTATGGACCATACGATATCAATCTCATCCGCGCCATTTTTAATCGCCAACTCTGTCTCAAAGACCTTAGTTTCTGTCATATTGTAACCTAAAGGAAACCCAACTACCGTTACCAGCTGAATGGGCGCATCCCCAATTTCTCGCTTTGCTTTTTTAACCCAAAATGGGGGAACACAGATTCCGACAAATTCATATTGTTTGGCTTCTGCCACTAATTGTTCAATCTCCGCATCTACCAAAGTAGCTCTCAATACTGTCTGTTCTATGTAGCGATTAAGATTTTTCATATATGTGTTATTCTTTTCCTTCAACAAAATCCTGTAAGTAAATATATTCAATGGTCAGGTCTCCCTCTTTGGTAATACTAGCTTTATCCAAGACCTTAGATGAGGATTTCAGTAATTCTGGAATAAAATGTCTGATCAATTGATTGCCAAAATCCTCTGAAGCATCCCTTGGTAATTCCGTAGGCAGATTATCAATGGCCATAACAGAAATACTTGTTTGCTTTCCAAAGGCTGGAATTTCTGACAAGGTCTGCCTATCCACATCGTAAACTGGATCAGCCATGGAAGTTGGGTGAAAGGTCGTAGGAACGCTTCCATCAACATCGCAGGTGATATCTGCAATGACAGAAATGTTGAAATCCTCTGATTGGATGTCCTTTAATTCAAACAATCGAGGGGCTCTTCTATCCCAATATGCTGCTGCAATAAAGATATCACTGACCTCTGCATATTTGAGAAAATGGCTTTCATACAGCTGGGGACTTTTATAAAACTCTTGGCGATCATAACCACCGTCTGTTTTTCTCCGGTTATAGTCAGCCGTTGCCAACACTGTAAATACTGCCTCATCATAAAAAACATGAAGGAAATCATGAGCTGACACCTGCTTAAGCCCGACTTTTTCCAATACTTCCACTACCCCTCGACCAACTTTGCCTGCACCTGTCACTACTATCTTGATTGGTGGGAGTTGTACCTTTTTCAATTCTAGTGTGAGTTCCGCTTGATCGAAACATTCAAAGGCCCGATTCAAATCATACAAGCCAGATTTTTTTCCATAGGTCCACAAACCATTATAAGCTCCCACAACTCCTGCCCACTTACCAAAAGCAACTGTTCTCGCACCTTGTTCATCCACCAAAATTTCATAATCCATGAGGCTGATTCCTTTTTCCAAGACTGCCTGTAGAAGTTTTCGATTATTGGCCTGCTTCTTTATGGTATGCGAAAAGAAAACATAGCGCTTATTTGGGATTAGCTGACCTATAGGAACTTCCTTGATACCCATCAATAAATCACAGGTACTGATATCTTCGACAACCGCAATACCTGCATCCAAGTATTCCTGATCTGTATAACATCGAACAGCACTTTTCTCCACAACAAAGGATAACTGATTCTGAAAGGTATTTTGCAAATCTGCTAGTTGCCTTGGTGTGAATGGAACTCGCTTATCTGGAGGAACTTTGCCTTCTCTGATGATGCCTATTTTCATACTGGGTTGGGATAAAAAAAACTTGGTTATTGGGTTTGATAGGGACTTTTAAGCTACTTTGTGTGTTTAGTAGCTAAATTATTCGCAATATGGACAGTTCATATGTTTACTTGATTATATTTTGGGCGGTGTTTTACCTTCATCACTCACTCTTTGCAAGCTTGAATATAAAAAGAAAAATAAAAGCTTTGGTAAAAAAGGCATATTTATGGAACAGACTACTCTATACAGGAATTGCAAGTATTCTTTTTTTTGGGATTTTCATCTATTCTGGGACCATTGAGCCTAATCTATTGTTGCATCCTACTGACGTATTGACCTATCTCGGGTATATGCTGGCAGCATTTGGAACCATCATTTTAGTGAAATCCTTCAAAAATTTCAGTGGAAAAAGATTTTCAGGTCTAACGCCACATGACGATTTGGAAATTAAAGAAGAATTGATTCAAACAGGTATTCATGGGTATATCAGACATCCAATTTATGCAGGATTAATCCTAATATTTACGGGATATTTTCTTTTCTCTCCTACGCTTGCTTCGTTAATCCATGTTGGAATGCTCCTGTTATATCTACCGATTGGTATATATTTAGAAGAAAAGAAGTTGCTGGCAATCTTTGGTGAGGCATATAAAAAGTATCAATCAAATGTACCTGCGCTTATTCCAAGAGGCATAAAAAAAGCCGGCTGATTTGGCCGGCTTTTTTATTTTTTTACTCCATTCCCAAAAATTCCACTTCAAATTTTAAGACAGAATTAGCTGGTATTCTTTCTAAGTTTTTATTGTCTCGATACGCCCAAGGTGAAGGAATTATCAATATTGCTTTTGAACCACTCCTTAATCTTCTAAAACCAATACTGAAGCCTTCAATAGCGTCTCTTTGTCCCACGGTAAACTCAAAAATTCTATAAATTCGATTCTCATCGAAAATATTATTGGCTATTGCTACATTTTCAAGACTTGTGTCAAAAACAGTACCATCTAAGAGCATTCCTGTATAGTGCGTATAGACCAAGTTCCTGTCCACGGGAAATGCTCCATCTCCTTCTTTTTGTACAATTATAATAACTCCGTTGGGATCATGTATCCGGTATAGGCTATCAATATCAGCAGTTTCCAAAAACTGATTAATTATTTCCTTATCACGTGCAAGATTGCCTTCTACATCGTAAACAGGGCCGAAAGGACTGACCGGTTCACATGCCACCCCTACTAATGAGATAAAGACCAAAGCATAAAATAAAATTCTTCTTCGCATTACAAGCCGTCGTCTATGTCGTTTTTCTTAACTTCAATTAAATCCATTTCAAAGATCAAGGGCTGATTCCTCAGTTCACCCGCCCTTGGGTCATCTCCATATCCAAACAAGGAAGGAAATATGATAAATGCCTTATCTCCTTGTTCCAGCTTTGATATTCCAAATTCAAACCCAGCAATAACTCTCCCAGCCCCAAGTAATACACCTAAAGGTCTATAGTTTCTTTGTGAATTGAATAAATTATTTTCTCTAGCCACTTGCTCTATAGACGTGTCAAAAATTGAGTTGTCTAATAGCTTACCTGTGTAATCTACAAAAACAGAATCACCATCTATTGGCCTAATTCCAGATTCAGAAAGATCCTGCCAAAACATATAAATTCCAAGAAGAGGGTCAGAAAACTCCTTTACCGAAGAAATATTATTAACCCTTAGGTATTCTTCAATTCTCTCTACTTCACGTTCAAATCGCGTTAAAGAGTTTTCGGAATCGGAAATACATCCTGAAAACAGGAAGAAAATTGACAGAATACCTAAGAATTGCTTTTTCATATTAAACATTTTTTATCTAATCAAGATGGAAGCTTTTTGCCACACTCGATCTTTCAAGTTACTTTTGAACGTCAGTGATTTCTACGTCAAAGATTAAGATTGAGTTTGGACCAATCGCACCGCCCGCAGCTCTTTCACCGTAAGCTAGTGGAGAAGGAATGATTAGCTTAGCTTTGTCACCTTTTTTCAATAATGCCAAGCCTTCATCCCATCCTGGAATTACTCTGCCCTGTCCTACCATTACATCAAATGGCGCATATCCACCTACTGCATCTCTTTGCTCACTGAAAACACCATTGGCCTGTGCCACATCTTTCAAACTTGTATCGAATAATGTTCCATCCAACAGATAACCAGCATAATGAACAAACGCTAAATCTCCGGCTTCAATTGCAGGACCGGTTCCTTCTTTTTCTATGACGTAAAATAGACCTGATTCAGTCTTGGTTGCCTGAATATTATTTTCTGCCAAATATTCCTCGATCAACTTTACATCTGTTTGTAATTGTACAGCTGAACTTTCAGCCATTTTTTTCATCTGAGCATCTTGCAGAGCCATAAAGTATGCTTCCACACCCTCTTGGTCCAAGACATCAATGACACCAATCTGAATTTTGATTTTTTGATCTGCTGTCAAGAAAAATGGAATGTTATCTCTAAATACTTTTTGTGCAACTGTTTCGATGTAAATACTATCTGCTTTTTTCAAGCCTAAAAAGATTTCATCCATACCAGTCTCTCTTGGAAGAGAATCATTGAACTGCAAGTAGCCTGGCATTTCTTGTTCATAAGTAGAAATGAAAACTGAGTCTTTGTCTGTCTTAACAATCAAGTTGTAAAGGATAAACTCACCATTTTTCGGGGAAATTTTTCCTTCTTTAATATAGGTATATTCTATACCGTCTGAGGTGGTTTTGGTTTTTTTACAAGATACCAAACCTAAGGTTGCTGTCAGAATAACAGCCAATAAAAGGGTACTCTTAATTTTTTTCATGGATGAGTTCTAATTGATTGAAAAGGGTGTGTTGATTTTCTTTTATAAGTTGTTCGAATTTATCGGTTGTTTCTTTGAGCGACAATACAGACTTTCCTCCTGAGGCGTTTTTATGGCCTCCTCCATCAAAGTGTTCCGCAGCAAATTTGTTGACTGCTACTTCCTCCACGGACCTGAAAGAAATTTTTATCCCATCTTCCCGCTCGGTAAAAAGTGCCGCAATCTTAATCCCGTCCAAAGATAGCGCATAATTAACTAAACCCTCGGTATCTCCTGTTTGGGAATTATATTTTCGTAAGTCTTTTTTGTTGATAGCGAAGTAAGCTGTTTTCAAATCTTGCAGGATAACCAATCGTCGACTGATCGCAAAACCTATGAATTTTAGTCGATTAATGGAATTGTTATCGTAAATCTGACGGGAAATTCGGGTATTGTCTGCACCTAACTCAATCAAGTCAGCTGTGATTAGGTGGACGTTTTTGGTCGTATTTGGATGTCTAAAGCCTCCTGTATCTGTCATGATACCGGCATACAAGCAATCTGCAATATCTTTATCTATCAATTCCTTGTCTCCCAATTTGCAGATGAGCTCAAAAATCAATTCACAGGTAGCTGCAGCCTGAGTACTCCAATAGCGGAAGTCAACAAAGTCTTTTGGGTCCTGATGATGGTCAATGTTTACTTTAAAAGCTTTGCTTTCCAAAAAGTATGGCATAAACTCATGCATACGCTTAGGGCAAGAGAAGTCTAATCCAATCAGCAGGGTTGCTTTTTTTAGTTTCTCCAGAGCTTTCAACGCTTGCTTTTCATCCTCAAAGTTCAATACCTCATCATTACCCTTCATCCAATGTAGGAAAGTAGGATAATCAGAAGGTGTCACGACTGTGACATCATGACCTTTTTTCTTGAGGTAATTAGCCATACCCAAACTAGATCCCAATGCATCAGCATCCGGCTTGTGATGTGTAGTTATTATTACGTGCTGAGGGGAGGCTAATAGGCTTTTTAATGACTCTAATTCTTGCATTCGATTGCGTTTGTCGGTGAGCAATTAGCCCACACAGTCTGCAAAGGTGGGGAATATTTTTGAATTTTCCCAATCAAGCTAATGAGCTTAAAAAGAATTAGATAACGGAATATTTGCGGGTTTTATAGGACTTTCTCATGAATTAAGGTATTTTTGCACCCGAATTTAAATCCATCTTAATTACAGAAAAATGGCAGGTAACAGAACATTCACAATGGTTAAGCCTGATGCTTTTGGCGCAGGTAACTCAGGTGCAATATTAAAAATGATTGAAGAGGCAGGTTTTAAAATTGTGGCTATGAAAGCAACTCAGCTGACTCCTGAATTGGCTGGCAAATTTTATGAGGTTCACAAAGAAAGACCTTTTTACAATGACCTTTGCAAGTATATGTCTTCCGGACCTATCATCGCAGCTATCTTGGAAAAAGATAACGCAGTAGAGGATTTCAGAACTTTGATCGGTGCAACTAACCCTGCTAATGCTGCTGAAGGAACAATCCGTAAAATCTTTGCTACTTCCATCGAAGCAAACGCTGTTCACGGATCTGACTCCGATGAAAACGCAGCAATCGAAGGAGACTTCTACTTCAGCAAATTGGAGAGAGTAAGATAAAAAAGAGCAGCCTAGAGCTGCTTTTTTTATGTCTTGTTCACAAAAATCATAAAGGAAGGGTAACCATTAAGGAGTGATGAGATATCTAGTCGGTTTTTAAATAATGAAATTTTTTCCAAGCGCTTATTGTTATTTTTCCAAATGAACATCCCATGTCTCTAGCAGTACAGTTTAATTTCGATACCACTTATACCAAACTACCAGCCTTTTTTTACAGTGAAATTGCACCTACGGCAGTGGCTACTCCTCAATTGGTTTTACTGAATCAAGGATTGGCACAAACGCTCGGAGTTACTTTTGATGAGCAACGGATTTCAGAAATGGGAGAAATCTTTGCGGGTAATCAGTTAATCCCGGAAACTATTCCTATCGCACAGGCCTATGCCGGTCATCAGTTTGGGAGTTTTACTATGCTTGGAGATGGAAGAGCGATCCTCTTAGGAGAACAAATTACACCCAACGGAGAGCGCTATGATATCCAACTCAAAGGTTCGGGCCGAACTCCTTACTCTAGGGGAGGAGATGGACGTGCTCACTTTGCAGCCATGCTTCGAGAATACCTGATGTCAGAGGCCTTGCACTATTTGAAAATTCCTACATCCAGGTCACTAGCAGTAGTTTGGACTGGAGAGCCCGTGTATAGAGAGCGAACTAGACCCGGTGCCGTATTGACAAGGGTCGCAAAAAGTCACCTACGGGTGGGTACCTTTGAATATGCAAGAAACTTTCAGGGAGGAGCCCATCTTCAAGATCTTTTGGACTATGCTATTGCCAGACATTTCCCTCATTTAAATGATGCTGATAATAAAGCCATCGCATTCTTTGAACAAGTCATGGAGTTGCAAGCTGGTTTGATTGTAGATTGGATGCGGGTAGGTTTTATCCACGGGGTCATGAATACAGATAATATGTGCATCGCCGGAGAAACAATCGATTATGGGCCATGTGCATTTATGAATGCCTATGAACCAAAGACCGTCTTTAGTTCCATCGATACCCAAGGCCGGTATGCCTATGGCAATCAACCCTATATTGCCCATTGGAATTTATCTTGCTTGATTTCTGCCTTACTTCCAGCAATCTCATCCAACAAAGAGGAAGCTGTCAAATTAGCAGAAGCGAGTTTGAAGAAATTCCCTGCCATCTACGAAGCCAAATGGTTGGATATGATGCGTAGAAAGCTAGGACTTACCCAAGTGGACGCAAAGGACAAGCAGCTCATAGACCGCCTACTTGGGTGGATGCAAGGACAAAAAGCTGATTTCACTAATACCTTTTTCTACCTCCAAGAAGGTAAATTTCCTGAAACTGCAGGCTATCAATCTCCGATTTTGGAAGAATGGATAGCTGATTGGGAGCAGCGTATTGCCGCAGAACAAAGATCTATAGCAGATGCACAGGCATTGATGCGAAAAGTCAACCCCGCCTTTATTCCAAGAAATCATAAAGTTGAAGAGGGACTAAAAGCAGCAGAAAAAGGAGATATGGAACCATTCCATCAACTATTGGAGGTAATTCAACAGCCATACGTTTTCAGGCCTTCATTTGAAAGCTACCAAGAAGTACCGGAATCTTTCGATGAAAATTACCAGACCTTTTGCGGAACCTGATTTGCAATTTTGGATAGCAAGTCCTAACTCAAAACTCTTGCTCCATTGGCAGTCTTGACAGGGTAAATCTCTGGTTCAATACCAAAAGTAGCCATATAAAATTCCCGAAGTTTGGAAAGCGTATCTTCCATATACTCTTGGGCAATGAGGTTGATGGTACAACCGCCGAAACCTCCCCCCATCATTCGACTTCCCCAAATGGCTTCCAGTCGACTTGCTTGAGTAACCAAGTGATCCAATTCATCACAGCTGACTTGATACAACTTGCTAAGACCCTCATGGGATTGATACATTAATTCCCCTAAAGCCTTTAGTTGTCCAGCCTGCAGGAGTTCAGCTGCTTTTTCAACACGCAAATTTTCCTCCACCACATAGCGGCAACGCTGGTAGATGACTGAAGGCAATTTCACTGTTTCCAACATCTCAAGGTTGACATCCCGCAATGAGGTCACTTCAGGGTAGGCTTGCTGGAGGATAGCGACTCCTTGTTCGCATTCCTTCCTGCGCTGATTATATTGTGAATCCCCAAGGCTATGGCTGACTTTAGTGTTGATCAAGACCAAGCCAGCATTTCCTAAGGATAAAGGCAAGTACTGATAATCCAAACTTCGGCAATCCAATTGGATGGCATGCCCTTCGCTTCCCATAACCGAGGCAAATTGGTCCATCACTCCACATTTGACTCCAGCGAAGTTATGTTCTGCCTCTCTTGCAATCCGAATGACTTCATCTTGATTGAGTTTACATGAGAAAAGTTTGGCTAGTGCATAGGTAGTAGAACACTCCAACGCAGCAGAAGAAGATAACCCCGAACCTACGGGAATATTTCCACCAAAAACCGCATTGAACCCTTCTAACACTACACCTTTTGCTTGTAATCCAGCCATCACCCCAATGATATAATTTGCCCAGCTCTTTTCAACTGGTTTTAGAGATTCATCTAAGGAAATCTGTATGCTATCATTCAAATCAACAGCTATCAATTGGCATGTACGCAATCCATTCTTAGAGACGGCCATTGTAATGCCAAGGTCAATAGCAGCAGGTAATACAAACCCCTGATTATAATCTGTATGATCTCCGATAAGATTGACTCTTCCAGGAGCATGGGCAATTACTTGGGGGCTTCCAAACTGTTGTTGGAATAGTTGGGTAATGTGGGATTGCAGGTTCATATAGGTTTTTAGCAAATATGTGAGATTTTTTTTAATTGAAAAGTATGCTTACTATTTACAGCCGCAATGACTGAATCCAACGCATCAACAAGGTATCATGTAATTGGTATTGTACTGTTCCAAATAAATCTATGAATAAGGTAAAAGCTTGTTTCTTTTTTTCGAGGTGGTAAAAAAAATGCCGAACCAGAATCGTCTTCCCCATCCTTCTGTGGGCATAAAAGACCATATTCGGCTCATTTAAAAACTACTCTTCCATCCATAAATACTCTTCTTTTCGGTCACAAAAGTAGTTGGGACTATGATAACCGATTAATAAAAAAGGATTTTTGGGAGCTCTCATACAGTCTAATTAATTATAACACACACATGTCATGTATTTTACGTCACGTAAATTACATGACGTTTATTGCGTGACGTAAAGTGCGTAAAATAATTTCGAATCTACTTAAGAACTCACCTTATTTTTTTCCACAAGTTGTTCTGCAACAGTGTGTTTTTCAAACCGCTTGGAAAAACTTTGGTCCTCTGTCTTCATCCAAACATCCCAAAAGGTAAAGTATAAGCCATAATTACACTTATAGCGTAAGTGATGCAAATCGTGATGGGTTGCTCCCACTATCCACTTAGCCCAAGGAGATTGCAATGTCTTGGAGCCATACACTTCCACGCCCGCATGATTGATAACGGCAGTGATAGACATGGTCAGCAAGAGCGCAAGCAACACGAAAAAATGCATGGGCAATACCAACACCAAAAGCGGTAGGAAAATTGCCTGTAACAAAGCTTCATAGGGATGAAATGAAAAAGAAGTAAAGGAACTCGTGTACAAACTATTGTGGTGAATATGATGAAAATACTTCAATACCCCCGGTTGATGCATCCATCGATGCAACCAATAATAATAAGTCTCATGGAAAAATAATGCAAGGGCAAAACTGACAGGCATCCAAAGGATATCCCATACTCCCAATTGGGTGTACAACAAAGTCCAATCCCGCTGCCAACAAATAAGCATGACGGTACCTGAAACCGCAAAGATGATTGCTCCCAAAAAAGAATACCAGATTTCCGTCTTGACCTGAGGCAGCTTGATTTGCTGATGGAGTCTCCTATGGGGCATTTTATCCCCATATTTTTTATAGACCAATTCATGATAGCCCCAAGCCAACAAAAGGTATCGTAAAAAAACTCCTAAAAAGAGAATCCCAGCAATCAACATAAAATTGGAAGGCTCTGTATAATCAACTCCTAGAAGCCAGTCTAAATTAAAATCCATAGTCAAGTATCAATTACACAAAAATAATCACTACTGCCTGTAAAACTATTTTTGACAAGCATAAGTAAAGCACTCTAAAGTCTGTAACCCTAAAAACCCATCATTCGTTTTACAAACTATCTAAACCCCTAACTAACTACACATATGAAGTTTTCGTTCTTTTTAGGCGCTTTTCTAGTGATTAGTCATCTTACTTTTTCGCAACAGGTAACCCTACACTTCCAATTGGATGGCAGATTGAAAAACAATGAGTTTTATCTGATAAATTTAGGAGGTAAGAATTTTCAAGCAACTGATCTGACTACTAAAACTATTGAATCGGAAATCAATGAAATAGCGCAAATATCTATTCTTAAGCTTAACAATAAAGGCAAAATTTTAGGAGAAAAAGGCTTTTGGTTAGTTCCTGGTAGCTACACTATTACAGGAACATCTGAACCATTTACCCTTACAATTGATCCAATAACCGAATACCAACAGCTACAAGACCAGCTAACCAATGCTACAAGTATAGCATCAAAAATCCAGCTTATCGAAGCAAACTTAGACAATATAGTAGCACTCGCAAACCTGAATGTGCTGAGTGAACAGCTTGAAAAAGAAACGATTGAGACTTTGTTAGAAAAAATACCTACTTCCATGCATCTCAGCCAATCCTATCTTCAACTAGAAAGTGACCTTCTCAAAAGAGATTATTCGATCGCTTCCAAAGGGACATTATTCACAAATTTCGAACTGGAAAGTAAGACGGGTGAAATCATTACTTTGGAAAATCTTAAAGGAAAACCAACCCTAGTTGAATTCACTTTTACTGGCTGCGCAGGATGTGTCAAGGTTTTACCAGAGTTAAAAGAGATTTATGACCAATACCACAATCAGCTAAACTTGGTCAGTATCTACAGTGATAAAAGAAAATCAGATTTTGAAAACAATAATCCTGTTTACAAAAAGGAATTAGTCACCTGGACCTCCTTATGGGACCCCACAAATTTTGTTTCCGACGTAAATAAAGTGACTATTTATCCTACATTTATTATTCTTGATTCAGATGGAGTGGTCATCGACCGATTTACTGGAGGATTATCGGGAAAAGTAAAAAGAAAAATAACTCAACTAAACCTGACTCCTTAAGTTAGAATACCAATGGCTAAAACTGAAAATTAGATTAAGTACACGGAATGTGTTTTCAACCAATCAATTCCCAAATGCCGTCAGCACCAACTCCCTCGATCCACCCATATCTCTGAATTCACACAAATAAATTCCTTGCCAAGTTCCGAGGTTTAGCTTACCATTGGTAATTGGAATTTGCAGACTGTTGCCTAGCAAACTGCTCTTTAGATGAGCCGGCATATCGTCTGCACCTTCATAGGTATGGATAAATTTGTGATAATTTTCAGGTACCAAATCATTAATAAATGATTCGAAATCCTTTCTCACGGTAGGATCTGCATTCTCATTGATGGTCAGGCCAGCGGAAGTATGTTTGATGAAAACCTGCAGGATCCCTGCCTGAATCTGCCGAATTTCCGGAAATTGCTGCTCAATCAAAGCAGTGATCAAATGGTAACCTCTAGCAAAAGGCTTGAGCTGGATTTCTTTTTGGAAGAGTTTCATTATCGTAAAAAGGTCAGTTTACACATATATCCACTCAGCAAATAGAGAAAGAAAGAACCCTCCAACCAAGGAAATTCTTTATTTTTACAAAAAATGGGCTGTAGAGTACCTTTTCTCGAAAGTTAAGCCCTATTGAAAAAAATACACTTGATATGTCCAATAACGATATCCTTCGAAGCTTACGCTACACCTTTGATTTTTCAGATGACCAAATGATGCAACTTTTCAAACTTGGCGGTTTGGAAGCAAGCAGGACAGAAGTAAGTGATTGGCTAAAAAAGGAAGATGACCCTGATTTTAAAGCCATTTACGATATCGATTTAGCTGCTTTTCTGAATGGATTTATCATCAAAAAGCGGGGCAAGAAAGATGGAGAAGAACCTAAACCTGAAAAATCCCTGAGCAACAATGCCATTCTTCGGAAATTAAAAATTGCGCTAAACATGAAGGACGAGGATATCTTGGACGCTTTGGCTTCAGTGGATTTTAAGTTTGGGAAGCACGAACTCAGTGCTCTATTCCGTAAACCTACTCAAGATCAGTATAGACCGTGTAAAGATCAGGTGCTTAGGAATTTTTTAAAAGGCTTGCAAGTGAAATACCGTCCAAATTAAATGTTTTGTTGTTTTGGCCTAATCATCAAATTTTAATTCAAGCTTGTACACCATAAAATAATCCCTTTCAATATCCATATCCACCTTCCCCATGGCCCATAGTTGTCCGTCTCTTTGGACGATGTTTCTTGGGTCTACATTGGAAGGCACAAAATCATTTATCAAACTACCATTAGTGTCAAAAATCGCAACTCTATGAGGATATTTTTTCAGCATATGTTGACGAAATTCTTGCCATTCTTCTGGAGATTTGTTCTCCTTTGAAGTCGCTAAGTCTTGCGGATCATAGCCTGGAAAATAACCTAAAATGAAGTAGCCATTTATCTGGGTAATTGTTTCGATTCTGCCGTATGAAAAGAAATTCAAGAAAGAATCTGGATTGTAGACATCCTCACCCTTATAAAAATTGTAATCGGGAATGTCCAGCGGGATTTCTTTGATTAGCCTGAACGGTCGTGTTTTCTCGTACACATAAATCTTAGGTTCTGCACCATAAACCACCAGTAATTCATCTTCCGTAAGCTCAAAAATAGGAGCCCAGGCATCTCGGTAGAAATACTTCCCGTTACGATAAAGGCTTGATTCCGGGATTTGCATCATTTCCTCCCTCTTACCAGTGATTTTATCTAGTAAAATCATGGCATTTACTTCTTCATATAGTCGGCGGTAACTATAATCAATGTTTCTTGAACCCTGATCAAAGTAGAGATATTCCTCCTCCAGAATTCCTAAACTGAAGCCCATGGATTTTTTTGCGAAATTATAAGGCTGTATATCTAGGATTTTTGTACGGGAAAGGAGTTGTCCCGAAAAATCATATGTCAATAGTCCATTGATTCCATAGGCCAAGAACGCATTCTCACCGACGATTTTTAAAGGGGCAAATAAAACACCATAAGTATCTGGCAAATTTCCAAATTTGGAATACGAGTGTATGATATTTCCTTCGAAATCTGTCACGTAAATATCTTCAGAATAATTTCCCGGCTCGGTGAATAAAATAGTTCTTGAGTTTGGATCGATGTCTTGAACGATCGGGCTACCCAAAAATGCAATCTGAATACTATCGATTTTTTCTAATCTAACTAGCGGAATAGCCACTTGATTAGATGAATCAGCCTCTTTTTTTGACTGGCTACAAGAAATTAAGAGCACTTGAAATACAAGTAATCGAACAAGATGTTTCATGGAGCCAAAATTTTGTCTTTTAAATATACTCATTGCTTAGTTACAAAACAACTACTCCTTCAGTCATCGAAAAAAGGAAAATGGTCCCGTTTTTAAGTTCAGAAAGCAAGAAATGAATACCCTATTCCGTAAACCAAGGCAAACACACTAGATACTTTGTAAAGATCAGATGTTGAAAAACTTTTTGAAAGGGCGCACGTAATATATCACCTAATTAAAATAACATTTTTATCTTAACTTTATATCAGTTGATCAAACTTACCTTTGTAATTTCATGAAAAAATCGCAGATCATTCTCCTTGCCTTATTTTTGATAATCGCTGGGTTCCTTACCCCTATAATCATACCACACGAAACTGACTTACTAGGGTTTTTAAGTGGAGCAGGATTTGGTGGAGGTGTTGGCTTACTCATAACACAGTTACTTAAAAAAAAGGAATCATAAAAAAAGCGAGGTTAATCAACCTCGCTTTTTACTTGTAGTTCTATTTCTTCTCCTGATTCGTCCAGGAATTTGTACTCCGTCACCGGAAGTGAGGAATCTTTAATCAGTTTAACCCACTTAAAGTATTTGAAAAACCACTTCACGCGTTTGGAAATCATACCGTTAGTAAAATACGCATACAGGTATGGATGAAGTCCAATGTGGATGTTTGATACATTTTGGATAGTAGCGATGTGTTCCAAGTCTTTTTCTAGCTGATCTGCAACTAGGATAGATGCTTGGATTTTGCCTGTTCCGTTACATGAAGGACAGACTTCTTTAGTGACAATATTGACTTCAGGTCTCACGCGCTGCCTCGTAATTTGCATTAAACCGAATTTGGTTAACGGCAGGACGGTATGTTTGGACCTGTCATCGCGCATTTCTTCTCTCATAGCATCGTAAATGGCTTTTTTATTATCAGCCTTTTTCATGTCTATGAAATCCACCACGATGATACCTCCCATATCCCGGAGGCGCAACTGTCTGGCAATTTCTTTGGCAGCAACCAAGTTAGTTTTTAATGCTGTAGTTTCTTGGTCGCTTTCTTGATTGGATTTGTTACCACTGTTGACATCGATCACATGCAATGCTTCTGTGTGTTCGATGATCACATAACCTCCCTGAGGAAGGCTGATGGTCTGTCCAAACAAGCTTTTGATTTGCTTTTCTATTCCAAAATTTTCAAAGAGCTTCGCTTTTCCGTTGTAAAGCTTAACAATTTTTTCTTTTTCAGGGGCTATACTCCTGATGTAAGATCTGATTTGATCATAGATCAATTCGTCTTCGACGGTGATTGCATCGAATGATTCGTTGAGCAGGTCTCGAATAATCGAGGAAGCCATGCTCATTTCTCCTATGATCTTGTCGCAACTTTTCGCTTTGTGAAGCTTTTTGATACCATCTTCCCAAGTTGTCACAAGATTTCTTAGATCTTTGTCTAACTCAGTCACGGATTGGCCTTCAGCTACTGTACGAATAATTACGCCAAAATTGGCTGGCTTGATCGAGGTGATCAAGCGAACAAGTCGCTTGCGCTCCTCTGCACTTCTGATCTTTTTGGAAACACTTACAGAGTCCGAAAAGGGTACAAGTACAATGTACCGCCCTGCCAAGGAGAGCTCACAGGAAAGTCGTGGACCTTTGGTGGAGATGGGTTCTTTTACCACCTGCACCAGTATCTGATGATTTTTAGAAAGGACGTTGGAAATTTTTCCAAGCTTTTCGATATCAGGCTCTAGCTCAAAGTTTTTGAAATTGAAATTAGCATACCCATTGTTTTTGATCAATTTAGTGAACTTATTCAAACTATTGATCTGCGGTCCTAGGTCTTGGTAATGCAAAAATGCATCCTTTTCATACCCCACGTCGATGAAGGCAGCATTTAGCCCATTGACGATTTTGCGGACTGTACCTAGGTAGATATCTCCAACTTTAAACTGGTTTTCTCCACCCTCAGAGTGGAGTTCAACCAAGTTTTTGTCTTTTAAAAGAGCGATCCGACTTCCGTTTTGAGCAGAATCAATTACTAATTCTGTGCTCAAATTGGTCTTGTTTGTTTATGTGAATACGATTGATTAGAAATCAAACAAGAAGAAGTGATTACTTCTTCTTATGTCTGTTTTTTCTAAGTCTTTTTTTACGCTTGTGCGTAGCGATTTTATGTCTTTTTCTTTTCTTACCGCAAGGCATAGTTTTAAAGATTTAACGTGGAACAATAATTTTATAGTCTTTCCAAGTAGCTGTCCACACTTGCCAAAATCATAGGATCCGTGCTCATGTTTCTAACTTCCTGAAACTGCTTTTTTGCTTTATTATTTTGCTTAGATTCAAAATAGCTTACGGCTAAGTAAAACTGACCTTGAATATTAGCAGGATGATGCTTGACCAACTCTTCAAAGCGCTCTACAGCTCTTCTGTGTTGACCAGATTGCATCGATAAGATTCCCATATTGAAAAGGGCATCTTCATTAGTGGGATCTGCGTCCAATATCTCACGCAACATGGTAATCCCTTGCATTGGATTGGATGAAGAAACATAGGTCATGGCCACTCTTGTTTTCAAATCCGAACGGGTAGGATTTTCATCCAGTACTTTATTCAGAAAGAAACGGGTTCTGTCCGCAAGATAAGCAACCTTTTCTTCATTCAATGCAAATGTGTAGGCTTCATAGTAGGCAATACCAGCTTTTTCGAAGCGCTCCAAGGATTGTATCCTGTCCGCAGCTTTATCTAAGAAGTATGCCGCAGAATCAAATTTACCTGCCTGAGAATATAAAGATGCAAGCGTATCTGTAAGCGCTGCGAAACGCTCTAAATCATTTTCCTTGTTGAGTTTTTCAGAAATGCGTTGCAATGCTTCCTGCGCCTCGGGGGCAATTGGGGCATTGTGCAAATCTTCCATACCAGAAGGAGATGAACTGCCTGCTTCTGAAATAGCCGATTCACCATCATCATTTTTGACAATAACTCTAGGCAGTGAAAACAACAAACCTATAGCAACGACTCCGATAACGATAGCAATGATCTGTGACTTTTTCATAAGCAGGACTTTTACTCCAAATTAGTCTTGTGGAGCTAGTTCTTTAATTTTTTTGCTGTTTTTGATTTTCTCAATAAACACTTTGGAAGGCTTGAATGCTGGCACATAGTGCTCATCGATTACAATCGCAGTGTTCTTAGAAATATTACGTGCAATTTTCTTTGCTCTCTTCTTATTGATGAAGCTTCCGAAACCTCTCACGTAAATATTTTCTCCTTCTGCCATGGAATCTTTTACCACTTTGAAGAACGCCTCAACTGTCTGAGTCACATCGTCTTTCTGGATTCCAGTTTTTTCCGAAATCTTGGTGATTACTTCTGCTTTAGTCACTGTTGTTGAATTTAAATTATTATCGAATAAGCTTAACCAGCTATTAACCAACTATTTTTGGGACTGCAAATTTAAAGGAAGCAATTCAATATAAAAACAAAAAGCCCAAAATTAGATTGAATTGTTTAACATTATCTTCACATCAAACAAACGTATCGCCTTGAGTACAAACGCCTTTGCACACAATATTCTCCAATGGTTTGAGACCAATAAGCGGGATTTACCATGGAGAAACACTAAAAACCCATACATCATTTGGTTATCTGAGATCATTTTACAGCAAACAAGAGTGGCTCAAGGGCTACCTTATTTTGAAAAATTTTTAGCCAATTACCCAACAGTAGAGGACTTGGCAGCAGCTCCCAGTGAAGAAATCATGCGCTTATGGCAAGGATTAGGATATTATTCCCGTGCTAGAAACCTCCACTTTTGTGCCCAGCAAGTGGTAAACGAATACGGAGGAAGCTTTCCTACTAGCTACAAAGAATTGCTGAAACTAAAAGGCGTGGGTAGTTACACTGCAGCAGCCATTGCCTCGTTTGCTTTTGATGAGCCCGTTGCGGTGGTCGACGGAAATGTATTTAGAGTGCTTGCCAGGTATTTTGGAATTGCTACAGATATTGCTAGCCATGCAGGCAAGAAAGAGTTTGAAGTCTTAGCCAATGAAGTACTTCCTCCAAGCAAAGCGGGAAGTTACAATCAGGCAATTATGGAATTTGGAGCACTGCATTGTACGCCTAACAAACCAAATTGCGACACTTGTCCGCTCGTGCGATCTTGTGTGGCCTTTACCAACAATTTGGTCCAAGACCTGCCTGTCAAAATAAATAAAGTGAAAATAAAGGAGCGATATTTTCAATACTATCAAATCACTTGCGGAGATCAGGTAATTATTCGTCAAAGAGGGCCAAAAGATATTTGGGAGGGATTATTTGAATTTCCTTTGGTAGAAACTAATCAAAAAGAGGAGCTTCAACTTACTAATAAAGGAATTTTAGAAGACTTAGAAATTATTCCGACACAAGTTGTCCATGATTCTTCACAAGTATTCAAACATATCCTGTCACATCAAAGAATTTTTGCCAACTTTGTGAGGTTCGAATTTGAAAAAGCGCATGAGGAGCAGCTGAAACAGTGGGCCCATGCACAAAATTGGCAGTTGGTATCAAACGAGACTTTTGAAAACTTAGGAAAGTCCCGATTGATTTTAAGGTATTTGAACGGTGAGGAATAATCCGTATATTTTAGGGATTCATTTTTGTTAAACATTTAAACAATTGAAACGATGGCAGGAGTAAACAAAGTTATTTTGGTTGGCAACTTGGGTTCAGACCCAGAAGTGAGGCATTTGGAAGGCGACAAAGTAGTTGCTAATGTAAGTTTGGCCACTACCGAGAGTTACAAAGACCGCAGTGGTAACCGTATTGACAATACCGAGTGGCATGATTTGGAGCTTTGGGACGGTTTGGCCAAGATTGCAGAATCTTATTTAAAAAAAGGAAGCAAAATCTATGTAGAGGGGAAAATAAAAACCGATACTTGGCAGGATGAGCAGGGAAATAACAGAAGAAAAGTACGTATCAGGGTTTTAAATATGACCATGCTTGACTCCAGACAAGATGGAGGAGGAGCTCCCGCTCAATCAGGTGGCTACCAACAAAGTCAGCCTCAAAATAGACCTATGCAGCCGGCATCTTCTGCACCAGAACCGCTTCAGGAGGACGATGATTTACCATTCTAAGCTTAAGGGTTTGAACTTTTGCTTTTTATTTGCTTAATTTTGCAAATATCAATTTTGAATTTAGATGGACGACCCATACCCGAGTCTTTTGTCGCTAGTTGAAACTGTACATGTTTCAACTAGCTACCTTTTGATAAATGGCTTGATTTTTATCCTGCTATTAATCTCTTCTGGCTTAGTATCAGGTTCTGAAGTCGCCTTTTTTTCTTTAGATGCTGATGATGTAGATGAGCTACAAAAAGAGCAGCATCCAAGTTATCCAACAGCAAAAAAACTTATTGAAGCTCCCAAGAAGCTATTGAGTACCATATTAATTCTCAATAATCTGATCAATATTGCGTTAGTTACCTTGACAACTTTTTTTGTTTGGGATTTATTTGGGACTGATGCCAAGGGAATTGCAATACTCTTAGGACAAACGATCGGTGTAACTTTCTGTATTGTATTCTTTGGTGAAATTGTACCAAAGGTGTATGCTACGAAGGCCAAAAAGGAATTTTCACTTTTGATGGCGCCAGCACTTACTATTGCATCCAAACTTTTAAGTCCTCTATCATTCCTTTTAATGAGGTTCAGTGATATAATCGAACGCAGGATAGAAAAAAAAGGCTATGCGCTTTCCGTGGATGAATTGAATCAGGCTTTGGAGATCACAAGTGAAGAAAGCACCGAAAGCGAAAAAGACATCTTAAAAGGCATTGTAAATTTTGGCACGTTGACCGTGAAGCAGGTAATGCATTCCCGAATGGAAATCACTGCCGTGGAGATCGATACCGATTTTCATGAATTGATGGATAAAATCAATAAATCAGGCTACTCCAGAATTCCTGTTTATCGAGAAACGATCGATAATGTGGAAGGCATTCTCTATATCAAGGACCTACTTCCCTATATTGAGAAGGATGAATTTTTCGAATGGCAGAAACTGTTACGGAAAAGCTTCTTCATCCCAGAAAATAAAAAGGTAGATACCCTTCTTAAGGATTTTCAAAAAAAGCGAGTCCACATGGCAATAGTTGTGGATGAGTATGGAGGTACTTCCGGACTTGTAACCTTGGAAGATTTGATTGAAGAAATTATTGGAGAAATCAACGATGAATTTGATGATCCAGAAGATTTTTATTTCAAAGAGATTGACAGCAACACCTTTATATTTGAAGGCAAAGTTTCCTTGAATGATTTCTGCAAAAAGTTAGATTTGGACCAAGGGATATTTGATGAAGTTAAAGGAGAAAGTGAATCGCTTGGAGGCTTGTTGTTAGAATTAAACGCCAATCTCCCAAAAAATGGCTCCAAAATTCAGTTTGAAACTTTTGAGTTCACCATCCTTGCTGTAGATACTAAAAGAATCAAAAAGGTTAAAGTGTCTATGCTGGACAAGTACCCGGATAAATTAGGGAATTACGAAGATTAACAAACTATACTGATTTTGTAAAAACTCCGATTTACCAAATTTAATTTTAGAAGTTGATTTTTTAACCCTTGTGAAAGCAATGCTTTATAGGAAGTCAGAATTAAAAAATTTTTATGATTTCGAAAAAAATTTCTTTAAACCATTTTTTACGATTCAATCACAATTTTTTGAATATCAACATCAAAATTAAACCAGTATATGCTGTTGTAACATAAATTTACTCGATATGGGTTGAATTATAAGACTAATTTGATTTTTTCTATTTATCAATCGAAAGTCTATTTTGATGAATAAGCCGTATCAAATAGGATATTTGGTTAACTAGATTTTAAAAAAAGTAATTTTTTTTGTATTTTTTGCAACCAAATTAAAGAAACCTATTAAATATTCTGTGATGAGTAAAGGATTATACGATGAAGCATTTGAACATGACGCCTGTGGCATAGGGGCGGTTGTGAACGTGAAGGGGGAGGCATCACATGAGACCATCAGCGATGCATTATTTATGCTCAGCAACATGGAACACCGAGGTGGTCGGGGCAGTGACCCTAAAACCGGTGATGGCGCTGGCATCCTCATTCAAATTCCACATAACTTTCTTAAGGAAATCTGTAAAAGAGGAGGAATTGAGCTACCCGAAAAAGGAAGTTATGGAGTAGGGATGACTTTTTTCCCAAAGAACAAACAACTCTACAAAAAATCAAAAGCACAACTCAATGCCATACTTGAAGAATTAGATTTCAAGCTACTAGGTTATCGGGAAGTTCCGGTAGATGAGACTGTCCCTGGTTCGGGAGCGCTGGATGTGATGCCAAACATTGAAATGGTATTTGTCAGCCATAAAAATGGCTTGCAGGATATCGATCTAGAGCGCAAGCTTTATGTATTAAGAAATTATGCGACCAAAACGATCAACTCCAGTATTCCTGGGGTTAACTCATCGTTTTATTTTGCGAGCTTCAGTTCGGAGACACTTATATATAAAGGCCAGTTAAGAACTGATCAGGTATTACCTTTTTATAAGGACCTTCAAAACAAGCATATCAGCTCCGCTTTGGCCGTAGTGCATTCCCGGTTTTCTACCAATACCTTTCCTAATTGGCGATTGGCACAACCCTTCCGTTACCTCTCCCACAATGGAGAGATCAATACTATCCGTGGAAATCTCAACAAAATGAAATCCAAGGAAACGCTTATGCGATCGGTACATTTCTCAGATGATGAGCTTTCCAAATTACTCCCCATCACCAACAAGCATAATTCTGACTCGGCCAACTTAGATGCTATGGTAGAATTGTTGACCTTAAGTGGTCGGCCGCTTCCGCATGTGATGATGATGCTCGTGCCAGAAGCTTGGCAGGACAATCAATTGATGGATAAAGAGCGGAAAGCATTCTATAAGTTCCATGCAGCATTAGTAGAACCTTGGGATGGTCCGGCGGCATTGCTGTTTACAGATGGAAAATCGCTGGGAGCCACCTTGGATAGAAATGGATTGCGCCCATTGAGATATTTTATCACCAAAGATGATCGTCTGATCTTATCTTCTGAAGCTGGTGCTTTACCTATCCGCGAAGCAAGTATTGTGGAAAAAGGAAGGATCAGTCCAGGTAAAATGTTGATGGCTGATTTGGTCAATGGCAAAATTTTATTTGATGATGAGATCAAAAAGAGCATTTGCGACAATAAGCCCTATGAGAAATGGGTCAATGAAGAGCGCTTAAAGCTCCGGTTAATGCCAGATCCTAAAAAATTGGAACATCCCTACTCCATTGAAAACCTCAAGAAGCGTCAGACAATCTTTGGATATACTTCTGAAGAAATCAAGGTTGTATTATCCCCTATGGGTGATACCGCTTATGAGGCAATCGGTTCTATGGGTGCGGATACTCCGTTGGCTGTGTTGTCCAAACAAAGCCAGCATATATCTAATTACTTCAAACAGCTTTTTGCCCAAGTAAGTAACCCTCCAATTGATCCGATTCGGGAACGGTTAGTGATGTCTTTGTTTACCCGAATTGGAGAAAGTCACAATATTTTGGCAGAAACGCCCCGTCATACCCGACAGATTCATATTTCCCAGCCAGTATTGCTCAATGAGGACCTAGAGAAACTCAAACATCTGGAGGAACATGGATACAGAGCTGTGACTTTAACCTCCCATTTTGAAGCGAATCATGAACCTGGTAGCTTGCTGACATCATTAAATAACTTATGCAAAGAAGCAGAAGGCGCCATCTATGCAGGAAAAAATATTATCATCATTTCCGATAGAAATTCAACGGAGCAAAAAGCACCGATTCCTTCCTTATTGGCTATTGGTGCCGTACATCATCACTTAGTGAAGAAAAAGCTGCGTACCCGAGCAGGGTTGGTATTGGAATCAGGAGATATCCGAGAAACACACCATTTTGCAACAGCAATCGGGTATGGAGCTTCCGCCATCAACCCTTACTTGGCACTGGAAACCTTAGCTGATTTGAATGAGCGTGGTTTGCTTACCAAAATGCTCGATCAAAAACAACTTTTCAAAAACTACCAAGATGCTCTGGGTAAAGGCTTATTGAAGGTATTATCCAAAATGGGTATCAGTACCTTACAATCTTACCAAGGAGCACAAATTTTTGAGGCAATCGGCTTGGGTCCAGAGGTAATAGACAGATGCTTCAAAGGTACGATCAGTAGAATCTCCGGTATTTCTTTTGATGAACTGGCGGAGGAAGTGTTGATTCGCCATCAAGCTGCCCATGAGACACAAAGCACTGTACTAGAAACGGGCGGGGTATACCAATGGAAGCGAAGAGGTGAAAAACACTTATTCAATCCAGAAACCATCCATTTACTTCAAAAGTCTACCCGATTGGGAGATTATGAGCTCTACAAAAAATTCGCTCAAAAAATCAATGAACAAACAAAGGATGCGCTAACACTTCGCGGACTGTTTGAATTCAAAAAACGGATTTCAATCCCACTAGAAGAAGTAGAACCTGAAGAAGAAATTCTGAAGCGCTTTGCCACAGGAGCTATGTCTTTTGGTTCGATCTCACATGAAGCACACGCTACGTTGGCTATAGCCATGAACAGAATCGGTGCAAAATCCAACAGTGGGGAAGGTGGGGAAGATGAGATCCGATTCAAAAGAAAGGAAAATGGTGATTGGGAGCGTTCGGCCATTAAGCAAGTTGCCTCCGGTAGATTTGGGGTAACTTCCAACTACTTGACTAACGCTGAAGAATTACAGATTAAAATGGCTCAAGGTGCCAAGCCTGGAGAAGGCGGACAGTTGCCAGGCCATAAAGTAGATGACTGGATCGGGAGAGTGAGACATTCGACACCGGGTGTGGGATTGATATCCCCTCCACCTCATCACGATATTTATTCGATTGAAGATTTGGCTCAGCTGATCTATGACCTAAAAAATGCTAATCGCAGAGCCCGCATCAATGTAAAATTAGTATCACAAGCAGGTGTAGGAACGGTTGCAGCAGGTGTAGCCAAAGCACAGGCAGATGTGATTTTGATTTCCGGTGCGGATGGAGGTACAGGTGCATCTCCTTTGAGTTCTATTCGACATGCAGGCTTACCTTGGGAACTTGGTCTTTCTGAAGCCCACCAAACGCTGGTAAAAAATAACCTGAGGAGCCGTGTGGTCTTACAGACCGATGGGCAACTACGAACAGGTAGGGATATAGCCATTGCAACTTTATTGGGAGCAGAAGAATGGGGGATCTCTACAGGAGCCTTGGTTGTGGAAGGATGTATCATGATGCGTAAATGCCATCTCAACACTTGTCCGGTAGGGATTGCTACGCAGGACCCTGAGTTAAGAAAATTATTCACGGGTGATCCAGATCATGTCGTGAATTATTTCAAATTCTTGGTTCAAGACCTTCGTGAAATCATGGCCTCACTAGGTTTCCGAACTGTGGACGAAATGGTCGGACAGTCGGATGTCTTGAAAACAGGCCACATGGATCATTGGAAGTGGGATAAACTAGATCTGTCCCCTATTTTCCATAAAGTAGAGGTTCCTGATCATGTAGGCATCCACAAGCAGATTGATCAAGAGTTTGAATTGAAAAAAATCTTGGATAGGAAGCTATTAGAAGCGGCTATTCCAGCTTTGGAGCAAGCCAATCCTGTTCAAGGAAGTTTTAAAATAAAAAATACAGACCGAACAGTAGGCGCAATGCTCTCCAATGAGATTTCAAAAATCTACGGAAGTCCGGGCTTACCAGAAGATACCATCCATTTTCAGTTTACTGGATCGGCAGGACAGACGTTTGGTGGTTTCTTAACCAAAGGTGTGACTTTCGAACTGGAAGGTGAATCCAATGACTATTTTGGTAAGGGATTATCAGGAGGCAAGTTGATCGTATATCCTAGTAGGAATGCCTCTTTTGTACCCCATGAAAATATCATCATCGGTAACGTAGCATTCTACGGGGCCACTTCAGGCGAAGCCTATATCAACGGAAAAGGTGGAGAGCGTTTTTGTGTGAGAAATTCCGGCGTACAAGCCGTGATAGAAGGTATCGGAGATCATGGCTGCGAGTATATGACAGGTGGACTTGTGATCAACTTAGGTGAAATCGGTAGAAACTTTGCTGCCGGTATGAGCGGAGGTATAGCATATATACTCAAGGAGTACGAATACCTCATCAATACAGAGATGGTGGACTTGGATCCTTTGAATGAAGATGATTTTGTTACCATCAAATCCAAATTGCAGGTACATCAGCAGCTGACTGCTAGTAGCTTGGCCACTGAATTCTTGGATCACTGGAGCGAGTACAAGGAAAAATTCATCAAGGTAATTCCAAGGGATTACAAAGAGGTATTACGAAAAAAAGCATTAGAAAAAACTTCAACATTGGTATAAGATGGGAGCTAAAGACGGATTTATGAAGTTTCAGCGGGAATTGCCCCAATCGCGTCCCCCGCAAGAACGAATTAACGATTACAAAGAAATATATCAGGATTTTGATCAAGATAAGTTAACGAAACAGGCCGCAAGGTGCATGGACTGTGGGGTGCCCTTTTGTCATCAGGGTTGTCCTCTAGGAAATGTAATTCCAGAGTTTAACGATGCTGTGTATAGGAATGAATGGGAAGAAGCCTATTTTATTTTGAAAAGCACAAATAATTTCCCAGAGTTCACAGGTAGGATATGTCCAGCACCTTGCGAGTCTTCGTGCGTATTAGGAATCAACAAAGATCCTGTAGCTATCGAGTTGATAGAAAAATCAATCGTGGAAAAGGCTTACGAAATGGATTTGGTCAAGCCTAATCCTCCCAAAACCCGCACTGGCAAAACAGTAGCAGTGATTGGTTCAGGCCCTGCAGGATTGGCTGCAGCCGATCAACTCAATCAAGCAGGTCACGAAGTAACTGTCTTTGAAAAAGATAAAAAAGCTGGAGGCCTTCTGCGATATGGTATACCTGATTTCAAATTGGAGAAATGGGTCATCGATCGCCGTATCCAACTGATGGAAGCAGAAGGTGTGATTTTCAGTAATGGAACAGAGGTAGGCTTCAATATCAAGGCTGAAAATATTTTACGGAATTTTGATGCTGTCCTCATCGCCACCGGAGCACAACAACCAAGATCCCTCAATATCAAAGGTTCTGATTTGAAAGGGGTTCATTTTGCTATGGATTTCTTGGGCAAACAAAACCAGGTAATTGGTGGTGAATTGGAAGAAAATCCCATTCATGCCAAAGACAAGCATGTAATCGTCATTGGAGGTGGTGATACTGGTTCAGATTGTATCGGTACATCTAATAGACATGGGGCCAAAAGCATTACTCAATTAGAACTCCTTCCTAAGCCACCGCAACAACGGACAGTATTAAACCCTTGGCCGGAATGGCCCATGACCTTGAAGACTTCTAGTTCTCATGAAGAAGGTGCCGAACGGGTATTTTCTATTTTGACCAAAGAATTTGTTGGAAATGCACAGGGAGAAGTAACGGGATTGGTGTTGGTTGATCTTGAGTGGAAAGAGGAAAATGGCCGCATGCAATTTGTGGAGATTCCAGGTACTGAGCGGACGATTGATTGTGATTTAGCATTTATTGCTATTGGCTATACAGGTCCTGCGGATAATGGGCTTTTAGGAGCGTTTGGTGTAAAACAATACGAAAATACCTTGCCTAAGTCCAAAAACTACCAAAGCACAAATGCAAAAGTATTTTTGGCCGGAGATATGCGTAGAGGGCAGTCCTTGGTAGTATGGGCAATATCCGAAGGAAGAGAAGCCGCAGTGGCTGTGGATGAGTACCTCATGGGAAGCTCCACACTTCCCAAAAAAGATGAAGGTTATTATGAAGTAGAAGAACGCTTCATTGCTGAGTAAGAGATTTAGTTTAGTTAACAGACCCAAAATCAAAAAGTGAGACCATTGGTCTCACTTTTTTGTTTGTATGCGGCAATCTATCGTTAAAACTAATTCATTATTGGGTTTAATTTACTTGTTGGTGGTCCTTTTCTTTTACGCTCTTGGGAACGCTTTCCTTGTGGACGTGCCCCTTCTTCACTCCATCCTCTGCGGTTTTGCATGCGAGGCCCTTCACCTTGTCTTTCACGGTTTTGCATTTGAGGCACTTGTCCCCTTCGCTGTTGGTTTTGGGCACGCATTTCTTCCCACTTTTCCTTTTGTTCAGGAGTTAAGACCTCTTGGATGGCATCTCTTTGAGCGCGTTGCTGCTGCATCATTTTTGACCGCATTTGCTCACGCTCCTCTCGGCGGGCTTCAAATTCTGCTTGCCTTTTGGTGGCATTTTCTAAGTTAATTGCATATACAGCCTCTTGCTGTTCTGCAGTTAGCGCTAATTGTTCCGACATCCGCTCGGTCATTCGCTTAGCCCTTTCTTCAGGATTTTGGTTTGGTCCTGGACCTCTTTGTGCAAAACCCGCAAAAGAAATCAATAACATCGTGGCAATCAATAATAGCTTGTTCATGGCTTCAATAGTTTGGTATTTGTGAAACATCTTCGCAAGAAAGCATTACCCGGGATTAGCCATTCTGTATGCGATTTATACTTATTAGACTAAGCAAAACTGAAGAGGTTTAAAGTAGGCTATGGTTAAAAGTGTTAAGAAAGGTTAAGAAGGGGGGAGTGATTTGATCGGTTGCTGAGCGAGGTCGACGCCAGTATTTAGAGGTCAACAGTCGACGGACGACTGTCAACAGCTTCGTTTATGGTGGATTACCTATTCACATTTTTACAACCAGAATCCCTACTTGGTTCTTGGTTCGTGGTACCTTGTACAAAATGATCTTTCTTTAAATTTTGAAAATTAACATACACACTTCATGAAAAACATCTACTACTTTGGCTATGCCAGTAATCTGGATATTGCGACGTTAAATGGGAGGCTTCCAGAGGAGCCAACTTTTATAGGAATTGGCATATTAGCTGACCATGAATTTGAATTCAGTTATCCTAATCCAGATGGAAGTGCACGGGCAAATATTCAAGAGAAAAGTGAGGCTCAAGTAATTGGCTTGGTGTTTCAAATTTCTGAATCTTCCGTAGCGTATTTCCTCAATTCTGAACCTGGTTATGATTTTATAGAGAAGGAAGTCTTGTTGAATACTGAAGTTATTACTGCATACACTTTTCAGTCCGGAATTCGTAGGGAGGGTCTCATTCCGAAACAGGATTATGTGGAGACCATTCTCAAGGGAGGGAAAGCCCAAGGAATCTCCGAAGCTTATCTTGCAGAAATCAAGAAGAAATCTCAGATCTCATAATCAGGCTCTTCGGTCATCCATTTTCGTTTGAATTCTTTCACGTAGCGAGGCCTGATTAATAGACGTAAACTTGGATCAAACGAAAGATATTTCCATGCCCAAGTAAGTAAAATTTCCAATTTATTACGAACACCCAAAATGGCCATTAAATGAACAAAAAGCCATACAAACCATGCAAAAAACCCTCTAAAACTTACAAAAGGTAAATCGACTACTGCCATACTTTTACCAACAGTTGCCATGGAGCCTAGATCTCTATACTTAAATGGCTTCCAAGGTTTCCCCTTGAGCTCATACTTAAGGTTATTTGCCAAATTTGAGGCTTGTTGGATCGCTACTTGGGCAACTTGTGGGTGTCCTTTGGGGTATTTTTCATCGATCAATACACATTGATCACCCACTACAAAGATATTTTCTGATCCTTTCAATTGGTTGAATTCATTGACCAACAGGCGGCCATTTGGAGCTTTTTGATCTTCAGTGATTCCCTCTAGTGTATTGGCTTTGATTCCCGCTGCCCATAACAAAGTGACCGTTTTTATCGAAGGTTTGTCTTTTAACTGAACCGTAAATCCATCGTAATCCGTCACCATGGTGTGCAACATGACTTCTACTCCTAACTTTTGGAGATACTCCAGTGCTTTGTCCCGTGATTTTTCCTTCAATCCAGCCAAAAGACATGGACCTGCTTCAATTAAAATTACCCGCATATTCTGAAAGCTAAGTTGAGGATAATCTTTAGGCAAAACTTTGTTTCGTAGTTCTGCAATAGACCCCGCCAATTCTACCCCTGTAGCACCACCCCCAACAATGACCACATTCATAATCGGTTTACGCTCCTCAGGATCGGCAATATTAACCGCCCGTTCATAGTTGGAAATGATTTTGTTTCGAATGTATAAGGCTTCTGAAGTGGATTTCATCGGAGCAGAAAACTTGTGGACATTTGCATTGCCAAAGTAATTGGTGCTTGCTCCTTGGGATAAAATTAGGTAGTCATAGCTAAGTGTGCCCAGATTTGTCAACAGTAAGTTTTCTTCTTTTTTAATCTGTTGCACGACCGCCATTCTAAAAATGACATTGGGTGTTTTGTGAAAAGCTCTTCGTAATGGAAAAGAAACTGCATCCGGAGGCAAGGCTGCTGTGGCCACCTGATACAACAAGGGCTGAAACATGTGGTAATTGTTTTTATCCAACAATACCACCTGATAACCTGTGTGCGATAGTTTTTGGGCCAGCTTTAATCCGGCAAACCCTCCTCCGACAATTACGATTCGTTTATATACAGGCTTACTAATATTCGGAATAGGAGTTAAGGGAGTGCTCATATAGATGGATTTGAGTGTAAAAATGAAATGGTATAAACAAATATAAAAGATTTCTTAATTTTACCGAGCTTTTAAACAAATACAAACGATGGGAAGAGCATTTGAATTCAGAAAAGAACGAAAGTTTAAACGTTGGAGTAAGATGTCCAAGGTTTTTACCCGCTTGGGTAAGGAGATAGTCATGGCAGTCAAAGCAGGCGGTCCTGACCCAGCGAATAATACCAAGCTTAGAACTGTAATTCAAAACGCCAAAGGAGCTGCTATGCCAAAAGATAGGATAGAAGCAGCTATCAAACGTGCCTCCAATAAGGACGAAAAGAATTACGAAGAAATCGTATATGAAGGCTATGGACCTCATGGTATAGCAGTCATCATTGAAACCTCGACAGATAATACAAACCGAACAGTTGCTAACATTAGAAGCTATTTCACCAAATCCAGTGGCTCTCTAGGTACATCAGGATCGGTGAGTTTTATGTTTGATAAGAAGGCTGTGTTCCGATTTGCCCAAGGAGCGTTCGATTTGGAAGAAATGGAATTAGATCTGATCGACTTTGGATTGGATGAAATTGCAGAAAACGAAGGCGAGATTTTCGTATATACGGCATTTGAAGACTTTGGACGCATGCAGAAAGCACTGGAAGATCGAAATATTGACATTACCAATGCCGATTTCCAATGGTTCCCTGCTACTACCGTTGAGCTATCTCCCGAGCAAGAAGAAGAAATCAACAAACTAATTGAAAGGCTGGAAGACGATGACGATGTCAATCAAGTCTTCACCAATATGGCCTAATTTTCACCTCAAGGTATTCTGAATAAGCAATCATAGCTCAGTCAGAATACCTTTCACACTTATTTACTCATGGCATTTCCCAAACGGAAAAACATTCAATCAGAAAAAAGACAGTTTTTAATCATAGTTGGCAGTAAAAACCCTGTAAAGATCAGCTGCACCGACTCAGCCTTTCACCAGGCTTTTGATGACGCATTCCTAATCGAAGGACTCAATGTTGGCTCTGGAGTTTCCAACCAACCTGTTGGTGATCAGGAGACTTACCAAGGTGCATTGAACAGGGCTGTGAATTCCAAAGCTGTTTTCCCCGAAGCAGATTACTGGGTAGGTATAGAGGGTGGAATTGAGGAAATCGGCGATGAAATGCAAGCCTTTGCTTGGGTAGTAATCATCGATAAATCTGGAAAAATTGGAAAAGCAAAAACAGCGACATTCTTCCTGCCTCCGGCAATAACAGCCCTTGTAAAGGGGGGAATGGAGTTAGGGGAAGCTGATGATCAGTTTTTCCAGCGAGAAAATTCCAAGACGGGAAATGGAGCTGTGGGTATTTTGACCCATGAGCGGATTGATAGGAAAAATTATTACACACCGGCTGTTATTTTGGCTTTAATTCCATTCTTGAATCCAGAGATTTACTAAAAAGCTGCCTATAATGCATAGATTTTATCAATTAGTTTTTCCATTGTATACACAGTAATTTTGCAGTCTCATATTACTAAAACGAAGATGCTACAAGAATTAGAAAACGATACGCTACAGCAGTTTCTTGCTGATAATGAAAAAGTTATTGTACAATACGGAGCTACTTGGTGTGGCAATTGTCGTATTATGAAGCCAAAAATGAAAAGGCTTGCTGGTGAGTTTGAAGATGTTAAATTCATCTATGTGGATGCAGAGAAATTTCCAGAATCCAGAAAATTTGCACAGGTAACCAACTTGCCAACCTTTGCTGCTTTCAAGAATGGCACCTTGGTCAACCAAAATCAAACGAATAAAGAAGAAATCCTAAAAAGCTTGGTTCATGAGATTGCCTCTAATTAAACATGTGTTAGCTTTTGTCGAAGCTAATGACGAGGACTGGGTAAATGAAACCCTAGAACTACTTGAGCACCTTGCAGATAGTCCTGCATTGAAGGACGAGGAGCTGGAAGTCATTGGTGAACTTATTTCAAACCTTTACGGTTCTTTAGAAGTTAATCAAATGATTAAATCAGGTCAAGATAAAAAAGAAGCCTTGAATGCATTTATGAAACGCGTTACAGGTTCAATAGATAACTAAAAGCTGAAGTTGTTTGTCACCCTAATACAATGAATGCTAACAAGCCCCTTTTGGGGCTTTATTTTTTTACTGTCGTAAATTCCGTAGGAAATTGGTCAGGGCCACTCGCCAATTAGGGTCAGCATCCCAGGTAGGTCCAATGTATAATTCATCCCGTACAATTAGGCGTATGTAATATTTCACTACTATACGATTATTTTTTTCAGGATCCGCTACTGGCAAGCCCATACTTTGAAGTAAGTCTGCCTCTCTCCCTTCTACTTTAATCAATTGGAACTGTACGCGGTCAGCAATCAATTCCTGATCTGTTTTGGCTGTGGTAAGGTATGCTACTTGGTAAGGATAATATTCTCCAAAAATCTGCTCCAAACTATTACGTTCTTCTGCCTGTTCAGCCAAAATACTTGCTTCGCTTTTACCCAACAAATCATAGCGGAAATTAGCTAAAACACCAGCTTCTGAAGTTCCACTTGCCAAACGAACCCCTAATTTGAACACGTCTAAGTTGAGCGGGTTTCTTGGCAAAAATCTTCGCGCAGTAGATGAAGCCATCGCCTGTTCACCTCCCAAAAACTCCGGAACATCCAGTACTAGGAAGTTTTTGCTGCGGACTGTTCTCCCGATAGCGATTAATTGGTCCACTAGTTCTTCTAGGGTTGGGGCCTCTATACCCCATAATGATGAAGAGCCGATAATCTGTTTATTGTTGCTAAAGGAGCCAATATGTAAAAATAATGATCCATTCGGTTTTCGCGTTAAAATAGCGACTGTACTGATTTGACGCTTGGTAAATGCTGCCGCATATCCGGCCTGTGTTTCCTCTGATAAGGTCAATCGCTCCAATTCGTAATAGCCTACCGGATCTCCTCCTGCTTCTTTTAAGGCAGGGTGGATGGTTTCTGCCAACTCCTGCCATGTAGCCACTGGGCGCGCTTGAGGGGAGTTAGAAATCAGTACAACTGTCTTACCTGCAAAAAACTCTTCCGGTATTCCTCCTTGGGCATACAATTGGCTGTAAAAGGTAAAAAGAAGAATACTAGTTAAAAGATATTTCATTGCAATGTAGGCAGAAGTAAGAGATGTCAGTAATTTTACGAATATACACAACGAACAAAGTAAATAAATTATATGAAAAGATTAATCGGATTTCTATTGCTGTTGTTGATTTCTTTCAATCATCAAAGTTTCGGCCAAAAAATTGACTCAGAGCGCCTCCTTCAAGATTTGCAGTACTTAGCATCTGAAAAACTTGAAGGAAGAAAACCATTGTCTCAGGGAAGTATGATGGCAAGAGAATATATCCGGGACCGGTTTCGTGAACTTCAACTGACTTCTCAATTCGAAGATTTTACCCAGTTTTTTGATTTTGAAACAAATAGAGGGGGTACCATGACTGCTTACGAGGATGCAGCAAACTTAGTCGGCTTTATTCCAGGTTCTTCGAGTGAAAAAATCATAGTTGTAATGGCCCATTACGATCATTTGGGTAAGATAAATGATCAAGTGTTTCTAGGGGCTGACGATAATGCTTCCGGTACTGCGGCTGTTTTAGCACTTGCTGAATATTTTGCTGGCAATAGACCTGCACATTCCATGCTTTTTGCCTTAGTAGATGCAGAAGAAATGGGGCATCATGGCTCAAAAGCTTTAGTGGCAGATTTTCCTTTCCCAATGGAGCAGGTTGCCCTTTGCATCAATATGGATATGGTCAGCAGAAGTGATGAGAATGTATTGTGGGCTGTGGGAACCAACAGGTATCCCCAATTGAAACCAATAATCGAACCATTTACCAAAGGTCAAGCTGTTCAACTGAAAATGGGGCATGATAATAAGGAAATCGATGGTCTTCAGGATTGGACTTTTGCTTCTGACCATGCTGCTTTTCACCGAAAAGGAGTTCCATTTATATATTTTGGGGTAGATGATCATGAGGACTATCACAAAGTCACCGATACCTTTGAAAATATACAGCCTGAGTTCTTTGTTAATGCTGTTAATTTAATTTTAAATGCCCTGATTTCCTTGGATGAAAAACTTTAGATTTATCCAAGAACCATCAAAAGCAAATAAAATTTTGATACGCCCATTTATCCACCTTCAACTTGGGTTTTGAAAATTTAAAAATCTCATTTCCAAGGAGATATCCACAAAAACACCTTTCCTTGATATCACTTAAACAATTGAAATACAGGAGATTATGTGTTTAAAAATCAGTAGTGTGGATAAATGTGGATAAATGTGGATAATTTTTTCTTGCTTTTTTAACCCTTTGAATACGATGCGTATGAGGCCTTTTTTATAAACGGTTAAACCTAAATTGGCTTCACACGTTTGGCATTAGTAATGGTTCGGTAATTTTAAAAATAAAATAAAATTTGGAGACCATTCCCAGCTATACCTTTTTCGTCGGTTGATGACAGAAAAATGAATTTAGCGCTTGATTTATTATCTTAAAGTTAATTCGAATAGTACAATTTTAACGATGAAAATTCTATTTGCATACTTCTTCCTGTGGACTTGGATTGGTGTTGCCAATCTTGAAAATGCATCGAGTAACAATCCTACGGTTTTTGAAATAATCACCTTTGATGACTTTGAAAAAATGATGGCTGATTCCAGCCCAAAAATTAAAGTGTACAACTTTTGGGCTACTTGGTGTGCTCCATGTGTAAAGGAAATGCCTTACTTTGAAAACGTACAAGCTGAGGATCCGAGCATAGAATTAATTTTTATCTCTATGGACGATGGTAGAAAACCGGAGCGTGTTACCAACTTTATTGAGCGGAGGGGCGTAAAAGCACCTGTGTACTTACTAAATGATGTAGATTACAATAAATGGATTGATAAGGTTGATCCAAGTTGGTCGGGTGCTATTCCAGCTACACTATTTATCAAACCAGATGGAAGCAAGTACTTTCATGAAGGTGAAGTCGATGAAAACGAATTAAAATCTATCATACAAAAACTCAAGTAAAATCCTATGAAACAGCTACGTGTTCTTTTTTCCTTAGCATTGGCGCTTGTGCTTGCCATTAGCGTACAGGCTCAGGAGTCAGGTTATCAAATTGGTGATAAAGCCAGCGATTTCATTTTGAAAAATGTGGATGGAAGCATGGTTTCCCTAGCAGGAATGTCCAACATCAAAGGAGCTATTGTTATTTTCTCCTGCAATACCTGTCCATATGTGGTGGCTTACGAAGACCGCATGATAGACCTGCATAATAAATATGCGGCTATGGGTTATCCTGTAATCGCTATCAATCCTAATGACGACAAGGTATCTCCTGGAGACAGCTTCGAAAAAATGCAGGAAAGAGCTAAAGAAAAGAATTTCCCTTTCCCGTATGTGTATGACAAAACTCAAGAAGTCATCAAAGCATACGGAGGAAACAGAACGCCTCATGTGTACCTACTTAACAAGGAAGGAAATGATTTCATTGTAAAATACATCGGAGCTATTGACAACAACTACCAAGATGCAAGTGCCGTCACTAAGCGTTATGTGGAGGATGCCATGTCCGCTATTATGGCTGGTCAGTCTATCGCCGTGACTACCACTAAAGCGATTGGTTGCACGATTAAGTGGACAAAAACGGAGTAGTTAGCAGTGAACAGTGAGCAGTTAGAAGTGAACAGTTGGCAGTGAGCAGTGAGGAGAAAGAGACCTGGCAGGTTTTAAAAACCTGCCAGGTCTAAATTCGGCTAGAGGAAAGATAGAAATAAGACAACCAAACTTTCTCAAGCTCTAGTTTTTAATTTCTTCGAACTTTTCAGATGACGCGCTTTTTATAGACGAATCCATACTTGGTATATGGTACTTGGTTCAACCTACCTTACAATAGTGTTTCTAAACCGCCCTTGCTTTATCCATCTGATTGATGATGTCTTCGTAATCCAATTTATCCCAATTTTGGGTAATCAATGGATCTGCCATCACTCGGTCCATGATTTTTTGCTGGAGCTTTCCTTGATAATATGCTTCAGCATAAGGCATGCGAGAAAATGTGACCATGGTATACAATGGAATCCACTCTTTAGGGTATAATTGATGTAACTTAGCCTCGATTTTCTTTCGCAAGATGAATTTGGGATCTGCCACATCACTCTTCATTTCCTCAAAGTTTTCCATGGCCAATTGACAGATAGCATCTGTGTTAGGCTTCCGTACTTTTTGGAATTTTGCGAAGACCAACTCCCAGGCATTGGTACCGTATTTTTCGATGATCTCATCCAAAATGAAGCAGTCTTCAAATCCACAGTTCATTCCCTGACCATAAAATGGGACCATAGCATGGCAGGCATCCCCAATAAGTAATGCACTTTTCAGCATCCAAGGGAAACACTCGATATTAATCAATGAAGAGGTAGGATTAGCGAAGAATTCCTGAGTTAAATTGGGCATCAACTCATAAGCATCATCAAAATAGGTCTTGAATACACCTACTACATCCCTTTCATCATTGATGTTTTCAAAGCAAACCCGATCCCCTTCAAATGGAAGAAACAAGGTACAGGTAAAGGATTTGTCTGGATTTGGTAGGGCAATCAACATGAAATTCCCTCTTGGCCAAATGTGCAGTGCATTAGGGTCCATGGCAAATTCACCTGCAGCAGTGGCTGGAATACTCAACTCCTTATATCCATGACTGATATACTTCTGACGGTAGTCAAAACGCATCTGTTTCAGCATGGCATTTCGTAAACTTGAGTATGCCCCATCGGAACCAATAATCACCTCAGAGGCGATGGTTTCTTTCTCACCAGATTGCAAAGAAGTCAGCTCAATTTGGAAGTTTTTGAGATCTACATCCTCAATTTTTGATTCAAAATTCACCTTTACTCCAGCCGTTTCTGCTTCATCAACCAAGAGTTGATTGAATTTGCCTCTGGAAATAGAGTAGATTGCCTGATTATCTTTTCCGTAAGGCAGGAAGTTGGTTTTGCCGTGCTCATCGTGGACCATTCTCCCATACATTGGAATGGTTAAAGGTTTAACCTTTTCTGTTAGCCCAGCTTTTTCCAAGGCCCTCCAGCCTCTATCAGAGAGAGCCATATTGATGGATCTTCCTTCTTCACGGTAGGGGCCTTTTCGATTATCGGCTCTTTTTTCATAGATCGAGACATCCAAGCCCCGTCTTTTTAAATATATACTCAGCAATGACCCAATGAGGCCAGAGCCTAGGATACTGATTTGATTCTTTTTCATAGGTTTGAGATTGTAACCCCTTAATTAAGCGAATTTTTGAAGGGATTGTTCAAGAATCTTGGCGAATAGATATACATCCAAGAAATTGTTATACAAAGGAGTAGGTGCCAGTCGGATTACATTTGGATTTCTCCAGTCACCAACAACTCCATTTTTATAGAACTCATCAAAGACGGCTTTTCCGCCTTTATGAATCAGCAAAGATAACTGACAGCCACGCTCGTGGACATTGGTTGGGGTAATTATTTCCAAAACACCACTAGTTCCACTGATTTCACGAATGAGAAACTCCAGGTATCCTGTCAGTAATTCACTTTTCTTCCTCAATTTAGTCATTCCAACTTCTTGGAAGATATCTAAACTCGCCTGATGCGCTGCCAATGCAAGTACATTGGAATTAGCCAACTGCCATCCATCTGCACCAAACATGGGCTTAAATCCCTTCTCCATTTTAAATCGCTCGGCTTCATCGTGTCCCCACCATCCGGCAAAACGTGGTAGAGTTGGATTTTCTGCATGTCGCTCGTGCACAAATACCCCTGAGACATTTCCGGGACCAGAGTTTAGATACTTGTACGAACACCATGTCGCAAAATCCACCCCCCAATTGTGTAACTGTAAAGGAACGTTTCCGGCAGCATGCGCCAGATCAAATCCCACAGGCACTCCCACTTGCTGACAGGCTTGACTAATGGCTTTCATATCAAAAACCTGGCCAGTATAATATTGTAAACCAGCCATCATCACTAATGCAAGCTGATCTTGATGGGAGTGAATGGCTTCAATAATATCTTCCGTGCGAATCGTATACTCACCTGGGCGAGGTCCGATTTCAATAATGGCTTGATCAGGCTCAAACCCATGAAACCGTACCTGAGTCTCCAACATATACATATCGGAAGGAAATGCACCTGACTCGGTAATGATTTTAAATTTACCCGCAGTAGGTCTGTAGAAAGAGACCATCAGCAAATGTAGATTGGTGCTTAGGTTATTCATCGCAACCACCTCATGCTCGTGGGCTCCTACAATCTGTGCCAAAGCAGGCTTGGATTTTTTGCGAATATGATACCAGGCATCTTCTCCATAAAAATGTCCATCCACGGCTTTTTCTGCCCAATTTTGGAGCTCTCGCTGAATGTATGCCTCCGTAGGTTTGGGTTGAAGACCTAAAGAATTCCCGCAGAAATAGATGGCCTCCTGACCTTCAATCTTGGGAAAGTGAAAGTTAGAACGGTAATTTCTTAAAGGATCTTGGGCGTCCATTGCACGCGCAAAGCTTTCGGAAAATTGGTAGGCTGTGGTGCTCATATTTCTGAATTGTCAGCTCTTGAACAGAAATGGGTGAAGTTAAGTTTATTGCAGGCCTCAAACTTACATTTTTTAGCGAGAAAAAATCCCAAATTCGGCTAAAGAGAAATTTTTGATTGTGTAATTTGCAGCAAAAAAAGAAAACTATGTCCAAAGAAATTATCTTTTCTTCTGAAGCCCCTGCTCCTATTGGGCCGTATAGCCAAGCCGTCAAAGCTGGAAACACGCTTTATGTATCAGGTCAAATTCCCTTAGATGCTGAAACAGGTGAATTGATCAATGAAAACATTACCGAAGAAACACATGCCGTAATGAAAAACTTGGAAGCGGTTCTTCGCGCAGCAGATTATGGGTTTGAGCATGTGGTAAAATGCACCATATTTATCAAAGACATGGGTCAGTTTGCTACCATCAACGAAGCTTATGGACAATATTTTAAAAGTAATCCCCCGGCGAGAGAAACCGTAGAAGTCAGCCGCTTGCCAAAAGATGTAAATGTCGAGATTTCCTGTATTGCCGTGAAATAGTCAAGAGAGCCTGAACATAAAAGTTTGGGCTTTTTTTAACTTTGTGGTAGTGTAAGCGTTTATTTCTCATGCAACTGTTTCCTAATTTTTCTGAGACCTTGGTTTCTTCTTTGAGCAAAGAAGAAATCTTGCATAGACTAGAAAAAGTCACTAAAAATGTCAATTACTTGGATATAGAAACACAGAAAGAAGACGATTACAAATTCAATGGGGTAATCCAGGAAAATGGTTTTTCCATTTCACTGATCATCAAAAAAGCAGATAGTTTTCTTCCATTAATCAAAGGAAGAATTGAAAGTACCAAAACAGGTATCATTCTATTTTTAGACTATACCCTTTTTCCGGGATCTGTGTTTTTTTTGGCCTTTTGGTCTGTGATCTGTTTGGCTTTAAGTGGGCTTTTCAGTTCATTGATTCCAAAGCCTGAACTGGCAACAGCCATATTTTTGATCGGAGCTTTCAATTATTGGTTTGCTTGGGCGCACTTTAAAAGGAAGGTCAGGATTTCCCAAAATTTATTCTATGAATTGCTCAATGAGTCAAGTGATCCAAGTAAGTAACTATGGAACTTAGCAGAAAAGCAGCTCATTGAACAGAATTTCGTATGGAATCTAGCATTTGAGAATTAATTTAGCAATCTGAAAAACACATCTATACATATCATGAGCATACGAATCGAAAAAGATACCATGGGACCTGTAGAGGTACCTGCTGACAAGTACTGGGGAGCACAGACACAGCGCTCCATCAATAACTTTAAAATCGGTGGTGAGCGCAACCGCATGCCATTGGAAATCATCAAGGCTTTTGCCATATTAAAGAAATCCGCTGCCTTGACCAATGCTGAATTGGGCGTGATGGCTCAAGATAAAGCGGATATCATCGCAAAAGTATGCGACGAAATTTTGGAAGGCCAACATGACGATCAATTCCCATTGGTGATTTGGCAGACGGGTTCGGGTACCCAATCCAATATGAATGCCAACGAGGTGATTGCTTACCGTGCGCATGTGCTGTTGGGAGGTTCTCTAGAAGACGCCAAAAAGCTTATCCATCCAAATGATGATGTCAACAAATCCCAATCATCCAATGATACCTTTCCTACCGCTATGCACATTGCTGCTTACAAAATGGTGGTAGAAACTACCATTCCCGGGGTGGAAAAGCTGAGAGATACGCTACAGGCGAAGTCTGAAGCCTTCATGAATGTGGTGAAAATCGGTCGAACACACTTTATGGATGCTACTCCGTTGACTTTGGGACAGGAGTTTTCTGGTTATGTTGCCCAATTGAATCATGGTTTAAAAGCATTGAGAAATACATTAGCTCACCTATCGGAGTTAGCATTGGGAGGTACTGCTGTTGGTACAGGATTAAATACTCCGAAAGGGTATTCTGAATTGGTGGCGAAGAAAATTGCCGAATTCTCCGGTCAGCCGATGATTACAGCTCCAAATAAATTTGAAGCATTAGCGGCACATGATGCGATTGTAGAGTCTCATGGTGCATTGAAGCAATTGGCTGTTAGCTTGATGAAGATTGCCAACGATATCCGCATGTTATCTTCTGGGCCTCGTTCAGGAATTGGTGAGATTTTGATTCCAGAAAATGAACCGGGTTCATCCATCATGCCAGGAAAAGTCAACCCTACCCAGGTGGAAGCCATGACCATGGTGGCAGCTCAGGTGATGGGCAATGATGTAGCGATTTCGGTAGGAGGTTCCAACGGACATTTTGAATTGAATGTATTCAAGCCAATGATGATTGCAAATTTCTTACAATCAGCTAGATTAATTGGAGACGCTTGCGTATCTTTCAATGACAACTGTGCCATTGGAATCGAGCCAAACACACCGTTCATTAAGCAACACTTGGAAAACTCCTTGATGCTTGTGACCGCTTTGAACACGCATATTGGCTACGAAAATGCAGCAGCTATTGCTAAAAAAGCGCATAAGGAAGGTACATCCTTAAGAGAAGCAGCTTTGGCACTAGGATTGCTTACAAATGAGCAGTTTGACGAATGGGTTAGACCCGAAGACATGATTGGAAGTTTGAAATAAATTTTATTCCTATGAAAAAATATGTGTTGACTTTAGCGGCTGCTGGAACTATGATGTTTTTTGGCAGCCAACCTGTAGAAGCATCTCCTTTCAAGGCGAAAGAGCGGAAAGAATTGACAGCAGAGGAAACGCTTCGAATGGAGCAGATTGAAAATAGAGTTGCTGAAATTCAGGGATTGGATTTTTCAGAAATGGAAAAAGCAGAGAAAAAAGCCTTGAAATCAGAATTGAAAAGCTTAGAAAAAGAAGCAAAATCTATGAGAGGTGGGGGGATCTATATCTCCACAGGAGCAATTATTGTTATCCTTTTGTTGATCATCATCTTGTAATAAATACTGAAATAACTTAAAAAAGATGGCTGCTGGAAGGTGGCCATTTTTTTTATGTTTATCTCCTAGTTTTGCCCAAAAACACCCCACTTTTAGAAATAGCGTCCAAAAACTTCTCATTCTGGTTGCCCTACAATTTGGCTACTTGCAAATCTAAATTTGAGGGTATGAATAGTAGGTCAATGCTCAAATTGGCAAAGCAAAAAACAGAACTGGGTCATAGTTCGTTTAAATCCTATTTCTTCTTTTATCTTATTCCAGATGTTTTTGCTTAGCAATTTCTACAGCTTGATGGAGCTTTTGCTCCAACAAGCTCATATCAGGCAATTTGGTAAGGTATTCAGCTACTTTGATGTTGCTGCTTTCCAATTTCAGCAGTTCAATATGTTCATGATTTTTTGTAGCACACAATATCAAACCAATGGGTGGGTTTTCGCCATCAATCATTTCGTTTTTCTCCAACCATCTCAAATATAGTTCCATTTGCCCTTTATGGGCAGCTTCAAATTTACCAAGTTTTAGTTCTATGGCAATCAAACACTTTAAGCGTCTGTGATAGAAAAGTAAATCCAAATAATAATCTTCGTTATCTATACTGATGCGTTTTTGTCTTGCCAAAAAAGCAAAGTCAGAACCTAATTCGATGATGAATTTTTGTAGTTCTATCAAGATAGCATCTTCTAAATCTTTTTCTGAATATGCATCTCTTAGTACTAAAAAATCAAGAAAATAAGGGTCTTTAAAAACCAAATCAGGCGAAATTTGCTGGCTGTTTTTTAGTAATTTTAATTCCTTTTGGATAGTAACCTCTGGTTTTTTACTAATGGCTGTTCGCTCATAAAGCATTGAGTTGATTCGTTCTTGAAAAGTTCGAACACTCCACTTTTCGACTTTACACATTTCGATGTAAAAATCGCGTTTTATGTCGTCTTCCATATATATAACCAACCGAATATGAGACCAGCTTAATTGTCTACACACTGTGTAGACAATTTCCTTATCCTGAAAAGTTTGCGCTAAGCGTAGACAATGTCTTAAGTGTTTTTCACCCCATCCTTTGCCATATTCCAACACCAATTGTGACGAGAGTGTTTGGACAATTTGTCTTCCATATTCGGCTCTGAAATTCAACAAAATCTCTTTATTGATTCGGCTTCCTATTTCCCAATACAATAAAGTAATGGCCGAATTTACTGCTGCAGCTACTTGTTGCCTACTCTGTTCATTAGAGATTTGATCTCTGCAATCAAGTCAATATTTTTATTCATTTCACTCATCTTCGCCTACATTTAAAAAATGAACCTAGTGGATTTCCTTAACAGGTGCATCAATACTCCATACGTTTTCCTCATCATTGAAAATTGAAAACTAAAGGTATTTATTAAACAGGAATTTGAACATGTAATCTGTACATTTCAGCATAATCCCCGATTATCACTCCTCCGGCAAACTTGCGATATATTTGGCAACTTTTAGAGACCGTAATAAAATCACCGTCAAAGGAACCAACCACAGCAATTCTGAAAATACTACATGGAAAATAGTCCGCTTATTCCAATCCAATGTAGGTATAAATGCCAGTATAAACCAAGAAATCATGACCAGCTTACCCACAATTCCAGCAAGTATCAGATAGCGCCAACTAATCGGGTAAAAAGCTGATAAAAAAATCACAAAGCCTACCAACATACCCACAGTACCAAACACTCGTGCACTTAGCCCATCAGGAGCAGTGGCTTCCATGGATAGCCATCTCAATAAGTCCTCTCCAAAATACCGAAAGAAGGCTGACCAGGCAAAGCTGTACATTCCTGTAAGTAAAAGCAGCCCTCGCATGGGCATGGGAAATGTTGGTGTAAGGGTATTTTCTTGCATCGTTACTTTTTGATATCTTTCATGGATAACTTTTGGGTTGTCAAATAGGTTCTCACCCAAACACAAAACTACATGAAGCATTCAAATATTAGGTCCCAAATAAGCATTTTTCTCTTGGCAGCAGGGTTTCTGCTAGTAGGGTTTATCATCGGAAGACAAACAGGAGAAATCAACCATGAAAGTATCATGGGAGCAGAAGCATTGGCAGGGTTAGAGTTTTCACCTGCCGAACGAGACAGCATGATTCAAAACCTTCAAGGTCATCGGGCAAGCTTTGAAGAGATGCGCAAGCTATCCTTGCCTAATAGTGTGAGTCCAAGTGTCGCTTTCAACCCTCTTCCGCATGGATTTATTCCTAACCAATCACAAATAGCAATGAATTGGGGGCTTCCTGCTTCCGTCAATCTTCCACAAAAGGAACATGATATTGCTTATTTGGGTGTGGCAGAGTTGTCCGTACTGATCAAAAACAAACAGCTGAGCTCCGAACGGTTGACACGCATTTACTTGGATCGTATCAAAACCTATGGAGACACTTTGCAGTGTCTAATAACCTTGATGGAAGAAGAAGCTATTGTGCAAGCAAAAGCCATGGATGCTGAAATGGCCCAAGGAAAATACAGGGGTCCACTTCACGGAATCCCTTATGGAATCAAAGATTTGTTGGCAGTCAAGGGTACCAAAACTACTTGGGGCGCCATGCCTTACAAAGATCAGGAAATTGACGAAACCGCAACTGTAGTTGAAAAACTGACAGAAGCGGGAGCTGTACTCCTGGGTAAATTTACACTGGGAGCCTTGGCCATGGGCGATATTTGGTATGGTGGAGTGACCAAAAATCCTTGGAACCTGAATCAAGGTGCCAGTGGGTCTTCCGCAGGTTCGGGATCAGCGGTTTCTGCAGGATTAGTACCCTTTGCCATTGGAACAGAAACTTTGGGCAGCATAGTCTCACCATCCACGAGGAATGGGGTAACTGGCCTTCGTCCAACTTTCGGAAGGGTAAGTCGCCACGGGGCTATGGCACTCAGTTGGAGTATGGATAAAATCGGTCCGATGTCGCGATCAGCCTTAGACAATGCGATTGTGTTAGCTGCTATCCACGGCCTAGATACAAAGGATAAAAGCACCATCCCTGCTGCGTTCAATTATGACGCCAAGAAGAATCTAAAAGACTTGAAAATAGGCTATTTCGCCAGCTATTTTGAAGGAGAAAGGCCTGGGAATATTCGAGATAGGAGGGTTTTAGATGAATTGAAAGCACTGGGAGTGGAATTGCATCCAGTAGAATTGAAGACTTCTGTGCATGTACCAAGCATGTTGATTACTTTGTACGTGGAAGGCGCGGCGGCTTTTGATGAAATGACCCGTTTGGATTTGGATGACATGCTTGTCAATCAACGAAGAAATGCCTGGCCAAATCTCTTCCGCTCTTCCCGCTTTATTCCAGCCGTAGAATATATTCAAGCCAACCGTTTTAGATCAATTCTTATCGAAGAGGTACACAAGATCTTCCAAGAGTTTGATGTGATCGTAACTCCAAGTTATGGGGGAAATCAATTACAAGTAACCAATCTCACAGGCCATCCAGCCTTATGCCTGCCGAATGGATTTGATGACAACGGAAGCCCAACATCGATTACTTTCTTAGCCAATTTATTTGACGAAGAAAAGCTAATTATGATCGGGCGAGCTTATCAGGAAGCTTCGGATTGGCAACAAAAGAGGCCACCTTTATTTGATCGGTAATTAATTTTCTTCCAAAACTCGCACCTTACCAGATTCCAAATCATAAATTGCGCCTACTACCCTTAGTTTTTTCTCTGCAATCAGAGAATCAACTGAGGGTAGTGCTTTTTTGAGGGCATGAACTCCATGGAGGACATTGGCTTCAACGGCTTTTTCAAAGAAATTGGGAATGTCCCGTGGCAATGCTTTCTCTTCTTCCTCTGCGTCTATGAAGTCGATGATTTTTTGAATGTAGGCAGAGTAATGATGAGAATGATCGTGGTCATGATCCACAAAGGCGCCTATAGCCCCGCAATTAGTATGTCCTAGGATAATTACCAAAGGAACCTCCAGGTGCTCGATGGCATATTCCAAACTCCCGATTTCATAATCCCCAACTATATTTCCTGCATTGCGAATAACAAAAAGGTCTCCTAATCCTTGATCAAAAACCAATTCAGGAGGAACCCGTGAATCCGAACAGCTTACAATTGCCGCCACAGGATGCTGCCCTTTATTGAGTTCCCGAAGTCTTTTTAATGTTTGGTCTGGATGAATGGGATGATCTTCAGCAAAACGCATATTGCCTTCCAGTAAAACCTCTAAAAGGTTTTCCTTGGGGATATTTTCTAAATGTTGGTCTACGGGTGCTTGTTTACATCCAAAGGTCAATAAAAGAAACGTACCAATAGGCAGAAGCCATAAACTGTAATTGGATTTAAAATGAAAGCGTTTCATGTCCTTTTTTCTTCCAAAATTCAGTACTTGTAGGGAAAGAATTGGTGAGGAATATCACCTAATGAGATGATTTTATTGGCCTTTAAAACCAAGAGGAACCATAGACAGGAAAAGTTAAATTGGAGGAATTCCTCAATTTCTTTTGGACCTCCACCTTTTCCACAACTCAACCCAAAAAACAGCCACAAAAGCCGTTATCAAAGCTCTTGTAACCAATGATATATCAATAGATTCAAAGTCGAATAAGCCTTGAATAGATGGAATCGTAAGCGTAGCTATCAGGAACAATATAGAAACACCTAAAATTAAAGGCATCAATTTATTCGGATAGCGAATTGTTTGTAAAACGGAATAATAAAAAGAGCGATTGACCAAGGTCAAAAACACATTGCTGAATACCAAGGTGGAAAAAATGACTGTTCGGACAGTCTCTATACTTTGACCATCTTTCATAAGATTGAATCCTAGTCCTAAAGTGAACACGGTAATCATGAGTCCTTGGATGACACTGATGGAAAGTTCAGCCCATGAAAAAAATGTATCGCTCATTTTTCTGGGAGGCTTATTCATGGAATTAGGTTCGATGGGCTCATTTTCGAATACTATCGAACAGGTAGGCCCCATGATCAATTCCAAGAAAATCACATGTACAGGTGTAAATATCAAGGTATATTCCCAACCCAATACCAATGGTAACAGCACAATCAAAATGATCGGAATATGAATGGAAATGATGTATCGAATAGCTTTTTTGAGGTTTTCGTAGATTTTTCTCCCCAATGCCACAGCTTCCGTCATATGCCCCAAGTCATCGTCCATCAATACAAGGGCGGCTGCACTTTTGGCTACTTCACTTCCCCGCTTACCCATGGCAATCCCGATATGGGCAGCTTTCAAAGCAGGCCCGTCATTGACTCCATCGCCTGTCATAGCCACGACCGCTCCAGTTGCTTTCAAAGCTTCAATTACTTTAAGCTTGGCTTCGGGAAACATTCGAGCAAAAATGCTGGTCTGCTGAACTGCCTTTTTCAGCTGAGTGGAATCTAGCCTGAGCAGTTCTTCTCCCGTTAGGATTTCCCCAGTTGATTTTAAACCGACTTGGGAAGCAATAGCAGCAGCAGTTTGGGCATGATCTCCGGTAATCATCTTGACATCGATTCCAGCTTGATAAAAGCTTTGAAGCGTGTTTTTTATTTCCTTCTTCGGGGGATCATAAAATGCCAACAAACCTAAATACTCAAACTCAAACTCCTGTTGCGTGTTTGGATAGACTTCCATTTGAGGATTGGCTTTTCCAACGGCAAGAACTCTAAATCCTTGATTGGTGAAACTATTAACATGATCCCAAATTACTTTTAACTGCTCCTCGTCCAATTTGCATTGATTTAAGACTCCTTCCACACTGCCTTTGACTGCAAAAATTTTTTCTCCCGATTGCTTCTGAAAAATATGTGTCATTATGGGAGGCTTGCCACCTAGGGGATATTCATGAATCATTTTGGTACCTTTTCTTTCATCACTTGGAGCAAGTTGGGAATAAGTATCATGAATGGCCTTTTCCATCGCATCAAAAGGGAGGATTTCAGAGGCCCACATAGCATATTCCAAGGTACTGTTAAATCGAGGAGTTCCTTGGGTGAAATCCTGGGAGCTGTTTTCACTCAAATCATAAATGGCTCTCAACTCCATCCTATTTTCCGTCAAAGTCCCTGTTTTATCCGTACAAATCACGGAAGCCGCTCCCAAAGTCTCAACCGTGTAAGGACTTCTGGCAATAACCTGATTTTTATACAACCTATAAGCACCCAAGGCCATAAACGTACTAAAAGCGACAGGAATTTCTTCTGGTAGAATGGACATCGCAAGCGTGAGACCGGCCAAGAGGGATTGTAGAATATCATAGGAAGTCAGATAATTGATTCCCCAAACCAATACAAAAGCTATTCCTCCAAAACCAACCATGCGTTTGACAAAGTTTCTGATCTGGAATTGGAGAGGGGTTTTACTTTGGTCAATTTCATGGAGGCTAGAGCCGATTATCCCTAGAGCAGTATTCTTCCCAATTGCCACCACTTCTGCCACACAATTGCCCGAATCAACTAAGGTGCCTTGATAAATCAACGCTGATGAGGAGCTGCTTTCTTTGGTAATTGACAAAGATTCCCCAGTCAGTATACTTTCATTAACCGTAAAATCATGCGCTTCAATTATCTGTGCGTCTGCCGGAATCAAATCCCCATCTTCCACTACAATCAGGTCTTTTATGACTATATCTTCCGTGGGCATGGTTATCAAACTTCCATTCCGATAAACTTTTGCCTTTGGACTTGATAACTTTTTGAGTGCATTGATAGCATTTTTGCTTTTATTTTCTTGAAAAATGGAAATTGCGGAAATCAAACCAATAGCCACCAACATGATAGTTCCTTCGGTAGTCTCTCCCAGGAAAAAGTAGATGGCTGAAGCCACCAACAAAATGACGAATAAAGGCTCCTTAACTATCTCTAACAAAATCCCCCAAATGTGATTTTTAACCTGTTTATCCAGCTCGTTTCGTCCAAAAGCCTTTCGGTTGGATAGTACTTCTTGTTCGGATAGGCCTTGATAGTTCATTGGATCAAGTTACAAAAAAACCCAATTCTTGTACTTAAGAATTGGGTTTTCAATTGTCTTTGATGGACTTATTACTTCAAACGCTTACCAGTTACAGGAAATTGATCAACCAAATAACCTTTGAGCGCATCTGCTCCATTGGCATTTAAATTCATATAGAGGTCATATCCCTCGGCAAAAAATGAGAAGCTGATGCTATCATTTCCCTCGCTGATGGAAGAAAGGGTTGTTTCCTGATCAGTCCCCGCCATCTTAAATTTTCCTTTCAATTTTCCATCCACTTTTTCAATGGTCATGATAACTCGTACATCCCCCTGAGGCGTACCCTCTACTAACAAGTCCCATTCTCCTACAAAATTATCCGAAGATACAGGAATCGACGCCACTGCGACACTCATTACGAGGCACAGCATCGTGAACAAGGAAATTAATTTTTTCATTGGTTTGGCTTTTTTGGTTTGTCGTTAAAAATAGGGATTCTAATCAGAAAAAGCAATAGACGAGTTTTTGAACATCCACTAAAACTTTTACAGAATTTTGAAACATCTTATACACAATTCAGGTATAAAGTTAATGGATAACCAAATCTAAATGTAATATTGTTGCAAAAACAAAAAGTTTTATATTTTTGCATATGATCCAAAGAATCCAACATATGAAGTGCCTGTCAATAGCCATGCTAGGGCTGTGGGGCTTGGTATTTTGGAATAATTTCAACAATAAGCACGTGCACCTGACTGAAAACGGTCATCTTATTGTGCATGCGCACCCATTCCAGAAAGGGGAAAAGGATCATAATCATACAGAAGAAGAGTATATTTTTTGGGATATTATTTCCAATGCTCACTTTCACACCTTTACATCTGAAGTTTTAATTCCTGAAAATCTTCCTCTTTTCTTTGTTGATTTTCAAGAGGTATCCCAACAATTCTTAATTAAAAGCCGTGATAAAAGCCCCTCATCCCTGAGAGGACCACCTGCTATTTTTTCCTAATTCACTTCACTTCCTCATGTATCTACGGCTTTTGCGCCTGCGGTGCTCCTGTGTGTAAACTGGAACATTATGATTATTCTAATGGGGTATTTTATTACAACTGATGAACTCGTCTTCTGTGAAGACAGACTAAGTTCCATTTGTTGAACGTGTAACCAACCAATCTATTCATATGTCTAAGTACATGGTACTAATGACGGCTCTTTACCTTTTCCTAGGTAATGGGGTAGCAATGGCCCAAACCGCCAATTTTACCCTTGATGGAATTGTTTATGACGCCGAAAGTAAAGCACCTTTAGTGGGTGCTATTGTAACTGTCCTGGGAAAGCAAGACCATCGCGCTGCTACTGACCAATTCGGGAAGTTTTCTATTCCTGTATTTACAGCAGGTCCGCAGGAAATACAAATCACATACTTGGGTTTTAAGCCCATAAAGGTGACTATTACTACGGATAAACAAGCAACTATTCAACTCGAGCCAGATGAAAAAAGCTTGGGTACCGTTGAGGTTCGTAGTGAAAGAATCCGATCAGAGGGCACCAAAAGTCTGAGTATAGAAAGCATAGACCGAGAGACCATCAGCCGAAACCAAACAGCCTCATTAGGTACAATCTTGGGAAATATTCAAGGAGTTACCTTTGCCTCCTTTGGCTCCAATATTCAGCTTCCGATTATCCATGGCCTATATGGTAACCGTATTCTTATTCTCAATAATGGTTTCAAACATGGGTTTCAAAATTGGGGCTCAGACCATGCACCTGAGATTGATATTCAGAGTGCTGAATCGATTTCAGTGATTAAGGGGGCTGCAGCTGTTCGTTTCGGTCCTGATGCGCTAGGTGGGGCGGTAGTAACGGAGTCCCATGGTATGCCCTTCAACAGTCGTTTGTCAGGCTCAGCAGTTGCCGGATTTCAGACCAACGGAAGAGGTTTTAATACTGGACTTAACCTTTCTGAAGGCTATGAAAATTTTAGCTGGCACGTTGGAGGTAATTTCAATATCGTAGGAGATAGACATGCACCTGACTACATGCTCACCAATACAGGAGCAAGAGAATACAGCGCCTATGGCGGAGCAAAGTTCAAAATCAGCGAAAATCTGATTGCAAAGGCTAATTACAGCTTTATGCGTCAGAATTTGGGAATCCTCAGAGCTTCAATTGGTAGTAGTGGTGCAGCTTTGATTAGAAATTTTGAAGCCGACAGGCCTGTTATCATCAGGGACTTTTCCTATGATATCAATGAGCCAAATCAGTTTGTGAGCCATCATTTGGCTTCTTTGAAATTGGATTGGAGTATTGATCCGGACAATCATGTGAGTTTTCGCTATGCCTTTCAATCCAATGGTAGGCAGGAATTTGATGTTCGAAGAAATGCGGATTTACCAATTATTGATCTCACACTCACTACTCAGGATATCCAAGCTGATTACAGTCACAAACTTAGCGACCGTATCCAAGGAATTGTGGGAGGTCAAATCCTTATTCAGTCCAACTCCAATAATCCTGGAACCGGGATCACGCCTTTTATCCCAAATTATGAAGGTTTTCGTGTCAGTATGTTTTTGGTAGAAACTCTTCAGCGAGGGAATTCAGAGTGGGAACTTGGACTGCGCTATGATTATGAGCGTAATTCTGTGGCAGGGAGAGAACGAACTCAGGCACCTTTTTCTGATAATTTCTCATTCTCCAATTTCACCGCAGCCCTTGGCTATGTAGCTCAGGTCAATCCATCCACTACATTCCGAAGTAATATTGGTACAGGCTGGAGGCCACCCAACATGGCCGAACTGTATAGCTTTGGGCAGCACGAGGCAAGGCAATTGTTTGGTTTGCTCAGGTATTTTGAAGATGCCGAAGGAAACTTACAAAATGATCGTGTAGTCTCCATGGCTGAAAGTAGTGTAGAGGCAGAACAAAGCTATAAGTGGGTCAATGAATTGGAAATAAGAGGTGAAAAGGGACGTTTTAGCACATCTGTTTATGCCAACTATATTGCAAACTTTATTTTCTGGAGGCCAATAGGGGTAGTTGGTACGCTAAGAGGACCTATGCCCACCTACATTTTTGACCAAGCAAATGCCTTTTTCACAGGTGTTGATTTTACTTATGAATGGCAGCATACTACAAACTGGTCGAGTAAAATTGGGGGTAGCTACATCTGGTCGCAAAATGTGGAGCGAAATGAGCCTCTGATCAACCAACCACCTATCAATATCAATTATGAGCTGGCGTTTGACAAACGCAATCTTGGACCATTTGACCGAGTTCAGATAGCCCTACAACCCATGTATACCTTTAGACAATTTCAAGCACCAAGAGAGGTTTCCATTCGGGATATCATTGAGGGAAATGTAACCATCAACCTTGAATCAGAAATCTTTGATTTCTTGGCTCCGCCTCCCGGATACTTCCTTTTGAACGGTTTTGCAAAGGCTGAAAAAGGAAATCTAGGATTGAGTCTACAAGTGCACAATGCTTTGAATACCCGATACAGGGATTATCTAAATGCTATGCGATTTTTCGCAGACGATTTAGGAAGAAATATACAATTATCTATTCACTATAAATTTTAATTCAAATGAACAAAACAAACAAACTTCGCCAACTATGGATCTTGATCCTATCCATCTTCGTTTTTGCAGCTTGCACAGAAGCAGAAGCACCAGAAGAAGAAAATGAAACAGAAATATTTACCGATATAGAGCTAATCTTCACGGCAGAAGATGGTACGGTGGTACGTGCACTTGCTGAAGATCCCACCGGAGGGCTAGGAATCAATGCTTCTTTCACTGTACAGCCAATAACCTTGAAAGCTAACACCACCTATACCTTGACTTTCGAAATGCTCAACCGCTTGGTCACTCCTGTGGAAGATGTACAACTTGAAATTGCAGAAGAAGATGATGAGCATCAGGTATTCTTTGAGTTTACTACTAATGCGTTCTCCAGCCCAACAGGAAACGGTAATATCCAAAATAGAAATGGAGCTGTCAATTATCTAGACTTTGATAGAAATGGCTTACCGCTTGGACTTCGTACCAGCTGGACTACCGCTGGACCTCGCACCGATGCTACCTTCCGCGTATGGTTGGCTCATCAGCCTGGAGTAAAAACAGCAACTTCTTCTGCTCAAGATGGTGATGTGGATTGGGATATCACTTTTCCTTTGACGATTGTGGAGTAAAAAAAATAAAGAGCCACCCAGAGAATTTAGGGGTGGCTCTTTTCATTTGAAAAAAATTATACTAATGCTTTACTTCACCTGAAATCCAACTCTCATGATGTTGGAAGTATTTGCAGGTGCATCCATCGTCGCAACTGTCGACAAGGTTTTAAGATCTCGTACGTGAATCTTAGTTCTGCTAGGCTCCAAAACGTACAGGAAATTTTCCGAGGCAGTGATTACTGGATTATTTTCATTCATCATTCTGTAGTGCGTTAATTCATCTGCTGTTTTTCGAGCATTTGCTGCGATTTCGTCAGCGACAGTAACCGCCCTACTTGCCAATTCATTACCTGTTTTGGTATCAAACACTCTGATCACATGATCACTAGTTTGAATGATCAGGTGACCGCCATCAGCACTCAAAAAGTAGGTTCTAATTTGATCAGATAGAAAGATTGGTTTAATTGACTCCGCATGTGGGTCTATTTCAAAAACCCCCTGATTTCTTGCATACCCGTAGAACTTTTTAATTTCATCATTGCCTTTGATGGTTCCCATCCAATTTCCAGAAGTAGGTTGTAGAGGGCTTGGATTAGCAATCAACTTGATAGTATTATCCGCTCCAGCTACAATCACACCTTGCGTACCGCCAAAAACTGCGTGGTCTCCATTGGACGCATCTCCATGGATTCCTGTTACAAAAACATTTGGATTTTCAGCTGTTAATTCTCCCGTTAGATTGAGTAGTTTCACCCGTTGTGGTAAAGCACCGGGTGTGCCTTCGTCTTTAAAGGTCACTGCAAACTTATTACCCTTTAACCATGTAGCAGCACCGTGATGAACGCCATTGCCAATATTTGAAATAACTGTAGGTCTAAATGTTGGCGTCTCCATACTCGCTTCTCTTGCATAGGTAATACTCCCATCCCCATCATTGAAAATAACGATGTTACCTTGAGTAGCAGAAAAATGTGTAGGAAGGGGTGCTTCTGCCGTAGCACTCAACCATCTCATTGCATATTCATGACCATGATCAAGATGGTTTTCTATTCCTGTGTCAAAAAATCTTACGATTCCATCATTTCTCTCGATTGATACAATATATCTACCAGAACTGGATAAATAATTTGCACTCGCTTGATGGAAACTAGCCAAAGAGGGAGTTTTAATGTTTGCAGTAAGTGGATGCATCAATGAAAAATTGGATGATTGGTCCCAAACACCCAATCTAATCCACTCACTTTCTTGTTCTTCAAAAGAAGGTACCTCTACTATTGGGTCCTCTTTTTCTTGACAAGAAAAAAATAAAGCAACTAATAATGCTGCAGAAAATAAACTAAGTTTTCTCATAGACTTTTACGATTTTTTTGCGCAAAGGTAAAAACAATTTAAATTAATGCAACATAGTTGCATAAATAAACCACGCTGAGTATCTTGCCTGCGTTATGAAAAAGAAAATAAAAACTTACTTATTAACAGGTTTTTTAGGAGCTGGAAAAACAACATTTCTCAATCACTTATTAGGGTTAAAAGTATCTGAAACAAACTATGTCATTGAAAATGAGTTTGGAAAAAATTCTATAGACAGTACACTTGTTACAAAAAACTATAATCAGCTTTTTGAGCTCAATAATGGTTGCATTTGTTGTTCTTTGGATAGTGAGTTGATTGAAGTATTGGCACAACTTGTACGATTAGATTCCCAACCAGACAACCTGTTTATTGAAGCTTCCGGTGTTGCAGACGCAGGGATACTTGCGTCAATATTTCAGCGCGATGATGTCAAAAAGTATTTTGAATTAAGGCAAGTCATCTGTATTGTCGATGCAGAAAACTTTGAAGATCGCTTAGAGGAAGTGTCTGAGCCTTACAGGCAATTGGTAGCATCTTCTACCCTTGTCATTTCCAAAATTGATTTAATACAACCTTCCTACGAAGAGCATCTGAGAGAGCTTTTACAAAAAATCAATCCCTTAGCGTCAATTTGTTCAAATCAGGAATTAGATGCCTATAATTTTTTTAAAAACAATTATTCGGACTTTACTCCTACAAACGGACTGGCACATTCAATGGTGGAAGGCCCGCACAGAATGAAAAGTATTGCAATCGAAACAAACGAAGTGTTTGATCGGGAAAAATTATATGCAACCTTATCCATGACGCTTTACCTTTCCTATCATCAGGTGTATAGAGTCAAAGGATTTGTAAAGGTAGCTGGAGAAGATCATCCTATCCTAGTGCAATCCACCGGAAACACCGTGAGTTTCTCCAAAACTGACGCTCCAAAAAAGAGCCCAAACGTACTGGTTTTTATAGGAAAAGGGATCGAACGAAAAGGTTTAGAAAGGATTCTTGCTAAAACTATTGCGAATAAAGCTCAGGTGACAGCATAAGCTTAAAAAAACAACTATGAAAAGTGAGACTCTAACAATCCAACTAATGTTTCGATGGGTCTTTATAATACCCATTAAACTGTATCAATGGCTGATTAGCCCTTTGTTCCCAGCTTCTTGTAGGCATCAACCTACTTGTTCTCAATACATGATACAAGCAATCCAAGAACATGGTGCTTGGGTAGGGCTATGGTTTGGAGTCAAAAGATTATCCAAGTGTCATCCTTGGGGAACTTTCGGATATGATCCAGTACCCAAAAAATGTAAATGCGATGGAAAGACTAAATGAAATCCTTAAAAGTCATGGAATAAAGCCCAATACCAATCGAAGCTTGGTGATCAAGTGCTTTATAGATGACCATAGAGCCCATTCGCTCTGCACACTCCATGAAATACTCAAGGGTCAAATGGACAGGACTACTGTTTACCGTAATTTGATTTTATTTACTGACAAGGGGATCCTTAAGAAAATCCCATGTTCGGACGGCAACTTTCTTTTTGCTTTAATAACAACCAAAGAATCTAACTGTAATAGTCCAAGTTTTAGATGCAAGTGTTGCCAAAAAGTTGAGGAGCTACCAGAATTACCACAAGGATATTTAGACCAGATAGATAATAAATACTACTTTTTAGAATCTATAGCCCTAGAAGGATATTGTAAAGACTGCAAGTAACTGATGATTTACTTTTCTAAAAACTGAAGTTTCATTTCATCGAAATCTAAGCTTCTATAGAAACAAGCCTTTCTATTATTTCCTTCTTTGTTGAACGTATGACAAACACCACCACCGAGTATAGTCACCTGATAAACCAAAGCATCCTGATCACAGTCAATTAAGATTTTTTCAACTCTCAATTGGTTCCCGGAAGACTCCCCTTTTACCCAGAGCTTTTTTCTTGAAGTGCTATAAAAGGCAGCTATTCTGAATTTAACTGAATATTCTAAGGCTTCCTGATTGACCGATGCTAGCATCAAAATCTGTCCAGTACTGTACTCTTGCACAGCTACAGGTAATATCCCCCCTCTTTTTTGAAATTGTAGGACTAGTTCTGAGGTTTCTTCAATGTTCATTATTATCTATTAAATGGAGCAGGGCTAATCCAGTGAAACTTTCTATTTACTAATAAAAGGCTATCTATCGGAATTTTTTCTAATTCTAGACGTAAGCTGTCTTGCTTAAAGATCCCCTTGAGCAAAAGCTTTCCATTTTTATCAACATGATACAACATATCCAAACTATTGGTACTGTCTGAAGGTAGCAAAGCTGATAAGGCTTGGTTCTCTTGATCGAAACTTGCCGAATACCTGACCTTCTTATCATCTCCAAAAATAATGGTCAATCGCTCCGGCCTTTGGTTATCAAAAATCATCATTTTCATGGGGAGTTTACTGGAAATCATCGTTGATGAATCCGAGTCTATATAAATTTGCTTCACTTCATATATCCCTGCTAATGGTGCAGAAAAACCCCTTTCCTTAATACTGTTGAAGTAATCCAAATTACCTGATACAGTAGTAAAACCGAAGTAAAGCAAAAAAACAGCTTTAAATACCTGACTTCCAATAAATGTCTTTCTTTGTTTGAAAAGAGGAGGTAGAATGACCGGCTCACTGGTTTTCCTTAAGAAAAAAAGAGCTAGTAGGTTTTTCTTAAACAACATTGCTAATCCTATGGAAAATATCAAGTAATGTGTGGAAGCCAATTTGACAGGAACATCAAAGGCATAATTCATGGCGACCACATTAGTCATCACTGTAATCATCACTAGGGCACCCAGTAATACTGTCCTTCTGAATAGTAAAAAAACAGCAGCCAAAACCTCCATAATGCCACCAAAAATCTGATAAGGGGTAGAGAAACCCATTAAAGTCCAAAGCAGGTTCATGGGTGAACTTTCTCCATAGGTCTTCATTAGTTGAGTGTAGGAGGGTTCGATAAATTGGGTGGGAATTACTTTGGCCATACCATAAGAAAAAAGGATCAATGCCACATAATACCTTACATAAGTAATCAAGAAGTTATTGAGAAAAACATAGGATGGCCTTCTTCTATCCAAAGCAGACCAAACCAAAGTCACCAATATCGCCAACATGGACTTGGTTGCCCACAGCAACCAATAAATCAAGGTATCCCCGCTACCTGTTTCTGATGCAGGGATTTCTTCCATAATTCCAAAAACATGATATCCAATCCAAATTGCCAGATCTTGTAGCTGACTGCCAATAGGATGAATTAGTGTATGCCCATAAGGAAAAAAGTATATTGGAAAGCCAAAGCAATACAACATTACATAAGTAAATACCAAGCGGAACAAAATCTTCCTAGTCCCAGTCCACGGTTTATCTGAAATATCACTCATAAGGCAAGTAATTTCCCATTTCTAAATCAGTACATATATCATTTAGGCCTAAAAATCATAATTTTTGACGCATCACAGACCAAATAAGGCCCCCCAATCAAATCCAGGCAATAGGGAATAGAAGGGAAAACAGCCTCCAAACACTGCCGAATCGCCGAAGGCTTACCCGGTAAATTTACAATCAGGCTTTGGTTATAAATCCCTGCTGTCTGTCGTGATAAAATCGCTGTCGGTACATATTGCAAACTCACTTGCCTCATCAGTTCCCCAAATCCCGGTAATAGTTTATCACAGATCTCTTCTGTGGCCTCAGGAGTCACATCTCTTGGAGCAGGACCCGTTCCACCTGTGGTGACGATCAAGGCACATTGCTCTTCGGCCATAGATCTCAAGGTTGATACTATATGTTCCTTTTCATCTGGTATCACCCGGTAAATCGGCTCCCAAGGATTTTGAAGAACCTCTTCGAAAAAGGCCATAATTTCTTTGCCTGAAATATCCTCATAAATATTGGCTGCAGCCCTATCAGAACATGTAAGCACACCAATCTTGATTTTATCCATAGCTTTGATCACAAATTTTAAGTATTAGAAAACTTTAAAGTCACTCAAAGCCACATTCGTATAGAATTGTTTTAAAGGATTCAATGTAGCTAGTTCCAATACTTGAAATTGGTTATAGCCCAGTGATGCAACAAACAAGAAATTTTCATGAATGGCCATTTTAAAACCCTTTGGGGTTTCAGGTTGATTCGGAATAGATATCTCCGCCTGTAAATTCAAAGACTCATTATCCAACACAGCCAAACGGTTATCTTTCAGCATAACTGCTGTAAATCTTCCATCCTTACTAATTTGATAATCTACAATTTGATCCGAGGAGTAGAGAATTTGAATCGTCTTAGCCTTAAGATCCAGTTTAAACAGCCCATGATTTCTTGAGCTTCCCACAAAGGTATCAGCTGCTCCTTTGATCGTTCCGATCCAATTGCCAGAACTATTTTCTAACGGTTGAGGATAAGCCAACAGTCCATAACTTTGATCATTTTTTATCCATAAGATCCCATCTGTGCTTCCAAATACTGCATAGACACCGTTGGATTGAGCCCCATGAATTCCATCAAGGGATACATCATCAGTAGTTAGAAGGATTTGTTGGCTTTTGATATCCACCAATGCTACTCTTTTTGGTAGAGCTCCTTCTTCATCCTCAGACTTCACCGTCATAGCTACGGCGTCATTGTTGAGGTATAAGGCAGCACCGTGATGCGCAACACTTTCCTCCAACTCAAGGATACCCAAAGTAAAACCCTCAATGCTTGATTGGTCTGCTTTGACATAGATAACGCTTCCATCACCGTCATTGAAAATCAGGGAATGGTTATTTACACCGGTCCAATGCGTGGGTTGTGGCCTTGCAATATGCTTAGGAAGCCATTTACCAAAACGAGACAGTTCCATTATGTTGATATGCCCTTCGGTTCTTTCCATAGAAAATAGTAACCGACCATCTTCGCTAAGATATATACTGGCTGTACCTTCTTTTTTAGTAGCATCCTTGACAACTATCAAATCATCCTGAAAAGAAGCTAGGTACATAGAATCTGATTCCGATACGAATAGAAAGTTGGTGTCAGGATTAATAGTCAAAACTTCTTGCTGCTCCTTTGGACCACAGTAAATCATTGATAGCAACATCACAAGAAATAGAGAATAATTTTTCATGGAATAAATTTTAATGCAATATAGTTGCATTAAACCTTTCCTACAACCTAGTATTATTCAATATGCAAAAAATCGATTCGATTTCTTGAATATATATGCTTCAAAAGTTTAAATACTCCGAGAAATAGTTAAATGTTGATTATCTCGAAGGCCTCCAATAACAAAAGTGTCTGCCCAATCAGATCCTGAAACTGATCCTAATCTATAAAAAGTAGATTCTATTTACTGCAAAAAATAAAACCATGGCCTTTTACAGCCACGATGAAATCTAAAATTAAGCTTTAGCAAACTGATTGCATCCAAAACTTGCTCCAGTAATAAATTCAATTGCCTTGGTATTGGAAGCCAATGGCTTACCATCATTCAGAACTGGGATAATAAAGTCTGGATCCATTTCTGACTCAAGATGGCTAAGCTTATTGCACTCGCCATAATTTTCTCTCTTGGCTACCACGGGTGCATTTGGCGCCCAGTGATTGCAGTTTGAACAAGTATTTTCCATGATTTTTTTGTTTTTGGTTGCTACTACAAATACACAAAAAGAACCCTTAAGGTTTTGAATTTCAATAATTTGAAATCAAACTAAATAAAGGTGACTAATTGCTGAATTTGAAATACAAACTAGCCCTTTGAAAAAATCAAGTTTACTCCAGTCAATCGCTTACCAACCAAAATACCCTTTCGGAACAATCCCATTCATTCGGAGATATACCAATGAGTATCCTCTGTGATGATTATTATGATTCTCTACTATATTGAAAAGCCTCCAAGTAGGAATAGCTTCCTTTCCGAACTCAATCTCTTTTTCTAAGTCTTCGGAACTCATTGCTTCCAATGTTTGGATCATAAAGGCATACATGCGGTCCACTTCCACTCTGGTTTCCTCTTTGTTCAAATCGCGGTCTCTTTTGAAATCTTTAAATGGATTTTCAAGGTTGAGCCGGTTGGCCAGTTGATTGGAGGTGAAAATGGCATTGTGAACATAATGTTCAGAAAATGTCATTAGCTCAGGAGTTGGTTTATAGCTATAGAGGCTGTCAGGCATTTGGTCTAAAATCGCATAGGTGTATGCCTTAGATTTTTCTAATGATTGCAATATTGCCGTTGCATGATCAAATGTGAAGGATTTTTCCTCCACTATAGAAGAAGTGCAGCTCACCATAAAGCAAGCTAGGCTAAGAATAGAAAGAATTGTTTTCATAAATCGCTTAGATAAATTAGATGAAAAGAAAAGACAGTCATCAACTGCCTTTTCTAGGGAACGTAGGTCAGGAGTGATCGCTGTGATAAGTCCATTAGTCTGGTTGAAAAGAAAAAACATTTTTCTCCTTCTTCTTTCCAATAAATTTCACCACCGTCAGTGAAAACCTATTCTGCGCTTGAATACTCACGTGAGTATCGCTGTTGAAATCCTGACTGATGGGCACTTGGTAGTTGGTATGTAGCATCCAGGTTTTAAACTGGGCTTGCGCCCCAACTTGGGCCATACTTAATCGTCCACCGCTATTGGCCTGCAAAAAGCCCTCATGGGTATGTTGCCCCCCAAACTCATGGTACACTCCTATCAAAGGAAAAAGCTGTGTTCCGCCAATGAATGTTTTGTAAAACACATTTACCTGTGCATTATATTGATTACCAAAGCGATAATCTTGTGAATTGATCGTATTGAATTTATACACAGCCTCCACATTTAATCCGAACCGGTTACGCATGCTGGTATAGTTGAGCATGCCCAAATAGTCCCAGGATCCACTTCCCAATTGAAAATTTGGATTGATCAAATTTTCTGTTCTTGAAAACTGAAAGTCAGCCAAAGGCGCTTTTATACCCGCTCCAACCCAAAGATTGTGGAGCCATTTTTCCATAGGATTTCCCTTTTGATCCAATAGTTTATAGTTAAGCATCAGCATAGGATCACTAAGGCCACTCAATTGTTCTGACTCGTGGCTACCATTCATGGTATTGTACATGTAGGGAAGTACGAGGTTAAGCTGTAATTTTTCATTCAAAGCCACTCTTGCCATCACATCTATCCGCTGATAGGTATCATTTGAATACTCCAATACTCCACCGTGTCTAGAGTTAGCGTAGAATTGGGCTATGGCATAACGTACACCCACAAAATGTGCTTCATTTTGCGGAATCACACCAAAATTGAATCCCCCCAAAGCACAACCGCAAGCATCACAAGCCCGAGCTTGTGCATGAAACATTCCAAAGGCCAGTAGTATAAGTGCTATTTTAATTGTTTTAGTCATTGGTATTGAAGAATATAGGGTTTGAAAGAAACCCAGGGTCAGTCAAGGTTTTTAGAAAGGCTATGATTTTCTCTTTTTCATCTGAAGAGAGGACTATTACCGGTTTTCCATTAGCAAATACTTTCGGATCGATGGTCACTTGTTCGGTAACTCCATCTGTATAGTGATCCAAAACCTGTCTCAAGGTTTCAAATCGAGCATTGTGCATATATGGGCTGGTCACTTCAATGTTTCTAAGGGAAGGAACTTTAAACTTCCCCCGATCTTGCATGCGCTCGGTTACGATCTCTCTTCCAAAATCTGTGATGGTACGCTGAGCGCCATTGTTTCGATAACTTAAATCTGTAAACAAGGGCTCTTGATGACAGCTTTCACAATGTTGCCTGAAAAGCTTTAGTCCATCAAGCTCTAAGGATGTGAGAGCTTTGGAATCGCCTTTGATATAACGATCGTACTTAGAATCAGCAGACACCATCAACAGCATAAACTGGCTCAAAGCATGCAGTACAAATGGTCCTGTAACTTCATCCACATCAAATGCCTCCTTGAATAATCTTGGGTATTCGGGATGTCTTTGGATTCGAGCCACGACTTCAGGAAACTCAATATCCATTTCCACCTCATTCTCAAATGCGAGAATTGGTGTAAAATCAAGATGAGTTACTCCTCCGTCCCAAAAAAACTCCTTATGAAAAGCTAGGTTTAATAAAGGAGGAGCATTGCGCTTTCCTTCTCTTCCATCAACTCCTATACTCATAGGATGCAGCCAGGTGTCTGCAAATGCATGACTCTGTAAATGACAAGAAGAACAGGATACCGATCCATCACGCGAAAGCGTAGGGTCGTTGAACAATCTTCTCCCTAGTTTGAAGCCTTTTTCATGTACTTGATTATTTCTAAAGGTATATGTGGGTTCAGGAAAATGACTTGGTTTTTCAAACTGATACCTATCCAAAACAGGAGCCTCTGGTGCTTGAGAGCAACCAATTATCAACAAAATGAAGAAAAGGGAGGTGGACCATAAGATCCAACCTCCTTTTTTATTCTTAATTTCTATCATTTCATTGATGCGTATGGTCCACAACAAAAGCATCTGAAAGACGCTGAGCAAATGGACGACCTTCCAAAGGTGTGTGAATGTTATTGTCAATTGCAAAATTGGCTTGACCTATCACTTGCAATGCGTCCATATGAATGTGTGGGGAAGGACGCATAGTCTTATTGACACGAACGGTAGCGTCAAATGGCAAACTGATTGTTACATTGTTGTCAAAGAAACGCTGGGGTGTTCCATCAGTTGGAGAAATATTTTTCCAACCTCCTAGATGTAGGCGAATTCTATTGCGAAGCTCTCCCTGAACTCTTTCAGAAGCTGGAGAATGACCTTCAAACATGTAGTGGATAAATCCTGAATTCCAGTTCCAAAACCATCCACCAGCCGCTCGGTCAAGTATACCTGCAACAGCCCCTTCTACAATACCATCTTCTTTTACACCAAGATTGAAGGATATTTTATTGTACTGACCCGCTGGGATATCTTTCAAGCGGATTTCAAAAGTACTAGGGTCTGACTGATCAACTCGATAGTACCCTTTGATTTCAGCAGCTGAAGCCAACATGGGGTCAACAAAGACCTCACCATTTGGACCTTCCAATTTGATATGGCTGATGTAATAGCCAAACCTTGTGATATTGAATTCCTGACCATTTGGAAGCGTGTATCTGTAATTGGTGCTACCGGTAGGATCAAGAACCAATGGGCGGTTGCCGACATAATTATCAAATTTCACAATCATTTCGCCGGTTTCATTGAGATCAGGATTTTCTGATTCCTGACAAGACCATAACGAAACTGATAGAAGAAGAGCACTTATGATATATTGTAATGATTTAAACTTTTTCATTTTTGACAACTGATTTTTGCAAGGCATCTAATTAGTGCCTCATTAATTATTGAAAATAAACTGAAAACAAGACCAAGTGAAGTCTTGAAGTAATTAGGCTAATAAAAACTAGCCTCGATACATTAAAAATCACCTCTTGGAGGCCTGTCAAAAATACTAAGATCTGCAAAATAAGGGCTTACGATTTGCCAACTCAACTCGGAAACTAAGGGCTGGATGACGAGCCCCACTTTCTCCAAACTGGTTTCTGGAAGTATATACAAATTGAAATCTGCTCTAAAACTCATCCAGTCGCTATCTGATTCTTGCGATGCTTGGTCCAATTGTTTGTTTAGATAACAAGTTCCTTGGCACTCAGACATGGGTAGATCTTTATTTTCACAGAACATTTCCGCAATAAAGGATCTGTTCAGCTGAAAATTGACACAAATAACCGAATAGACCATACTGTTAAGTATGACCATCCAGGCCATGCAAAGAATAAAAAGGGTACGCACCATTGAGTTGTCCCGATTACTTTTATCAGTTGTAGATTACACTAATTTTTGAAGAAATTTTGCCTTAGATCTAATGGTGGAAAGGCTTCGGAATAAAGTCTGTTTTACGCGGCGCCGTAATGAATGGATCATTCATGCCATTAAATGGGCATGTTCAAAGGAACCACTTGCCGATGGGGAAAACGTAAAATAACCTAGAGATTAGATTCGTGGTGGTGTATCAATATCACCTGAAAAAATATTTGGAGTTACCTCTAAATAAAGCTGAGAAAAACTAGCTTCATTATTGATCGGATCAACAACCAAAAGTAAAATTTGCTCAGCCACTACAAACTGCCCAAAATCCATTGCAAAGGAATGTTGGCTATTTTGGTCCTGCTTTTCTTTTTCAGCTTTCAATTGCTGGGCCAAGTAGCATTTCCCATCACATTTGAGTTCCGGCTGAGCTTTGTTGACGCAGAAATTTTCGATGATAGCAGCTTTATTCAATACATAGGAGCCCTGAATGACGGAATATATCATCCCGTTCAGTACCAACAAGGCTGCCATAAATATGTACATCAAGCTCTTTAACATCGGCACAAAGGTACTAACAAAAGATTAAAATCAGTTGACAGGTTCGAGGAATTTAAAAGACTTTTCACTTAAACAACTACACTCACTTAAATTTTCCCGAATGAATTTCAACAATTCAAGGAATGGATAGTCACTTTCTAGGGCTAATTGCTCCTCTCGAATCCGTTTATAAGTTTCCAGTATTGCTCCCGCTTTTCTTTTCAATTCCAAGTCGATTGTTGAAGGTTCTTCATCTTCAGGTAGCGCATAGACAAATCTTCCTGTATCGGAATTAGCTACAGGAATCTGAAAAAAGCTTCTTTTAACAAATTCCCCGGTAGTTTCCTCATGCTTCGCTGCCTCTACGAAAAAATCCACCGCATGGGTGGGATACCCAAACAAGTATCCATAGGCACGAAAACGATCTAATTTTTCCTCAAACTCCACCATCGTTAATAGTGAAAGTGGGTCCGTTTCCGTTAAAACTCCCCTCTTGATGAAAAATTCAGAATATTCTTGTATAGCTCTCTGGACACTACCTCTATGATAAACTAAAATCTGAAAGCTTCTAGAATTGCTAAAAACTGCTTTGAAAGGAACTATTGCAAATCCAATGTTTTCATCACTTAGTAATTTCAAACTTTCATGGAGCATCTGAATTTGCAGAGACGCTTCCTCTGGACTCAAAAGATTCTTAGATGTGGTGTCAATAGGAAATTTAAAGTGTTCGACAGTACTGATTGGCTTGAGTCCAGACAAAACTGTGAACAGCCCCTCTTTTTCCAAAGTTTCCTTAGCAAGTGAATCTGCTAAATGGAGAACCTCTTTACTTACTTGGGCAAATAAAAAAGTTTGCGACCAGAATATGGCCAAAAATAAGCCCCAACACTTAACTATATTTGGAATTGAGCGCATCAAAGAGTACTACTTAAATCGGCCAATTATCCGTAAACTTTTTACCCTTTAGATACTCTGCCAACTCTACATTGTTGAGCAAACACCCCTCTAGTTCCTTGATAATCTGCTCTTGATCCAAGTCCTGTCCGATCAAGACAAGCTCGTTCATTCGATCTCCAAAGAACTTATCCCATTTAGATTCAATGTACTCCTGATTTTCAATATATGAGGCATAATACATACGCTCTTTAAAAGGCATACTGGCCCACCAAACACCCACAGGCTCTGCTTTCAAGGAACCTCCTGCTTGGGACCAGGAAAGTGCCTGATCTTTTCTGGAAGCAATGTAGAAAAGTCCCTTACTTCTGATGACTCCAGCAGGCCAGTTTTCTGAGATGTACTTCCAAAATCGCTGGGGATGAAACGGTTTTTTATTCCTGAAAACAAAGGAAGAAATTCCATACTCCTCCGTTTCTGGCGTATGATGGTCTTTTTGGAGTTCTTCTTGCCAACCCGCAGAATTGGAAGCCTCCTCAAAATCAAAATAACCAGTATTGAGAATTTCTTTAGGATCTACTTTACTATTGGAAGTGCTGATGATCTTTGCACCTGGATTTAACTTGTGAATGATCGCAGCCAATTCCTCCACGGTTTCTTTAGAAACCAAATCTGCTTTGTTGATAATGATCACATTGGCAAACTCAATCTGATCTGTCAATAGATTTACGATGGATCGCTGATCTTCTGGATCATCGTTGAGCATTTTGGAATATACCGTATCCGCCGAACCAAAATCTTTATAAAAATTAAAGGCATCTACCACAGTCACCAAGGTGTCCAAACGGCTAAATTTAGAGAGGTCAATCCCCTTTTCATCATCTACGAAACTGAAGGTCTGAGCTACAGGCAAAGGTTCTGATATACCCGTACTTTCTATCAACAAGTAATCAAAGCGATTTTCCTTGGCCAAACGCTCCACTTCCAGCATCAAATCTTCCCGAAGTGTACAGCAAATACACCCATTACTCATTTCCACCAACTTTTCCTCCGTTCTGGAAAGGGTATTTTCACTTCTCACCAATTGAGCATCCACATTGACTTCACTCATATCATTGACAATCACGGCCACTTTGAGGCCCTCCTTGTTATGAAGAATATGATTTAGCAAGGTTGTTTTTCCGGCTCCAAGAAAGCCACTGAGAACGGTTACAGGTAATTTCTTTTCCATGATTTGATTGGTGAGAAAAGTAGAATTTCGATTGGTTAATAAAACTGCATCAAGAGAGCTTCCTGATGGTATTTATTCAATTCTAATCGAACCCCTCCTTTATTTGCAACTATATTGCAAATATGAAAAGAAATCCGGTAATAAAAAAATAGATGGAAAAATGATTCTTTTTCCCCAAGGTCCACAGGGAAGGACTGGCTTTAATCATTGAGAATTAAAAATGTTTCTATTCGAATTTTTCAAATTCCATACTTCAGTACAATCGCCAACTGCCCCGCATGATAAGCTGTATGGGTAGTAATCCTCCCCAAAGCAGCTGCCTTGGTTTTTTCTCCAAATTCCTGGGTTTTGATAACGGCATCCCAATCATCTTGGCTGTCGATGGCTTTTTTAAGTTGTTCGCCTGCATCAGTGACAAGGGCCAAAAGTTCGTCTAGATCAGTCCATTCTCCTGTATCTTTACCAGCTTTTAGGGTTTTTGCATCCACTTTGACATGGGTATTGCCAAAGACATTTTTGGCGAAAAGGACTTCCACTTCAGCAATATGCCGGATTAAGAACCCTGCTGAATTTGGACTATTTCCTAGTTTTTTGGGGAGGTCTTCAGCTTTGAGCTTGGCCAATTGATTGATAAACCGAGTACGGCCTTCTTCCCAGAGTTCTACCAATGCTTTCATAATAGTGTGGTTTTAGATTATTTTTTAATGGGTAAACAAAGTTGCTAGGTCCCATAGATGATCAGGTCTTCAATAAGTCCTGCCTCTTCCTTATCATTCCAAATATAGTGTATATGCAGTTCACTTGCGGGATTATTTCCCATTGCGGGCATTGCAATCTTCCGCCTGCTGCTTTTCCTGCAAATCCAATGATCCAGACATTTTGATCTTCCAACGTGAGTGGATAATCTTCCTGATTTTTGCCTTGTGGGGTGAAATTAGTAATTAACTCAGATCTCAAAAAAGCAATATGAGCTTGAATATGGTTTGCCATTGAAAACATTAATCTCCCCCTACAAATCTTCCATGGCCCCTATGGCGTAAAGAAACTTTCTGTTGGAGATCGTATCCATATCAATATTGGCTGATAGGTTTTTCTCTTTCATGATCTGATCGGTTGAACCAATCATCTCAATTTATTGGGCCTGTGTAAGAAGGGGAAGTAATGAAAGAGAAAGTACAAAGTGTTTTTTCATCTTAGAATTATTCAATGGTACAATTTGCAGCATGCTTATTTAGAACATCTGTCTTGACAAAGTCTGCTTTCAAAACAGGATTCCACTCGAAGTCCTCCATTTCCGTAATCTGAAAGATTTCTTTGGCATCAGCTTTCAGGAGATAATCCGTAAAATCATCCTCTATGCCTTTCAATGCATCCAATTCACAGCCTGATAATTCTAGATTTACGGCTTTTTTGCTCATGTCGTCTATGATGGTTGGTTTCACACCTTTCTTCAGGTTTACCTGATAAGCCATACCATCAGAAATCCGCTGTACCACATACATCCCATCGATGGCATCATCCACATAGAAAGTTCCAAACTGATACCTTCCACCAGTCAAGTAAACGGCTACATCTGTTAAACAAGGAGAGGATTTAGACACAATTCTAAGGTCTGTTCTATCAATTGTCCCATCAGGATAAAGCACTTCCAAAGCTTCCTTCAATCCCATAGCTCCTACCACGAGTCCATCGCATAGATGACCATGAAACTTTACCAAATCATCCAATTCTATTTTTTGTTGAAAACCCAGCCGGCCCTTAGAGAAATCTGTGTCATTGGTTTTGAAACTTAGGGGATTTTTGGATTTGGGGAGGTATAGAGTCAGGTCTTTCAGGTCAGTCCGGATTTTGTCCAAGTGTCCGGTGAAGGATTGCTCCTTGTTGATTAAATGCACATGAAGATGGCTGCTTTGGGGTGTATAGATGCCTTTTCCAACTTGGGAATAAACTCCAATCAATTCACCGGATTCATTTTGATGCTTGTAATTTTCCTGGTTTCTGCCAGGTTTAAAACCTTCTACCTCAGGAGACCTTGGGGTTACGATGTGCGTAACCATTTCATCAAAAGTACCTACCAACTTAAAAAAGAAAGGTTGGCTCAAGTCATATCCGTTTTGGGAAGCAGTATTTTCCACTAATTTTTCCATAGCGGCCATATCCGTTATTACACCATTAAGGGGAAAGGCCACCCATTCCTCCACTTCCCCATAAACAAAGAATGGAGATTGGATATCCCAATTCTTTTGAATAAAAGGATTGCCATCCAAATCAGCAAAGCCTGAATATGGAATTCCATTGGCAAATGTGATTTCCCCTTGCATTTTACCCAATGGACCCATTCCGAAAATCCTAGGATATTTCTGGAGAGAGTCAGTGGAAATGGTAGGAGCAAATCCTGTTTTACCCATTTCGCTCATGGAACCGACAGACTTTACTTGTCCATACTGGGCGAAAGTAGAGATTGAAACGAATATTGAAAGAATAAGAAAACTGAGATTTTTCATTTTTGATATATGGTTGAAGAGTCGTGATTAACTTTTCCAAAGTTTATCCATCACCCAATTTAGATGTTGTCTAAGAGAACTTATGAAAAGTTACTTCAGATGATAATTGATTTATAATGTGGTAAATACCATGTTGAAAATAAATCCTGATAGGATGATAAAGAAAGCAACTGTTCCGAAGAAGATAGCAATCAGCTTCATGCTCATGACTTTTTTAAGTAATGTTCCCTCTGGTATAGAAAGACCGATGGTGGCCATCATAAAGGCAATGGCTGTTCCCACAGGAATACCCTTAACCACCATGACCTGTATGACTGGAATAATACCCGCTGCATTGGCATAGAGTGGAACTGCTAGTATTACCGCTAATGGTACCGTCCACCATTGTCCATCTCCCAAGTATTCTTCGAAGAAATTTTCAGGCACATAGCCGTGCATAAAAGCCCCTATGGCTATACCGATTATCACATATAGCACTATACTTTTTACAATTCCCCATGCTTCTTGGGTAATGTGAGGCAATCGTTTCAAGAAAGGTGCCTTTTCTGATTCAAAGCCTTCCTGAACTTTATTTTTGTTTTGGATCAACTGCTGCACCCAGTCGCTGAGGAAGCGTTCCAAATTCAATTTACCTAATACCATTCCTCCGAGCATTCCTAAAAGAATTCCTGTGATGGCATAAATCAATGTAAATTTTATCCCGAACATGCCTAAAAAAATCGCCAGTGCAATTTCATTGACCAAGGGCGAAGTAATCAAGAAAGCGAAAGTAACACCCAGGGGAATTCCCCCCTGTACAAAACCTATAAATAAGGGCACCGAAGAACAGGAACAAAACGGGGTAATTGCTCCAAAGAAAGATGCAAAGAAGTATTCCAAGCCATAAAGTTTGCGCTTATTCAGAAAATCCCTCAATCGCTCCACGGGGAAATAGGCATTGACAATGCCCATCAAAACTGTGATAAGGAAGAGCAGAATTAAGATTTTCAGCACATCATAGACAAAGAAGCTCAGCGCCACTCCAAGGCGGCTTTCTGTACCTATCCCAATGACCTGGTAGATCAGCCAATCTGCAAAACTTTGCAACCAGTCAAACATGACGTTGATTTTTTAAGAAAGAGCCGCCAAAATCTCCTGTGCCGAAGGAACCTTCCCCTTGATTTTGACCACTTCATCCACCACCACTGCTGGGGTAGAAAGAATGTTGTATGCCATAATTTGTTGGATATCCTCCACTTTGATTACATCAGCCACAATACCTTCTTTATCCAAGACATCTCTAACAGCCGCTTCAGTTTGTTTGCACTTGGCACAACCCGTGCCTAAAATTTTAATGGTTCTCATGATATATGGTTTTTAAATAACGATTCGAATAATTGCTGCGCTTCGGACCAAGCTTCTTTATTGAGGCAGTATCGGATTTTGGGAGGCATGATTTTTCCTTGGATCAAGCCAGCATCTTTCAACGATTTTAAGTGTTGGGAAATAGTAGACTGTGCTAAGGGAATGATTTCCGTAAGATCACCATTAAAGCAACAAGCTTGTTCACTCAAGATTTTCAAAATCTGTATCCGTACCGGATGCCCCAACGCTTTTGCAAAGATGGCTAGTTGTTGCTCCTGAAGGGAGTAGTCCAATTTAACTGCTGTTCTTTCCATCGGTTCAAGCGTATATCGTAAAAGTACGATAGACAAAAAAGAGATAGGGTGACCAATGTCACCTCAGCTCATGATATTTTCCTTAAAAATTTGGAGCATAAAAATGCCTATCGTAATATTGCGATGTATTAATGATTGAAATATGCTTATACCGAAATACAATTCAACTAAAATATAAATATACTAGAAACAGATATTATGATATTTAGATACTGGGATATTGTTGGTTGTCTTGTCTCTTGCCTCTAAAATCTAATCTCTAGATTCTCGCTTCTAATCTCTAACCGTCTCCACATGGGTGTCACCAAAACAGATCTCTTCACAGAAAAGCAAAACGAACTGGCCAAAGTAGCCAAGGTTTTTGCGCATCCGGCACGTGTAGCCATCCTTGAATATTTGATTCAGGCCAATTCCTGTATCAATGGAGACTTGGTACAGGAACTCGGGCTGGCTCAAGCCACCATTTCCCAACACCTCCGCGAACTCAAAGAAGTCGGATTGATAAAAGGCAGTATAGAAGGGGTTTCTGTCAATTATTGTATTGACCCTATCCGTTGGACTGAAGTTCAAAACTTATTCCAAGACTTATTCAGCGGCTTTCCTAAAATTTCGGGTTGCTGCTAGGAAATTGTACGAAGTACAATGTACCAAGTACCAAGTATGGTGCAGTCTTGGTACTTCGTACTTGGTACCTGATACAAAAAATACCATCTATGAAAACAAAAGAATTCACCAACATCCTTCAAGAAAACCCTGAAAAGGCACTTTTCTTCGAATATCGGGCTGGGCAATATGTCCGAACGGACTATCATATTACCGAAATCAAAAACGTGAACTTTGACACCGTAGACTGTGGAGGTATACGCAACCAATGGTCTGAAGTTCATGTGCAGTTGTGGGAAAATGAAATTCCCGAGCCTGATCACGCCGTAGACACCACTAAGGCAATGAAAATCTTTGAAGTGGTCAATCGTGTGAGGGAAACCTACCCTGATGCGGATATCAAATTTGAATATGGCAATGCTGTTTTCCCAACAGCAGTACTTCCAGTTCACAACATCAAAGACACAGGCAATGCCCTGATCGTACAGCTAATACCTGATCAGACTACCTGCAAAGCCAAGGACAGAGCTACCACTCCCGAGGAAAAAGCAGCTGCTTGCTGTGGACCTGTTTCCGAAAAACCAAAAATCCGTGTTTCACTTGCCTCCCTCCAAGCAGCCAATAGCTGCGAACCTGGATCGGGCTGTTGCTAGGAGATGCGAGAGACGAGAAGCGAGAGGAAATAGATGAAATATGCTACCGCGAAATAAAGTTGAAATATACCATCGGCGATATTTTGGTTGCGTGTAGATAAGAGAATTATTCTTAAAAAAAGTCAGGTTATTTCAGGACGAGATAAGTCTCGACTCTAGCGTCTCGTTTCTTGCGTCTTGACTCTTGACTCTTGATTCTAAAAAAATGAACCTATACCCAACCCTCCAAACCCATATCGAGCAAGCACAGACGCTGCCGATATCCGATGAACGCAAAGCGATTCTTCAAGTGCTGATTGATTATGTGCAGCAAAAAGTCGATCATAATCAGGAAATCAGCCTGAACTTTATTTGCACGCACAATTCCCGTAGAAGCCAATTTTCCCAGATTTGGGGGAAGGTAGCAGCGGCTTACCATAGCATAGACATCAACTCCTATTCGGGTGGAGTAGAAGTAACTGCTTTCAATGAACGAGCAGTGGCCTCCATAAAAAGGTTTGGCTTTAAGGTCAGCAGGGAAGGAGAAGGAAATCCAAAGTACTTTGTTTTCTTTTCAGATGATGAGGATCCTATTGTTACTTTCAGCAAAGTCTATGATGACCCTGCCAATATTCCAAAAGGATTTGCCGCTGTGATGACTTGCTCCCATGCTGATGAAAACTGCCCATTTATTCCCGGTGCGGAAGCCAGAATTCCAGTGCGCTATGAAGACCCAAAAGCCTTTGATGATACGGAAAAGGAGGCTCAGATGTATGATACAAGATCTATGCAGATAGCGTCTGAGATGCTTTACGTGTTTTCAAGGATAAAATGAAATAATGTTGAAATACACTTCGTGAAATATACCTACGGCGAAATAAAACTGAAAAAAAGAATAGAGGGCTAAAATAATATTCACCCGATTTCAGAATTATCTATTCTTGCTTATTTCTACATTATTTCAACCTTATTTCTACTTTATTTCCTTTAAGGTTCATAAGTCTAATTTAAATCCACTGTTCCATGTCTGAAACCAAAAAAATCGCCTTTTTCGAAAAATACCTGACCTTATGGGTTGCCTTATGTATTGGTGTTGGAATCCTTATCGGTCATTTGGCTGGGGATGATATCTCGGTACTGTCCGATTTAGAAATTTACAATGTCAATTTGCCCATTGCTATATTGATCTGGCTGATGATTTATCCCATGATGTTGCAGATTGACTTTGGAAGTATCAAAGGAGTAGGCAAAGCACCAAAGGGAATTATTTGGACCTTGATCATCAACTGGCTGATCAAGCCATTCACCATGGCTTTTTTCGCTTGGATTTTCTTTGACCAACTCTATTCAGCCTACATTGAGCCAGACATGGCTGGAGAATATATTGCAGGTGCCATCTTACTTGGTGTAGCTCCTTGTACAGCTATGGTATTTGTATGGTCATATCTGACAGATGGGGATCCTAATTACACGTTGGTTCAAGTCTCGGTCAATGACCTGATTATCTTGGTAGCCTTTGTTCCTTTAGTGGGTTTTCTTTTGGGGATTACCAATGTGACTGTTCCTTATGAAACGTTGGTTGCATCCGTAGTGATTTTTGTAGTCATTCCATTAGTTGCAGGGATCATTACCAACAAAATTCTGGTAGGTAAGAATGGAGAGGAATGGTTCAAAAACCAATTCCTCCCCAAATTCAAACCAGTTAGTATTATTGCATTGCTACTGACCTTGATTTTACTTTTTGCCTTTCAGGGACCCAACATATTGAATAACCCTTTGATCATCTTACTGATCGCTATCCCACTGATCATCCAAACCTATTTTATCTTTTTCTTGGCCTGGTTTGGGGGAAGAAAATTAAAACTTAGACATGCAGTATGTGCGCCAGCCTCCATGATCGGCGCCAGTAATTTCTTTGAACTAGCCGTCGCGGTAGCCATCGCCTTGTTTGGACTAGACAGTCCAGCTGCATTAGTGACCGTGGTCGGCGTTTTAGTGGAAGTACCTGTCATGCTGCATTTGGTCAGTTTGGCAAACAAGTGGAAGTACTAAGGATTGAAATATCCTTTGCGAACTTAGGTAAGAATTAAATGGAATGAAATAAATAGGAATAAAGCTATCTCATTACTTCTGTGAACAGTCTTCTTGAATACAAGAGATGCTAGGATTTATAAGTTGTGCAAATATTTCAAATTTATTTCCACTCTATTTCAACCTTATTTCTACATTATTTCAAGTTTACTTCCCTCCCTGGAATCGTACTTTGTATGTAGCACCGATAAACCACGGGAAAAAGCCATCAGCTCCAAAGGCTGATACGCCTACTGCATTTCTAATATTGGGGTTTTTAGATTTCCACTCAGCTTCCAATTCCAACAATAAACCTACTCTTTGGTATTTGTTGATGATGGTAAATGGGATAGGATCTTCTGGATTGAAAAAATTTCTAGTTCTTACAGACTCTCCTCCTAATTGCAAGGAAGGTCCAGCTCCAAAAGCCAACTTGAAGCCATTATCTTTTTGAATGATAGTATATCTTAATGTTGGGCTGATAAAAATACCAGAGGACTGATCGATTTCCGACAATTCATTGCTTTCCAAATTACCCAAAGACTGATAAAAGGATACCCCAGTATTCAATGAAAAGCGATTGGCAAATTGGTAATTCAATTCACCACCCAAGTTCAGGCCCCAGAGTAAATTATTATTATCAATGGTCGTTCCACCTCCAAAGGAATAGTGGATTTTAGATGCTTTATCCTGTGAAAATCCTATAATTGGCAAAAGGCATAGGATACAAATGAGCGAGAGGTGTAGTTTTCGGTTCATAATGATAGCTATTTTTAGTTTCAACGTCAAAAATAGGAGATAATGTTTCACTTAAAACCACTTAAAGATTTTTTAACTTATTTTTCATTAAATTTTTAGTATTTTTAACTAGTTGATCAATAAAAATCTCAATTACAGGTAAATCTAAGCTATTCAAGCATGATTTTTCTTACAATTATGCAACATCCCTATGGCTTATCTTGATCAGAAGCGCTCTTTGGCAAACATTGGCATAGCAATGATAATAATCACAGCTCCAAGTATACTAACTATAACAGTCAACCCAGGCGCTAGATTTGATTGACCTAGCCATTCACCTACAAAATATCCAATCATTGGAATCATTCCCATTGCTATAAAAACATAGCTTAGAAAAATATGTAAACCATTTTCAATAGCAAACTCCTTTTCTTTACTGGAGAAATGCCTAGTCCCTATGAAAATACGAGGGAATAATCTCGTTAAGGTACCAAAAGCGATGAAACCTAAGCAGATGAAAATAATTGTCATAATTTCTCTTTTAAAATAAGACGAACTAAACGTTACGAATATAATAAAAGTCGATGAAAGTGAAATATTCTAAAATATAGGCCTAATTTTTCGATTATAATCTAAATTTTAGGCCTAATTTTTCGATTATAATGAATTTGTTGTAAATTCGTAGCTTTAAGCAAGCAGTGATGTTACAAAGAGAGCTATTGCAACGAATCAAGGAAAATTGCTTTCAAGGAAAGGTGATTTTACTTTTTGGTGCCCGACAAGTGGGTAAGACAACCTTGTTGGAATCTTTGGTCAGAGAGTTCAATGTGCCAACTGCTTGGCTGAATGCAGATGAATCTGATATTCTGGAAGCTTTTAATACTGCAAAAACCAGCTCCCAATTGATAAACTTAATGGGAGAGAATAATCAATTGATCATCATTGATGAAGCACAGCAGATTGATGATATAGGTAAAAAGCTTAAATTAGTTTATGATAGTAAGTTACCCATTCAAGTAATTGCCACGGGTTCTTCCTCATTTGAATTACAAGATAAGACCGTAGAACCACTAACCGGACGAAAGAAAACATATCAGCTGTTTCCGGTCAGCTATCGGGAACTAGTGGAAAATACTTCACTTATTGAAAGTAGAAGGCTCCTGGATACACGCCTTGTGTATGGCACCTATCCTGAAGTGATCAGTAACCCAGGTCAAGAAAAGGAAGTGCTGATTGAAATTGCACAAAGTTACTTGTATAAGGATGTCTTAAAAGTTGAAAACATTCGGAAACCTAACCATATAGAAAAGTTGCTAAAAGCGCTTGCTTTTCAGGTTGGGAGTGAAGTAAGCTACCATGAACTGGCTCAAACAGTAGGGAATATTGATACGGCAACGGTGGAGAAGTATCTCGATATGCTCGAAAAAGCGTTTGTAATTTTTAAGCTCCCTGCCTTTAGTAGAAACCTAAGGAATGAAATAAAAAAGGCTAAAAAGTATTACTTCTATGACAATGGCATTCGAAATGTATTGATGAGTAATTTTGCTTTGCCTGAAATGCGTTTGGATAAAGGCGCACTTTGGGAAAACTTTCTCATGGCAGAGCGTATGAAATTGAATCATTACGAACGAAGATTTGTCAATTCATACTTCTGGAGGACCCACGACAAGGCTGAAATTGACTATATAGAGGAAGTTGATGGTATGTTACATGCCTTCGAATTCAAATGGAAAGAACAGAAAACCAGATTTCCGTCTTCCTTTTTACAAACCTATCCTGAACATAGTACAACGGTCATTTCCAAAGCAAACTTTGAAGTATTCCTTGGCTTAGAGTAAGTTGAATAAAATCAATTTATCCTATTCTAAAAATTAGGCCTAATTTTTCGATTGTAATCTAAATTTTAGGCCTAATTTTTCGAAAATGTATTCAGTGTAACTAGAATTTTGATGAAACTGATTATCCACATCATTTGGTCATCGGTCAATGACCTGTCAACCTATTTCATGAGGGGACAAAGCATCTGTTTACTGTAGACCGTCGACAGTGGTCGATTATCCGCAATTGCTGTAAATTATTTTACTCTAGTGCAATTGTGGATAATCATAATTGATCAATAGAAAATAACAGTCTTATTTCTGTAAGCCAATACTTTTCGCTCCAAATGATACTTGATAGCTTTGGAAAGTACGACCTTTTCTACATCCTGCCCAATCTGAACTAGGTCACTCACAGAGTTATGGTGCCTAACCCGGGCAATTTCTTGCTCAATTATTGGTCCTGCATCGAGTTCCTCGGTCACGTAATGAGCCGTAGCCCCGATGATTTTAACTCCACGCTCGTAGGCAGCATGGTAGGGCTTCGCACCCACAAAAGCCGGTAAAAAGGAATGATGGATATTGATGATTTGGTTAGGAAATGATTGGATAAAGTCTCCACTTAGGATCTGCATATAGCGGGCCAAGACAATAAAGTCAACATTATGTTTTTTCAATAACTCGATTTGCTGTTGTTCTACTGCTGCTTTATTGGTTTTATCCATTGGGAGATGGTAGAAAGGGATTCGAAATGCCGTAACCACTTTCTTCAATTCCAAGTGATTGGAAATGACCAAGGGAATTTCCACATCAAACTGACCCGAATAATACCTGCTGAGAATATCAAATAAGCAATGACTCAGTTTGGAAACAAAAATTGCCATTCTTGGCTTTTGCGTGTTAAAATACAGATCGAAGCTCATTCCAAATCGATCAGCTACCTCTTCTTTAAAGACGCTTCCAATAGATTCTTTATCTAAGGCAAAACTATCGAGTTCCCAAGCTGCCCGCATAAAAAACATGCCGATTTCCTCATCCACATGTTGGTCTACTTCCAAAATATTGCCCTGATAGTTGTATAAAAAATCAGAAACAGTTACCACAATTCCTTTTTGGTCTGGGCATTGAATGGTAATGATCGCTTTGTTCATAATTTAAAATTTAGGTAAAAAATATCCCGAATTCATTCTTCATTCAACTCATTTAAAAGTTTGTCTAACGAATAATCAGCTTTTCCACTTTCCTCGCCTTCTGCTAACTCTTTCCTTAAGGCATCTAATTTTAGTTCCTGCTCTTCTAAGAGTCTCAAAGCTGCTCTAACTGTTTCAGAAACAGATCCATACCGGCCTTTTTCTACTTGCTGACCTATAAAATTCTCAAAATGAGTTCCAATTGAAATACTCGTATTTTTTGCCATGGGAAAATCAAATTTTAGTAAATATACCGATAATTATTATTTATTGGTATTGAAGCTGCGGTCAAAACTAGATTTTTTCTAAAAGTCTATTTAAATATCACTAGTGTCCGAGAAACGATTTTAAAATAAGGGTAGATTCAATTGCTTAAACCTACCCTATTTTGTGTACTTTGTGTTTACGACAACATAAATTACACAT
>NZ_BMYF01000020.1 GCF_014652135.1 Mongoliitalea lutea
AAACGTATTGTAATGAACATCCCCATCGCCAGAGTCTTTATTTTTTTCAAAAAAAGAAGGATCATAGCCCGCATAATGCATATATCCCGCAGCCCTTGCAAAACCAACGTACCTACCATCCTCTTCTATTACTTCCTGGTAAAAGACATCAAACTCTAACGGATCCGGGTAGAAGGTATTTGACATATTTTCCAAAAATTTTCTCATTAAGTCCTTCACCGGATACCCCAGTACAATGGCAGCATTTAAAACCTTTTCTGTTTTTTGTAATCGGATCTGTAAGTTGGAGTCTTTCTTTAAATTCCCAACTTGATAGACCCTCGATTCATATCCCATAAATGACACCCTTAAGGTATCTGTTGCCCTTACATCAGACGGAAGCATAAAGGAAAAGGCTCCCTGTGAATTCCCAACCGCTACCTTAGATTGCCGTACCAATACCAAATTGGCGTGTGCAAGTCCCTCTCCTGTCTCAGCATCCATCACAATCCCTCTTAGGGATACCTGCTGTCCTATGACTGGAAAAATCATCATAAAAGAGCATAATAGGAGAAAAGTGATTTTTATCAACTTAGAACGATAATACATAAAACCCTTGCTTTTCGGCTGTTTCATCATAAAATCCATCTGCTATGTAACGTCTGTCTGCAACTTTACCAATCAATCTAAATTTGACAGGAACAGCTATATCCGAAACCAACTGCTCTGCCTCATAAATCTGTAACCGAAGCGGATTTTCCGACTCTTCACCAATTGTCTGATTGTTGGTTCCTGTTCTATACGTGCGGAATACGAGATTTGCCTCTTCATCCACAAAAATATCCTTGTAAAAGCCGTCCTTAAATCGGGATTGCCTATACAGGTCAGTATCAAATGCCACATCCAAGGTCCTGGTCTCTGGATAGGATGTACGCATATTTACTCCTGGGACTCCAAAGGTACCAACTAGACTTTTTGATGCATCATAAACATAAATGGTAGGATCTATCTCAAAGGTCAACCAATGCTTGCCAGAACTCCCTATATGGAAATCAAAAAAGATATGAAAAGGTACAAAACGGTATTGCTGATAAGTTTCTGGAAAATGATACAGCAATTCCTCCATTTTACCATCTCTTCGACTGATTTTGGCCACTAAAAATGCCTCTTTATAAAATGATGGATTGATAAATGCATTGAAAGTAGGGTGTTCACAGTCCACCTTTGCATAAAAATAGTCTCCCGACACAGGAAAATGGTCATTGTAATGCTGCAGTTCATACATCATAGTGGAACTGGCTACAGGATTTTGAATTAATTGATCTACTTCATAGGCTGCATCCGCATAGACGGTGTACTTTCTCTGAAACTTCCACTCTTTATCATGCTCATAAAATGTCCAACCCTCTCCTTTGACTGTAAAACCATATTCATGGGCACTAACCGAACTGATACTAGCCAATTCCTCTGGTCCTTGAAGGATTCTCAGTTCACGCTTGATAAAATTGCCCTCAGGAGAATAGGATTCTATAAACCCGTACAAATGGTCAATATATAAGACTTCACTGCCTGTCCATTCAAATCTTCCTACTTGCGAACTTCTTGAAGGTTGGATTAAAACCGTATCCAACTTTACCGAAAATTGATCATCAACACCTGTGACTAAAGCTGTGTTCTCTTTTTTACCACATCCATATAAGAACAGAAACGCTATGATATTAATGAATACTTTTCTCATACTGACTAATAATTGAATCAGTGAAAGTGATTATCACCCTCACTGATCCATAATTTAGATTTTTTTAATTTATTTCTCACAATCTGATAAACTGCCGCATGCTTTTCTAAATGAAATACATGCAACTGGTATACAGTCAAGGTTTTTACAACGTTTCTGCAGAGCACCTGATTCTCGAAGATTGTCACAACCTTTATCAATACCCTCTGCAATCACTTTAGCGAGTGATATGGCATCACTCAATGGATTAGGATCAGCTTGAACTTGCTGACTTGGAAGGAACGCGGTAAAGAATACTCCCAAGACGATAAGAAATGATAGTTTTTTCATTTGAAACGATAATTTGGTTGAAAACTTGACGACAGCCAACCGTTGACTGCCCAAGAAAAATAATTTTTCGGCGCCAATCTTTATCTTTCTGAACTAAAAATACCCCCCCAAACTATAAACGCAAATGCAGTTTGAAAATTTTTTACACTATTTTATCAAGTTGCTAATTTTCAATGAAAAAAAATTTTACACAACCCTATTTACCACATAATCAACAAAATACCGTAACCTACTCCCATACCAGGAAAACATTTCTCCATCAACCAATTGTACATGCGTTTGCGGTAAATGAGCGGCAAATTCATCGATGTGTTTTTGTTTGAAGGGAAAGGGTTCGGAACTTAGCAAAAGAAAATCAGGGGAAAGGGTTTTTAAATCCTCCAAGGAAAGTTCAGGATAACGAGGCTCCTGTACCAAGTTGGTAAATCCTGCTCTTCCCAACATATCATGGATAAACGTTTGGGTTCCTGCTGCCATAACCGGATCCTTCCAAATTAGATACACAGCTGTACCCTTGTTTTGCGGAGCAAGAGCAGCCATCCCTTGAAAGATTTCATTAATCAAAATATCAGCCTGAACAGTAGTTCCAGTAATCTTCCCTATTCCCCTCATCATCTCCAAAGCATCCTCCAAGGTATAGATATCACTCATCCAAACGGGATACTTCTTTTCTAAAAATTCTATTCCCTCTTGATAATTCTCCTCTTTATTGCCGATAATCAGATCGGGTTGAAGAGCGTTTATTTTGTCAAAATGAAAATTCTTAGTCCCTCCAATAATGGTTTTTTGCTTTTTGAGCCCTTGAGGATGCACACAAAACTTTGTTACACCCACAATTCTATCCTCCAAACCTAAATCCACCAACAATTCCGTCTGCGATGGCACAAGCGAAACAATCCGCTGAGGATACGCAGGGATGTGGATGGAGCGCTTCATTTGGTCGGTATAGATAGGCATATGGAATTTAGAATGAAGAATGAGAAATTAGGAGTTAAGAAATTGGTTTATTGGTTGATTAAGTGATTTGTTAATTAGTTGATTCTTAACTTCACTCTTTGGACAGAAATTTTCTATTCGAGTTTTTTTGCGTTTTCCGTGTGTTCTGCGAGCTTTTCTCTATCTAAACTCTCGTTTCTCGTATCTCGCCTCTAATCTAAATAATACACCCGTTTTACCCTTGTACTGATATTAGTCAAGAGTTCATAAGGAATCGTGCCTATAGCATTGGCAAGCGCCTTAAGGGAAATATCGGGTCCATAGATGATGACTTCATCTCCCTCCTGTGCATCGATATCGGTGACATCCACCATACACATATCCATGCATACATTACCCACTACAGGTGCTTTTTTGCCATGGATCAAGACAAAGCCTACGCCATTACTGAAGCGTCGGTCATATCCATCTGCATACCCTATGGCAATCGTGGCGATCTTCCCGCCTTTTGGTAAAATACCCTTTCTACCATACCCTACACTTTCATCGGGAGCAATGCTTTTGATTTGGGAAATGGTCGTTTTAAGACTCGAAATGGATTTTAAGGAAGTATCGTACCGTCCATTGACCTCTACCCCATACAAACCAATCCCAAGCCTCACCATATCGAATTGATAATCCGGAAACCTTATGATTCCTCCCGAATTTAGCGCATGCCTGAAAGGTTGAGTTCCTGTCGAATGAGCTATTTCTTCTGCCATTGCTTGAAATAAGATCAATTGCATCCGGGAGAAATCATCGTGAACATCTTCATCTGTGCCCACCAAATGTGTATAAACACTTGCGATGGTCAATTCCTGAAACTCCTGAATCATCGCTATTAATTGCGGTAAGTCTTCCTTTTTAAACCCTAAGCGATTCATTCCTGTATCCAAATCCAAATGAATGCGGATACTCGCTTGCTGATGTCGGCAAAACAAGCCCAAGTCTCTCATAAATTGAGGACTGTACACTACGGGTTCTAAGTTGAACGCCAATAATTGCCCGAAAGATTCTTGTACGGGATTGAGCACCATGATAGGAAGACGAATACCTGCTTCTCTAAGCATGATCCCCTCATCGCTGTAGGCTACCGCTAGGTAATCAGCTCTCAGTTGCTCGAGATGGTTGGCAATTTCTACAGCCCCTCCTCCATAGGCAAATGCCTTTACCATAACCATGACTTTGGTACTTGGTTTCAGCAGGGTTTTGTAAAAATTATAATTATGTGTCAGGGCATTCAGGTTGATTTCCAATACAGTCCCATGCACGCGCTGTTGAAGGCGGGCAATGATCGTTTCAAAAGCAAAAGCCCTGGCTCCGCTCACTAAAATCAGATCGTTTTGAAATTCTACAGAAGGCAATGCCTGTAGAAAATCTTCTGTATTGGTATGCGTCAGCATTTTTCCCGCCCAAGAGCTCCTCACCGCCTGAATTTCTTTACCAATCGCAATGAAAAGATCAATTTGATAAAAGTCGAGCAATCGACCTACTTCCTCATACACAAGGCTCGGATTGCCAACTTGTAATAAATCCGATAAAATAACTATGCGTCGTCTTTTTTGACGTTGGGCAGCCATAAAATCCAAAGCCAAGCGGAGACCTGCCAGATCATTATTATACGTGTCATCAATCAGCAAACAGTCACGAATGCCTGCTTTCAAAGTCAATCGCATTTCAACAGGTCTCAAATGAGTCAATTCCTGTTGAATCTGACCTGCCTGCAACCCCAAAACCAGCCCAGCAACGATGGCATGTCGGATATTTTCCAGGGAAGCTTCATCTGTAAATGGCACGGAAAAAGTAAACATACTCATATCCGGCTTAAGCAGAATGATTTTTGAGGAATTGGATTCCTTTTTCACTGATAACGTATAATCTGTTCCAGGATAGTCCGACCACGCAATCAATCGCTCATGGGCCATCACTTGTTCGAGATAAGAGGCTATGGCAGCATGCTCCTTCCGATAGATAAGGAATTTTGATTCGGCAAAGAGACTGGCTTTCTCTTGTAATTTTTGTGCTTGGGAATCAAATCCTTCTTCATGAGCTGTGCCAATAGTGGTAAAAATCCCAATATCTGGCCGAAGCATCGACTGAAGGCGGCTCATTTCTCCTTTTTTGGAAATACCCGCTTCCATCACAGCTACCTGATGATAAGGCTTGATTCCAAAAATCGACAAAGGTACACCTACTTGAGAGTTGTAACTTTTGGGACTTTTGGCCACGGCATAGTGCGCACCTAGGAGCTGTCCCAACCATTCTTTAACGATGGTTTTTCCATTACTTCCCGTAATAGCAATTAACGGTTTTTGGAATAGTGCTCGTTGGAAAGCTGCTAATTGCTGCAAGGCTTGATGGGTATCATTCACAGCAAATAGATAGATATCTTCAGAAATTCCTGTTGGCACTTCTTCTCCATGCCTGACTAAAAAGCCTTTGACTCCTTGATTGACTAGCTGTTGGATAAATTGATGTCCATCAAATTTGGCACCTTTTAATGCTATAAATAAGGTTTCTGATGGCTGATGAATGGTTCTCGAATCTGTACTAACCTGTGAAAATCGGCCATTCATCCCACCATTAATGACAGTAGCCGAGGTAATTTGTACGATCTCTTGAACACTGAAATCCTGTAACATGCTGGAATTTAAGATTCTTTTTTGACAAAGAACACCTGCTTAATCCACCGAGGTAAGAAAATCGCTCCCAATAACAAATACGGATAATAGGACAGCAACCTCCACAAAATACTTGTGACGAAGGTATATCCACCCAAAAACTCGGTGAAGAATTGGGTGAAAAAGAATTCCGCAGTACCACTACTTCCCGGTGTAGGAGAAATCATCATCACAATCCACATGATTACTTGCCTAGCAAATACAATGACGTGTTCATAGAAAGTCAAGGAATCATATGCTGAAATCAGCGCATTCAACATTAAATATCGGGAAGACCAAATAAAGATAGTTGCTCCCACGATTGGCGCCCAGTACTTGATGGTTTTTCCCTTCAACTCTTTGGATGCCTCGATGATTTGATTTCCATATTCATGCGCATCATATTTCCACTTTCTTAACCATTTGATGGAAAATAGTTTCACCAAAATCCATTTGAATACCCGAGGGCGGTAGAATAAGGCCGCCGCCATGACAATGGAATAGATGGCATACAGGGCATAGCTTGACCAAAACAAGACTTCCAAACTTTTACCTAGACGCATTTCCATCAGTCTACTTTCAGGAAATATATTTCCTTGGGCGAAATAAAGAATAATTGGAGCACCAATGACAAAGAATAAATTATCCAAAATGGCCGTGACCATGACATAGGCCATTGCTTTACCCAATTTGATGCCTTCCTTATTGAGAATAAATACTGCTACCGCTGTACCTCCAACAATGGACGGAGTCACTGCAGAGGCAAATTCCCACAAAATAATGACATATAAGGCCCGAGTCCATGTCAACTGCCTGTCAGTAATTTCACGAATTCTATATATATAGCCAGCATCTCTCCCCAAAATCACCAGAATGGCCAGGAAAATCCCGATGGGCGCTGCATCAAATACCCCTTTCAGTGTTTTGGCATTCACATTGGGGTCAGCGTAAAAGAGTCCAAAGACAATAGCAATCCCTATCAGTACCGGCACCCAAACCTTATTAGGATTTAAGGTTTCGAAAATCTTTTTGTTATCCAACTTCATATTAAGCAGCAGGCACTGTTTCTATTTTTTCTACCCAGAAATTATTAAAACCCTCTCCAATCACGATAGTAACCAAAGAAAGTTGCAGGAGTTCAAGAATTGCTAAGAAGGTATAAATGACGAATATTTTATCGGGCTTATAGCTAATAAAGTCCGAAAATGGAATTTTATTTTTAAAACTGATTTTTTCCAACACAAATTCTTTTTGCTGCTCTATGGTGTAAGGGTATTGAATCACCGTATGTTTGGTTTCATCTGTCCGGGAAGCATACTTGGACATCACCCGTTGAAATACCTTGAGTAATTTATACAGATCGATATCCTGCATCTCCGCTTCCACATCCTCTACCTTTGATAATTCCTTGAGCTCGGCAGCTATATTTCCTCTTTTTTCTTTGGAAAGGCGTAGTTCTTCCAAATTTGCCAAGTCTCCAATGACAGATTTGTATTTTTTGTACTCCAATAAATGCCGCACCAATTCTTCCCGAGGATCTATTTCCTCTCCTTCCTCATTGAGTTCTGGACGAGGTATCAGCATTTTAGACTTAATTTTCATCAACGTGGCCGCAAACAAGATAAATTCACTTGCCACCTCTATTTCCAACTTTTCCAATTGATGGATATAATCCAAAAAATCCTGGGTGATTTTTGAAATAGGAATGTCATGTATATCCAATTCATCTCGCTCGATGAAGAAGAGCATGAGGTCAAAAGGACCCTCGAAAAGCGGTAATTTAATTTCGAAACTCAACTATTGAATATTTTTATGTTAATTTTGCACCATCTTGAATCCAAAGATATTCAATAAATAGTAAATTGCTGGACCATGTTTCAAATGGTTTGAATTAATTTACGATTGTCTGGAGAAATATTGACGAACAAATCAAGCTCCAATTTGTTATTTTCTTCTATAAAGAAATAGACCGCTGATGATAATCCAACCAGGTAAATTACTTGCTCAGATCAACACACCCGATGATCTTAAAAATTTTTCCAAAGACCAACTTGTTCAAATCTGTGATGAACTGAGACAGTTTATTGTAGACAATGTTTCGGTGTATGGGGGACATTTTGGAGCAAGCTTAGGTGTAGTGGAATTAACCGTTGCTTTGCACTATGTGTTGAATACTCCGGATGATCAATTGGTATGGGATGTGGGCCATCAGGCTTATGGACATAAAATTCTGACTGGTAGAAAAGAAAAATTTCATACCAATAGAATTTATGGAGGTATGTCAGGCTTTCCCAAAAGGAAAGAAAGTGAGTACGACACATTTGGCGTAGGTCACTCCAGTACATCTATCTCTGCTGCCTTGGGTATGGCAGTTGCTTCCAAATACAAAGGTTTATCAAGGAAACAGCACGTAGCCGTCATCGGTGATGGCTCTATGACCGGAGGAATGGCCTTCGAGGCCATGAACCATGCTGGGGTTTCGGACACTAATATGATCATTATCTTAAATGACAATTGCATGTCCATTGATCCCAATGTAGGTGCATTGAAGGATTATTTAACTGACATTACCACTTCACATACCTACAATAAGGTCAAAGATGAGGTTTGGAATATTTTAGGAAAATTCAGCAAGTTTGGATCTTCTGCACAGGAAATCATTTCCAAAGTTGAAGGTGCGATCAAATCTGCGGTTCTTAAACAAAGCAACTTATTTGAATCCTTGAATTTGCGGTATTTCGGCCCTGTAGATGGACATGACGTGCACCATTTAGTAGAAGTACTATCAGATCTAAGGGATATTCCCGGACCAAAAATTCTTCACTGTGTGACAGTCAAAGGCAAGGGCTATGCGCCAGCTGAAAACGGTAATAAGACTACATGGCATGCACCAGGATTGTTTGATAAGGTAACGGGTGAGATTTACAAGAAAACTCCGACGAAACCACAAGCGCCAAAATATCAAGATGTATTTGGACATACATTGGTTGAGTTGGCAAAAGAGAATGACAAAATCATGGGAATCACTCCCGCTATGCCATCAGGTTCATCACTGAATATCATGATGAAAGAAATGCCTGACCGCGCATTTGATGTGGGGATTGCAGAGCAACATGCGGTTACATTCTCCGCAGGTTTGGCAACTCAAGGTTTGATTCCATTCTGTAATATTTACAGTTCATTTATGCAGCGTGCTTACGATCAGGTCGTGCATGATGTAGCTTTGCAAAACTTACAAGTGGTCTTCTGTCTAGATAGAGCTGGATTTGCAGGGGCTGATGGACCTACGCACCATGGGGCTTATGATATTGCTTATTTCCGTTGCATTCCAAATATGGTTGTGACCGCTCCCATGGATGAGGAAGAACTGAGAAATTTGATGTTTACGGCAACGAAATTCGAAGGCCCATTCTCTATCCGTTACCCAAGAGGTCAAGGTGTAATGCCAGAGTGGAGAACACCTATGAGAGAGATTCCTATCGGACAAGGTAGAATCATCAAAGAAGGTGAAGACGTTGCGATTTTAACCATTGGACATATAGGGAACTACGCAGTCGAAGCAACTGAAATGCTCGTAAAAGAAGGGTTAAACCCAGCGCACTATGATATGCGATTTGTAAAGCCATTGGATGAATCCTTATTGCACGAAGTGTTTGGCAAATTCAAAAAAGTAATTACGGTAGAAGATGGATGCCTGATGGGTGGATTTGGTTCTGCTGTTGTTGAATGGATGATGGATAACGGTTACCAGGCACAAGTGAAGCGGTTGGGTATTCCCGATAGAATTGTCGAACATGGAGAGCAAATCGAATTGCACAGAGAGTGCGGCTTTGACCCTGAAGGTATAGCAGAGGCTGTCAGAGAGCTAGCTGTGGTTACTATAAGGTAATTACAGATTAATAGGACAGGGAGAGGGCATACACTGGGAAAGCCTTGATGAAGATATACTTATAGAAGCCTTACTGTGAAAGCAGTAAGGCTTTTTTAGTTAGACTTAAGAGGAATTTCAATCCCGAACTTCTTCAAAAAATTAATTTATCTGTTTAATGTGTTGATTCTCTGAAATCTTGGTGTCATATTGTCATGTGATACAATGAATGCCCACTATGAAAAAAATCATTTTAGTAATTTCTCTGGCCTGCTTTGCATATAGCAACGCTTTTGCCCAAAGATCTCCCGAAGGAACTGCTGAAATTCCCTTATCTTATTACCTGCCCGAAGGATTCACCTACAACCCGGAGGTACCCACTCCCAAGTCTTTTTTGGGCTATGAAGTAGGTGAATGGACGATTGATTATGGACAAGTAATCCGGTACTTTGAGGCTTTGGCTGCAAGCAGTACTCGTGTTAGCTTGGAAGAGTTTGGCAAGAGCCACGAAAAACGTCCACAAATCCTATTGACCATTACAGCCCCTGAAAACTTTGGAAAGCTGGATGAAATCAAAGAAGATAGGCAGTCTCTCCGAGATGCTAAAGCAAGCATAGATTATGCAGCAATGCCTGTAGTGCTTCAAATGGGCTACAGCGTACATGGCAATGAAGCGAGTGCCATCAACTCCGCTGTACTGGCAGCTTACCATTTTGCGGCTGCCAATGAGGTGGCAGACGATCTCGAAAATATCATCGTACTTATCGATCCACTGTTGAATCCAGATGGCTATGCCCGTTATTCTACTTGGGTCAATGCACACCGCTCGATGAATCTAAACGGAGACCCAAACAATCGTGAACTGAGTGAAGCTTGGCCAGGTGGTAGAGGGAATCATTATTGGTTTGACCTGAATCGGGATTGGTTGCTTGTGCAGCATCCAGAATCCCAAAACCGGGTAGCTAAATTCCAGGAGTGGTTACCAAATATCTACTTGGATTTCCATGAAATGGGTACGAATACCACCTTTTTCTTCCAACCGGCCATTCCTTCCCGTGACCACCCACTGATACCAAAAAATATCATTGACATGACCAAGCGCATGGCGGATTACCATGTGAAAGAGTTTGACCAAAGCAAAGGCTTGTATTTTGCCAAAGAGCGCTTTGATGAATACTACTTTGGGTACGGATCTACATACCCTGATATCCAAGGTTCAGTAGGTATTCTGTTTGAACAAGCGTCTTCAAGAGGACACCTACAGGAAAGCGATTTTGGCTTACTCACATTTGCACATACAGTTAAAAATCAATTCAAAGCAGCTTTAAGCTCTTTTGCAGCGGCAGCAGACATCAAAGGAGATTTCAACAAGCTTACCCATGAATTCTATAAAGACGCAGCCAATATCGCTGCTTCCGACCCTGAAAAGGCCTATATTTTTGGTTCAGAAGTAGATGCAGCAAGGGGATATCATTTAGCGGACATCCTTCGTCAACATCAGGTAAAAGTATTTGAATTGAACGAGGACATCACTGTCAACGGTGTAGCCTACAAGGGAGGAAAAGCTTATATAGTGCCTACAGATCAGCCGCAGTATCGCTTGATCAAGGCTATGTTTGAGGTACGGAATGAATTTAAGGACAGCCTATTTTATGATGTCTCGGCTTGGACGCTACCCATGTCTTTCAATTTGGATTATGCTGGTCTCAATAGCCGAATTTATAATTTGGCCAATGTTAGCCCTATTCAAGAAGATTTTGCATTGACCGCAGGAGAATTGATCGGAGAAGATGATGCGGTCGCATATGCTTTTGGCTGGGAGTCTTATTACGCTCCCAAACTCACATTTGAACTCATTTCCAAAGGCTACCTAGTACGTACATCTACCGAACCATTAACTATCCCAACTGGCAAGCGCTTGAATAGGGGTAGTATCTTGGTAGGTTTGAAAAAAGATGCTCCCAAAAGCGATTGGTCCAAGCTTGAAAACGATTTGGACAGTCTAGCTAAAGTTACGGGGATAAATATCCATAAAATCAGTACAGGCTATACCGCAGGCTATAATGTGGGTTCGCCGACCATGCCGGTATTAAAAAAACCTGAAGTAGCGTTGGTTGTAGGAACAGGTGTGAATTCTTTGGAGGCAGGTGAGATTTGGCATTTGATGGATAAGCGTATGGACATGACAATTACCTTGTTGCCTATTGAGCGCATTGCCGGTGCTGATCTTAGTAGATACAATGTATTGGTAATGCCCAATGGAACTTACAATGCCTTGAATAAATCTCAAGCAGAAAAAATCAAATCATGGGTGGGTCAAGGAAATACCTTAATCGCACGTGGTAATGCCTTAAAATGGTTGAGTGAGCAAGAAATTGCCACATTCAAATTCAAGGAGGAGGACGAAAAGAAAGAAGAAGGATTGAAGCCTTACGCAGACTACGAGAAAAATACAGGAGCTCGATTGACCAGTGGAACCATCTTCCATGGAAAAGTGGATACGACACATCCATTGGGCTATGGCTTTGATCAGGAGAAAATCTACTTATTCAGAAACAATAACCTCTTCTTAGAGCCCGCGAAAAATCCTTATGCCAATCCTGTAACCTATACCTCTGAAGGATTGGCATCCGGTTACGTACATCCTGAAAACTTAGCAAAAGTAAAAAACACTGCTTCCACGCAAGTGAAAAAAGTTGGCAGTGGTAGAGTTGTAGGGTTTGTTGATAACCCAAATTTCCGTGGAATTTGGTTTGGTACCAACAAGCTATTCCTAAATGCTGTGTTTATGGGGCAGATAATCCAAAGCGGGACGGCTGATTAGGCTCTAGCAGATCAAGGGGATTTATCGGATTCCCGCAGATTTTATTGAATAGCATTGCAAAATGGTTGAGGATATTTTAAGTTCTCAGCCATTTTTTTTTACGAGATGCCGAGTGCTATTTTGGATGGGGTGGATGCTGGCATTTGACTATTTCCTTTTCTACAGATCACAAAAAAAGCATGCACTAAAGCAACAGCAGGAGGAGAAATTGGGGAGCTAGGGATAACCTATTCGTATGGTAAGTAGTATGGTTACCCCAAAATTCTCAAAGTCTAACGCCAAAGCCCAAGAGGTCGGAATTAGAAACTGACATCCATTCAAAAGAATGATAGCACTATTTTAGAAAATCAAAATTTATCACGTCCACCCTTTGGAAGCATGCCAACATTCCTGTGATGCTCATTCGTGTACCTGTCAGGCGGCTGTGGGCGGCAATCAATCTTTAGTAAAAAAACCTAGGCTGTCCTATGCGAGCTTGAGCTTTAATTCGCCTTTTCTTTTGACGATTTTGAGTTCGAAGTGTTGGTTGATAAAGGATTTGCAGTGATTCTCGGACCACTCTGCCCTACCTTCTCCATCGTATAATAAGGTCATACGAAGCATGGTCTTTACGTATTGCTCATACTGACCGAGTTCTCTGCACCAAGCTTGCATTTGAGCGGTCCAGTCATCTTGAAACTTCTCCAAATGTGTACGCCCATCAAACAAGATTTCTAATTGGTTGTCCTTGTTTTTGAAGCGGTAAATTCCGCAAAGTTGACGGTAAATCAACCGTAAACGGTCCACTGGATAATCGTAGGTGTCCAAAATCTGAGCAAAAGTAGTATCCATTAGCATCAGAGGGTTGTAGAGCTGCGTATAAGATTTCCTCAACTCATACACCATCAAATCAAGCATTGCATCTTCCAATTGAGATTGCGCTTGTCTCAAAATGTAATTTTTGTCTAAAGGGAATAACTTTTGAATCATTTGACCGTCAAATATTTCGCAAATTAGAAGATTTCACGCAATAATTAAAGTGTTTGTTCTATTTTAACTCCTCTATTTCAGCAAATGCAGCCTGAATCAGGTCTTGTTCAAAGCCCCTACCCACTAAAAACTGTTGAACTTTCATTTTCCTTGGGAAAGGATCCAACTTCTCCAAGCTATTCCATTTCTTTTCCGCTTCCTGTTGGAGAATCTTAAAATACTCATCAGCTTCTATTTCCTTCATCCCTGTGGCAATGCAGCGATCTGATATTTTTTTGAATTTCAGGGCTTGACGAATCTTGATCCTGCCCCATTTTTTGAGCGAAAACTTCCCTCTTACAAAGGCCTGTGCAAAGCGTTCTTCATTCAAAAATCCTTCTTCAATCATCAGGGCAATCAGGTCTTCTGCCTGATCTCCATGAATTCCTCGCTCAGCTAATCGTACGCGCACTTCCTGCTGACAGCGTTCCTGATACGCACAAAAAGCAGCTATCTTCACTTTCGCTTCCGAGAGTGACCAGTACTTTTTAGCAGGCTCCGAACCGTATTCTTTTCTTGGGAAGGACATTTTGTGTAATTTAGCCATCCAAAAGTAAGGCCTTATGCCACTTTTTTCAAATCTTTCATTAAACCATTACATACCATGCGTAAGAAAATTGTAGCTGGAAACTGGAAAATGAACCTTGGCTTTGACGAGGGACAGAAACTCACTTCCGAGATTGTTAACATGCTGAAAGATGAGCAGCACAGCGATGTCACTGCCATCTTAAACCCTCCATTTGTTCATTTATACCCGGTCAAAAAGCTTATTGGAGATACTCCAAACTTATTTTTGGGAGCCCAAAATTGCTCGGATAAAGCCTCAGGTGCTTATACTGGAGAGATTGCCGCATCAATGCTAGCATCATTTGGAGCTTCATTTGTGATCTTGGGACACAGTGAGCGCAGAGAATATTTCAAAGAATCCAACGAGCTACTGACAGAAAAAACCAAGCAAGCCCTGGCAAATGGTTTGACTCCTATCTTCTGTTGTGGAGAACCTTTGGATATCCGTGAAGCAGAAACGCATGAGGAGTATGTGAAAAATCAACTAACGGAAAGTTTATTTGGATTTTCTGCCGAAGAAATCTCCAAACTCGTGATTGCATACGAGCCTATCTGGGCTATCGGTACGGGTAAAACTGCCTCTTCTGATCAAGCACAGGAAATGCATGCTGCCTTGAGAGGTCATTTTGCTTCGAAGTATGGACAGGAAGTTGCCGATAATCTATCCATCCTTTACGGTGGCAGCTGTAATCCGGGCAATGCCAAAGATATCTTCTCCAAGCCTGACGTGGATGGAGGGTTGATTGGAGGCGCTTCTTTGAAATCAAGAGATTTTGTGGATATTATTAAGTCCTTTTAAGTACGGAAAAAAGTACGTAATTTTGTCCAAAATAAACTTCCATGATAGCAGCAAACTATTCCGAATTCAGAACAGGTTTAAAAAATTTTCTTGATCAGGTAGAACAGGAAAATGAGATTTTGATTATCAAACGAAAATCAGGTAAAGGGGCTGTTGTGATCTCTCTTGAAGAGTATAATGCTATCATGGAAACTCTTCATTTATTAAGCTCTAAGAAAAACGCCGATAGATTGTATGAGTCTATCGAACAAATGAAAGCAGGCAAAATCTTACATCCTACCTTAGAAAGCTGATGAAACTAGCCTTCACCTTACACGCTTGGGAAGATTATAATTATTGGCAAAAAGTAAATCCCAAAATGGTGAAGAAAATTAATGAGTTAATCAAAGTTATTCTCCGAACGCCCTTTGAAGGAATAGGGAAACCTGAACCTTTAAAACATGATTTAGCAGGTTTTTGGTCCAGAAGAATTGATCAAGAACATAGAATTGTCTATCACGTAGATGGCTTAGGGATTACAGTCATTTCGTGTAGATTTCATTACGATAGTTAATACTCCCCATGCAATACCTAGAATTTAAAATTTCCTGCGCTGAAGATTTTCGTGAAATATTGATAGCGGAACTGTCTGAAGTTGGCTTTGATTCTTTTTTGGAGACTGATACGGGCTTTGACGCTTATATTCCAGAAGATCAATTAGACCGCAGTACCTATGATGAGGTGATTGCTCGCTATACTTCGGTGGCGGCTATCGAGGTAATTGAAGGAAAGATGGCAAAAGTCAACTGGAATGAGGAATGGGAAAAACACTATGACCCAATCATGGTGGAAAATCAAGTATACGTACGGGCTTCTTTTCATGAGGAAAAACCCGAGTTTCCTTACCAAATCCTGATCAACCCGAAAATGTCTTTTGGGACCGGTCATCACGCGACAACCTATTCTATGATTGCCCATCAGCTGGAGACACATCACCAAGGTAAGCGAGTACTGGATATCGGAGCTGGAACAGGTATTTTGGCCATAATGGCACATTTGCTGGGAGCATCTGAGGTGGAAGCTTTTGATATCGATGAATGGTGCGTGGAAAATGGTGATGAAAACTTTACCCTCAATGGCATGTCCCATGTAAAAATGGGTAAAGGCACCGTAAGAGACGTAAAACCTCAAGGAACCTACGACATTGTCTTGGCTAACATCAATAAAAATGTACTTTTAGATGAAATGGAAGTGTATGGCACGCTGGTAAAACCTACTGGATTCCTTTTGCTAAGTGGTTTTTACGAACACGACATTGCAGATATCCAAGCAAGTGCTGAAAAAGAAGGCTTCAAACTTCTGGGCAAAAAAGTAAAGGATAACTGGACTGCCTTAAAGCTTCAAAAACTATGAATGAACTGATCATTTACGGGATCTTATTTTTGGCTTTGATCGGACATACACTATTAGCTGGTAAAATGTATCGAGCAGTACATGCGGATAAAAGTCTAAGCCTCCATGAAAAGAACGACTGGAAGCTTAAAGCACTGATATTCCCTGGGTATTTTTGGGGGAAGTATAAAAGCTCGCAAAAGCGCGGAGACGCAAGGAAATGAATAGTTAAATCCCCTTTTTATCAGCAATTAAATGCTTAACAAAGCCTTATGAAATCACCCCTCCTTATAAGGAAACAAAGAAAGCAAATGCTTAGCTGCTAAGGTGATTTCTTCTTGGCGCCTTTCTACGGAGATTTCAACCCATGGGGCGTGAAGGGTGTCGGTCTGTTCAAACATGGCCTTTTTGTAGGACTCAAACTGATCCCACAGATCATAGGACTCAAAATCCAAGGGCAATAGTTTCCATTTGGCTAAAGGATCTTTTTGGATTTCAGCCATTCGCTTTTGCTGCTCTTTTTTGCTGACTGAGAAATAGAATTTCACCAGATGATAGCCGGATTCCACCAACATCTGCTCGAAGCCATTGACTTGCTTGATGAATAATTCATACTCTTCCTCGGTACACAATCCATGAATGGGTTCAATCAAGGCCCGGTTATACCAACTACGATCCCAAAAAACCATTTCGCCCGGTTGAGGCAACTTAGCAACAAACTTTTTGAAATACCACTCCCCCGTCTCCAATTGTGTGACATGCGGAAGATTGACCTCAATCCGGTAATGTCTTGGATTATTATGGGACAAAATCTTACGAATAATCCCACTTTTCTCAATGGAAACACCTCCGTGGAAAAGTAAAATCAGCTTTTTACCTTGTTCGATAAGCCATAGTTGGAGCCTTACCAACTCGGCTTGAATTTCCCGAAGTTGGATTTCTGCTTTTGCAGCTTCCAATGCCTGTTGAACATCTACCTTTTTATGAGCGAGTAAGTGCTTCAACCCAATCTTGCTATTGAGTATTTGTAGGTCTTCTTCTGTCAATGCTAGCTTACTCATAGGTCAAGTTTTTTGGATTTTCTGAAATATTTATAGACCACATTCGGGTCGTGCTGCAAGGTGGCTTTCGTGCTGCCCTTGCCTTCGTAGTCAAACTGAGATAACACATACCTCAAACTTTCCAGCCTTGCTAATTCTTTATTGTTCGTTTCCACGATCACCCATGGACTATAAACCGTATGCGTATCCGTAAACATTTGCTCCTTGTAATGTGTGTTTTCATCCCATAATTCCTGCCCTTTCAAATCCACAGGGCTGAATTTCCAGTTCTTTAAAGGGTTTTCTAATCGGGAATCGAAGCGCTTTTTTTGCTCATCCTTGCTGATATCAAACCAAAACTTGATCAACTTAATACCGTCTTCGTGGAGCATGTATTCAAAACTAGGCACCTCCGACATAAAAATATGGTACTGCTCTTTCGTACAGAAACCCATCACCGGCTCTACTACTGCACGGTTATACCAACTTCTATCAAAAAACTTGATTTCCCCCCTGTTGGGTAACACTTCTATGTATCGCTGAAAATACCATTGACCTTTTTCAATATCCGTTGGCTTGGTCAATGCGACCACACCTGAGGCATGTGGATTCAGATGCTCTACAAAACGCTTGATGGAACCACCTTTTCCGGCGGCATCCCTACCTTCAAAAATCACAGCCACCCGCAATTGATGCTGAATGATATGTTGGAGAAGCAAAGCCAACTCCGTCTGCAACTCCCGCAGCTCCTCTTCATAGGCAAGTTTTTTCAAGGTTGGTTTTAAATTAACGCCTTCTGACTTGGCCAAAGCTATCAATTCCTTCCGAGTTTGGACTTTCTCCAAATGTTTGAGTTTAAACATAGTACTTAGGTTTGACTAAATTTATAAAAAAATTTCAATAATCAATCAAGATTGATCAAAGTGCGATTCATTTGATGAACTAGCAACTCCAAAATCAAGTTATGCTTCTAAACTCTTTGAACTATCAAGTTTTGAAAAGCGTCCAATCCTTCAAGAAATATTTCCTGCTAGCTTTAATCCTCACTTGCTTCCAAAGTGTGGCTCAGCAAACCATTCAAATTTTAGACAAACAATCCCAAGAGCCCCTTCCTGGTGTTTTTGCAAAAGCAGGTCAGCAAGTGCTGATTTCTGACAGTGACGGGATGATTCATTTCAACTTCCAAGAAGGCGATTGGATATCGTTGAATCATTTGGGATATGAAAGCCTGATTGTCAAGTTTCAAAAAGACATAGACCAAATTTTTCTTGTCCCCTCCGTCACTGGATTATCAGAAGTTGTGGTGAGGGGATTTGATTCTGAACGTCCCTTACTTGAGCAAGCCGGAGCAATTGTTCAGGTAAAAGAACATGAACTGTACCGATTCAATGAAAACTCCATCTTAAGTGCCTTCAACACCAAACCAGGGATTCGGGTAGAGCAGCGGGCACCTGCCAGTTATAGAATTTCTATTCGGGGTAGCTCCTTGCGCTCCCCATTTGGTGTGCGAAATGTAAAAATTTATTGGAATGACATCCCTTTTACATTCGCTGACGGAACTACAGACCTGAATATTTTGGACTTGACCAATATCCAGCAATCAGAAGTCATCAAGGGTCCATCGGGAAGTATCTTTGGGGCAGGAAATGGGGGCGTTGTTCGCTTTGAAAGCAAGCAGCAAGTCTCCGAAAACTATATTTCCTCAGATGTGGGAATAGGAGACTTTGGGCTTTTCCGCTATCGTGTCGGCATAGAGCAGCAATTGGAAAAGGGCAGCATTTCCGCTTCTTATGTACATCAACAATCCGATGGATATCGAGAGCATAGTGCGATGGACCGAAAGGTCGTGCAAATTGCTTATAACACTGCTATTTCTAATAAGCAATCCATCCAAACCCAAATCCTATATTCTGACCTCAATTATCAAATTCCCGGCGCATTGACGCCTGCACAATTGGAAGCTGATCGCAGACAAGCAAGGCCTGGTTCGGTGGATCAGAATAGCTCCATTGCCCAACAAACGCTATTTGCGACCTTTAGACACGAAGCTACACTGAATAGTCGCTGGAAAAAAACTACTGCTTTGTATGTCAATACCAAAGAATTTGAAAACCCATTTATTTTGGATTACAAGCGGGAAACAACCTTTAGCTATNAGGAGAATATCAGTATGGGAATACTGTTGCCCAGAATTTTGGGAATAGAAATGGGGTAGCGGATACCGTTAGGTTTTCGGATGACTTGATTACCACGCAGGCATTTCTATTTCAGCAACTAGAGTTGGACTGGACTTCCAAATTACGGATGACTATAGGCCTTTCTGAGAACTTTAGTCGCTATGATATCAACCGAAGCATCGATGCCAGTACTAATGACCCATCATCCAATGTAAGAAGATTTAATCCATTGATAATTCCACGTGTAGCATTGGTCTATCGGGTAAATGAAAATTCCGGAATTCATGGCAGCATCAGCTCTGGCTTTTCGCCACCAACTATCGCAGAAGTGCGAACCAATGAAGGCAGTATCAATTTAGATCTAGAGGCAGAGAGAGGAGTCAATTATGAAGTTGGCTACCGCACCCAATGGGGAATTTTTAACGTAGATGTAACCGCTTTCTACTTCCAGCTGGATCAAACTATTACTACGTTTACCAATGAGCAAGGAGTAGTGCTTTTTCGCAATGCAGGAGCTACCGACCAAAGAGGTTTAGAGGCTAGTCTGGATTATGTACCATTTAGAAATCAAAACACTTGGATTCGTGAAATAAGGCTCAATCATGCCTATACAGGACATTACTTTGAATTTGCGCGATACGAAAGCAGGGGTATAGATTTCTCAGGCAATCAGCTCACAGGCGTTGCACCGCACACTTTGGTAAACCTTTTAGATATTCGGAGCAAGTCAGGAATCTATTTGAATTTCACCCATCAGTTTGTGGATGAAATACCTTTGAATGATGCCAATACGGTATTTCAAGAGTCTTACCACTTAGTGGGTTCACGGATAGGTTGGAGAAATACTTTTAAGGGTAGATGGGATGTGGAAGTCTACGGAGGAGCCGATAATTTGCTAGATGAGACTTACAGCTTGGGAAATGATCTGAACGCTTTTGCCAATAGATTTTACCAGCCAGCACCTGGGAGGAATTTTTATGGTGGGCTGAAAGTGGGTTTCCGGTATTAAAAGAACCACGTAGGGAACATAGGTTTAGGGATAAAACATCTTAGATTGAAAAAATAGATCAAGTAAATAGCTGGTATTTACAAAGCTATGGTGATGGAAAATAAAAAGTAAAAATTGTTAGTTCGGGGAGCTCACTTTTTGGAAGAACATCTAGATTGAATGAAAAAACAGAGAAATCAACCTACTCTGGACTCGGAGAAGAGGTCGTAGGCGGCGATAAGGGATTGTCTTTCAGGAGTAGTACCGTATTTATTGTATGAATTGATTTCGAAGCGGTTTTCTACATAGACAGGGATATAGCGATGTTCTAATTCATCCCAAATGATTAACAAATAAACATAGGGCATGACGGATGCACGGCCTTTTTCCAGCCAAGCATCGAATTGATCTTCATCTAAGGGTAAAGGGTAATCAGGGCTATCAAACATGATAAAATCATTAATTCGTCAAATATAATCCGAGGCAGCGTGTATATTGCTAAAATTACGATTGATTTCCATGTATAAAGCAACATTTATCATCACAAAAATGGATTGTCCTTCGGAAGAAACGCTTATCCGAATGAAATTAGCTTCTTTTGATACGATTCAACAGTTACACTTTGATATTGCCCAACGTAGATTGGAGGTATTTTTTACTGGGGATATCGCACCTATTGAGAAGGCAATCGACGAATTGGGCCTGGGAAGTACATTAGCAGAAACCCTTGATATTTTAAGTTCGGAAGTCCCTCAAGAAAGTCAAGAGCGAAAACTGCTTTGGACTGTTTTAGGAATCAATTTCGGTTTTTTTGTCATTGAAAGCATTACCGGTATCATCTTTAAATCTATGGGTTTAATTGCCGATAGTTTGGACATGTTAGCAGATGCGGTTGTGTATGGGCTAGCTTTAATAGCAGTAGGAAAAGCAGCAACTACCAAAAGAGCTGTTGCAAAAGTGGCAGGAGTTCTCCAAATCATGTTGGCTGTCCTCGGATTTATGGAAGTAGTCAGGCGCTTTTTTGGAGTGGAGACCATTCCTGATTTTCGATGGATGATAGGTGTTTCTTTCTTTGCTTTACTTGCAAATGCCTATTGCTTATATCTCTTACAAAAAAGTAAAAGTCAGGAGGCACATATGAAGGCTAGCATGATATTTACTTCCAATGACATCATTATCAATTGTGGGGTAATGCTAGCGGGCATTGCTGTAATTTACTCTGGTTCAGCTATTCCTGACTTGATTATAGGTGGAATTGTATTTTTACTCGTCTTGCAGGGAGCTATCCGTATTTTAAGGCTATAAAAAAAGAGCCGAAAAACGCTGGCCCTTCTATATATCTACGAAAAAATTGCTTATTCACCCGTTGCAAACATACCGAAACTCCCTAAACCAAAAAATACCTAAAAATAGGTATTTTTCACTTTTTCGAACTTATTCTTCTTCCTGTTCTAGTGAAGTCTCTGGGTCTGAAACGGTATATAATTTCCACCTTCTCTCCTCCGTATCAAAGTACGTTCGCTCATCTGGAAATTCGATAAATTCCTCTTTACCAGAATTTTGAGGATAGTAAGGACTGAGGTCCTCACCTTTGATCATTAAGTCAAAAAGCATCATACTCTTTTCGAGCATTTCAGGAATTTCAAATTTCCATGTTCTAAAAATTTCTTCGTAATACGTAATGTTTTTTTCTGCATCTCTTTGTACACGGATGGCTAAAGCTACCTTTTTCTGTTTCAAAGAAGGTGCAATTCTTGAAATCATGTAATATTCGTAACCATCATGCGGGATATACGCCTCAAGGGTGTAATCCAATACCAGTTTGGAGTAATACTCATCAAATACCTCGTCAAACTTATTTTCATGTGTCCCTTTTTTAGGCAAATGACCAAAGTAACGAACTGTAGATAAGAGAAGCGCCTGCTGTTCCTGTTTGGAAAGATGATTGGAAGGGTCGTAAGGCTCCTTCGTTTGACAGGCAACGAGTACAAATAATAACAGAATGGATACGTAAAGCTTCATGTGTGTAGTAGTGATCTAATGAAAAAGCTTGCCGAACTGACCTTTAACAATTCGGCAAGCCTCGTATTTATAAAGAACTCAAATTAACGTTGAGAATAATCTCTGTTCAAAGGATTGAAATCAACCCATCCGTCAGTCCAGTCAGTAGCACCGAACCCACCGATATACTGAACAGTTTTATCAAAGAAGTCACCCAACTTAGGATTTGAGAAATCAGCACCTGTTGCTAAGGTTCCGTTTGGTAACAAAGCGAAATTAGGATTGCTCGGGTAGGTTTGAAGTGTAAATCTTGCGAAGAAGTTCTCAGGATTTAGACCATAACCTCTGTAGAAACCTTCCCAGTCTGCATCTACACCAGGAACCTGAACAGTCTGGTTTTTAGCTCTCCAGATATCTTCTACGTCAGCAAGGACAGCACCACCGCCAGCTGCAAAAGGAGTATTCGGGTGTAACATGATGTTATTTTCCAAAGCACCTCTACCAGCTCTGTACTGCTCAGTAACAGAGGCAGTATTGAATCTCAAACCAACTGGAAACCCAGTGAATACAGAGTTGAAAATGGATACAGCTGTTCTTCTTCTCAAATCGATCATTTGAACGTTGTTGGCAGAAATAGATCTGTTGACGCGGTCTCTTGGTCCATAAACAGTAATGTTAGAGAATGTAGCCGTCGTGTATGGCTGTACATCGTTGTCATTTGGTCCATTGTCACACTCAAACGCATTTGATTGAGACTGATCTGCAAAGAATGGATTTCTAACAACCAAACCGAATTGAATATTTCCAGAGTGACCGAAATCAACATCCATGTCATCATCCCAAGTAGAAATGGATACTAGGTATTTACCATCTACGCTACCACCAAACCACTCAAAGCCGTCATCACCTCCGTAAGAAACCACTAAGTGCTCCATTTTGGTACCTCTTCCGACACCACCCATGGTAATGGAGTTAGTTTCGTTATTTGGAGTCAATTCGATACCTGCATACTCTACTCTTAAGAACTCGTATTCACCAGAATTATCATTGTCATCATCACCACCAAAGTTTCTCAATGGCTCAATCCCTTCAATCGCTGGATTTGCTTGGTTGGTTCTTGCTCTACCTAAGATTACCAATCCACCCCAGTCACCTCTATCTCTTTCACCAGGCTCTTGGGCAGAAGTCATTACAATTGGGTTCTCTTTAGTCCCCTTAGCAATCAATTTGCCCCCTCTGTCTACGATAAGCGTACCTCTAGTACGTTTTTCACCGTAAAGAACTGTACCTGGCTGAATAGTTACTGTAACACCGTCTGGAATGAAAACCTGACCAGAAATCAAGTACTGACGATCATTTGTCAATGTTCTAGTAGTTAAGTTACCAGAAAGCACTACGATATTACTTTCCTCTTCAAATACTGCAACTACTGCTTTATTTGAAGTCATGGTAATGGAAGTACTTGCATTAGTACCGGAAGCATCCCCTTCCCAACGAACGAATTTCCAGCCTGCTGCTGGAGTAGCAGTAAGGGTAACATTGGCATTCTCAGCTTGCTGACTAGTACCTGGCTCTACTGTACCTCCCTGGGAAGGAAGGGAAAGTACGCTAAGCGTAAAAGTGGTTGTAGGAGTTTCATCCTCCCCACAAGAGAACATAACTAAGGCAATTGCCAAAGCTAAAGCTGTTCTCAAGAGTGTGTTGAAATTTTTCATGGTTTTGTAATTAATTATAAAGTTTAGTTTGTTGCTTATTTGATTCTATAATTCAAAGAGATGCTGTATAGAGACCCTTTTCTCCAAAGGAACATTGGGTCATCGATGGAGCGATCGATCTTAGTATCAAAGTTGGAGTCCTGATAAAATCTATATTGGTAGTTAAACAAGTCTTGAATGCCAAACTTCAAGGTTGTTCGATCTCTAAATGTTTTACTCACCGTCAAATCCACTACATGTCTTTCCAATTCATAGATGGAAGGAAAGTTGGTATTGCCCGCTACAAAAATTCTTGGCCCTTGAACATTATATGCGATACTAGCAGAGAAATCAGTTATGGGATCAATGTAATACATTGCCGCATTGACCATGTACGGAGATTGGCCTTGGAGTGCTCGTCTATTGGCTTCAAAGACAACATCCTCACCTAGAAACACTTCAGACCATACCAATGAAGCATTTACATTGAAGGCAAGGTTTCTCAGAATAGGAGCTGAGGTTACCGTACCCAATGATTTTCTCGCCTCTACTTCTACGCCATAGGTAGTTGCATCTACAGCATTGTCATAGGTAAATAACAAGGTTTCTGTTACGTTCCCTTGCACCATTTCAATTGGGTTTTTGAAGTACTTGTAAAAACCACCTACTGAGAATGTCTCACCTTCATTTGGATAAAACTCGTATCGTAGATCAAAATTGTCGATTCTCGCCATTTGCAGATTGGCATTTCCAAACATCCCTGCAATCATCTCAAATGAGTAATACAGGAATGGGGCATATTCACGGAACTCAGGTCTATTGACAGTCTTTCCGTAACCTGCACGGATCAAAGATTTTTTGTTGAAATTGTAATCGATGTTTAAAGAAGGCAAATAGGCTAGTTCGATGTTTTCCACATTGACAGGACCGGCATCGTTACCACTGGCAACTGTCTGTACAGAATATTCTGTACGAAGACCACCAGAGAAATTAAAATCTCTAATAGGGTAAACAGCTCCAATGTAACCGGCAGTGACTAAGGTGCTCGCATCGTAAGCATCTGAAGGGCGAGTACCTTCTTGGATCAACCAACCATCTCCTTGTCTGTAATTTTCAGGAGCAAAAGCTTGATAGATAGGCTGCCTCAATAACTGCTCTCCAACTTCTTGGTTGTGGAACCCTGGGAAGAACGTTGTGATGTATCGGGCAGAAAAATCTCTCCACTTGTAATCCACCAAGTATCCTGCTCTGATGATTCGAGGTCTGTCTTTTTCAACACCTGCAAATTTCTTTTCAAAATTCACCCCATTGACCAAACCAGATTCATTGACATAGCCATAATACCTACCCAAATCCTGAGGACTGGAGCTTGGAGGAGCAATAATTACGAATTCTTGTTCAGCACCTGATTGAACTACACGTGTTCTCAATCTTCTGAAATCCGGCTCTTCGTGATACAAATGATTTGCACCAAGCACCCAGTTCAATTTGGCTGTTTCATCGCTGAACAAATGTGTACCTTCCAATTGACTGGAGAATAATCTTTTGGATTCATATCTGAACGAATAATCCTGAGCACCTTCTGGTCTTTGAACGAAATCAGCACCGGTTCTTACAATGGTTTCATTCTGACCACTGATGTTAAAAAGATTTCTAAATTCTATCTTGTTGGAAGCATTCAGTCGTAACATCCAGTTGGACATCAAGCCTACTTCGTTCATTTTTTGGTAAGTATTGTCAAAATACTCATCACGCTTTTCAGTAGGTCTTCCTGGTTCGGGAAAGAAGTATCGGCTTCTATCCGCCAAAAAGTATTGATATTCCTGAGAAATAGAACCACTCGTAATCGTGGATAATCTCTTACCAAAGACATTCCAGTTCTTACCCAAAGCGAAACCAAAACTTGCATTGGGAGCAGCATTGGTCGTATCCATGCGGTAGTTATTGTCCAACTGTTGCCCAGCTGTGGCTCTTAGGATATTACCAGTACCAGTGGAAAGTAATTGATCTGTGGTAGGGAAAGTTTCAGGCAAGCCGCGACTGCTATCAAACCCCAACCAATCCGTGCGAGAACCTCTAGTCTGTGCATACTGTCTAAAAGTAGTGTTCTGTCTGTAGGCAGTTCCGATACTAATATTGAAAAAGTCTTCATCAGGTGCATTTTTAGTAAATACCTTGATAAGCCCTCCAGCAAAATCACCAGGAACTTCGGGAGATGAAGATTTGTAAATCATCATTCTATCCAGGTTATCACTTGGAATCAAATCAAAAGAAAAGGTTCTTTTGTCAATTTGTGTGGTAGGAGCCACAGAGTTATTGATCATTACAACATTATAGCGATCATCCACACCTCGTACTCTCACAAATTTGTTATCAACTATACTCACACCTGATACCCGCTTCATTACTTGAGCAGCGTTTCCATCCTGTGAAAGCTTAATTTGATCGGCAGAAATACCGGAAACTACTTGGAGGGATTTCCTGATTTCAGAAACCACAGCTACATTAGAGCCTGTCTCACGGGAAGCTACCACCACAACTTCTCCTAAGTCTCCCAAATCCTCATCTAATTCCACATCTAAAACAGTAGCCTTTTCAGAGAAAATTTGAATGTCTTCAAACTTGATAGACTTATAAGAGATAAATGAGATTAGAACCGTGTATTTTCCAGGTTCAACTCGGGTAATTTCAAAGTCTCCATCTAGGCCTGTGGCAACTCCATAAGAAGTTCCTTCTAAGCGGACATTTGCACCGATAATGGTCTCTCCCGTTCGGGCATCTTTTACTACTCCTCTAAGTGTACCTGACTGGGCTATTGCAGCAGATCCTATCAGGACGAGTAGAAATGTTATGAGTAAATTCTTTTTCATTGGATGTTCTCTTTGTACAGCGTGTTTTTACGAACGCCACAAAGGTCTTCACCAAATGTTACTTGAGTGGGTATGAAAAATTATGAATTCATTAATTAGCCAACTCTATATAAAAATAGCCATTACAATTTTTTAACATTGTAATGGCCAGTCTAAATAAATTTTGAAATAAATCAGGCAATTAAAGCCCAATACTACTTATTTGATTGTTACGGATTTGTTAATAGGAATTTTATCCAAGAATCGCTTCACTAAGTCTCTCGTGCTTACATTGTCGGCTTCCGCTTCATAATTCAAAATAATACGGTGGTTAAGCACATCTTCAGCAATCGCCTTGATATCTTCCGGCAGGACATAATCGCGATTATCCATGTAGGCAACAGCTCTTGCTGCAAGATTGAGGTTGATGCTGGCCCTAGGAGACACCCCAAATTGAATGTATTTGGCTTCTTCTTTCAATCCGTACTTCTCAGGGAATCGGGTAGCAAAAACCAGTTCAATGATATAATGCTCCAATGGCTCTGCTATTTTGACTTCATTGATTTGATTTCTGATAGCAAAGATATCCTCCTTTGAAAGGATTGCCTGAACATCCGAAGTAAAGGTCATATTGGACATTCTTCTCATGACCTCCATCTCATCTGCTTTGGAAGGATAATCTATATGAACTTTCATCATAAATCTATCCACCTGCGCTTCAGGAAGTGGATAGGTACCTTCTTGGTCTACTGGGTTTTGGGTTGCCAATACTAAGAAAGGTCGGTCCAATTGGAAAGTGGTTTCTCCAATGGTTACTTGCTTTTCTTGCATCGCTTCCAACAAGGCAGATTGAACTTTTGCTGGGGAGCGGTTGACCTCATCCGCTAAGATAATGTTGGCGAATATGGGACCTTTCTTCACCTCAAAGTTAGCCTCTTGCTGATTATAAATCATGGTTCCGACCAAATCGGCAGGCAACAAATCAGGCGTAAACTGGATACGTTTAAAATCAAGATGAAGTACCTTTGCTAAGGTATTTACCGTCAAGGTCTTTGCCAAACCTGGCACACCTTCCAAAAGAATGTGCCCATTGGTAAATAACCCGATCAATAGTCTATTGATCATCCGATCTTGACCTACGACTACTTTTTTCACTTCCTCTATTGCCTGTTGGATCTTCTCCTGATGCATGAAATTTATATTTTCTTCGATGAATAGCTCTTTAACTAACTGCTCGTTTGTCCATTTGTCCAAACAATCCGCCTAAATTAGGATAATTTGATTTTTTTGACAACGTGCCGGCCTTCTTCTTGATAAAAGGTAAGAATAATTAACATTTCAACGTCTTCGCTTGACCGAAGGGTTATAAGTAATCTTTTTTTCTGAGCCTTTTTTGGTGTTTTGTATTTTTTTCTCGGAGGTATTCAAAAGCTTATAGATTTCTTCTTGCGTAAACTCGCGAACCTCACCTACTTCATAACCTTCAATTGTTAGGTTTTCCATGGACCACCGAACCAATCTCAAGGTTGGGAATCCAACTGCTGCAGTCATCTTTCGTACCTGTCTATTTTTACCTTCGACCAAAGTCAGCGAGATCCAAGCATCGGGAACTGACTTCCTATAACGAATAGGAGGATTTCTCTCTGAAAGTACCGGTTCCTCTTCCAAAAGTTTAGCAAAAGCCTTTTTTGTCTGGTACATTTTGCCGTCTACATTGATAGAAACCCCTCTTTCCAGAGATTGAATAGCTTCACTTGTGGGAATTCCTTCCACTTGGGCCAAATAACTGCGCTTATGACCAAAGACTGGATGCAACAAAAAATTATTCAATGCTTTATCATCGGTAATCAGCAACAACCCCTCACTATCCTTGTCCAAGCGACCTACTGGATAAACATCCGGTGGAAAGTTGAACACATCTTTTAATGTCTCCTGATCCCCACTAAACTGGCTCAGAATTCCAAAAGGCTTGTAGATGACGAAGTAGCGGTAGGGCATGCAGATAAATATAATTAGAATACAAAACTAAAAAAAAGGATGAGAATGCCATTAAACAAAAAAGCCTCACATTGCTGTAAGGCTTTTGTACCAGGAGCGGGAATCGAACCCGCACGGCCTAGTGGCCACAAGATTTTAAGTCTTGCGTGTCTACCAGTTCCACCATCCCGGCTTACTCTACTGCTAGAGTGTATGCTTTAAAATACGAAAGCCCTTTATCCAAGGGCCTTTTTGAGCGAGAGACGAGATTCGAACTCGCGACCCCGACCTTGGCAAGGTCGTGCTCTACCAACTGAGCTACTCTCGCTTTTGTGACGTTGACCGTGTGTTTCCGTCATTTGTGAGCACAAAGGTATACCAGTTTTCTAAATTTGCAAAAGGTGCTAACAAAAAAAAATTCAATTTTTTTCGCAAAACCTGCCTTGAATTTGATTTTCAAGACCTTACTTTACTCCATTTGCAAAAAGAATTTTCAACATCTCTGGTGTATTTTTAGCACCAACCTTTTTTAAGATATTTTTTCGATGGGTATAGACAGTATTGACGGATATATGTAGGCGATCTGCGATCGCTTCCGAAGTAAGTCCATCCATTAACAAACGCGCTACTTGTTTTTCTTTTTTTGTCAAATTGACATTCATCTTCATGGGTTCAGTACGAGTACTTAGGATTTTAGTCCCATCCTCTAAGGTATAAGACAAACTCCAATCATAGCTAGATGTCTGTGGTACAGTCGTAAGCTCAACTATCAAATGCAAATCAAAGACAATATTCCCATTCTTATCCACCAAATACGGCCTTACACGCGCAAAAAACCACTTTACTTCCTTTGTCTCCTTATGAATCCAGCGTACCGTATATGTCCATTCAAATGTTTCTTTTTGTTTGGGAGTCAGGGAATGCCAAGTGTCAAATACAATCTTTTGAAAACGAAATAATTCAGGCAAATCCTCTGGATGAACCATGCCCAAACCTGCTTCCATTCCCTCATTTTTTAGAAAGGATGCAGAAAAGCCGGAAATCTCCTCTACATTATCCGTGTAAAAAGCCAACTTCAGCGCACGGTAATCAAAGCAGGCAATCACCAAACCCTCTTTTAAGCCAATATTTTGGGCAGTCAATTCCAAATTAGCTAAAAGCTTGTCTTCATTCGGATTCGGAACAAACTCCCTAGCCTGCCATTCTTTAAAGTAAACGGCATATTTATCCTGCCTTTGCAGGTCTTGAATCAACGACTCCTTCATAAAATGTTCAAAAACTAAATCTAAGAAATTAAAAAGAATAAATTGCTCATTTAGTCAAGTTTTTTCTTGATTTCATTTAATTTTAAAAGGGCCTCAATAGGTGAAATCGTATTGATATCAATCGCTTGGATGATTTCCTGAGCCTCTTTAAACTTGGGGTCAATTTCAAACAAGCTCAATTGATAATTGTTTTTGGGAACATCTTTCATTTTATCTGCAGCATGATGCATGGCCTTGTCCTTTTCCAAGTGTGCCATTATCTCCGATGCACGCAGCACTACCGGATTAGGCATACCTGCCATTTGAGCTACATGTATACCAAAACTATGTTCACTACCACCTTCTTTTAATTTCCTCATAAAGATGACTTTGTTCCCCACCTCTTTCACAGATACATTGAAGTTTTTGATCTTCGGAAAGTCACTAGCCAATTGGTTCAATTCATGATAGTGGGTAGCAAACAGCGTTTTGGCTCTGTATTTTGGATGATTGTGTAAGTACTCCACAATAGACCAAGCAATACTAATCCCATCATAGGTAGAGGTCCCACGGCCTATTTCATCCATTAAAACCAAACTTCTATCCGAAAGGTTATTCAAAATGCTGGCTGTTTCCGTCATTTCAACCATAAAGGTAGACTCCCCTTTGGAAAGGTTATCAGAGGCACCCACACGGGTAAACACCTTGTCAATAATTCCAATCCGGGCATAACTTGCAGGTACAAAACTTCCCATTTGAGCCATCAATACGATCAAAGCCGCTTGTCTGAGTAAGGCAGACTTACCGGCCATATTAGGACCTGTAATGATGATGATCTGTTGGGAGTCATTATCTAAGTATATATCATTAGGAATGTAAGCCTCGCCCACTGGCAATTGCCGCTCAATAACTGGATGCCTACCGTCTTTAATTTCCAGGGTATCTGTATCTGAAATTTTTGGCATCACATAATTATTTGTACGTGCCACGGTAGCAAAAGAAAGTAGACAATCAACAGTGGCTAAAATCCGTGCATTTTGCTGAATATTGACCACATATTCAGAGGCATCCTGCACTAATTCAGCAAAATACTTTTGCTCTATGGCAATCATCCGATCTTCTGCATTCAGGATTTTTTCTTCATACTCCTTCAGTTCCGGAGTGATATAACGTTCTGCATTGACAAGGGTCTGCTTACGTATCCACTCTTGAGGAACTTTGTCTTTATGAGCATTAGTGACCTCTAGATAGTATCCAAACACCTTATTATAGGCAACCTTCAAAGAAGATATCCCGGTGCGCTGGGTTTCTCGCTGCTGCAATGCCACCAAATAGTCCTTTCCTTGATTGGCAAGGCCCCTGTACTCATCCAACTCCGCATCCACGCCGGATTTGATTATATTTCCTTGATGCACCAACATAGGAGCATCCTCCATCAATTCCCGTTCGATTTTATCCAATAAAAATTCGCAACTATGAAGTTGATCAGCTAACTTTTTCAAAGAATCATTCGCGGAATTTTTCAGTATTTCTTTGACAGGTAAGGTGTTTTTCAGCGCCTTTTTCAACTGATTCATCTCCCGAGGATTGATCCTAGCCACAGCGACTTTGGAAATCAATCGCTCCAAATCTCCGATTTGCTTCAAATATTGCAGAATATCATCCACTACTTCCCCATGCTGATAAAAGTAATCCACGATACGTAAACGCTCTTCAATCGGCTCCTTTTCTTTTAAGGGAAGTACAAGCCATTTACGCATCATTCGAGACCCCATGGGCGTGATGGTCTGATCTAAAATAGTGATCAATGGAATACCACCATCTTGTGGTGAATACACCAACTCTAAATTGCGGACTGTAAATTTATCCAGCCACACATATTTTTCCTCTGCTATGCGTGCTATGGAAGCAATGTGTTTGACCTCCTTATGCTCTGTTTCTTCCAAATAATATAAGATCGCTCCCGCAGCAATAATTCCTTGCGAAAGATTCTCTATTCCAAAACCTTTCAATGAAGTGGTTTCGAAGTGATTGGTTAGTTTTTCATAGGTGTAATCGTACTGATAGACCCAGTCCTCACAGTGAAAGGTTGAGAAGTTTTCTTTAAGCATCTCCTGAGCTTTTTGCTTGAAAGCTTTCGAGTAAATCACTTCTGAAGGGGCAAAAGACTGTATCAATTTTTCTACGTAGGCCTCATTGCCTTCGGCCACCATAAACTCACCAGTCGATAGGCCCAAAAAAGCAATCCCAAAAAGATCCTTTGAAAAAGCAATAGAGGCTAAATAGTTGTTTTTCCGCTTATCGAGGACATTATCATTAAAGGAAAGTCCCGGTGTCACGAGTTCAGTCACTCCTCTTTTGACGATTCCTTTTACTTCCTTGGGGTCCTCCAATTGATCGCAAATAGCCACTCTGTTACCGGCACGAACCAATTTGGGCAAATAGCTATCCAAGGAATGGTGTGGGAATCCAGCCAATTCAATATGAGCAGCGGCACCATTGGCCCTTTTGGTCAGGACGATATCCAATACCTTGCTCGCAACAATTGCGTCTTCTCCGAATGTCTCATAGAAATCCCCTACCCTAAAAAGCAATAATGCTCCGGGATGCTTTGCCTTAATGGTATTGTACTGCTTCATCAATGGGGTTTCTTTTGCGTCCTTTGCTTTGGCCATTTCAACCTGATTAAAATCTTTCTGCTATTTTTGAACTGGAATAAAGCCTGAAATTAACGCATATCATCAGCCTAAACAAAAACACATGAAAAAATTAAGCATGGATGAACTCAACCGACTCAGTGTAGAGGAGTTTAAAAAGGTAGAAAAGATTCCTCTAGTGATTATTTTGGACAATGTCAGAAGCCTCAACAACGTGGGGTCAGCATTCCGAACATCCGATGCTTTTTTGGTTGAAAAAATTTATTTGTGTGGCATTACTGGCACTCCTCCACATCGGGAAATCCAAAAAACCGCACTGGGAGCCACAGAATCTGTTGCATGGTCTTATGTAGAAACTACCCTTCAGGCAATCAAGGAATTGAAGGCGTCAGGCTATACCATTTGCTCAGTAGAGCAGGTGGATAAATCTATTCCCCTCCATCAATTTGAGGTCAATAAGTCGGAAAAGTACGCCCTGGTTTTTGGAAATGAAGTATTTGGCGTAGAAGAAGCCGTCATCAAAGCCTCGGATAACATAATCGAAATCCCTCAATTAGGAACAAAGCATTCACTCAATATTTCTGTTTCTATGGGGATTGTTATTTGGGATCTACTATCCAAAATGAATGTACTACCATAAAAAAAAGAGGCCATTAGCCTCTTTTTTTGGGTTTATTGGTATTTGCATTTAATCTTCTCTGAATTTGTCTACGATGTATAAAAATAAATTGAAGGATAAGGTAGACATACTTTCTTTTTTCACTTGCTCTTTATCACTCCCCTGCTTAAACAAAGGGTTTTCTTTCCGCTGAGCTGGAACTGCAGGACTTTGAACCGGCCTTGCTGGGGCAGGTTTCACACCTACCATATCTCTAGACTCCATATAAGAAGCATCCGAGGCTTCAAAATTGACCACATCAGCAGTCCTTGGAACATCCGGCATATTTCTATCTTTATCACTTTGGGCTTGGGCATTACCGGAAACTAAAAAACCGAAAAAAACCAAGCTGGATAATGCTAAGAAATATTTAAATTCGATTTTATTAAGAGAGTTCATATGATTGATGGCTTATACAATCTTTTAACACCTATCTTGATGTAAGGTTTCCAAAAGTATAAAAATATATTATAGAATGCAAACGATTGACTATAGTGATTTTCAAAGAATTGAGCTCCGTGTCGGTACAATCGAGCGGTGTGAAATCTTCGAAAAAGCCAAAAAACCATCATTTAAATTATGGATTAATTTAGGCGAACTTGGAATTAAAAAATCTTCTGCACAAATCACGCAAGTTTACCATCCTAAGGACCTGATTGGTCGGCAAGTATTATGCGTATGCAATTTTCCTCCGAAACAAATCGCAGATTTTATGTCAGAGGTACTTGTTACGGGAGTGAATAATGAAGAAGGCCATGTGGTTCTAATGAGCGTAGATAAACCGGTACCGAATGGAAATAGACTTTATTGAAAGAAGCAAGAGACAAGAGGCAAGAATCAAGAATCAAGAGTAAGATGACCATCGTGTCATTGGTGAACTTTTTTGCTTTTAGAGATTTGTATGTAAATGTAAGAATCTCATGAGGGAGTTGCGTGGAGCAGTTGAACTTAAACTCAATTTTGTGGAACGTCAATTTCCAAACCGCTATCCAACAAACGACAGGGATATACCTTCAAATCAGGACAGGATCCTGCTTTTACTTCTCCAGATTGGAGGTCGAATCTATACTCGTGTAACGGACAGACTACTTCTTTTAAATGTGTGACACGGCCTTGTGTAAGGTCTGCTTTTCTATGGGGGCACTGTATTTCAAATGCAAAAACCTCCTCTTCCATCCGTACAATTCCCAAGTGCATTTCTCCAACTTTAATTTTTTTTACCCGTTGATTGGGAAGGAAGCTGTGAACCTCTTCTTTGCTCCGTCCAAGGAAATATGTTTTCATAAGCATAAATTAACCTCTAATTTAGTATTTAAACATCTATCAAACTACTCTGTATGAAAAAGCTATTGATACTACCGTTTCTATTTCTAGGTTCCATCCTAGTAGCTCAAAGCATCGAAGGAGCCTGGAAATTGACCCATCAAAATGGACAAGAAATCACCAATGCTGAATACATTAAACTGATTCAGGATGGTTATTTTGCCTTTGGAGCCAAATTAATGGATGGCAACAAATTTCTAGGTGCAGGAGGTGGAGACATTAAAGTAGAGGGAAATCAATATACAGAATCTCTTGATTTCTATACATTAGACCCTGAACTTGTCGGTACCGCTTTGACCTATACCTTCGAATTAAAAGGGGACCAACTAGTGCTGAACAAAACAGTGGACGGTCAGCCGGTACAAGAAACTTGGCAGAAAGTGGGTAGTCGTAAGGATGCATTGACTGCCAACTGGGTATTTACAGGAAGACAAGCGGATGGCGAAATTCGCAGAAGTACCCCAGGAGATAGAAGAACTGTCAAGATTTTGTCCGGAGGAAGGTTTCAATGGATTGCTTTCAACTCTGCTACCAAGGAATTTATGGGTACAGGTGGGGGAACATATACGGCTGAGAATGGAAAATACATCGAAAACATTACCTTTTTCTCAAGAGATGACAGCAGAGTAGGAGCTTCTTTGAGTTTTGACTTTGAAGTAAAGGATAACGAATGGCATCACTCAGGCTTGAGCTCTACCGGGAATCCAATTTATGAGATCTGGAGCAAGTATCGCGACGCTTACAAACCGACCAAATAAATTAATGATCCATTTGGTTCATTAAAAAAACTAGCTTGGTGTCTTTAAGAACATTCTTCAAAAAGATACCAAGCTTTCGTTTATTTCAAGGATCTATTAAACAAGCTTTAACAAGGTTCTGAATATAACCAGTCGATCCCCATACTTCTTTTGGGTTTCAGCCTGAAGTTTGGGAGCAAAATTCTGTTGGTAATTCATGATATGGTCCATGCTTTCTGCGAAGTATTGCACCGAATAATTTAGACTACCATCCTCAGAGTCATGCATGATTTTGAACAGCTTGTTTTCAACAAACATCCCTGTGGCCAAGACATCGGGGATATGGACAGCCTTCATCCAGTCCAACCACTCTTCTTCCATTTCTTTCTCTACATTGACGGTCACATTATATAAATACATATTTTTACGCGTTGAATGAGTTAATATACTAAATACGTCAACAAATATAGGGTAGTCTTGTTAATTGTCAGGGAAAAATAACTCAACAACCATGTCTACTAGTACGCTTACCGATAAACTTACTATGCTCGATACCATCAGACAAAGGCAATCGCTTGTCAAACTCGTACTATCCATTGTATATATAGTGGGAATAGTGGGCATGAGTATTCCCGCTGTCCGTCCCATATTTCAGGCATTGACTCCCCTGCACTTATTATTCAGTCTGGGGATACTTTTATTATTCCATTCAGATTGGAGTAAAGCATTTATCGGTTTTGCAGTAGCAGCATTTGGAATTGGGTTTCTATCTGAAGTGTCTGGTGTCCATACAGGGTTTCCATTTGGCAACTATATATATGGCCCTGTATTAGGACTGAAGCTTTGGGAAGTACCTTTAATGATTGGAGTCAATTGGTTTTTGTTGATTTATACAAGTGGAGAACTTCTAAGGAGAGTTATTTCCAATAAGATCTTGGCTTCCTTGGCGGGTGCTTTGGTGATGACTGGAATTGATTATTTGATCGAACCAGTGGCAATTGCTCTGGACTTTTGGACTTGGGAGGGAGGCATTATACCCCTATCCAACTATTTAGGTTGGATTGGTGTATCTTTTTTGATTCAACTAATTTACCATTATGCACCATTTAAGAAAGATAACGCTTTGGCAAGTTACTTACTGGTCCATCTGATTATTTTCTTTGCGGTACTGAATTTTATACTTTGAGATATTTGAACAATCTAATTATTTCCAAGTTATGACTGTAATGTATGCTGTAATATTTACAATTTTAGGTTTTTTGTCCATGGAATTGGCAGGTTGGTTCATCCACAAGTACATTATGCATGGACCTTTATGGTCTATTCATAAGACGCATCATGAGCCTTCCAAGTCTTTCTTTGAGCTAAATGACCTCTTTTCCTTCATCTTTGGCTCGGTGGCCATTGTTCTGATTTTTTTGGGAGTTGGAGAATTGGATTACCGATTCTGGATGGGTGTTGGTATCAGTATTTATGGGATGAGTTATTTCTTCATCCATGATGTACTGGTGCATAGAAGGTTCAAGTGGTTTGATAGACCCAAGAGCAAATGGCTTCTTGGAATATTCAAGGCACATCAAGCGCATCATGCGACTAATAAAAAAGATGACGCGGTATCCTTCGGTTTATTTATAGTTCCAAAGAAATACTTTAAAGGTAACTAACGTGAGTACCTATTCTATCAAAGATCTTGAACAGCTTTCTGGTATTAAAGCCCATACCTTGCGCGTATGGGAACAACGGTACAATCTTTTGCTGCCAAAGCGAACGGATACCAATATCCGATACTATGACGATGACGACCTGAAGTTGATTCTTAATGTTGCCCTTTTAAATGATAATGGTTACAAGATCAGCAAAATAGCGAACATGTCTGATGCAGAAATGCGGGATGAAGTAATGAAACTCACAGATCGTACACTTACGCACGACGATCAAATCCACGCATTGACACTCAGCATGATTGAAATGGATGAAGAGAGATTTGATAAAATCCTATCCACTAACATCCTCAAGCTTGGTTTTGAACAGACCATGATGACCATCATCTACCCATTTATGTCCAAAATCGGTGTTTTGTGGCAAACAGGCGCAATTAATCCCGCACAAGAACATTTCATGAGTAATTTGGTGCGACAGAAACTTATTGTGGCTATCGATGGGCAGTTATATAAAGGAGGAGGTAAAAAATTCTTGTTATTTCTTCCCGAAGGCGAACTACACGAAATTTCCATACTATTTGCTGCGTATTTAATCAAACTCAGCGGTCATAAAGTAATTTACCTTGGTCAAAGTACCCCAAGTGCTGATTTGGTTTCAGTCTACAATCTGCACAAACCAGATTTCTTAATGACAGTAATTACGACATCACCATCATCTGAGTTTGTTCAGGACTACATGGATCATCTGGCAGAAAATTTTGCCGATGCTAAAATCATTGTTTCAGGGTATCAGATCGTAGGACAAGACTTCAAGTTTGCTAAAAACGTAACTCCCTTGTATTACTTGAGAAGTCTAAAGGAATATTTATCCGAAATCAACGAGGTTCTTCAAGAGAAATAGTTGAGTATATTCGACAAAATGTTCAACAAGGCAGATTTTTACGAATCTGCCTTTTTTTGTTTTAAACTGCCCCAAAACGTGTATAAACTGACATTTTTAGACCCATACAGGTCCATAATCTTAATTTTGTTTAAGAATTTGAAAAAATAATTAGACAAAATATTTGTAAGTTGTTTAAGTTTTACTACATTTGGTTAAACAAAATGATAGAAGCCATGACAACTCTAGAATTCAGTTACTCGTTAAACAAATTATCAAGTTCCTTGAAACCTTTTGCACTCAAACTTACAAGAGATGCAGATGATGCTAATGATTTGCTTCAGGACACCATGGTAAAAGCTTTTACAAATAAGGATAAGTTTACAGAAGGTACTAATCTAAAAGCATGGTTGTACACTATCATGAAAAATACCTTCATCACCAACTATCAAAGAATGGTCAGAAGGGGTACATTTGTCGATACCACTGACAATTTGCACTATCTTAATTCAGGAGATACATTGGTAGAAAATGGTGCTTACGGTGATTTTACAATGGACGACATCTACAGCGCTATCGAAAAATTAGATGATGTGTATAAAGTCCCTTTCATGATGCATTACAAAGGATTCAAATATCATGAAATTGCAGAAAAACTAAACATTCCAATAGGAACTGTTAAAAATAGAATCCATATTGCTAGAAAACTACTAAAAGAAGATTTACACGTGTATCAACACAAGAACTGATATGATGCCTAAAAAAAATGTTGTGGTGATAGGTGCTGGATTTGCAGGCTTATCTACCGCTACACATTTGGCGCACAACGGATATCAAGTTACGCTTCTGGAGAAAAATGATACCCCCGGTGGGAGAGCGAGAAAGTTCGAAGCCGAGGGTTTTGTTTTTGATATGGGGCCTAGCTGGTATTGGATGCCAGATGTTTTTGATAATTACTTTGGCCACTTTGGGAAAAAGCCATCGGATTATTACAACCTACTACGCTTAGACCCTTCTTACACTGTTGTTTTTGGAGAAAACAAATTCATTCCTATCCCGGCCGACCTTCAAAAATTCCGAGGTTTACTGGAAAGTATGGAGCCTGGGGTAGGTCCTAAGTTTGATGAATTTATGGACCAGGCTGCTTACAAATATAAAGTAGGCATTCAGGACCTCGTATATAGACCTAGCAGATCGCTTTTTGAATTTACCAGTCCGGGTTTATTGGTGGATATCATCCGTATGGATGTGTTCCAATCCATGGCGAAGCATGTGCGCAAATTCTTCAAAAACGAAGAAATCATACGTTTAATGGAGTTTCCTGTAATCTTCCTTGGTGAAACAGCTGAAAACATACCAGCACTCTACAGCTTGATGAATTATGCTGATATCAAACTGGGGACTTGGTATCCTATGGGAGGTATGCATGAAATTATCAAAGGAATGGTCACTCTTGCAGAGGAAAAAGGTGTAAAGATTCACTTAGGAGCCGATGTTTCTCATATCAATGTGAAAAACGGAATAGCTACTGATGTAGTCTTAAAATCAGGGGAAAAATTTGATGCAGACGTAGTAGTAGCAGGTGCAGACTATCATCATGTTGACTCTAAACTGTTGGCTCCAGAATTCAGAAATTATGATGAAAAATATTGGGATAAGCGTGTAATGGCACCGTCTAGTTTGTTGTTTTACCTAGGTATCGACAAAAAACTAGACAATCTCACCCATCACATGTTATTCTTTGATGAACAAATGGGCCCGCATGCTGATGCTATCTACACTAACCCTAGATGGCCTGAGCGACCATTGTTCTATCTTTCTGCAGCATCTAAGACAGACCCTAGCGTAGCACCTGAAGGAAAAGAGAATTTGGTGATTCTTATACCTTTGGCTCCGGATTTGAATGATGAGGAGGACATCCGAGAGAAATACTTCAACATTGTGATGGACAGATTAGAGAAATTAACGGGTCAGGAGATTCGCAGTCATATTGTCTACAAACGCTCCTATGCACACAGTGATTTCAAAAAAGATTACAATGCATTTAAAGGAAATGCCTACGGATTAGCCAATACTTTATTTCAAACAGCTATCTTGAAGCCTTCACTTAAAAATAAAAAAGTGCGAAATTTGTACTACACAGGTCAGTTAACTGTACCAGGTCCTGGAGTGCCTCCAACACTTATTTCAGGACATGTAGTATCAAAAGAGGTGATGAAGGAAAACAAATTATAAACTAATTGGTATATTATGGGTATGGATGCAAAAAAACTCTACGATGACACTACTTTCGAGTGTAGCAAACTGATTACCCAGCGGTACAGCACAAGCTTTACTTTGGGCATCAAAACACTCGACAAGAAGTTTCATCTTCCCATTTATGCCATTTATGGCTTTGTCAGGTATGCAGATGAGATTGTGGATACCTTTCATGACCAAGATAAAAAAGCGTTATTGGCCGACTTCAAAAAAGATACGTACGAGGCCATCGCAAAAGGCATCTCCCTGAACCCAGTCCTCCATGCATTTCAGCTAATCGTCAATCAGTACCAAATCGACTTGGATTTGATTGAAGCTTTCCTGAAAAGCATGGAAATGGATCTAGACTTTAAAACTTACAACGACTCCAAATACAACGAATACATCTATGGCTCTGCGGAAGTTGTGGGGCTTATGTGTTTGAAAGTATATGTGGAGGGAGACCAACAAGAATACTTACGCTTAAGAGAGCCTGCATGCAAACTAGGAGCTGCATTCCAAAAGGTTAATTTCCTGAGGGATATCAAAAGTGACTACGAAGAGCGCGGAAGGGTCTATTTTCCAGGTGTAGACTTCATGTCCTTTGACAAATCTGCCAAGCAACTGATTGAAGAGGATATACAGAAGGATTTCGATGAAGCGCTGATTGGCATCAACCAATTGCCAACGGGTGCCAAACTGGGAGTGAAAGTAGCTTATTTATATTATCAAAAACTCTTTGACAAAATCAAAGGGCTTCCGGCAGAAACCATTACGCATGAGCGGATTAGAATTCCAAATGCCCGAAAAATATCGCTATTAGTGGGCACTTATTTTGGAATGAAATTAGGCTTTAGTTAACTTACATTCGTAGAACTGTCCCATCCAAAAAGAATTGTCAAACAATTTCTAAAAAACCAAAGTTTCTAGCGTATGATGAATCTGAGAGTGCATATTGACCAACATTCCGGCTTCTGCTTTGGCGTTGTTTATGCAATTGAAATGGCCGAAGAAATCCTTGATGAGCAAGGTTACTTGTATTGTCTTGGGGATATCGTCCATAATGATGAAGAAGTTAATAGACTGACCAATAAAGGTCTTCGCATCATTGACCATGAAGAACTTAAGACCTTAACAGATGAAAAAGTTTTGATTCGTGCGCACGGAGAACCCCCTTCCACGTACGAATTGGCTATCAATAATAACCTTACCTTAATCGATGCAAGCTGTCCTGTAGTACTGAAATTGCAGAACAGAATTAAAAACTCTTACGACAAAGATGAGACCATCTATATCTATGGGAAGCATGGGCATGCAGAGGTAATCGGTTTACTAGGTCAGACCAGTAACAATGCTGTTGTTTTTCAGGATATCAATGAGTTAGATTTGGATACGTTGCCAAAAAACTTAACATTGTATAGCCAAACGACTAAAAGCACCGACAAATTCTATGAAATCAATGATATTCTTCGTGAAAAAGGGATAACAGTAAACACGAATGATACCATCTGTCGTCAAGTGTCCAACCGCGATAAAGAATTGAGAGATTTTGCAGATAAATTTGATAAAATCGTATTCGTCAGCGGAACAAAATCTTCCAATGGAAAGGTATTGTACAATGTCTGCAAAGAGAAAAATCCAAATACATACTTCGTATCAAATGCCGAACAAGTAGACCCTGCATGGTTCAATGAAAATGATAGTGTGGGTATTTGCGGGGCAACTTCCACGCCTATGTGGCTAATGGAAGATGTAAAAAACAGGCTTGAGACCTTCTAAGCCAAATTGCGTATATTTGAAGTATGGCTAATCATACAAGTATTTCTTCCGATTCCCTTGGTTCCAAAGGTATAATAGTGGCAGTTACCATTATAATCTCTTGGGCGACATTGTTGGTTTTTTTGCTGAATTGGGAGTTGTCTTGGGACAATCCACTTGTGTATGTGGCTATCCTATTGCAGATGCATTTGTACACAGGCTTATTTATTACTGCCCATGATGCCATGCATGGGGTTGTTGCTGCCAACAAAAAAGTAAATCACACCTTAGGATGGATTTCGGCAATACTTTTTTCATATAATTTCTATTGGAAATTATTCCCCAAACATCACGAGCACCACCGCTATGTGGCCACCGATAAAGATCCTGATTATCATCCTTCGGGCAATTTCTTTATCTGGTATTTGAGTTTTATCCGTCAGTATGTCAATATTTGGCAGATACTATTGATGGCCATCACCTTCAACATCCTAAAACTCTTCCTCCCCACGGAGAATTTGATTATCTTTTGGATGGTGCCAGCTGTACTTTCCACCCTGCAGCTATTTTATTTTGGAACCTATCTCCCACATAGAGGGGAGTCTGATAACAAGCATCACTCCCATTCACAAGATAAAAATCACTTATGGGCATTTATCTCTTGCTATTTTTTTGGCTATCATTTTGAGCATCATGACTCTCCTGGCACTCCTTGGTGGAGATTGTGGAAAGTGAAAGAAAATAACCACTGATCACTTTTAACTAAATTCCCCTAAAATATCCTCTTTTTGATTGAACAATTCTTCATTGGAATGCATTTAGCATGTATGTTAAGCTAAACCAATGAGACGTTCATTTACAATTTTAATTTGTTTGTTCCTATCTTTCCCGATTTTTGCACAACAAGGAGCAGAAATCAGAGGACGTGTATTTAACCCTATAAACAATGAAGGGATTCCATTTGCAAATGTGGTCATCCTAGGTACAGACTACGGCACTGTCACAGATGTTGATGGAAATTATTCGCTTACTAATCTGGAGCCAGGTCTGTACAATGTCAGAGCTAGTTTTATAGGCTACAGGTCCCAAACCCAATTTGAAATCCAGGTTACTCGAGCACGTGCCGTTCAATTGAATTTTGAACTTAGAGAAGAGGCTTCAGACTTGACAGAAGTTACCGTAAACGCTGATTTTACAAGGTCTGATGAAACACCTATTTCTGTAAGAAGACTGAATACCAATGAAATCGAGCGCTATCCTGGTGGTAACAGAGACATCAGTAGAGTAATTCAATCATTACCAGGTGTGGCAAGTACAGCTGCTTTCCGTAATGACATTATTATCCGAGGAGGCGCACCTAATGAAAATAAATTTTTCATTGATGACATTGAAGTGCCTGTAATTAATCACTTCGCAACCCAAGGATCCTCAGGAGGACCTGTTGGAATTCTTAATGTGAATTTGATTAAGAATGTGGATGTAATTACGGGAGGATTTCCTGCTGATAGAATGAACTCTCTAAGTTCTTTCTTCAATTTTGAATTGAAAGAAGGAAGAAGTGACAAAATGTTTACCCAAATGACTATCGGAGCCAGCGAGTTCACAGTTTCCAATGAAGGACCTATAGGAGAAAAAACCACTTATTTGATTTCAGCTAGAAGATCCTATTTGCAATTATTATTCAGAGCCATTGGCTTGCCTTTTTTACCAGATTTCTATGATTTTCAAGTCAAAACTGTCACAAAAATAAATGACAAAACTGAGTTGACATTCTTAGGTGTTGGAGCGATAGATTTATTTTCGCTGAATTTCGATGAACCACGCAACGAAACAGTTGAAGAGCGTGAAAACAGATTATTCTTATTAGACAACTTACCTATTTCAACGCAATGGAACTATGCTACAGGCTTACGGTTAAAAAGGTTTCGTGAAAATGGATTCTGGACATTTGTTTTGAGTAGAAACATGTTGAACAACCGCTCCTTCAAATATGCAGGAAATGATGAATCGAGCAGAGACAACCTGTTATTTGATTATCTTTCCCAAGAAAGTGAGAATAAATTCAGAGTTGAAAACTCCATTTTCAAAGGTTCATTTACCTTAAAATACGGGGTGAATTATGAGTTTTCAAGATTTACCATCAGCAACTTTGACAGACAAACCTTAGCGCCGATAGGTCAAATACTAGACGTGAGTGCTAAATCATTTTTTAATAGTTATGGTGCATTCGTTTCAGGTAGTAAAAACTACCTGAATGAACGATTATTAATCTCCGGTGGTGTGCGAATTGATGGCTCGGACTTTGGTCAAACAGCACAAAATCCCCTCAATCAGATTAGCCCAAGAGTGAGTGTTTCATACCAATTTAAACCTAATTTATTTTGGACATCCAATGCGGGAATTTATTATCAAAGACCTCCTTACACTGCTCTTGGATTTAGAAATAATGAGGGAATTTTGGTCAACCAAGAAAACAACATTCAATTTATCCGTTCATCCCAACTCATTACTGGTATAGAAAAAGTCATTCCAACTAAAAGCAGAAGATTCAGTATGGAGGCTTTCTATAAACACTACAACAATTATCCATCTTCTGTCCTAAACGGGATAGCCTTAGCAAATTTAGGAGCTGATTTTGGTGTAATTGGAAATGAAGAAGTAAGGTCTGATGCCGAAGGTAGAGCTTATGGTTTAGAGTTTTTGGCTCAGCAACGATTCTTCAACAACTTTTATGGAATTGGTTCAGTGACCTTGGTAAGGAGTGAATTTACTAACCCCAACACAGAAGGATTTGTACCTTCTGCTTGGGACAACCGGTTTATCGTCAGCTTAACTGCCGGAAAGCGATTCGGTAAGAACTGGGAAGTCGGAGCACGTTGGAGATATCTAGGAGGAACTCCTTATACTCCTATTGATATTGAAACATCTTCCCTAATTGAAGTATGGGACTTAAGAGGTCAGGAACTCTTGGATTTCAATCAAATTAATGCACTTAGACTAAGGGCATTCCACCAGTTGGATGTGCGAATCGATAAAAGATACTTCTTTGATAAATGGAATTTGAACTGGTATTTTGATGTACAAAATGCCTACAATTTTCTAGCGGAGCAACCTCCACGCTTAATCCCTGTCAGAAATGCGGATGGAAGTATTCAAGTCAATCCAAATGATCCTAGCAGATACAATATGAGGCTCATCGACAATCCGGCTGGTACAATTTTACCAACTGTAGGTTTGATCGTGGAGTTTTAAAAAGGCTTCTCTATTTATCAGGCTTATTTAACTACTTTTGTCCCCATGAAATTATTACTGATTTCTTGGGGGCTTTTCTTTTTGAGCTTTGGTGTATTTGCGCAGGTAGCTGATACGATTGAGGTAATCAAAAAACCGCTTATTGAACAGGCATTTGATTTTGGAGATAAGGTCATAGATTTGATTTCCGGTGAAAAATGGGCAGTTATCCCAGCGTTGGTTTATAGCCCTGAAACTAGTTTAGGACTTGGAGCACGGGCGCTCCGAATTTTTAGGGATCAAGAAAACCCCAATTTACGCCCTTCCACACTTCCCATTACCTTTTTATACACACTGAATAACCAACAAATTTTTACTACAGAACTGGAATGGTGGGCGGATGATAACAAATTCTATACGAATGCCCGACTGGAGCTATCCAATTTCCCCTTCAAATACTTCGGTATTGGCAACAACCCCATCTCAGGTGAAGGAGAATCCTACACCACCCAATATGCTTACTTCCATATCAATTATGAACGTATGCTATTCAAAGGCGTGTATTTGGGTCCTCGTTATGAATTCAGAACTGATCGCATTTCCAAGCGGATAGAAAATGGGATTTTGGAAACTGATAGGCCTTTGGGCTTTGATGGGCAATTGATTTCAGGATTGGGACTAGCACTCAATCATGATACAAGGGACAATATTTTCCAACCCGAGAAAGGTTGGTTTAATCGAATTGCATGGATGCAATTTTCTCCAGCTTTTGGAAGCAGGTTTGAATTCAGTCAATTGACCTTGGATTTGCGTAAATATATCGCTACTAGGCCTCAACAAGTTTTAGCTTTGCAGTCTTGGTGGAGCTTCACCCAGGGAGATGCTCCGTTTCAACACATTTCCTTAATCGGAGGAAGTGAGCGTATGCGTGGTTTTTTCGAAGGGAGATTCCGTGATAAACATGCCATGGTTCAACAGGCGGAATATAGGTTTCGGGTACACAGAAATCTAGGCATGGTGGCTTTTGCCCATACCGGTCAAGTAGCTCCTAATTGGAGCGATTTTTCGAGAAATCAGTTACGATTTGGGGCAGGACTTGGGTTTCGATACCGATTGACTCCCGATGGTTTGAATATTCGATTAGACATAGCCGTGGGTGATCAGCGGGCATTTTATTTTGGACTTAATGAGGTAATTTAATGCAGATGAGGCTCATCGATTTCCATACCCATCAATCCCCACAGTCCAATCGGTTATATAATTTACCTAACTTAGACCCCGTATCATCCCCCTTTTCCATAGGCATCCATCCATGGTACCTGAATGAAAACTGGCAGCAACAACTAGAGACAATCGAGTCGCATTTAAAGTTACCACAAGCTTTTGCTCTTGGAGAAATAGGATTTGATGGTATCAAAGGGCCTTCGGAAAGCATACAGCAAGCAGCATTTCAAGCACAGGCTGATTTAGCCAAAACACATGAATTACCTATTATTTTGCACTGTGTCAAAGGACTTCATTTGCTCCAAGTCTATTTGAAAAAAAATCCTGACACTGCCCCCATCATCTGGCATGGTTGGAACCTCAAGCCAGCAATTGCAGCGTCATTAGTAAATTATCCAGTGTATTTTTCTTTTGGCAAACAGCTCTTGTATGCTGATTCGAATGCTCAAAACTGGCTGAAAGCATGCCCAATGGAAAAAATATTCTTCGAAACAGACGATTCAGCTGTAGCCATTGAAGAGATTTATCAGCAGGCTTCTGTAATTTTGGGCCGCTCTTTGGAAGAGTTGGGTGCTTTGACAGCATCAAATTGGAAAACTATCTCAAAAAAACATTGGTATGAATGATTTTGCATGGTTGTCCCGGACCGAATTGATTGTAGGGAGAAGCGGATTGGAAAAATTGGCCCAAAAACATGTATTAGTGGTAGGCCTCGGTGGGGTTGGTTCATTTGCGGCTGAATTTATCTGTCGCTCCGGTGCAGGAGAGATGACCATCATCGACGGAGATACCGTAGACATCTCCAATTGCAACAGACAATTACCCGCAACACAAAAGAATGTGGGACAATCCAAAGCAGAATGGATGGAAGAGCGACTGCTTAGCATCAATCCAAATTTAAAAATCCATGTCATCAAAGAATTTTTAAATCCAGAACCGATGAACGAACTCTTGGAAAAAAATAGGTTTGACTACGTAGTGGATTGTATTGATAGCATTACACCAAAGTTGGTCTTAATCCAAAGTGCCCTTCACAAAGGCTATCCAATAGTGAGTTCAATGGGCGCAGGAGGAAAAGTCGATCCTACTAAAATAAGGATTGCTCCTATTGAAGAAACTTATAATTGCAAATTAGCCCGCTATGTACGCAAATACTTACAACGCATGGGTATCAGGAGTGGGTTCAAAGCTGTATTTTCTGAAGAACTACCGAAGAAAGAAAGTTTGATGCTAACAGATGGTAAAAACTACAAAAAGTCTGCATATGGCACCATGTCATTTTTACCCGCTGCATTTGGATGTAGCTGCGCATCGGTAGTTGTCAATGACCTCTTAGCCAGTTAATCATAAAAAAAGGCCAGCTTTGAAAGCCGGCCTTTTTCATTAACCCTGCATGAGGGTATTATATCTTTTTTCTACTTCAGACCAATCGATGATATTCCAGAATGCGGAGATATAATCCGGTCTTCTGTTCTGATAGTTCAGGTAGTAGGCATGCTCCCACACATCGATCCCCACTAATGGAATACCCTGGAAATCGGAAATGTCCATCAAAGGGTTATCCTGATTTGGGGTAGAACCGATTTGAAGCAGGTTATTTTTATCCAATACTAACCAAGCCCAACCTGAGCCAAATCTGCCTTTAGCAGCATCTTCAAACTTTGTTTGGAATTCTTCAAAACTTCCAAAGGCTCCATTGATGGCTTCTGCAAGGTCCCCACCTGGCTGTCCGCCTCCATTAGGAGACATGATTTTCCAGAATAATTCATGGTTGTAGTGACCACCACCATTATTTCTCATTTTGGTGGAATACTTGGACATATTCATCAAGACTTCTTCCAAAGGCTTGCTCATGTCCACCCCTTCTTCACCGGCAGCCTCTACTGTATTTTTAGCATAAGCAGCTGCATGCTTGGTGTAGTGAATTTCCATGGTCATGGCATCAATATGCGGTTCCAAAGCAGTATAGTCGTAGCCCAAAGGCATTTGCTCAAAACCCGTACTCAAAATGGATTTAGCAGATTCCCCACCTTCAGATCCACCTGCACAGGCTGTCAAAAAAGCAGAACCCACTAAGCTACTCCCAATTCCCAAAGCCAGGGTAGCTTTTCCGCTTTGGCTTAGAAATGTTCTTCTGGATACGCGATAGTTTGTTTTTTTCATAAGTTATATGGTTTTCTTTTGACTGGTTATTTAACAAAAGATACTTCCAAGTTAACCAATTCGTCTTGAATACAAAACCTAAATACGACAATACGTCGCATTTTGTGACAAGATGGTTATGTTTGCAAAACTATATAAACTTGGATTGGTTTTTGAATAAGACGAAAGAAATCCCAAAAGGGATGAATTCTTATGGAAATTTTATTTTACAAGTATCAAGGCACAGGGAATGATTTCGTCATGATCGATGATAGAAATGAAGAATTTCCCATTACTGATCTTGAATTGATACGTTCCTTATGTGATCGAAAATTTGGAATTGGTGCAGATGGCTTGATTGCACTTCGGCACCATCCTTCATACGATTTTGAAATGATCTATTTCAATGCCGATGGAAGCCAAAGCATGTGTGGCAACGGTGCCCGTTGTGCTGTAGCTTTTGCTCATTTCCTAGGCATGATTGGTAAAGAAACGCATTTTCTAGCCATCGATGGCCCCCATCAAGCAACAATCAATGAACAAGCTTGGGTAGAACTGCAAATGAGTAAGGTAGCAAAGCTAAAACAAAAGGACTCTGACTATTTTGTAAACACAGGTTCGCCCCACCACGTACAGTTTGTTGAAGATATTCATGAGTTCCCAGTAGTAACAGAAGGCGCTAAAATCCGCTACGATGCTAGCTATAGTCCCAGGGGAACGAATGTGAACTTTGTAAGCCCCATCAGCACGGAGGAAATTTATGTTCGTACCTACGAGCGGGGAGTTGAAAATGAAACCCTGTCCTGCGGAACGGGAGTTACTGCATGCGCACTAGTTTATGGGGAACGCATAGGCTTATCCAAAGTGGGGATTCAAACCTTAGGAGGAAGCTTAGAAGTATCCTTCTCAAAACAGGCTGACGGGAGTTTTGACCGCATCATCTTGAGCGGCCCAGCCAAACAAGTTTTCAAAGGAAGCATAGAAATAGCCTAGTTTGAAAAAGGAAATTTGGTAATCAAGCATTGGAAAGCTGCCTTTATCTAAAGAAGGTTACAATTATTCATAAAAAGGGCGTAATTTTAAGGCCCTGAATTATACAAAAGGAGATATGTTAGAATTTATTGCCAAAGGATTGGCCAAAGTTTTTGGAACGAAATCCGATAGAGATATAAAAGAGTTGAGGCCTAAAGTTGCCATCATCAATGCCGCTTACAGCAAATTGCAAGGCCTCAGCGATGATCAACTACGGGATAAAACTGCAGAAATCAAGGGTATCATCAATGCAGAATTGAAATCCTTTGATGAAAAAATTGAGCAATTACGTGCTCAAATCGATGCGCTTGACCCGGAAAAAGTCCATGAGAAAGATGCCCTTTTCAACGAGATAGACAAAACTGAAAAAGATAGAGATGCTGCCTTGGAAGTTGTGTTGGATAAGGTGATGGCAGATGCTTTTGCCGTGGTAAAAGAAACTGCGAGGAGATTCAAAGAAAACGGTAAATTGGTCGTCAAAGCTACTTTGAAAGATAAGGAGATGGCCGCCCGTAAGCCAAACGTGGAAATCCAAGGTGAGCAAGCCATTTGGCATAACAAATGGATGGCAGCAGGCAATGAAGTCGTATGGGACATGGTTCACTATGACGTGCAGTTGATCGGTGGTATGGTGCTTCATTCAGGAAAAATTGCCGAAATGGCCACAGGTGAGGGTAAAACTTTGGTATCCACTTTACCTGCTTACCTCAATGCCCTTTCTGGACGAGGAGTTCACATCGTAACGGTCAACGATTACTTGGCCAAAAGGGACTCCGAATGGAATGCTCCCTTATTTGAATTCCATGGCTTAACCGTGGATTGTATCGACAAGTATCAGCCTAACTCTGATCAGCGTAAAAAAGCCTATCAGGCAGATATTGTTTACGGAACCAATAATGAATTTGGCTTCGACTACCTGAGAGATAATATGGCAAGAGATGTCAATGATTTGGTGCAAGGCAAGCATCACTTCGCCATGATTGATGAGGTTGACTCCGTATTGATTGATGATGCCCGTACGCCTTTGATTATCTCAGGTCCTGTACCAAGAGGGGATCAGCATGAATTTATGGAAATGAAGCCAAGGGTATCAACCTTGGTGGAAGAGCAAAGAAAGTTAATTCAAGGTTACTTGGCTACCGCTAAGAAACTGATTGCAGAAGGAAATGAAAAAGAAGGTGGATTGGCATTGTTCAGAGCTTACAGAGGTATCCCGAAATACAAGCCTTTGATTAAATACCTATCTGAGCCAGGTATCCGTGTCATTCTTCAAAAAACAGAGAATTACTATTTACAGGATAATAAGCGGAACATGCATGAAGCTGATGAACCGCTATTATTTACCATTGATGAAAAAACCAATGGTGTAGAACTGACTGATAGAGGGATTGAATCCATCACATCAAAAAATGAAAATCCGAACTTCTTTATCCTTCCCGACATCGGTGTAGACATCGCGGAGATGGAGAAAAACCCAGATATCGACGATAAAGAAAAGCTTATCCGCAAAGAGGAAATCATCAAAGATTACTCTGTCAAAGCGCAGCGTATCCACACAGTAAACCAGCTTTTGAAGGCTTACTGTATGTTTGAGAAAGATACGGAATACATCATCGTCGATGGAAAAATCAAAATCGTAGATGAACAGACAGGTAGGGTAATGGAAGGCCGTAGGTATTCCGATGGCCTACACCAAGCTTTGGAAGCGAAGGAAAATGTGAAAGTAGAAGATGCTACACAGACCTATGCGACCATCACCTTGCAAAACTACTTCCGTATGTACCACAAATTGGCGGGTATGACGGGTACTGCGGAGACAGAAGCTGGAGAGTTCTGGACCATCTACAAATTGGACGTAGTAGTAATTCCTACCAACAAACCAATTGTCAGACAAGACCGAGAAGATAAAGTATATAAAACTGTCCGTGAAAAGTTCAATGCTGTAGCAGACGAAATCGTGGAATTGACCAATCAAGGCCGTCCGGTATTGGTAGGTACGACATCGGTGGAGATTTCTGAGGTATTGAGCCGTATGCTCACAATCAAAAAAATCAATCACCAAGTATTGAACGCCAAGCAGCATGCCAGAGAAGCAGATGTGGTAGCCGAAGCCGGTAAACCAGGTACGGTGACCATCGCTACCAACATGGCAGGTCGTGGTACAGATATTAAGCTGACTCCTGAGTCAAGAAAAGCAGGTGGATTAGCCATTATTGGTACCGAGCGTCATGAATCCAGAAGGGTAGATAGACAGTTGAGAGGTCGTTCGGGTCGTCAAGGAGATGTGGGTTCATCCCAGTTCTTTGTTTCCTTGGAAGACAGCTTGATGCGTTTGTTTGGTTCTGATAGAATCGCCAAGTTGATGGACAGAATGGGCTTGGAAGAAGGAGAGGTTATCCAACACTCCATGATTACCAAATCCATCGAGCGTGCCCAAAGAAAAGTTGAAGAAAATAACTTCGGTATCCGTAAGCGTCTCTTGGAGTATGACGATGTCATGAACTCCCAAAGAGAGGTAGTATATAAAAGAAGAAGAAATGCACTGAAAGGTGAACGTTTGGAGTTAGATATTCTGAATGTGATGTATGATGTGTCAGAAGGCTTGGTCAATATGGCCAAAACCACCGATGACATGGAAAACCTTCGCATGAATATCTTTACCTCCTTGGGTATTGATTACCAATTCTCTGAATCAGACATCAGTACCAAAGATACGGCAACCTTAACCTCTATGTTGTTCAATGCTGCTTACCAAAACTATACCCGCAAAAACAGTGGGATTTTGGAAAAAGCCATGCCAGTATTGAAAGATGTATATGCACAAAGAGGTGCTACAGTAAAAGAAATCATGGTACCGATCACCGATGGTATCAAACAAATCGGTGTGGTCATCAATCTAGAGTCTACACTGCAGCACGATGGCAGAGATTTGATCCGTGCAATCGAAAAGAATGTGACCTTAGCCATCATTGATCAAAACTGGAAAGAGCATCTGCGTGATATGGATGACTTAAAACAGTCTGTTCAAAATGCAGTATACGAGCAAAAAGATCCATTATTGATTTACAAGTTTGAAGCATTTGAGATGTTCAAGCGCTTCGTGGGTAAACTCAACGAGGATACGATTTCATTCCTTTCCAGAGCAGAGTTGCCTACCCAAGACCCGAATCAGGTACGTGCAGCACAAGCACCAAGAAGAGAAGAAGCACAGGTCAAAGCCTCTAAAGAAGAAGTGGGCAGCAGCTTAAATCCTGGTGCAGGCAGACAGGCGGCAGCGGCTGTAGCCAACAGAACAGCAGCGCCACAAGTGGTAGCCCCAAGAAAATCAGAGAAAGTGTACGGTCGAAATGACCGGGTAAATGTACAATATGCCGATGGCAAGCTTGTCAAAGATGTAAAGTACAAGAGTGTAGAGCAAGATGTAGAAGCAGGCAAATGTATCATCATTGAAGATTAATTGATAACTATGAACAAATCATCCCTTTTTCTGATCCTAGGATTGGGATTTTTGTCCTCTTCCTGTGCCCTCTTTGCCCCAAAGCAAGGGAGCACAGGTTCTCCTTTTGATACCTATACAGAAGACCTCAGTGTCAACAGAATCACTTTTACAGATTTGGATGACATCCAACTGACCCAGCCCGAAGTCGTTCCATCCGCTAGTTCGGGTAGTTTAGCTGTGGATGGGGACTTAGCAGTAGCCATTCAACGAAACATTGATAAAAACAGATCAGAGCGCACTTGGAGTGGATTCACCGTACTTGTGTACAGTGGAGTCGACCGTGAGCAAGCCTTTAAAACGAGGAATGAATTGTTCACACAATTCCCTGATTTAAAACCTGATTTACAATACCAGCAGCCCCGTTACCTTCTAAAAGTGGGTAAATTCCTCAACCGCATTGAGGCGCAAACGCATTATTACCAATTAAGAGAAAAATTTCCCATGGCTAGAATCATTCAAGATCGGTTCCAGCGTGAGGGATATGTCAACCCTGACCCAATAGATGATGGTGAAAGACCTAATCAAGTCACTGGCGGCAGACTATAAAGCATCAATTATCGCCCATAGAAGGCACCTCCACGCCCATCCCGAATTATCCTTTCAAGAATTTGAGACTGTTTCTTATGTAGAGCAGGAGTTACGGGATATTGGAATTACTGACATAGAAACCAAGGCAGACACCGGACTTGTTGCACACATCCAAGGTAAAAATCCAGACAAAAAAATTATTGCCCTACGTGGTGATATGGATGCCTTACCCATTCATGAGCAAAACGAGGTCCCTTACAAATCTACCAAAGAGGGAATCATGCATGCCTGTGGGCATGATGTGCATACCTCATCCTTGTTGGGTACTGCTAGAATTTTGTTCAATTTACGTGAGCATTTTGAAGGCACGGTCAAACTTATTTTTCAACCCGGAGAAGAATTGATTCCTGGAGGTGCATCCTTGATGATCAAAGATGGAGCCCTTCAAAATCCAACACCTGCAGGTATTATTGGCCAACACGTGATGCCCTTGATCCCGGTAGGTCAAGTTGGTTTCCGAAAAGGTATGTACATGGCAAGTGCCGATGAATTATACATCACCGTCAAAGGAAAAGGTGGTCATGGTGCCATTCCCGAGTCCTTAGTGGACCCTGTGTTGATCGCCTCCCACTTGATAGTTGCTTTGCAACAAGTCATCAGCAGAAATGCTTCTCCTAAAATTCCTTCTGTACTTTCCTTTGGAAGGGTAGAGGCTTTGGGAGCAACCAATATCATCCCGAATGAAGTAAAAATACAAGGTACCTTCCGTACGCTTGATGAAGCATGGAGAGCCAAAGCCCATGAACACATGACTACCATTGCTAAAGGCTTGGTGGAAGGTATGGGGGGAACGGTGGACTTTGAAGTGAGAAAAGGATATCCATTCTTGAAAAATGCAGAGGCCTTAACAAGCAGAGCGGAGGAAGCAGCAATTGAATACCTTGGACATGAAAATGTATTACCATTAGATATCTGGATGGCGGCAGAAGATTTCTCCTATTACACTCAAGAAATCGATGGTTGCTTTTACAGATTAGGAACCCGTAACGAAGCTAAGGGGATTACTTCAGGAGTACATACCCCAACTTTCGACATCGACGAAGACGCCTTGGAAATCGGAGCTGGATTGATGGCTTGGATTGCGGTGAATGAATTGAAATATACTAAGTGAAATGAATGGAAATACGCTGAAGCGAAATACGGTTGAAATAATAGTTGATATTGGTGGACAACGGATATTGATTGATATTTAGATATTATTTGATATTGGTCCTGAAGCGAAATAAAGTGGAAATACGCTGATGCGAAATAATAGGGGATACTAGGTGATATTGGATAGTATTCGATATTGTGGTAATCCGTAGAGAATAAAATTAATAGCAAGATATATGAAAACAACAAAACACCTGACGCTGGCCATTCTGATGGTTTTTTCCTTTCAGACGAGTTCGTTTGCTTGGGGGGCGATTGGACATTATGTGATTGGTAAAATTGCTGAATGGCAGATGCAGCAAGAAACTGTCAAAAAAGTAGAGGCTGTATTGAAGCAAGAATCTATCTCGGGAGTAGGCGTGTGGATGGATAATATCCGCTCGGATAAAAACTACAACTATACCAATACTTGGCATTGGGTCACCACCGTGGAAGGAGAATATGATCCAAGCATTCAGGAACCAACCGGTGATGCCTATTCCGCATTTTTACAGTTGAAAGAAAACTTGAAAAAAGGTGGCCTAACTCCAGAAGAAGAGCGCGATCAGTTGCGTATGTTGATCCATATCGTGGGTGACCTACACCAACCTTTTCATGTGGGCAAGCCAGGCGATAGAGGTGGAAACGATGTCAAAGTAAGTTATTTCAATAAAGAAACGAATATACATGCGGTTTGGGATTCAGACTTGATCGAAAACAAAAAAATGAGCTACACCGAAATCGCCACCGAACTTCAAAAGAGAATCAACGGAGACGTATTGAAGCGTTACCAAGCAGCAACTCCTTTGGACTGGTTGAAAGAAGCTGTGGCCATCCGTCCAGCGATGTACGATATCCCTGCCAATAATAGAATTGGCTATGAATACATCTACAAGCATTATCACCATGTGGAAGAGCGCCTGATGGCCGGAGGAATCCGATTAGCACAGGTGTTGGAAGAGATTTATGGGAAGTAAAGAATTTATAGATACAAAAAGACCGACAAATTTCTGTCGGTCTTTTTTTTGTCACTAATTTTTATAATCACAATTAGTCTAAAAGAATAGTTTTTTTGCGATTCAATCAAGTATTGCTACAAAATACCCATAATTACACTGGGTATGATTAAGTTGTTTTTACCCTTCAAATAAAAGGCAGTTACAACTTCTTGGGTTAGAAACCCTGATTGGTTGCCGTTGTGTTTACCCTTCAAATCACTTTCAAGAACGACTGTACTAGCTGGCAAAAGGGTTTGCCAGTTCCTTCTCTAAATTGCTCAATCGCAATTTTGCTAAAGCACCGTTCAGTCATCCTTCAAACAAAAGGCAGTTACAACAACGAGGCCAAAGCAACTCGCGAGAGCTACGTTGTGTTTACCCTTCAAACAAAAGGCAGTTACAACAGCAGTAATAATTGAAGAAACAGCATCAAGTTGTGTTTACCCTTCAAACAAAAGGCAGTTACAACTTTTTCACAACGCCTAACCATTAGTTAAGAGTTGTGTTTACCCTTCAAACAAAAGGCAGTTACAACCTTTCAAGAAAACTATCCAAGAAGTTGGGCGTTGTGTTTACCCTTCAAACAAAAGGCAGTTACAACATTTGGATTATGGTTACTACTAGTGACTATGTTGTGTTTACCCTTCAAACAAAAGGCAGTTACAACAAATCGGCACAACCTAGAGCCGGATGGATTGTTGTGTTTACCCTTCAAACAAAAGGCAGTTACAACGACAATAACCTGAAAAATGAAATCAAAGACGTTGTGTTTACCCTTCAAACAAAAGGCAGTTACAACTCCACCACTCAAAATCAGTGGCAATACCTTGTTGTGTTTACCCTTCAAACAAAAGGCAGTTACAACGCCTTCATTTTCACGTAGCCTCCATGCCGGGGTTGTGTTTACCCTTCAAACAAAAGGCAGTTACAACTCTGATAGGTTTAATATTCATAGTCATTTAGTTGTGTTTACCCTTCAAACAAAAGGCAGTTACAACTGTCTTCACACGCTCCGCCGTGCCTCGTGTGTTGTGTTTACCCTTCAAACAAAAGGCAGTTACAACCAAGTAGCGATGGAAATAATCAAATCGCTAGTTGTGTTTACCCTTCAAACAAAAGGCAGTTACAACAACAAGGCAAAAAATCTACTATTTTGCTATGTTGTGTTTACCCTTCAAACAAAAGGCAGTTACAACTCGATTACTGACACAAATTCAAAGTACGTTGTTGTGTTTACCCTTCAAACAAAAGGCAGTTACAACAGCCGCTGCAATACCAATCGGCCCCGCTAAGTTGTGTTTACCCTTCAAACAAAAGGCAGTTACAACATAATAGTTGTAAAGCATTAATAATGATAGGGTAAAGCCCATTTTCAGCAATTAAAAACAGGCAAATCTCTTCTATTTTGTTACGAAAATTGTCATTTTTTGGATTGTAAGCTTCATGATGTCAAAGAGCGGTTTTATTTAAATATCTATTTAATTAAATCTTCAAACATTTTATCTTCAGCCTTTTTCCTTTCAATTACTTTTTGCTTATCAGTCATTTTGGGATGAAAGTTCATTTTGGCCTCTTCATGCATTTGTCCAATAAATGACTTAATAGTTCGCTTTAGCATAGAGGGACAATTATCCAAGGTTTTATAATTATTAGCTTTTACCTCACTTGCTATAAACTGCTCTTCAATCTTCAAAAACGCTTGTTTGTAGGTTTCCTCTAATGGTAAGTTAAAGTGAAATGCTGTGTTTCTTATTTTACTTCCAACAAAATACGACTCAAGCGTCGGTATTTCATTGATAACAATTCTATTTTTAGGTTTAAACGTATCAGATTGTTGCTCAATGCTAAACCGATGCTTCCAAATAAAATATTCTTCCATTGCCATGATGCAAAAAGTAAAGCGTCCTTGTTGGGTTATCAAGTGATTGTGGAGCAGGCTGAAATGTGAAAGTGTGATTGCTCTATTTCGTTTGTAAGCATTTTCCATATCTCTAAGCTGCATAACTTTTTCCTCATTTGTCTTAACTTTTGATAAATAAACTGGTAAGTTTTTTAGCAAGCTATATTGTCTAAGCGACTTGTCAAAATATTGGATTTGAGCAAATTTCTCTAAATCTTTGAACGGAACAATTACTTGGTAACTACCTATTTTTTCATTACCATGTCTATCCAACCATTTAGCATTTTTTACTGGTATTGAAACGTCTTGAACCAAAAGTGTAGCCAAATTATTATAGGATTTTGCTCGCAATGCTTTATCATCCGTAAAATATCTCAAAGCCACCTCATAGAGCAGACAATCCTCCAAATGGTTTTTCCATAGTTTTTTCCTTAAAACAAAGACAAGTTTTTGTTGTTTTTTTTCTAATTTTTTGAAATTCTGATTATCAACTTCTATCCCATAAAATGTATTAAAGAGATATCTTGAATTTCTAGTAAGAGGTCTGATTATTTTACCGTTTTTCTTTAAAACTACTCCTCTATTTTCAGCAAACGCTATAAAATGTGACAAATTGATGTGAATATTCCCTACCTCCATCATTTTCGAATAATTCGCCAAACTGTAGCTGTTTGTTTTAGTATATTCCGTATTGCTCTTCAACCATCTCTCATAAAGTCCTATGGTTTCGTTGAACACATCATTGATACTTGCGTATTTGTTCGAATGGTCAGTAGCAAATATCTTATTCAATTCGGGATTTTGTAAAACACCTTTAGATTCCAATAAAATTCCAAGTTGCTTTTTATATTGAGGCACTTCGTCCATGGCAAACAACCACTTAGAAAAATCATTGTATTCGTCTCTAGTAATGTTCAAACTTTTATGGTGTCCTATTTCATGGGATCTGTTTTTTTGACTGGGCTTTTCAAGAATAGCCTTGGCTTGTTTGTTCGTCTCATATTGTTCTCTGAAAAACATGAGTTGCCAAGCTTTAAAAATAAATTTGAGTTTGAACTGTTTCCCTTTGTTCTTTTTTAAAAATAGGTCTTTTCTATTCTCTTTTGTAGCTTGTTCCAATTGAGCATCGAAAATAGCTTGAGCATTTTTGGCATCCTCCAATATTTTTTCAAGACTGGTTAGTTCTTCGAGCGTTCTTTTTTCGGGTGGGCAATGTTGGTGGATTAAGCGCCTAGGAAGTATTTTCTTAAATGCTTTTTTCTCAATAGCCGAAATACTACCGCCTTGACTGAGTTGTATTTTTGCATTATCCAACTTTATTTCTTTTTCCTGCTGAAAAGCAAGAAGCAGCTCCTTACCCTTGTTTTCTGCGTTTTCTAAAGTTAAAGCATGTTCAAGTAAATAGTTGAGCAAATCACGCTGGATACAGAAAGCGCTACCACGCTCATAATCAAGCCCATTTATTTTCACAAAAATGGCATTATTTTGTACAACAAAAGGTGTATCCCAATCTGGGTATTTTTTCAAATGCTGTTTATAAGTTGTAAAGTGCACCAACTTACCATTATGGTAAAGCAATTTTTCAAATTCCTTATTACTGAGTTCTTCTTCTTTTCGCTTTAATGCATCTAATTCCTGTTCAGTATAATAGTTTTCGTACATTTTAAATTCCGCATCCTCCCCAAAATAATTGACCTCGGCTAAATAACGAGCAGCAAAATCCATAAAGCGGTCATTATTTCGACCGTTAGAAATGAAAAGCAAATTGTTTTCCAGACGTTCTTTTAGTTTTATTGTGCTTTTATGAGTAATGGAACTGAGATTTTCTTTTTCCTTCTCAAAATCCTGAACTTTACTTTTTATCTGATTTTTAGATCTTTGTAACTTACTTTTCTTATTGTATTCTTTCTTCTTTTCAATTTGTATGTTTATATCATCCAGTTGCCTTTTGTTGGATAAATATTCAGGGGATTTTTCAATGACTAATTTGAAGTCATCTTCAAATTCATTTGAAGCTAATTTAAAATTTGGGTTAAAATAGTTCTTGGCATATTTAACAAAGTCTTCCGAAATCGTAATTTTCTGTTTATCGTAATCACTCTTACCCAGTTTATGACTAAAATGATTTTCAATATCCAATATATATGTGTTTTCTATTTCTCTTTCGAGAATAAAAGTTCTTAAATCATGAATGTAATATATGTCTGTCATTAAATCCTGATTCCAATTGACAGGGAACTTAGAAAGATATTGAACCATATCTCTAAATTTCACTAAACCATTATTTTCACTATCAATATCTTGGCTTTTGAATTTTTTGGCAAAGAATCTGAATACTTCTAATTTTGGGGAATCTTCTTTACCATTTTTCTTATACCCCTTAAGTTTCGGAATTAAATAATTGGCCTCGTTCGCATATAAAAACATAGACATCAAAAACAAACATCCTTCGAAAGACAAATACTCACCAGCGCGAATGTCCAAAACCTTATGCGTATGGTTATTCGCTGAATCATCGCCTCCAGGATTCAGATGCCATTCTATATCGTCCTCAACATTGTTATAAAGTATCCAATTTATCCAATCCTCTTTTGTGGTCAAATGGGTTTCCAAATATTTTTTACAGGCTCTCTTATAGTCTTTATTACCTTTCCATTTTTCCTCCTTTTGGGTAAATAACGTCTGATAAAAACTTTCTTTCAAAAATTTAATAATCTCATTATCCAGCTGCTCTAAAATGGATTTCAAGAGCTCATCTTTTTGTTCATTTGATAAAAAATCAACATTCTTTAGAGCTTTGATTTTGCCGTACTTCTTTGAAAAAATTCCATTAATTAATGCCAATTCAAAACTTTCTTCAAGAAAATCAATTATATTTTTTTCAATATTCTCTTTTCTAATCAATTCAAATTCATGTATAAAGTGGGCATTAATGTTCCTTATTTGATCAAGTAAAATATAGAGTTTGTTACCTGTGACTTTCATATTACAATCAACAAATCCAAATCGAAAAGCCGACGATTGTAGTTTTAAAAATTTAGTTGGAATGGTGCTTTTTTCATCTTCTTCCAACTGATAATCAAAAATGCGTTTAACATCAATGTTTTTAAACGCATGACCAACAGCAAAATAATGAAGATTAGGCTGCTGCTCTTGCCCCTCTACAAACTTTGCTCTGAAATTATTAATGGACTTTTCGCCTACTGCCGAAAAAATTCCCTTGTTGCCAAAGATGGAAGAAAAGTTCTCTTCTACCTTTTTTTGGTTGCTGTAATCTTCGCTCATCACCTATACTTTTTTCAAAGATAATTTCCCATGACTCGATCTTTCTGAGTTGTCATTAAAATAGTTCCCTATCAATGTTTTATCCTTTGGGTTCAAATATAACATTGCAACACCATCATGTTTGTTAAGGCCGTATTTTTCGTGTTCTTCATGAAAATAGTTACCCGTATTATTATAGCGAAAAGAAATAAGATATTCGTTATTTTCTTTGGCTTCTATATCATGTGATAAACTTTCAAAACTTGAGCTTTCAACTTCCTTTGATTCAAGCTCAAATACTTTCCCTTTAACATAAAATCCGTTCAGATTCTGACTTACTTCTAAGCATATGGTTTTTTTAATGAATGGTTTTTTAGGATCATAATCTTCTCGGAAGCTACTTTGTAGCTCTCCTTCATATCGACCAGAAATAAAAGGAATATTTAAGAGACCATAGAATGGCTTCCAACTACATTTCTTATTCCAGATGTAAAACAGAAAACTTATTAATCCTGATGCTGTAGAAATGTACACAATAACTTCTTTTAAACTATCAGTTTGAAAAAAGTTAACCTTTATTGCAATGATAATTGCAATTATTGCACAAACTATGGCAAAAAGGATTCTAGGTGGATAATATTTCAATGTAAAAATTCTCATTTTGCTATGGATTATTTTCTTTAATTTAAATTGAATTACATACTCTTAAACTCTTGACACTTCAGATTATAATTTAGAAAGTTTTTTAGAGTAAAAACTATAATTCATAAGATGAAATTGAAATAGAAAACGACATATACAATTTACTATGAAAGACTAGATATTCCAATCCTTCACTCACTAATTTCAGGGCTTTTTTTTATTTTGCCACTTCAATCCACTCTAACGCTCCTTGTCCAGTTTTTTCGATACCAAAATAGAATACCTCAAGGGTGTAGGCCCGCAAAAAGGCGCCTTAATCAATAAGGAGCTGAACCTGTTTACCTATGGGGAATTTTTGCAGCATTACCCTTTTCGATACGAGGACCGCACGCAGTTTTACAAAATCAAAGATGTACACGAAGACTTGGAAAACGTCCAAGTCATCGCTCAAATCCGTCACGTGGAAACTATTGGAGATGGACGTAAAAAACGATTGGTGGCTTACGTGTACGATGATACGGGGGAATTGGAACTTACCTGGTTTAAAGGCATTCAGTGGGTGGTTCGGAAACTCGTCAAAGGAATTCCCTTGGTATTTTTTGGAAAGCCCAACCGCTACGGAAGAAAAATCAGCATTGCTCATCCTGAAATCGAGCCATTGACCCAGACGGCAGAGGAACGGAGCTTTTTTCAACCAGTGTATTCCACTACTGAAAAACTGAAAGCAAAATTCCTAGACTCCAAAGGTATCTCCAAAATCATGGAGGGACTGATTCCATTGGCCTATCCACAGATCCATGAGAGCTTGCCTCAAAGTGTATTGGAACGCTTCAATCTGATGGCAAAAAATGATGCTATCCGACAAATTCACTTTCCTACAAGCGTAGATTTGCTCAAAAGGGCACGCTTCCGTTTAAAATTTGAGGAGTTTTTCTTCGTACAATTACGATTGCTTCATCTGAAACTTTCCCGAACAGAAAAATCCCAAGGTCAAATTCTCAACCAAACTGACCTGTTGACAAAATTTTACAAGGAGCATTTACCTTTTGAGTTGACGGAAGCACAGAAGCGGGTAGTGCGGGAATCCTTTGCAGACATGAAGTCAGGCAAACAGATGAACCGATTAATCCAAGGAGATGTGGGTTCAGGCAAAACCATGGTGGCATTTATCTGCATTTTGATTGCTATTAGTTCGGGGGCACAAGCCTGCCTGATGGCTCCTACTGAAATCCTGGCCAATCAACACTATGAAGGATTGAAAGACTATGCGGAGACCATGGGGCTGAACATTGCCTTATTAACAGGTTCCACCAAAAAATCTGCCCGCAAAGTCATCCACGAAATGCTGCTATCGGGTGACCTCCACATCATCATCGGTACCCATGCACTTCTAGAAGATATTGTGCAATTCAAAAACTTAGGATTGGCCATTGTGGACGAGCAGCACCGATTTGGGGTAGCGCAACGGGCGAAATTGTGGGCCAAAAATGAGCGGTATATTCCTCATGTATTGGTGATGACTGCCACACCTATCCCACGGACGCTTGCCATGACGCTCTATGGAGATTTGGATATTTCTGTAATTGATGAGTTACCCGCAGGGCGCAAACCAATTCAAACGGTGCACCGATACGATAAAGATCGCTTGAAAGTATTTGGCTTTATCCGAAAGCAAGTTCTCGAAGGCAGGCAAGTATATATTGTGTATCCCTTGATCGAGGAGTCCGAAACCATGGATTTGAAAAATCTCATGGATGGCTATGAAAGCATTTGCCGGGCATTTCCGGAATTTCCCGTGTCTATAGTTCATGGAGATATGAAACCTGCGGATAAGGACTTTGAAATGCAACGGTTCATCAAGGCAGAAACCAAAATTATGGTGGCAACTACCGTTATTGAAGTGGGTGTAAATGTGCCGAATGCATCGGTGATGGTGATTGAAAATGCAGAGCGTTTTGGACTATCACAATTGCATCAATTGAGAGGGCGGGTCGGAAGAGGGGCGGAGCAATCCTATTGTATCCTGATGAGTAAATACGAACTCAGCAAGGACAGTCGCATCCGATTGGAAACCATGGTTCGTACAAATGATGGTTTTGAAATCGCAGATGTAGATTTAAAACTCCGAGGACCGGGAGACTTGATGGGTACGCAACAAAGTGGGGTAGCAGATTTGCTAATTGCTGACCTCAGCAAGGACGCCCCCATATTGACAATGGCAAGAGATGCTGCCAGCATACTGATTACCGAAGATCCAAATTTAACTCAACCGCAGCATGCGATGGTACTCCGACAAGTCCGTGCTCAGAAAAAGCATGCGGTCAATTGGAGCCGTATAAGCTAATCTTTTCTTCAGCTACATAAAGCTCACTCACTATATTTCCGCATCAAGAAAGTGGTTATTTTCCAAGCAATTGCAACGCTTTCTGAAATATTTCCAATATACTTTCATCAAATGAACCATTGATAAACTTTACAAGGTGCATCCATCAAAAAACATTTGCTTATTGGTCTAATTATGAGTAATTTATAGAATATTCACAGTCACCTGTACTTTAAGTTTATGTCCAAAGAAAAACTCACAGTTGAGCAAATTTTAAGTTTAGATCTTCCAAATATCATCTTGTACGCTGCACCCATCTTGATTGGCCTCGTTGCATTAGAATGGTTCTTGTCCTACAAACAGAAAAAAGACTATTACGACAGTAAAGATACCATCGCTGCAACTTTTATTGGTTTGGTCAATGTAGGCATGAGTGCTGGAATCAAAGTTTTAACCTTTGGGATTATCTTGTTTTTTTACAATTTGGTCCCTTGGGCGATTCCACATACCTGGTGGGCCTATGTACTTTGTTTCATTTGGATAGATTTTTGGAGATATTGGGCGCACAGAATAGCACACGAGAATCGATTTTGGTGGGCCACCCATGTCACCCATCACAATTCAGAGAAATACAACTGGTCTGTTGCGTTTCGACTCAGTTGGACTCAGCATATCAAAATAGTGTTTTTCATACCTGTAGTGTTGGTAGGCTTTGACCCCATCATTTTCTTTATCTGTCATCAAATAGCAGTATTGTATCAATTTTGGATACACACGGAATACATCCAAAAATTGCCAGCAGTAATCGAATATGTATTTACTACTCCTTCGCATCATCGGGTCCATCATGGGAGCAATAAAAAGTATTTGGACAAGAATTATGGATCCACATTTATGATTTGGGACCGAATGTTTGGAACGTTTATACCTGAAGCGGAAAGACCTACTTATGGTTTGACTACCAACGTCCATTCTTACAATCCAATTACCTTAAATTTTCATGAATGGAGCGATATCATCAAAGATGTAAGAAATGCCAAATCTTTCAAAGAGGCATATACCTTGGTCATGGCAAAACCCAGTGAATTGGCATCTATAAAAGAGCGATTCGATAAGATCAATAAGTTGGCAACGAAAAGTTTTAAAAAAGCAAAAGCTATCTAAAACTAACTCCCCATTCCCACAGGATTTAGATTATTCATTTGCCTCATAATCCACTCTTTTCTTCCTATGATATAAGGGGTAGGTCTAGCAGGGGTCCAACGACGGGGATTGGGTAACACCGCTGCTATCAGGGCTGCTTCACTTTTACTCAGCTTTTCTGCGGGCTTTTTGAAATTTGCCTGAGCTGCTGCTTCAATGCCATAAATCCCCTCGCCCATTTCAATTACATTGAGATACACTTCCATGATGCGCTCCTTGCCCCAAATAACCTCAATCAGGAAGGTAAAGTAGGCCTCAAGCCCTTTTCTCACTAGATTTCTTCCAGGCCATAAAAACACATTCTTCGCAGTCTGTTGGGAAATAGTGCTGGCACCTTTTATACGCTTCCCCTTTTTATTGTTTTCCCAAGCTTTCTCCATGGCTTCAAAATCAAAACCCTTATGATCCATAAACTTTTGATCTTCGGCTGCAACCACCGCTTGAGGCACATGTTTGGAGATTTTTTCCAAAGAAACCCAGTCCTTATATAAACGCATCTCTTTTGCCGGATCCTTCGCTTGCTCGTACAGGCGAATCAGCATCAATGGCGTGATGGGAACCATTATGAACTTATAAATGATCACCAGTCCTATAGTAAGACCGAAAAACCACAAGGTGATTTTCAGCAAGAGACGAAAAATGAATTTGAGAATTTTCATCACACCGTAGCAGAAGCTTGTATAAAACTGTAATAAAAGACTGAATCTTCGCTTGCTTTCAATTGCTCTAAACCCTCCTGCATTGCCAAGACATCTTCAGCTTTAAGCACACCTGCATCAATCAATAAAGGTGCTCCACTGCTCATCAGGTTTTTCCAATACTCAAAAACCCGATCTTTCTGTATTGGGTCTCTACGATCCAAGTGAAATCCATCTGCTCGCAACTGAATGTTTTTGTAGCCTGCTTGATCCAAAAGATTTCCTAGCTGTGCCCCTACATGTGGATTACCACCAAGAGAAATTTGAAACTCATTATATACTTTCCAATAGTGCATCACAGCAGGGATCAAAGGATAAGTATAAAAACTGGCATTGAAAACTTCAGTAATAGATACTAGAGCTCCTGCTTTGAGGAAAGGCTTCATAGAAGTCAACACCTTCAAAGGCTCTTCCACATGTTCCAATACCCAACAGATAAATGCTCCATCATATTGCTGGGGTAAATCCAAGTCTTGGGCATCCTGCTGAATGAACCTCACCTTATCTGACCCCACACCCAAACGCTGCATATTCCATTCAGCTTTTTGGATTTGTTTGGCCTCATACTCTACTCCTGTGATCTGCAAATGAGGGAATCTTCTGAACAAAACCTCTGTCTGTGCCCCTACGCCACTGCCGATTTCCAATATATGAGTGACCGAAGAAAAATCCAATGCATCATAAATTGGTTTTTCAATCACCAAAGCCTGCTCCCGTAGCCGCTCCTGCTCTACTTCCTGATACCCATGAATATAGCGTTTCTCCGCTGATGTGTGTTCCATACACCTACTATTTATGCAAAGAAAGTCACTTTATTCGATGGATTTAAAATTTTGGATTTTTTTCTACCTTTAAGCTTTCATCAAAACCGTAAACATATGAGTCAGCTCACCATAGGCAGCTTCGAAGACTTCGAAAAATATATTGGCCAAGAATTGGGTGTATCCGAATACCACGCCATTAGTCAGCAGCAAATCAATCTTTTTGCAGATGCAACCTTAGATCATCAGTGGATCCATACGGACCCCGAAAGAGCCAAAACAGAGGGATCATTTGGCAATACTATTGCGCATGGATACCTCACGCTTTCGCTCGTACCTTACCTTTGGGAGCAGATCGTACAGGTAGAAAACCTCAAAATGATGGTAAACTATGGCATCGAAAACCTTCGATTTGCACAGGCTGTATTGGTCAATGATCGGGTAAGACTGAATGCCAACTTGAAAAATGTAGCAAATCTTCGCGGGACAATCAAAGCAGAAGTCAATGTTAAATTGGAAATTGAAGGTCAGAAAAAACCTTCATTTACAGGTACCTTGGTTTTTCTTTACCACTTCAATAGCTAAGCCATGGAAGATCCAAAAAGTTTAACCTCCGTAGCGGCCTTCCATCAGACATTCAAGCACCCCATTCTTCCAAGCCCACAAGTTCCTGATGAAAATCGCTGCGAGCTCAGAGTGTCCTTGCTTGCGGAGGAACTCAAAGAGCTTCAAGAAGGAATAGCAAACAAGGATATTGTTGAAATTGCGGATGCTTTATGCGACTTACAATATGTACTTTCGGGAGCAATCTTAGAGTTTGGCTTAGCAGAAAAATTCAAGACACTCTTCGATGAAGTGCAGCGCTCCAACATGAGCAAAGCCTGTAAATCCGTTGAGGAAGCAGAGGCTACAGTAGCTCATTATCAGCAAATGGGAACGGATTGTTTTTACGAACAAGCAGGGGATTTGTATTTGGTGTACAGAACAGGGGATAGAAAAACCCTCAAATCAGTACAATACTCACCTGCTGACTTGGAACGCATCATCAACTCCTAAAACAAGCTATGCAAGCCAAACTACAACTGGGATTACTCGCATTTCCAGACATGGAAGTGCTGGATTTTGCGGGCCCTTTTGAGGTATTCTCCGTTGCCAATCAGCTATCAGACTACAGCCTACTCGATATCCGTGTGATTGGATTGGATAAAAACCTCGTCACTGCTAAAAACGGGTTAAAAATAATGCCTGATTGTAGCTTGGATGCTATTGCTAAGCTCGATATTTTGATCATTCCCGGCGGGGATGGGAGTAAAGCACTGCTGACTCATGAAGCTGGCATGACATGGATTGATTCAATTATTCCACAAGCCCAAATCGTAGCTACTGTTTGTTCAGGTGCACGTATTCTTGCTCAATTAGGTTACCTCCGCAACCAAACATTCACCACCCATGCATCTGTATTTGAAGATGTACTATCCATAGAGCCTACAGCTCAGGCTTTAAAGGATGCACGCTTTGTAGATCATGGAAAAATCATGACTGCGGCAGGAGTTGCAGGAGGGATAGATTTGTCACTGCATATGGTAGAAAAACTGTTTGGAACTACGTTGAAGGAGGAAACGGAACGATATATGGAATATCCAAGTTAACGCTACCCATCAATCCCATAATACCTTCATACCTGACACAATAAAGGGCACTTGAGGGACTGCATTTCTAATGGCAAACTCTTCCCAAAAGCCGCTTTCGTTGGCCAAAAAGGCGAGAATCCTCTCAGGATCTACTTTTTTGAAGAGATGAGAAAAAATCTGTTCTCCACTGAGCCGCTTACTCATCAAGACTTCCAATAAGGTCATATCATACCAAAGGAACATATGATCCCTCCAATTCATGGCTACTAACGGTGATTTACCATGGGCCAATTGTTCGGCCATTTGGGAAACATGTTTTTGGACAAATTGAAAAGTGTAGCCTGTACTTGGCTTGGTATGACCTCCCGCGGTCCCAATATTGATGATTCGTTTTTGAGTCCCAATACTGGCCTGGAACTTTGCCTTGGACATTGGAATTACCCCAAATTCTTGATGCGTGATCTCATAATGATGGATACCCAACTTATCTTCAATGTATGACTCCAAGGCTTGGACATACTCACGTTCCTCAAGAACTCTTGGAGAAAAAAGCGTGTACTCAACCAAAGCCTCGGTGGAACTCGTGGGCAGCATATACATAAAGGTAGCTCCATGATGTTGGGAAAGCGTAAAATCCATCAGCGTAGCCACTTTTTCATTGAACACAGGAGTATCCGTCTTGATAAACCATCCCATAAAATGCTGTAGCAAGGTGTTCTCCTCGTTCATGGGAGGATTAAACAAGGAGGTGGAATTAAATACATACTCCCCCTGATAAGTTGTCTTATCCGTGCGTACACTTGCCCCGTTAATTTCCTCTTGGATGGATTGAATCTGCTCTTCCACAAAAACCACATTGGCGTATTTTTGGGCAAGACTGAGGACTTTTGCATAAAAATCTCCTGATTGGATCATTTTATACTTGTACTCTTTCATGCGGAATTCTTTGGAAACTTGAGGGGAAAAGAACTGCAAGGTGTCCCAAGCATGGCAAACCAGAGATTCAAAAGGTCCTGCATCTTTTTCCCAAAAGCACCAAGTACGATCGTTGAGATTCTTCTTTGCACTGTCGATTACCAAGATGTTTTTTTGCTTCAAAGAATCCTTGGTGAGTAAAGCATGCAATAAACTCAATCCCGCCAATCCGGATCCTGCGATGATGTAATCGTATTTCAGTGTCATTCAGTAGAAGAATTATTCGGTGACTACCATTTTAAAACCCTCCCCATGAATGGTAATGATCTGTACTTTTGGATCCTCTTTTAAAATCTTTCGGATCTTGCTCAGGTATACATCCATGCTGCGGGCATTAAAATAAGAGTCATCACCCCAAATTTGTTTCAATGCATGGCTTCTATTGACAATTTTATTCATCTCCGAGGCCAATAATCGGATCAACTCATTCTCTTTGGAGGTAAGTTTGTGCTTACCCGTAGGGCTGTTGATATACTGTTCATCGTAGTGAAGTTCAAAATCTCCGAACTGGTACACCTTAAGCGCCTCTGTTTCCTCAGATTTTTTGGTTCTGCGCAAAATCGCTGCAATCCGTAGTAAGAGTTCTTCCATGCTGAAGGGCTTGGTGATATAATCATCTGCACCGATTTTAAGCCCTTCAATGATATCTTCCTTCAGGTTTTTGGCTGTCAGATAAATAATCGGAAGATCCGGCTGGACGATTTTGATTTCTTTTCCAAGCGTAAATCCGTCTTTTTTAGGCATCATGATGTCCAAAATAGCCAAATCATATTTATCCTTTTTAAACTTGGACCAACCTTCCTCTCCATCTCTGCAAAGGGTTGTTTCGTATCCCTTCATCGTGAGGTATTCCTGCAAGATATCGCCCAAATTTGGGTCATCTTCCACTACTAATAATCTTGATTTGCTCATGCTTGTTTGGGTAGTTTAATAGTAAATGTACTTCCTTTTCCTAAATCACTGCTAACAGTCACCTGACCTTGATGGGCCTCCACCATGGTTTTTACATAGGCAAGACCTAGGCCAAAACCTTTGACATCGTGAATATTTCCTGTTGGAACACGGTAAAATTTTTCAAAAATCTTTTTTACAGCCTCTTTACTCATACCTACCCCATTATCTTTTACACTTACACACAGCATGTTTCCTTCCTCCCACAATTTAATTAAAATGGTGGGGTTGGTAGGTGTGTACTTGAGAGCATTGTCGAGCAGGTTGTTGATGATATGGGCAATATGAAAAGCATCCCCCTTCATCAGGGAGTCTGCAGCAGAATTTTCCAAGGTGATTTTCCCTCCCTTATTTTCCACCTGCAAAGAAAACTGGGATTTGATTTTTTTAACAATCTCCAACAGGTCTATCTCCTCTAGTTTTAGTTTCAACTCCTCTTTATCGAGAGTAGCAGCCTGCAGTACTTTTTCTACCTGTGTTCCTAAGCGCTTGTTTTCGTCTTTGATAATATTCAGGTAACGTTTTCTAAAGGAATCCTGACTCGCAAACGCAGGGTCTTGAAGAGCCTCCACAGCCAAACTCACCGTAGCGATAGGAGTTTTAAACTCATGCGTCATGTTGTTGATGAAATCATTTTTGATTTCTGACAACTTTTTCTGCATGATAATGACACGGATTGCATACACAAAACAGAAAATTACAATCCCCAAGAATAACAAGGAGCTAATTAAAGGTATCCAAATCTGCTGCAAGATATAGCGACGTTTTTCAGGGAAATTGACAATCAAAAAATTATCCTTTCCTAAGATATCTGCCGGGAACAACTTGGCTTGAATCCCATTGGTCACCAATCCCACGGTATCCAGAATTTTCGTTAATGGAATCAAATCTTTGGCATCTTCCACAATAGCCAATTCAAACCGCTGTTCAATCCCACGTTCATTCAATTGATTTCTGAAAAGCTGACGTACCTGAGCAGTATCTAGCCTGCTAAGAATTTTTTTTTGACCTTCCAATAATTCTGCCCAAGCCTGGTTCATGGCTTCAATCTTCATGTTGGCTCGGCGAATTTTTTCCAAGGCATCCGCAATATTGTATTCGGTCACTACTTCTTGCCCCCGTCTTCTGGAAAAGGCTGTTTCTGTTTGATCTAGATATTGCAGCTGACGTTCTTTTTCTTGAAGCAAAATCTCCATTTCATCCGGCGTAAACATAGACGAAGCAATTTCAGGGGTCAAATAGAGGAAGAATTGTTCCAAGTCACTCAATACGTTAATTTCTAAACCTCGTGATTGGATGATTCTCCGGAATCGCTGACTGACATTGGGAATATTCAATTGCATCATTGAATCCCTGACCGATGGACGCCTAGGTTGCATAGGACGGGTTCGGATTTGGATATCAATGGGCTCGATTTTTTGGAATAAAAACTCCTGTAAATTAGGGTCTTTGGCTAGGTAACTTAAAAAAATCTCGCTCGTCTCCCCTTTCTCTAATTGATTGACTGTACTGAACAATGATTGATACACATTTTGCTCAAAGCGCTCTTCATTGATCTTGAATGCATTTCTCACCCAATAGTATTGAAAACCTATCAGCCCAATACTGGCTAAGGTCATCATCACGATGATTACATTCATTTGAAACTTTGACATACAACAAATTTAAAGGGATTCGTTTGGTAATGAATTTACTTAACAAAATTTAACCCAAGCATGATTCCCGAGCACTTGAATGGCAATCAATTTACCATATCCTTCCCATTTTTTCAGCGGATAACTGTATCTTTGAAGCTCAAATTACCATTCCATGCAAATCAAAGATAATTTCTATCATATTCAAGGCATTCCGTTGACTTCTCTGGTGGAAGAGTTTGGCTCTCCTCTATATGTGTATGATGCAGATAAAATCGTCAGTCAGGTTAATTTATTGAAGCAAGCCTTCGCTACTGTAGACCTTCGCATCAAATATGCAACGAAAGCCCTTTCCAATATCAATATTCTGAAATTATTGAGAAAAGCAGGTACAGGGGCAGATGCTGTATCCATAGAAGAGGTTTTGCTTTGCCTGCATGCGGGATTTGAACCCAAAGAAATTATGTACACCCCCAACAGTGTGGGCTTCGAAGAAATTCAGCAGGCAGTGGACTTGGGGGTCATGATCAATATTGACAGTATTCCCATGCTGGAACACTTTGGTACGTATTATGGCAACCAAGTTCCTGTATGCATTCGCTTGAATCCACATATTCTAGCAGGAGGCAATGCCAAAATATCCGTAGGTCATATCGACAGCAAATTTGGTATCTCCATTTTGCAGCTGAAGCATATTTTGAAAGTAGTAGAAGCCTATGACCTAAATGTTGCGGGACTACATGTACACACAGGTTCGGATATTCTAGATGCGGAGGTATTCTTAAAAGGAGCGGAAATCCTGTTTGATGCCGCACGTGAGTTTAAAGACCTTCAATTCCTGGACTTTGGAGGAGGCTTCAAGGTTGCTTACAAGCCGGGTGATATTGCTACTGATATTTTAGATGTCGGCACGAAAGTGTCCAAAGCCTTTCAAGAGTTCTGTGAAACTTATGGAAGACAATTGGAAATTTGGTTTGAACCGGGGAAATTCTTGGTATCGGAGTCAGGTGTATTGTTGACAAAAGTCAATTTGATCAAATCTACCCCAGCCTCTACATTTATCGGTGTAGACACAGGACTGAATCACTTAATCAGGCCGATGATGTACGATGCTTATCACAGTGTTGTCAACATCTCCCGATTGGAAGGACCTGAGCGCGTATACACGATCGTAGGCTATATTTGTGAAACAGATACCATTGCGGCAGACCGTAAATTGAAAGAAGTGCAAGAAGGAGACATCATCGCTATCAAAAATGCGGGTGCTTATGGATTCTCTATGGCTTCCAATTATAATTCCCGACTGAAACCAGCGGAAGTTTTGATCATCGACGGCAAAGCCAAATTAATCCGGGCCCGCGAGACCTTTGATGATATCTTAAGGCATCAGATAGATCTAGGTATTTAATTAGCAAAGTTTGAAACTAACCACTTTAAGATTGGCATAAATTATGTTTTCTATTAATTAACAAAAATTTAAGTCGGGAAACATGGCTAGAATTCAAAAACCCCTTATATTCACGACATAATGTATATCTTGATACCTAAGTATCTGGATATTATAGACTCATAAAAGTAACCCTCGCCCTGGTAACTATTTATTGGACCAAATTATACAGCAGATAATGGTGTGAAATAAATTCATATCATTGAGGTAGAGGATTGTATGTTAAGCAAATACCTAAATAAAGTTTTAATTATATTCTTTGGATTGTTGTACTCGATGAGCCTTAAAGGCCAAGACGTACAGTTTTCACAATTCTATGCCGCTCCTCTTTTTTTAAATCCAGCACTGACTGGTTCAACAGAATTAACAAGGATTGGTGTAAATTATCGGAATCAATGGCCCGGTCTTAATCATTCATTCAATTCTTATTCTGCTTATATTGATCATTTTTCTTATGATTTAAATAGTGGGATTGGGTTAATTGTCAATGGAAATCAGGAAAGTCTCGCTCAGCTTTCTACCAATGAGATCGGTGTATTGTACAGCTATAAATTGAAAATTTCAAGTGAGATAGATTGGAGACTTGGTGGGCAAGCGAGCTTTGTAAGTAGAAATGCTTACTTTGGTGGCTTACTTTTTGGTTCTATGATTGACATAGGCTCTGGTTTTACTGGAACTGATCCAACTGATGCACTTTCTGCAGCTGGTATTTTTGCAACGGATTTTCAGCACCGATACATGAGTTACAGTTTTGGAACACTTTTTACCAGTCGCAACATGTGGTTTGGAGCATCGGCTCATCATGTTAATGAGCCTAATGTCTCTTTTGTAGATGATGGAATTAGCAAATTACCGATGCGACTTTCATTACATGGAGGTGTGAGACTCAATATTGGTTATGGTAACACACGTGATCCTTACACTAATTCTTATACAGAGAGATCTATTGGTTTCGCCTTTAATTACAAGCAACAAGACCCTTTCAATCAACTGGATATAGGTACGCAGTTATTTCTCGACCCATTGGTAATTGGCGTTTGGTATAGAGGACTCCCCACCAAATATGCTTTGCCAAATAATGAAGCTGTCATTGCTGTAATAGGCGTAGCTCTGGGAAATGGTGTGGATATTGGCTATAGTTTTGATTTCACAGTATCACAGCTTAATTTAAGAAATAGTGGTGGTGCGCACGAATTTTCTATGAGATATACATTTCTCTGGGGAGATCCTAAAAGTAGAAATCAGCGAGCACGCAGAATACCTTGCTTTCAGTATTAATTTTTTTTAAAAGGCATTTTTTTTAAAAATTATTACAAATACAATAAAAAGCCTAAGCACTTCAATAAATTGCAGTATGTGAATTTTTAAAGAAAAATTGAACATTTAGGTGATATTTTTTCGAAAAAATTAAACCTTCTTTCACTAGTAAATGTCATAAAACTTTTATAATTTTTAGTAAACAACAAACAAATAGCAATTTCATTTTGTTATTTACAAAAAACAAAATATAATATTCTAAAAAACAACATTCGAAATTTTAACCTTGAAATACATAATTAGTGTTATTAACTAAGTGATTGAACTAGGCTAAAACCAACAAAACATGAAGGCGCTCATCTTAAAATTTTCTCTAGTTTTGGGGTTGGTGATCTGCCTACTTTGTTTGAGCAAAAATTGTATAGCTCAAAACCACAACTCTAACGGAAACCCAATCAAAGAATTTGTTTTAGGACAAAGACTAGAAAGTCATCCTTCAAATTCTAAAATTCATGTGTCCATTTCTGGCAAATTGGCTCTTTGCTCTCATCAAGAAAGAGGTCATATACTTTTGGATGTAAAAGGTGGGACTCCTCCTTATAGATTTTTATGGAATAATAACGAAACAGTTCAAAACAGGTACAATTTATTTGCTGGAACCTATACTGTCACAATTACAGATAATGAGGGCAATTTTGTAAGAGAAAGAATCATCATTCAACCTCCCTTTCCATTTATTGTTGATTTGATAGAGAGAAACGACGCAAACTGTGCTAATGGCACTGTTGGCTCAGCAAAAATCAATGTAAGATTTGGGAGGGGTGAACCATATCGAGTAAAGTGGAGTCATGGCTTAGAAAATAGTATGGAAGCTAAAAACCTTCATCCAGGCTCATATCAAGTAAGTATTTATGATATATATAATTGTGAAGTCACAATTTCATTTGCTATTAATGGTGATGATGAAGGAATAAATGTAAGGGAAAAAGTAGAACAGCCTTCATGTGATAATGGTCAAATGGGTGCTATCAGCCTAGATGTAAGCGGTGGAAAAGCTCCTTACACATTTTTATGGTCCAACGGCAGTACAGCAAGAGAATTAAAACAGCTTGAACCAGGAAGTTATGTGGTCTTAGTAAGAGATGCTGCAGGATGTAGATACGAAAAGGAATTTGAAATCAACGGTGGAGAAATACTTGCCATTGAACCTATGAGTATTCTGGATAATCTTTGCGCCCAATCTCAAGACGGCGCAATCGAGGTGACTATCTCTGGAGGAAAAGCTCCTTATCAGGTTCTCTGGAGTAATGGAAAAAATACCCCTTCTATTCAAAATTTAGAAGCAGGCACTTATACTATTGAAACTACGGATGCGGAAGGTTGCACAGTCAGCAGGTCATTTGAAATTAAAGCTCCTCCAACCTTAGAAGCAAGAATAGCATCCACTGTGGAGATGAACTGTGAAACAGGAAATGCTTTAGGTCATGCTTGGGTGGTGATTGAAGGTGGAGTTACACCTTATACCATTCACTGGTTCAATGATAACTCCTCAAATCAAGAAATTTCATTCACCCAGACAGAGGATTTACAAGTACAGATTACCGATGCCAATGGATGTATTGTAAATGCTCGGACTAAGGTAGAACTTCCATACTATGGTGAATTGGGAAGGGTAGACTTCGAATATAGAAAACTAGAAATTAGTTCAAAAGATGAAGTGTTTGTTTCAGAACCACTTCAGTTTATCAGCCTTATCTCAAATGACTTCATTACTTGGGAGTGGGAGTTTGGTGATGGTACAAAGAGTACTGAAAAAGATCCGATCCATATCTTCACGCAAGCTGGAAAATATCAAGTTACATTGAGAGCCTACGATATCTATGGGTGTGTAGCAGAACAAGTTCACGCCGTTTTAGTAGTTAAAGCCAAAGAATGGATTACCATTCCAAGCGCTTTCACTCCCAATGGAGATGGTTTGAATGATTTTTTCATGCCGAAAGCAGAAGGCTTTGCAAACTTTGAAATGAGCATTTTCAATAACTGGGGAGAGGAGCTCTTCGCTTCTTCTAGGATAGAATCCGGTTGGGATGGTACCCACAGGGGTAGATTGTTGCCAAGAGGCAATTATATGTACAGAATATCGATGACCATGCTTAGCGGCGAAGTCATCCATAAATCAGGTTCTTTCACTCTTATCCGTTAAGGCCATGAAAAAGATATTCGTAATTATTGCCCTCATGATGCTAGGAATTTCTGTGAAAGGCCAAGATATACAGTTCTCCCAGTTTTATGCAGCACCGATTTTCTTAAACCCTGCTTTTGCAGGAAGTTCTGAAATGACACGGTTTGGAGTCAACTACAGAAATCAATTCCCTGGAATGGACCATTCATTGAATGCCTATTCTACATACTTAGATCATTATTCTTTCAGCTTAAATAGTGGCTTCGGCATTATCGCTAATGGCGTAACCGAGACCATGTCCAACTTAAGAACCAGCGAAATTGGTGCAGTATATAGCTATAGGTTGCAATTGGGATTTAATAGCTTCCTTCGCTTCGGAGGTCAGGCAAGCTTTGTGAGCAGAGATGCTGATTTCAGTAGTGTTATCTTCGGAAGCATGATCGACCCATTGACAGGGGAAGCCGGTTTGCCATCTGGAGAAAACTTAGGGTTGGATGTCAACCATCGCTATTTAGACTATCACTTTGGGATGTTGTACACCAATGAAATGGCATGGTTGGGAGTTTCTGCCCATCACATCACACAACCAAACATCTCTTTTGTGGATGATCAGATTGCAAAGTGGCCAATCAAATACTCCGTACATGGAGGAATCAGCTTCGATTTGGGAAGTGGAATGAGCAGAAATTACATGAATAATGTAGAAAATAAAAAATTATTGGTACTTGCCTTTAACTACAAGCACCAAGATCCATTTAACCAATTAGACTTGGGAACCCAGTTAGTACTTCAGCCACTTACCTTAGGGGTATGGTACCGAGGTCTCCCAACACCTGGCCTTAATCGACCCAACACAGAGTCCCTTATCGGTGTAGTAGGCATCTCTCTTGGCAATGGCCTTGACATCGGATACAGCTACGATTACACCTTAACCAAACTAGGCATAGCCAATACCAGCGGAGCGCATGAAGTTTCCATGAGATTCTCCTTCTTAGCAGGAAGTACCCAAAACGCAGCAGGCAGAAAATCTAGTATGCCTTGCTTCCGATACTAGAGTTTAGTCCCTATGAATACAAAAGCCTCTAGAGCCACAGGTTAGAGAGGCTTTTTCTTTTTTCAAACATTCTGCAAACTTTTTGATTTTACTAACAAAGAAATTCCAATGGCCCAAACACTTCGACTAATCCTAGGAGATCAGCTCAATAGTCAACATTCTTGGTTTCAACAAGTACAACCCCATGTAACCTATGTAATCATGGAAATGCGGCAGGAAACGGATTATGTCAAGCACCATATTCAAAAGATCATCGGTTTCTTTGTAGCTATGAGAGCTTTTGCAGAGCAGCTGAGAAATCAGGGACATAACGTTATCTACTATGAACTCGATCATGAGGATAACAACCAATCGCTGGAGTTGAACCTACAACAGCTGATTGCTAAACATGGCATTGAACGCTTCGAATATCAGCTTCCCGATGAGTATCGCTTGGATGAGCAATTGAAAAATTTCTGCGAACAGTTGAGCATTCCTTCTCAAGCATACGATACCGAACACTTTTTGACTACCCGTACTTTTTTAAATGAGTTTTTTCATGGGAAGAAAACCTACTTAATGGAATCTTTCTATCGGGAGATGCGGAAAAAATACGCTATCCTCATGGATGGGAAAGAACCTTTGACTGGCAAATGGAACTATGACCATGACAACCGAAATAAACTGAAAGATCCCCTATTGATCCAAGAACCAAAAACCCATACCCGTGATGTACGTGAAATCCTGTCCCTCTTGGAAGGCTCGAGAACTTCTTGGATAGGGACTGTCAATCCTCAAAAATTTGATTGGCCCTGTACACGGGAGGAAGGATTGGAGGTATTAGAATATTTCTGCAAGCAACTGTTACCACATTTTGGTCAGTATCAGGACGCTATGTACACCGGGCATGCCTTCTTATTCCATAGCAGATTAAGTTTTGCCATGAATTCAAAGCTGATTAGCCCATTAGAAGTCGTCAGTGCCGTAGAAAAATACTGGTATGCCCATCAGGATAAAGTTGACATTGCCCAAGTAGAAGGTTTTATCCGTCAGATCATCGGTTGGAGGGAGTATATGCGAGGCATCTACTGGGCTAAAATGCCTGAATATGCTGAACTCAATTTCTTTGGACATGACAGAAAGCTTCCCGAGTGGTTTTGGACAGGTAAAACTTCCATGAACTGTCTCAAGCATGCCATCGGGCAATCCTTGGAACATGCCTATGCCCATCATATTCAACGATTGATGGTGACTGGGAATTTTATGCTCTTAGCAGGAATAGACCCCGATGATGTAGACGCCTGGTACTTGGGCATCTATATAGATGCCATCGAGTGGGTAGAGATTACCAATACCCGAGGCATGAGTCAGTTTGCAGATGGAGGTATTGTCGGTACAAAGCCCTATGTATCTTCTGCCAATTATATCGATAAGATGAGCAATTATTGCGATTCCTGTAAGTACGACAAAAAGAAAAAGACAGGAGTAAATGCCTGTCCATTCAATAGTCTCTATTGGGATTTTTACCACCGTAATGAGGATAAGCTGGCCAAAAACCCAAGAATAGGCATGATGTACCGCACTTGGAGTAAAATGAACAATCGGCAAGAAATCTTGAATCAGGCAAAAACCTACCTGGAAAATATTGACAAACTATAAGCAATTATAGGGTTAGCTATTCAAGCTTTAGAGAGTTTTTAGCTTTCCATAGCCTTTCATGATTTCCAATACTTGGGCCTTTGGAAGGGATTCCACTTTCCGCCCATCTTTTCCTATCATCGTTTCTGCGGCAAAAAGAGAATTGATGATTGCCTCCTCCGTTGCTTCTATGACGGCTAGAAATAAAGCACTCATGTGGTCATTTGGCAATAAGTTAGGAGAATAGAACTCCCCTCTTTTGGTATCGTGTGGAACCAAGTTTTTGGCATGGGTAGCAAAAGCAATCACATAATCGCCGGAACCATTGGATGCGATGCCTCCAGTTTTTCCCAAACCCAACATAGCTCGGGAAGCCAAGCGCTTGAGATTGCGTTCACCCAAAGGGGCATCTGTTGCCACCACTATCATGCATGAACCATCCGCAGATTCCAATTGGTTTTTGAAAACATACTGTCCCAGTTCCTCTCCAATGGGAACTCCATCGATTTGCAATACCCCTCCAAAGTTACTCTGCACCAATACCCCGACGGTATAGCCCCCCAAAGAAGCTGGAAGCACTCTAGAGGAAGTCCCAATCCCTCCTTTGAATCCAAAACAAACAGTCCCTGTTCCTGCCCCCACACTTCCTTCCTCAACAGGACCAAAAGATGCGCGCTCAATGGCTTGTATCACATCCTCCTTCCTGACATGCATACCTTTGATATCGTTTAGAAAACCATCATTGGTTTCTCCGACCAAAGCATTGACAGATTGTACCTGTTCATTGCCTGCTTGCAGAAGCGTATACGACACTACTCCTTCTATCCCAGCTGCTACACTTAGGGTATTGGTCAAAATGATCGGACTTTCCAAGTTCCCCAATTCTTCTACCTGCGTACTACCAGCCAACTTTCCGAAGCCATTTCCAACATGGATGGCCGCCGGTGTCTTTTGTTGAAAAAGATTACCCATATGAGGTAAAATTGCCGTCACCCCTGTGCGAATAGATGTCCCCTCAACCTTGGTAACCTGCCCAACAGAAACGCCTTTCACATCCGTGATGGCATTGAGAGGGCCTGTGGGCATAACACCTATAGCTATCCCATGTTTTCGGGCAGCGGATTGGGTAAAAGCATGATTAGCCATAAAAGAGAGACTGCAAACAAGAATAAGTTTTCTAATTGACCTCATAAGGAATTAAAACCATTTGAGAAGAGATTCTACTACTTTTTTGGCCACTGCTCCATAAGGAGGATAAAGAGGTTTGGAAGCAGTGAGGCCTATGCGCTGTTTCATCACTGCTTTTTCATTGCTAAAAGCAAGAAAACCATAATACCCATGGGCCTTTCCTATCCCACTATTATTGACACCTCCAAAGGGCAATTCCGTCTGAAGAAAGTGCAGCACGCAATCATTAGCCACAGCCCCACCGGAAGAAGTATGGGCAATCACCTGTTTATTAAAGTCATCTGACTTGGAAAAACTGTACAAAGCCAATGGTTTGGGGTGCTTATTAATGTAATCAACAGCTTCGTCAAGGGCCTGATACTCCATGATAGGTAAAATTGGGCCAAAGATTTCTTCCTGCATAAGTTCCATTTCCTCGGTCACCCCAGAAATAATCGTAGGTTCAAAATAGTTTTCTGCCACATCGATAACTCCTCCAGACTCAATCACTGCACCTTTGTCTACAGCATCCTGAAGCATGGAAGATAATCTGTTCAGGTGTTTGGTATTGACGATACGAGCATAATCCGGAGAAGCCTGAACACCCTTGCCCGCAGGATTATACATGACTTCAATAGTGGATTTCAAGGCATCGATTAGTTCTTTTTTGGCAGAAGCATGCACAAGTACATAATCAGGTGCAATACAGGTCTGTCCACAATTGACAAATTTTCCCCAAACAAGCTTGGAGGCCGCATCTTTGAAATCCACCCGCTGATCAATGACCGCAGGAGACTTACCTCCCAATTCAAGCGTCACCGAACTTAAATGCTCAGCTGCCGCCCTCATGATAATTTTTCCAACGGCAGGACTTCCGGTGAAAAAAATATGGTCAAAAGGTTTTTGAAGGAGCAATTGGGCTGCCTCCACTTCTCCTTCTACTACTGCTACTACTTGTTCATCAAACACTTCTGCCACCAGGCGCCTCAATAAAGCAGAGGTATGTGGGGTCATTTCCGAAGGTTTGATAATCGCCGTATTTCCAGCCGCAAGGGCAGAAACGAGAGGACCCAGCGCCAAATTAAATGGATAATTCCAAGGAGAAATGATCAGACATACACCTTTTGGCTCATAATGAACATAAGAAGTGCTGCCCAACATGGTAAGCGGAGTAGGTACCTTCTTAGGTTTCATCCAAGAAGACAGGTGCTTGATCGTGTGATTGATTTCACTTGTGACCACAAAAATCTCACTGATATCAATTTCTGTATATGGTTTTTTAAAATCTGCATGAATGGCTTTCCGGATATCCTCTTGATGGGTCATAATCCATTCCAATAGTCTTTTTAGTAAATTGATTCTTGCCGTGGCCGGACTCTTTCGCAACTTGACCGCATGAGCTTGCTGCAAGTCAAAAAGTCTATCGATGGTATGTTGGGTCTCTGAAATTGTGTGAATAGTCATAGGTGATAAATTTATGTTCAAGTTATCAATTTTATTCTATCCCTCAGAGGCATAGCCAAAAAATTACACTGCACAGAAACCTTCCAGAACTTTTGTCGTTAGTTTACCATCACCTAAAATAAAAATTTTATGCAGTGGAGTTTGGAAAGGATAATTCCCAAAGAGATTTTGGGAGAAAGTCACAAAATGCGAGTAATAAAAGAATACATCAAAAAAATTAAAAAAGAACATAGAAAAAAAGTTTAGAAGAGGCGAAAAGCCTCTTTTTTTTGTTTAAATGGGATGTTTTTTAATTTTAAAATACACTTAAAAGCATTTTATAATATTAAAAATGAATTACAGATAATTTTTTTATTGGAATTTATTTGAAATGAAAAACATTTTAGTGTATTTTTACTGCGGATTTAAATATTTCAAATATCAATACATGAAAAATAATTTTGGACCTCTACTAATTATTTTGATAACTGCATTCTTGGCACCATCGAAATCTTGGTCACAACAGCTACCCCAATTCAGCCAATATATTTTTAATGGGTTACACATTAATCCTGCATATGCGGGCTATAGAAATGAGGGCTATATTCAGAGTACCTTCCGAAATCAGTGGGTAAATTTCCCTGGTGCTCCGCGTACGTTCACTATAACCGCAGATCTAAGTGCCAATGAAGGTTTAATGGGCTTTGGATTTTCCTTATTAAGTGATCACATTGGCCCTACAAGCACTTCAACAGGTATGCTGACCTACAGCTACCGCATACAAACAGGCAAAGAAAGCTTCCTTGGGCTTGGTATAAGTGCAGGAGCAAGTCAATACATGATCGATGGAAGCAAACTGAATCCTTTAGAAATGATGGATCCAAATCTCCCTTTGGGTACACAAACCATATTTACTCCTAACATGAATTCAGGACTATTTTTTCACAACAGCACTTTTTACGCAGGTATAAGTGCATTCAATATGATAGGTAAGCGAGCGCTTGAACGTGAGGATATTGCACTTGCATTTCATGATTTCCATTACTATCTAACTGCTGGTGCATTGTTATCAATAAGTGACAAAGTGGAATTCAAACCTAGTTTCCTTATCAAGGAAGTGAAAGGAGCACCAACTAGTTATGATATAAACGGAATGTTTTTATTTTTAGAACGTCTATGGTTGGGCGCAAGTTACCGATCAAATACCAGAATGTGGAAAGATAACTTAGAGGGAAATCTGAACAACAGAACAGCGATTGCATTTATTGCGGAGGTATTTGCCACCGAAAATTTGAGGATAGGCTACGCTTATGATACTAATCTAAATACTCTTCAGAATTACAGAAACAACTCACATGAATTCTCCGTGGGCTACTACCTGACTCCAAGAAATGTAAAACTTAAAAACCCAAGATGGTTCTGATGATGGAAATCACGAAAAGATATTTGAAATTTTTGGTAGTAGTGTTTCTGATCCTGTATTCAGCAGCTACAGAAGCACAACGGCCTCTTATCCGTTTTGCAGACAAACAGTTTGAACTTGAAAACTACGCCCATGCAGGTCAGGTATATGAGGAAGCTTATACCAAAAAAGAGAGCTACGCAACAGCCCGAAAACTTGCCATCACCTATCAAGTTCTCCGAGATTATGATAAAACTTTTGAGTGGTGGGGAAAAACGATAGCGTACAACGAATCCACCAAAGACGATTTTTACATGTACTTAATAGCTGCCATGCAGGCAGGAGAAGCCGAAGATCTCAATGCTTTCATGATATCAGGGGGATTCAGTACTTTCGACTTTCCAGGATTCAACTTAGAGACTTTGGAAAAACTTTATAGCGAACGTAAAAATGTCAAGCTTGTACAAGCAGAGGGTATCAATAGCTCCGGTTCAGATTTCGGTACATCCAAATGGGAAGATAAACATTATTTTTCAAGTGATCGAGGAGATTTAAGCTCTTCTAAGCGAAAAGCAATACGTTTGGATGCCAAAAACAATATTTTCTCTCAAGAAAAAAGCAATTTTAACGAGCGAGAATATTACAAGCTATATGTTAAAGACGGAAAAGAAGAGGTTAAACTTCTTTTATCAGACCTTCAAGGAGTCCAACACGTATCAGACGCTCATATATATGCTAACGGTACAAAGATTATGTACACAGCTTTCATAGGCCAAACGAAAGTTAAAGGTAGTAGAAAAAAAAGCATGGATATGAATAACTATCCTGGAATTTTTTACGGAAATCTAGACACCGATGGCAATATCAGTGACTCCAAACCTTTTCCTCATAACAACATGCTAACATATGGCGTCATGAACGGCTTCTATGATGCAGAAACAAAGAGGCTATATTTCACTTCCAATATGGAAGGAGGATTTGGCGGATACGATATTTACTTTGTGGATTATGACGGAAAGGAAAATTTTGGTAGCCCAATCAACCTTGGCAGTAGCATCAACACTGTAGAAAATGAAAGCCACCCTTCCTTGATGGGAGATTGGTTTTACTTTAGTTCTAGGGGTCATGATGGACTTGGCGGTATGGATATTTTCAGAGCTCCTCATAGCAATGGCGTCATAGGAAGTCCCGAAAATATGGGAGTACCATTTAATAGTCCAAGAGATGACTTTGCATATATCGAATTTGCAGATGGTAAGCGTTACCTTTCTTCAGATAGACAAGGAGGGATAGGTTTGGATGATATCTATCTGATAGAAGACTTGCATAAACGTATGATCGCACGTGTGATCGACTGTGATGGCAACATCATTGCTGAGGAATTTAATGCAGATATTAAGGAGAAAAATGGCAAAATAGTGGCCACTAAACGAGGTGCTACCGGAGAGCTTTTAGCAGACCTTGAACCAGGAAAAGAATTTGGATTGGTGATCAGCAAAAAAGGATACTTCAGCGTCACAGACCGTACCCTGAGCACGATCAATATGAAAGAGGAAAAGCTGGAGCGTGAGTACAGGTTGGCGGCCATTCCCTACCAGATGCCGGTATATGTGGACATCGTCTATTACGACCTGGACAGATCCAAGATCAGAAGGGACGCAGAAGAGGCATTAAACAAAATTGCAGAACTGATGAACAGATACAGCTTCTTGGATCTATTGGTGGGTAGCCATACAGACTCAAGGGCAAGCAATTCCTATAATCAGACGCTGAGCCAGAGACGTGCAGATGCGGTGCGGGAATACCTAGCTAATTATAATATAGGCCCTGAACGGATCAGGCTTGAATGGTACGGAGAGGAGCAGCTGACTAATGACTGTGGAAATGGGGTACCCTGTCCGGAGCCGGCACATCAGCTGAACAGAAGAAGTGAACTGGTACTTGAAGCCTTCCCTGACAGGGACAAGCAGTACGAGATGCCGAAGGAACTGATGGGAAAAGATATCTGCGATGCATCAGACCTGCTTGAGGCCATGCAGGCGGAATTACATAATCTTCCAACCATTTACTTTGACTTTGATAAGAGTACACTAAGATCAGTACATAGAAAAGAACTAGAACGCACAGCTATTATGCTTAAACGCATGTCCAACCTGCAATTGTACATTTCTGGCCACACGGATCAGCGGGGCAGCGAGGAGTACAACAAAGGGCTGAGCGAGCGCAGGGCGGCAGTGGTGATGGATTACCTGGTCAACAGGGGAGTGGAAGCTGCCAGAATGCAGTACGAATGGTTCGGCAAGACCCAGCCAATCAACGATTGCGGAGCCATTCCGTGCACGGAAGCCATGCACCAGTTAAACAGAAGAACAGAGCTCAGATTGGGTGGAATGAAATAGAAGGTATTTATAGGGACTAAAAAATATTTACTTAGAGACTAAATTATAGTTAAAGTCAATGCTACTAAGCATTGGTTTTTTTCTTTATTTACTGGGTATAGTTGCCTGTTGGTAGAAAATACAGGACTAAAGCTATGTCTAAATTCTAATACTTGTGGCACCATTTCCCAAGCCATCAACTTCTTGAAATGGAATATTTCTTAGTGATCCCCAATCTACCAAAAAGACAAGTTTCGGTACAGGCCATGTGTTATCTGGTAATTCTTCTATCATGATGCTAACGTTTTTATTTTATATAAGACGGGGGCATGGACCACAGATACTCGGTTTTTTTGCACTCTTTCAGTTATCTATATAATTTCGGAAAATATAATTTACAGGATCCACTTCTAAGTTAAGAAATTCATCTGGCTCAACCGATTTCATGCCCTCTTCTTTTTTATTAGCTAAATTATAAACCGAAGAAATTTGATACGTCAGCTTAGAATTAGGCAAAGCAAAATGAGCCAAAGCAAAACCATTGAAAGAGTATAAATTACCCGTTGCTTGTCCAATTACCTGACCCATATTGTAAAACTTAAACATTTCAGCGAAGATTGATCCTGCCGAAAAGGTGTTATGGTCTGTAATCAAATATACATTTCTATTGATATCAACCAACCTGATGGATTCATCTTCTGATGGGTCAGACAATGAAGCTAAATAAGCAATCGTGACTATCAGTACCGCAATTAAAATCCATCTAATTTTCTTGTTCATTGCAAACTTTATATTTCTGATGTTCTAATGGCAGTTCTGTTAAAGTAATGGAGGAAGGCGGTTTGCGGATATGACATGTTGCAAACTTCGGAGCACTTCACTGTCAACCAAGCATAACTTGTCCCGCCAAAGCGGGAAAGCTTGACTTAACCACTGAACCGCCACTTTTGGGTAGGTGCTGTTAGTGGCTGGCATTCTTTCTTTCGGTTAGGTTTTCAATATATTTTACTACTCCGTCTCTGTATGCTGTCACTTGTCTTTTTCCGAAAAATGTTTTGTATCTTTTTAATATTTCGTTGTTATTGTCCGTTCTTTCCTTTAATACTTTCCCAGTTTTTTCGTCCTTTTCATCTCTCATTACGACTTCAATTTGTGTGTCGTGTGGAATCATTCTTGAAAGTAGTTGTCGCAGTTCATAATCTGCTTGAGGTAAAGAATAACCAATGAAAACAATTTTGCTTGCTTCTGAAAGTTCAACTCCAGAATTTTGCCAAATTAATTTAATTTGAAAGTTGTTTAAGTCTTTCAAAAATGTTGGCATAATTAAGTTGCTTCGTAATGCTGTCGAAATGGTTCTAGTTTCCTTAAAATTTTTACTACAATGACTACAATATTTGTCTTTATAAATTCCGTATTCAGCAATTTTATCGTAAAACGCAACATAAAGTCTTTGACACTTTGGACAATTAAGCCAATTCATCGAGCCGTGAATTTTTAAAAGTTTAACATTGTATTTTCCTTTTCCAAGAGCCCAAAGTCCTGGTTTGATTGTGTCGTCATCGTGAAGTGAACTGATGTAACAACAATAATCAACCACACCATTATGGTTGTCAACTTCTATAGCTCTCTTAATTGAATTGTCTAACAGAATGTCCCAATTTGTGGATATCACAGCTAAAGGGTCGTGTTTCTTGTCCTTCATTCTTGGTTGCATATTTTCAACTAAGAACTTTGCGAATTTGTCAATGTATTGTTTTTGTGATGTCGAGTTTTCTAGTTTTTCTTTGATGGCTATAATAATCAAAGAATAAATTTTTTCTCGTAATTCAACTAATTTTTTATTATCAAGTGAACGAAAAGAAACTCCGTCTATGATACATCTGTCTATTGGTGTAAAAACATCTTCTAATGCTATGCTTTTGAAGTCAGCCTTGTCAATGTATAGTTCGTTCTCCAAAAACTTCTCAAAGTCGTCAAGATATCCTTTAATGGTTTTGTCTTTAGTCCCAAAGTTTTTCTTTTTTAGGTTTAGGATTTCTTCAACAATTTCAGATTGAATTGGTGCTTTCGCTGGTTTTGAAAATCCTGCTCCTAATATGTAAACTGTCTTATTCATTTTGTCGTTGATTTCTCGTTGTTATGTCGGTTTATATGCTTGCCACTAACTTACTTATATGTCTGAAAAACCCACCCATATATACCCTACGGAAGCTTGCTAAGTCTGATTTTTCAGCCGTATTTTCAACTCCCTAAACCTACTAAATACCCTCCAACGAAAAAATACCCTGATCAGGGTATGTATGAGGCTTTTTTCACCTAGGTAAATGACTCATTCCTTTATCTCATAACAACATACGCCATGTTTTGAAGATTGTCAGTAAGGTCATGCTGTGGTCCCGGTGACGAATGATCTATTTTACTTATGGATAGTGATCGTATTTTACTCCGTGCTTTCCGATGGAATTATTACCTTAAAGCAACCCATAAATAATCATATTAAAGTGGTCAAGATCATCGGATTGATTGGTTAAGATGGTTTGGGCACAGCATTCGTTTAATTCCCATAGCTAAACCAGCTCTGAACAGCGCTACACTTCTGTCAACGGATTGCGTGTATGAGAAGTAGCGGATTAAGAAGCACTTCACTATCAGTTTGGCACTAACTTTTGTTAAAATCACTGACCTTTGATTTACCTCTGAACCCGCTATTTTTCATACACGCTGTTAGCCCATCGTTATTTTTTCTTTTTTGATACGAATCCTATTAAAATCATAAAAATTAAGTGTATTCCTGCATTCAGCCAATAATTATTTGTTGGGTTTCCATTAATTATAGGAATTAAAAATGCTATGTAAGTTATAAACGAAATTATCCCAACCCAAACAACATTTAAAGCAAGCCACCCAAAAGCTGTATTTTTATCAAACTTTTGACCTGGGAATAAAGGTAAAAAAATCAAAATTGGGAATACAAGCAATAAGAAGTAATTTGAGCTAATTACCATCCAAGTTGTTGAAACATTTTTTTTACTTGGTGTTTGAGCTTTATTCTCTGTGAGTTTTTCAATTTTACTTGGCTCAATAAATTTATTATCGGAAATAATCAGTTTCTTTTTTATTTGTTGCGTGTAATGCTTTTTATTGAAAATCTCAACCTCTAAATTGGTTAAGTCCATCATTTTCAAAGAGTCTTGGGAATAATTGCGTTTTAATGACTGTATTCTCTCAAGCTGTGTAATCCTTTGATTATTTGACCAATAGTAAGTGAAGTCAAATACATAGTCAACTATAAAAAACATACCAATTATAACAAAGAAAAGTGCAGTCTTGGAACCAAAAGACCTTGACTTGTCCAAGAAAAAACCTATTAAACTGTTTGCTCCTATCCAATCCATTACCTTTTATTCTTTTTCAATGACTGTTTTATCAGGCTTAAAATATATTCCAATTCTTCGTCTGTCCGCATAATAATTTCATAGTCTCCATTTCCCCAATGTCCGACAGAGGAAACGTCTCTTGCAATCTCTTTCGGGTCGTCAAGGTCTCCTTGTTGCATATTCAGCCATATTTTCAAAGCATTTTTTTGAATATGAATGTCTACCACGTTTGAGCCTGATACAAAAGCAATATATTTTTTCTTCGGTTTGAGTTCTAATTCGTCAAGATTTAGAATGGCGCTTTTTAAGGTCTCGTAAAGCTCTTTTGTTTCTTCTGTTCCTTTTTCTATATGCTCTTCTTCTGTATAGACCTTAATTTCCTTAGTCACTTTTTCAATCGCTTCATCTTGTCGACTGATTGTCTTGACACTTTCCTGAGCCCCCGAAGTCTTTATTTGGTTGTAATTAACTGTTTGATTGTCATATCGTTTGATTTCCCAAAGTTCAATTGGTAAGTCCTTGAAATTTATCGCTTCTTTTTGATAAGTCGTAAATGAGGGTGAAATGAAAATCACTCTCGATTGCGACCAATCAACATCATTTCGCTTTAGAGTCTCTTTTGAATTTTCGTTGTATTCAAGAATGAAGTCCGCTTTGTTGTTAAGCATTAGCGATAAATAAGCGTATCCTTGGTCAATTACGCTAAAGTTTTTGTCCCGTTTGTATTCGATAATCACAAAAGTTCCTGCGTCATTGTCAAAAGCTAAAGTGTCGATACGAAAATTATTTAGGCTGAATTCCGATTTCACAAAGTCAAGTCCGAAAATTGATTTCAAGTTTTTTTCTGTAAGCGATTGAATGTCTTTTTCGAGTTTAAAAGGTTGCTCCTTTATGTTCTCAAGTCGCTCGTTATTTTCTATTTTAAATAGTGCCATTTATCTTGTAGTGTCGTTTTTCATAATGTGGGCTATCTTACTTATATGTCTGAAAAACCCACCCATATACACCCTACGGAAGCTTGCTAAGTCTGATTTTTCAGCCGTATTTTCAACTCCCTAAACCTACTAAATACCCTCCAACGAAAAAATACCCTGATCAGGGTATTTATTTAGTTTTTTTAAATAGTTAAATGGCTCATTCCTTTATCTCATAACAACATACGTCATGTTTTGAAGATTGTCAGTAAGGCCATGCTATGGTCCCGGTGACGAATGATCTGTTTTACTTATGGATAGTGATCGTTTTTTGTTCCATGCTTTCCGATGGAAGTTCTACCCTAAAGCAATCCCTAATTGATCAAAATAGAGTGGTCAAGATTATCGGATTGATTGGTTAAGATGGTTCGGGCACACCATTCGTTTAATCCCCGTAGCTAAACCACCTCTCAACCCCGAGAAGTCCAAATAGCAATTGGGATCAACAGGGGCTAATTCCGAAATTCGGCTACGCTCCACTTCGATTTAGCCCTTATATGTTAGCGGTTCGGTGTTCTTCTATCGTCTTGTTGGTCGGTTGTGCGTTGACTTTGCAAGCTCTTTGACAAAGCTTTGGTTGGAGCTGTGGCTCGTGGGTCATTGGTCCCGAAAGCATTCGGGATGCTTGCAATTGCGCAGCAATCACGAATACCATTGAAAATTATTATTCAATGAGTAAATAGCGTGGGCTTTTAAATGGGTTTTAATCCCAACTCTTCCAAAAACTTATTGTGTTTGTCAGTGTTTGTTTTGATGGTTTCGTTGATTGAAGTTAGTTTGTTGTTTACTTCTTTCAAGTCAATTTGTACTTCATCTTCCGTAGTACTTACATACCTTGAAATATTCAGGTTGTAACCGTTCTTTTCGATTTCTTCCATTGAAACTCTCCGAGCATATTTTTCAATCTTTTCCGGGCGGTGTTGGTAGGTTTCAACAATTTTCTGAATGTCGTTTGGCTCGTCTTCTTCGCCTTCTCTGAGTGTGTTTTGTCGTTTGCCTTTTTCGTAATGCTCACTGGCATTGATAAACAAAACATCATCTTGCTTTTTGCATTTTTTCAATACCAAAATACAAACGGGAATGCCTGTAGAGTAGAACAAGTTAGAAGGCAAACCAATTACGGTATCAATATGATTGTCCTTTAACAATTTGGTTCTGATGCGTTCTTCTGCTCCTCCACGGAATAAAACCCCATGTGGTAAAATGATGGCCATTGTCCCTTCTTTACCCAAAAAGTGAAAACCGTGCAACAGAAAAGCAAAGTCGGCTGCTGATTTGGGTGCTAAACCATAACTCTTGAAACGGAAATCTTCTGCCAAGGTATCGTTTGGTTCCCAACGCAAACTAAAAGGTGGATTCGCTACTATGGCATCAAACTCTATTTTTTTGCTTGGGTTCATTTCGTTGAGTTCATCCCATTGATTCTCTAGGGTATCTCCGTGGAATATCTCAAACTCGGTGTCTTTCATTCCGTGCAAGAGCATATTCATTCGGGCAAGATTGTAGGTGGTGATGTTTTTTTCTTGTCCGTAAATTTTACCTACACTTCCGCCACTGTCTTTGATTCGCTTTCTTACATTGAGCAGTAACGAACCCGAACCACAGGCAAAATCCAATACTTTGTTCAGCTTGTTCTTTTTGCCACTGGTGGGGTCTTGACTGTCTAAAGTAACGATTTCAGAAAGTATGGTAGATATTTGTTGTGGTGTATAAAATTCCCCTGCTTTTTTGCCCGAACCTGCTGCAAACTGACCAATCAAATATTCATAGGCATCTCCAAGGGTATCAGAATCAGTTGAAAAATCAGCAATGCCTTCGGCAATTTTCTGGATGATGGTGCAGAGCTTTTTGTTTCGCTCAGTGTTGTTTTTGCCAAGTTTTTCTGAATTCAAATTGATTTCGGAAAACAAGCCTTGAAAAGCACTGTCAAAGGATTCGTCTTGTATGTATTTAAACGCTTTTTCTAAGGTCACCAACAAATCAGGATTTTGGGTACGTGCCATTTCGCTGATGTTGCTCCACAAGTAATCGGGCTTGATAACATAATGCACCTTTCTACGCATCTGCTGTTCATACTCAGGCACATCAGGCTCATTCACCACATACCATTCGGCTAAAGGAGTGCGCTTGTCATCATCGTCTAATACCGGATAATCCCCGCCCAATTCTTTTTTTGCTGCTTCTTCATAATTGTGCGACAAATACCTCAGGAACAGAAACGAAAGCATATAATCACGGAAATCATCTGCATTCATTGCTCCTCTTAAATCGTCTGCAATATTCCAAAGGGTTTTACCTAATTGTTGTTGGTCTTTTAAAGTCATCTATTTTAATAATTTTCTGTTTTCAATATCAATCAGCACCTTCATTTGTTGGATGGCAATGGTGTTGAGTTTTATAAGTCTATCTTTCTGTGAAATCTTTTCCTGAATAAAAACTGCATTCAGATTTTCCATATTTGCCAAACAAATCAGTTCGTTGATGTTGGCATAATCACGCATATTGCCTTTTAAATCAGGATTAGCTTCTCGCCATTGTTTGGCAGTTTTTCCAAATAATGCCACATTCAACACATCTGCTTCCGTAGCGTAAACTATGGCAGTTTGGGCTGGTGTAAGTTCTTCAGGAATTAAATTTTGCTTAATGGCATCTGTATGAATATGGTAATTGAGTTTTGCCAATTCACGCTTGGCAGACCAACCCAATTGCTTTTGCTCTTCTTCTTTTAGCCTTTGGAATTCGTTGATTAGATAAATTTGAAACTCCGGACTTAGCCACATTGCAAAATGAAAAGCAATATCCTTATGAGCATACGTACCGCCATATCGTCCTGCTTTTACCAATAACCCCATGGCTTTTGTCCTTTCCACCCATTGCCCAACCGACATAATAAATCTGTTAACACCCGCCTCTTGTTCAATTACCCCGAATTCGGGGTAATTGAAAGTTGGATTGTTTAATTTTTCCCAAATACCAATATACTCAAGTGTGTTTTTATTGGTAATCCATTTGCCTATTAATCCACTGCCTTCCTTAAATCCGGCAGTCATATCCGTGAGTGATAGAAAATCTATGTCGTTTTGGGCCAAAACAGCAATAGAGGTTCCTTTTACATATATGTTCTTGCTTTTTGCCATCTATTCACTTTACTTTTCTAAACCCCTCGAATTCGATGGGTTTAAAGTGGTTAATTTCGACCATTTTACCCATTGTCTGGACCACTGATTTGTAGGATTTTAGGATTACCTTGATTTTTTTATTTCTCATCACATTCATCATTTCATCACAAAAATCACAGTTCAGACATTCTCGGAAACAAACCCTGCATCAAACCCTTTTTATGCAATTGCAATTGCTCAATTTTCTCCGCCTGTGCCGCAATAAGGGCATCTAAGGACGAAAGACAAGAAGCAATTTTTTGTTGTTCTTGAATGGTTGGTAATAAAATAGTTGTAGATGCCAATGTTTCTTGACCGACATTAAATCTTGTACTACCACCTGCTTTTGATGAAATGCTATTTCTAATTTCTCTTGTTTTTAACAGAGCATTTAAAAATGCAGGTTCATAATCACCTATTTTCTTTCCTCTAATAACAAATCCGCCAAAAGTTGCCGTGTTATCTTTATCGAGATAAACATTTGCAGTTCCTACTTCTTCTTGGGTTTCGGAACTTCTTTGAAATAAAATATCACCAAAAGTTACAGAATTCTTTTGCAAAGTGCTCTCATCAATATCTACACTTCCAATGATATTTTCATAGATTATAAATTCATTGTTCAGAATATCTAAAACATTAATGAACTTAATTCCTTTACCATACTGCTCCCTTGCTGCATTAATTCCATTCTTAAATTCTAATATCTCCCCCAACTTCTTCTCCACCCACTCCCCATCATTCTCAAACTCCTTAAACCGATACTTAGGTACATTGTCTGAATTATGATTTTTAGGATTTGATGATTGTAGGATTTTTTTATTGCCTTTTTCAATCCTATCATCCTTTAATCTATCAAATCCTAATTCTGACGGTTGAGGAAAAAGGTTTTGCATCAAGCCTTTTTTGTGGTCTTTGAGTAATTCCAACTTTTGGCTGTGGGCGGCTATCACTTCATCTAAAGACGAAAGACAGGATGCGATTTTTTGTTGTTCGGGTAAAGTTGTGTGATACAATTTTGAATTGTAAACAATATCGCTACTGATATTTTGAACAATACCACCTGCTGAAAGCTTTTTATACTGATTTTGCATAAAATCGGAATTCAGCAATTGTAATAAAAAAGGTTTGTTAAAGTTGTTCTCATATTTACGAAGTACAAACCATCCATCATAAATACATCCTTCTATTGCCAATTGATAAGTTTTACCAAAACTCATTGAATTAGCTAAAATCAATTCACCTTTTTCAACTTTTCTTGATTTTTCAGCACCCTTTAAAGTGATTTTTTCTTCAACTTGATATAGGACCGAGTTTACTGCATTTTTAGTGTCCCCAATCTTTATCCAATTAACTCCAGATTCATCTTGTGTCAAGTAATCCTGAATTGGTCTTGGCGAACTTCCTCTGTCAAGTTTAATAAACTTTGAAAATTCTTTTAAATCCCATTCCACCTCATTTTCAAACTCAGGGAATCTCAACTCTGGTATCATTTTCATATCCTTACTCATTTGTCTGAATTGGGATTTTTAGGATTGGATGATTGTAGGATTTTTTCTTTGGATGAAATCCTATCATCCTTTAATCTATTCAATCCTAATTCTGACTTGTATTGTTTGTTTTCGGGGTGATTGACATTATAAACCCTCTTAAATTCTAAACTTTTTGCACCAAAATTGATGAGTAGTCCTATTGGCAGTTTATAAGCTTGACAGTAGTTCATAGCTTGAGCCAAGTGAACATCCTCTAATTTTATCAATGCTTTAAGTTCCACCATAATATTTTCTTCTACAAAAAAGTCCACTCTTCGTGTGCCAATGTCATAACCATCATAAAAGATTGTCATTTCCATTTCTCGCTGGAACCCTAAATCTTGCTTTTGCATTTCTATCGCCAATGCTCTTTGGTAAATGACTTCTTGGAATCCATTACCCAAGGTGCTATGAACTTTCATAGCACATCCAATAATCTTATGTGTCAACTCTTCGTATTTCATAATCCTATCATCCTTTAATCTTACAAATCATAATTCAGACATCATAAGCGGCCAATCCACTAATTTCCCTATCCCCTGCCAATTTCTTTAATTGGGGTACTAAGTCTTCCATCAATGCCAATTCTTTTACCCTGCGTTCCTTCCAACTCAATTCCAAAGGTGCTAACAGGTCGGTGAGTTTTTCCCCGTCAAAAATCATTCGGCTTAGTATGTTTTCTACAAAGGCTTTCAGGTCTGCGGTTTGCAAGCCGTGTTTGTGGGCAATGGCAGCCAATTCCTTTTCGTTTTTCTCTACCACAAAAGTTTCGTATCCCTTGCGAAGCGTTTCCACATCTTGTCCGCTGTTCCAATCCAAGCTGTTGATGTATTCGGTTAAATCTTCCTGCTCATCCATCAGGTTGGCATTGGCACTCAGCAAGCTAATGACCTGTGCTTTGGTCATCTTTTGCTTGGCAGGCTTTTGTTGCGTACTGTCAGCAATCAAACTCATGATGTAGTCATAATCAATCACGGCAGAAGCAAACAGCACAAATTCAAAATCCAATTGCTGAATGTCGGGCGGTGCTTGGTCGCCTTCTTTTTGCTGTATTTCCCGCAATTGCTTGGCGGTTTCTATATACGAACTGCGGAACTCCAACAACTTTTCTGTTGGCAAAATCGCTTCAATCTGGGCTTGTTGGGTTTCGTCAATGTCTGTGTATTGGTCTAATTGCGTTTTAAGGCGTTGTACTTCCTTAAAGTTCTTTACAAAAGCAATGCGGGCAGCATCTCCTTTCAGGTTATACACTTCCTGCGGTTCGCTTGCCAAATTATGCTCCTCCATAAAGATGCCCAATTTCTCCACGGCTTCTTTGTACTTGTCAATCACCACTGGTGCAGGGTCCACCAACCAAATTTCTTTGGCTCGACCGTTATCTTCACCCGAGAACAAGGCAATGGCGGTATTTACAGCTTCTTGCTGCGAACGGAAATCGAGAATATTACCGTAAGGTTTGGTATCGTTCAGCACTCGGTTGGTGCGCGAAAACGCCTGAATCAGTCCGTGGTATTTCAGGTTTTTGTCTACATACAAGGTGTTCAGGTATTTGCTGTCAAACCCTGTGAGTAACATATCTACCACTATGGTAACGTCTATTTTATTTTTGTGTGGATAATCCTTATTGCTGTATTTCTGGTCTTTGATGCGTCTTTGCACATCTTGGTAATACAAATCAAATTCGTTGATACTGTGGTTGCTGCCAAACTGTTTATTGTAATCGTCAATAATCAGTTTGAGAGCTGCTTTTTTCTCTTCGGGATTATGTTTGTTGTCCTCTTTTTCCTGCACCAAATCCTCTTGAATTTGCTGAATGTCTTTGTTGCCTTCGGCAGGTGGAGAAAACACGCAAGCGATATTCAAAGGCTCATAATTTGGGTCTTCGGCTTGTCGCTGTTTCTGAATTTCCTTGAAAAGCTGATAGTATTCAATGGCATTGTTAATAGAAGCTGTCGCTAACACTGCATTGAAACGCCTTGAATTGGTAGCGGCATTGTGTTTGCCCAAAATGGCTTCTACTACTGCTTGTTGAGCTATCCCTGCCTTGCCGGCAAGCAGCTGTTCGCCTGATTTCGCTTGATGTGTTCCTTTGCCTTTAAAATAGTCAATGTGAAATTTCAGTACATTTCTATCGTCAATGGCGTGGGTAATGGTATATGCATGCAAACACTTTTGGAAAATGTCTTCCGTGGTTTTGTAAGATGCTTCTTCGCCTTCTCTAATTTGATAGGTAGCATTTTCGCTGAAAATGGGCGTACCCGTAAATCCAAACAATTGCGCATTGGGGAAAAACTCTTTTATCGCTTTGTGATTTTCACCAAATTGCGAACGGTGGCATTCGTCAAAAATAAAAACCATTCGCTTGTTACGAAGTGGCTCTAATCGTTCTTTGTAGTTCTTTTTGTTTGTGCCATCCAAGGCCAATCCCAATTTTTGAATGGTAGTCACAATTACCTTGTCGGCATAGTCCGTAGAAAGTAAACGCCTTACCAACGTTTCGGTGTTGGTGTTTTCCTCCACACTGCCTTCCTGAAATTTATTGAACTCCTCACGGGTTTGTCGGTCAAGGTCTTTACGATCAACCACAAACAAACATTTTTCAATGTCATTATTGCTTTTTAGTAAAGTGGAAGCCTTGAAAGAAGTCAAAGTTTTACCGCTTCCTGTGGTATGCCAAATGTAGCCGTTTCCTCTGTTTTGCTGAATGCAGTCCACTATTGCCTTAACTGCATACACTTGGTAAGGTCGCATCACGAGTAATTTCTGTTCGCTCTCCACCAACACCATATACTTGCTGATCATTTCACCAAGCGTGCACTTGGTCAGAAATTTCTCCGTAAAATCATACAGTCTGTTGATTTTCTTATTGTCGATATCTGCCAATTCATACACAGGCAAAAACTGTTCATCTGCATTGAAAGCAAAATGTTGGTTCTTGTTGTTGGCGAAATAAAGCGTTCTATTGGCATTGCTCACAACGAACAACTGCATAAAACACAACAGTGAATTTCCGTAACCATTGCCCGGCTCGTTTTTGTAATCCACAATTTGCTGCATTGCCTTTCTATGTGAAATATCTCCCTTTTTAAGTTCGATTTGTACCACAGGCAAGCCATTAATCAGCAAAATAATGTCGTAGCGTTGATGGCTGTTTTCGGTATTAATGCGTAGTTGATTGATGACTTCAAAGTCATTCTTGCACCAATCTTTGTTGTTCACCAAAGTATAATGCAATGGCGTTCCGTCCTCACGTTGGAAGTATTGCCGTTCACGCAACAATTTAGAAGCCGCAAAAACATCAGGATTGATGATTTCTTCTCTCAGTCTCAGAAACTCATTGTCTGATAAGCGAACGCGGTTAAGAACTTCAAACTTTGTTCTGAAGTTTTGTTCAAGTGATTTTCTATCGACAATATCAGAGCGATAGATATATTTTAGCTCCGTGAGTTGCTTAATGAGTGCTTCTTCTATTTGATTCTCTTTAGCCATCATTCTTCTTTCATGTGTATTTGTTTATTTCCAATGGTCACATGGAATTCACATAATCCTTTTATTCAATCCCTGACGGGATTAAATAGAATAAAAGGATTATGTTCATTTCAATAAATCTTTGGCGTTAACGTCCAAAATTTTTGCAATGCGGTACAAATCCTCCATACTCGGTTGTCTCACATTTCGGGCATACTCGTTTATCGTGTTTTAACTCTTGTCCAACTTTTTAGCAAGCCAAGTCTGTGAAATACCTTTTTCTTTCAGAACTTCTTTCATTCGGTTCATTGAAGCCTAATTTATTTTTAACACGTCAAGATAGTAAAAATACACAGTCCAATAGTGTAGAGGTTCATGGTCTTATCGTGGATTGGCAGGGGCAAGGTCTTTTGGTCTTTGAGCCTTGGCTTTTAGCGTTGGAAAACCCAAATGTGCTTGACCGAGCGTTGGGTTTTTAGACTTCTGACTAACGTAAACAAAATCCCTCAATTTGAGCTGATTTCGAGGCCTAAATCCTTATTTGTCAGACCGAATTTATCGATTTGTTTTTTTATTCTCTTAACTA
>NZ_BMYF01000021.1 GCF_014652135.1 Mongoliitalea lutea
TTGACCAGCTTCTGGATTGACTACTGCTGAATTTTTCAGGAATCTCTATACCGAACTGGTAAAGAGTAGCTTTAACCCTGTTCTTTTCAGAGGTTAGCATTTTGGGCAGTGCAAAGTGTTGCCTCAAAAGCTTTCTGTCAATCTCGATATGGACAGGAGGTACATCAATCCCTTCAAATCCGTTGGAGCGGAGTAATTGAGCCAACTTTCTACTGTCAGATTTATCGGACTTCTGTTGCCTGTCCTTATGACTGGTAGGTACATCCATAGCGTGGACTACCTGGCAGTCTACACCAAGATTTCTAAGGCTTCTACAAATTGTAAACCCATTGAAACCAGATTCATATACAGCCTTATAATCTGCACTAGGATAATGCTTATTCAGATAAGACACTAAGGATACAGGGTCTGGATCCCTTGACATGGTCTTGAGTTCGAACTTGTCGGTAAGTAATGTTACCTTCCAACTTTTCAAATGACAATCAATTCCAAGATAAATAGATTGTCCGGTAAATGAATCTTTACTAACTTTAGTAGATGGCATAAGCGTTCTGTATTTAAAGGTTAAGGTTGAAATTCTTCCTTTAATATACGAAATTTAGCTTATGCCTATTTTTCAAACATAATACCTTTGCGCCTTAGCGTGACACCCCCCCCCAAAAAAAATAGCAACCCTTGAATCCCCTCTTTCAAGCAAGGAGACTCAAGGGTTTTACTTTTATGACCATAAGTTGGAAGGATATTCACCCTTTTCATGAAGTGCCTTCAAGGCTTCAATCACTCCAGGCTTATCCTCTGTATACGTTACCCCAAACCATGTCTTGCCGCCTTCTAAGATTTCAAAGGCTGCTTTGCCTGCTTGAATCAGGTTGTTGGCAATAGTCGGTATAAAAAATTCGGACTTGAGATTTTCCTGGTTAGTGGGAAGAAACTCCTTCCACATGGATTCAATGTCAGAGAATACCGCTGGATGAAAACCCCAGAAATTCATGGAAACAGGCGTGCCCGTCGCAATCTCCAAAACCTCCCCATCTCCTTTGGCTAGAATTTTCTCTCCTTCACGTGCAATAGCCGTGCGTTCGGTCATGCCAATGAGTTGGTTAGCGTCATTCATTTCGCAGACTCCTCTAGAAACTGTCCCATTTTCGGATAATACATTCTCAATAGCATAGCCAACCATCGCATGTAAGTTGGGCTGAACGCCATTGCTCAAAAACTTTCCTAGTACTTCAAAAGCCTCTTTTCCATAAAAGTCATCTGCATTGATCACAGCAAAGGGTTCGGCGACTGCATCTTTGGCGCATAACACGGCATGAGCTGTGCCGTAAGGCTTGACACGGGCCGGGTTCTGGAACTCTTCGGGAACAAAAGACTGCAAAGACTGTATCACAAAGTCAACTTCGATTTTTCCCTTGACCTTTGGTAGTATCAGTTCTTTGGTAGCTTCCAGGATTTCCTCTCGTACGATCAGGACCACTTTTCCAAAGCCAGCTCTGATGGCATCAAAAATTGAATATTCCAGAATAATTTCTCCGCTTGGTCCAAATCCGTCGATTTGTTTATTTCCTCCATACCTGCTGCCCATTCCGGCAGCCAATACTAAAAGTGTTGGTTTTGTCATGAAATCAATTGGTTAGTAGAAACGCAAATTTACTCTTTTACGGGTACTTTAAAAGGATTGTGTTTTTTTTGCTTTCATGAGCCAATTTTTCTTAAAAAATCAATTTTTAGCTAAAGCAGGTATTAAAAATAACTATCTAATTTCAAAAATGTAGTAAAATCATCGAATAAGGATTTATCTAAATCTTGAAAAAAGAAAAAATGCATAAAATTTGGCATTGATGGTTAAAAAACTGGTCAAAAATATTTTTTTATCAAAAAAACCGCTAGATTAGCATCGAAAACCTACTAAACCGAATAAAATATTGTAGAAAATGAAAAAAATCGAAGCAATTATTAGAACATCCAAATTTGAGGACATACATAAATGTGTCGCAGGTTTGGGGGTGAAATTTTTCACCTTCTATGAGGTGAAAGGTATGGGTATGGAACATCCCAAGGTTCAAACCTACAGAGGTATCGCCTATGAACCGGCTTATATTCCCCGTACAAAGATTGAAATCGTCACTGCGGATGAGCATGTGGAGGATATTGTCAACTGCATCCTTACCCAAGGTAGAACAGGGGAAGTTGGGGATGGTAAAATCTTTATTTACGAAGCCTTAGAAGCGTACAGAATCCGAAACAATGATACTGGAGAGGCTGCCTTATAATTCCGTTTCTTTATCGATCACTCACCTTTAACGTTCAAACCTATGAATCAAGAAATCTTTACTATAAATAATTTGTGGATGATGGTGGCCACTATTTTGGTTTTCATCATGCACTTGGGCTTTGCTAGCTTAGAAGCTGGACTGACCCGCGCCAAAAACACGGTAAACATCCTATTTAAAAATACCATTATTCCAGCCATCGGTTTATTGACTTATGCCTTTATTGGCTTTAATTTAATGTATCCGGGAGATGACTTTGTGGGTAGTTTCTTTGGCTTTGCCGGAATCGGCCTGTCTTTACCTGAAGGCTGGAGTACCTCTGAATACAATGAAGGATATACCTTTTTTACTGACTTTATTTTCCAGGCCATGTTTGCAGCTACTGCCGCGACTATTGTGTCAGGTGCTGTTGCCGAAAGGATCAAATTAGGACCATTTATCTTCTTCTCTTTGCTCTATGTGGGCATCTGTTATCCAATCGTGGGTATGTGGAAGTGGGGAGGAGGGTTCTTGGATGCACTGGATATTCCTTTCTATGATTTTGCTGGTTCTACCATCGTGCACTCCGTCGGAGGATGGGGGGCTTTGGTGGGAGCATTTTTGCTAGGGCCAAGGTTAGGAAAATACACGGCAGATGGTATGAAGCCTATTCCTGGGCACAATATCCCAATGGCCACTATCGGTGTGTTCTTGCTATGGTTTGGCTGGTTTGGATTTAATGGAGGTTCCGTGTTGACCGCCGATCCGGGAACGGTATCCTTGGTCTTTGTAACCACCGCCATTGCGGGGGCAGCGGGAGCTTTTGGAGCTTTGATTGCCTCGTACCTGAAGTTTAAAACATATGATATCACCATGGTGTTAAATGGTGTGTTGGCAGGGTTAGTGTCCATCACAGCAGGAGCCGATCTGATGGGTGTAGGTGAAGCTGCTATCATCGGATTTATCGGAGGAACTTTAGTAGTCTTTGCAGTGGTGTTCTTTGATAGAATCAAAATTGATGATCCGGTAGGTGCTATTTCTGTTCACTTAATCTGTGGGGTTTGGGGAACCTTAGCTGTAGGGTTGTTTGGAGATTTAGCAGGAATGGGCCAAGTATGGTCCCAATTGATCGGTATTGGTGTAGTGGGTGCTTTCTGTGTGGGGACTTCTTGGTTGATTTTCTTTAGTTTGAAGAAAACTATCGGAATTCGTGTAGATGAGCGGGAGGAATTAGAAGGGTTGGATATCAACGAGCATAGCATGTCAGCCTACCCTGATTTTGCAACAAAAGATTAAATACAATTGACTATAGCCATTATATGCAAAAAGCCGGGATGATTTTCATGCCGGCTTTTTTCGTTAAAAGGCTTTTAAGCTAATATCGAGAGATTTTACCGTATGGGTCAACGCTCCAACCGAAATAAAATCAACGCCACATTCCGCCACATCGGCTAGCGTCTCTTCGGTAATGCCCCCCGATGCTTCTACGAGGTATTTTCCATCAATAAGGTTTACTGCTTGTGTCATGGTAGCAATGTCCATATTATCCAACATGATGAAGTCTATGCCTCCAATTTCCAAGACCTGAGCGACTTCATCCAAGCTACGGGTTTCTACTTCAATTTTCAGATCCAACTGATGCGTACGTAGATACTCTTTCGTATTGGCAATGGCTTGTGCAATCCCTCCTGCAAAGTCAATATGATTGTCTTTAAGCATCACCATATCGTATAAAGCAAAGCGATGATTCACTCCGCCTCCTATAGCTACAGCCCACTTTTCCATCATGCGGAAATTAGGGGTTGTCTTTCGGGTATCCAGTAATTTGGCTTTGGTGTGTGCTATTTTTTCTGTTAGGTAAGCAGTTTTTGTAGCAATGCCACTCATACGCTGCATGCAATTGAGGACCAGGCGCTCTGTACTCAAAATGGAGGAGGCTTTTCCCCGTACGATCAATCCAATATCTCCAGGATTAACTTTTGCCCCATCAGGGATGAATCGCTCTACCTGAAGGCTTGGGTCGTATTGATGAAAAATCTGCTCCGCCAGGTCCATGCCTGCTAAAACACCGGCCTCTTTGATGATCAGTCTTGCCTGACCGGTACGGTTTGGGTCAAAAGCGGCCAAGGAGGAATAATCTCCTGGGCCTATGTCTTCCTGTAAGGCAGCATGGATAAACGCTTGAATGCGTGCTGTGGTTAAGTAAGGTAAGTTTTTCACAGCGCAAAGGTAGGGATATTTGCGATTAGTCCTTGATGATGTCTAATGCAAAGATGGTAAATGCGTCTTTTTCAGACCTTGCTTTGATGAGAATTTTGAAGCGCTGATCTAGGGAGAAGTAATGGCCCATATTTGCGGTAATATCCTGACTTCCTGCGCTTCTATTGAGCAAGTTGAAGTCTTGAGGTGGATATTTTCTGAAAAAATCACGCATGACCTGTTCGGCTTGATTTCTGGAGTAAATACCCGAATTTCCGCTGATATTTATTTCCACGCGGGAGCCAAAGTAATGGGAGAGTTCCTTGCTGGATCCGTTTTTGAAGCTGTAGGCCAATTCTTCCAAGTCATTGTGTACAGTCACAGCACTTGGCTGACTCCACAATGGAAGAATCAAAAGACTTAAAACGATAATAAAGGTACTCAGGTTTGTCATGATGAAGGTAGTTAAACAAATATTAAGCCAAAAAGAGAAAAAATATTTCAGTGCTAATTTTGTGGTATAGCTAAAGAATAGGCATTTTTACGCTCTCTTTAATTTTTGTTTGAATAAAACACACATGCGACATGAATAAGAAAGTTGTTTTAATGATTTTGGACGGTTGGGGTTTGGGTACCAATCCAGCAGTATCTGCCATAGAAAAGGCGCAGACTCCATTCATGGACAGTCTATTTAAAACATACCCACATAGTAAGCTGGATGCCTCCGGTTTGGCGGTAGGTTTGCCTGAGGGTCAAATGGGGAATTCAGAAGTGGGGCATATGAATATCGGTGCCGGAAGAGTAGTCTATCAGGATCTGGTAAAAATCAATAAAGCTGTTGAAGAAGGCGATTTAAATACGCATCCGGTCTTGCAGGAAGCCTTTGCCTATGCCAAGGAGCAATCCAAAGATGTACACTTTATTGGATTGGTGTCGGATGGTGGGGTTCATGCACATATCAATCATCTGAAAGGTCTATGCGATGCTGCTAAAGCAAATGGCTTGCAAGAGGCCTTTATCCATGTGTTTACGGATGGGAGAGATACTGACCCCAAAGGTGGGTTGGGATATGTAACCGAATTACAGGAACATTTAAAAAATTCTGTTGGGACCATTGCATCGGTGGTTGGCAGATACTATTCCATGGATCGTGATAAGCGCTGGGAGCGGGTGAAGTTGGCCTATGACGCTTTGGTGAAAGGTGTGGGTGAGCGTTCCAAAGACATCAAAGCTGCCATTGCCAAGTCTTACGATAATGGTGTCACAGATGAGTTTATCCGTCCAATTATTCAAGCCAATGGAGAAAACAAGCCAGTAGCGACGATCAAAGAAGGAGATGTAGTCATTTGTTTCAATTTCAGGACAGATCGTGGAAGAGAGATTACGCAGGTATTGACTCAAGAGGACTTTGAGGATTACAGCATGAAAAAGATGAATCTCCATTATGTAACCTTTACCAACTATGATGATACGTTTAAAGGGGTAAAGGTCTTATTTGAGAAAGATAATTTGAATAACACCCTTGGGGCAGTCTTGGAAAAAGCGGGGAAAAAACAAATCCGAATTGCTGAAACAGAAAAATACCCACATGTGACTTTTTTCTTCTCGGGAGGAAGAGAGGTGGCTTTTGAGGGAGAAAGCAGAATTTTATGTCCTTCTCCAAAGGTGGCTACTTATGACCTGAAGCCTGAAATGGCAGCTTTCGAAATCGCCTCCAAAATCAAAACCGAATTGCGTAAAAAAGAAGTGGACTTTGTTTGTTTGAATTTTGCCAATGCGGATATGGTAGGACATACAGGGGTGTTTGATGCAGCAGTCAAAGCCTGTGAAGCGGTGGATGCCTGTGCCAAGCAAGTGATAGAACAAGCCTTGGAAAGTGGCTACACCACCATTGTTATCGCAGACCATGGAAATTCTGACATGATGATCAATGAAGATGGTAGCCCGAATACGGCCCATACAACCAATCTAGTGCCGTGCATCATGGTGGACAAGGAAGATGTTCTGAAAGTGAAGGATGGCAAGCTAGGAGACCTAGCGCCGACAATTCTCTCACTTATGGGTATTGATGCACCTGCAGAAATGACCGGAGATAATTTATTAGTGGGATGAGTTATGCTATGAAAAAGTCAGCAACCCGGTATTATTATTTCTTTGCATGCATTCTTTTCTTCATTGGTGTACAAGCTTGTAATCCTGCTTCAAGGGAAGCCTCTGAGGCTGATGAACCTGCTTATTTCCCTATGAAGGAATATGTAGAAGTCTTGGCGGAACAATTGTCGGGTAAAAATGTAGCCCGACAAATCACTGTTAACGGGGAAACGGAACGGAAGGAGGATTTATTCGAGTTGGAAGATTGGCTCAATGAATTTGATTTCTTTATCCAAAATGATATCAACCGTCCTGCCTTGGCCTCCGCGTATGCTACTACCCGAAGTGAGGAATACCTGATTCATGAATTAAAGGAAGGAGAAAAAAATAAGACCCGTAAATTGGTGGTGCGTTATGAAGACGGCCAAGTAAAGGAGTTAAGCTTTTTTGAAAAGAAAGAAAATTTCTTTTACACCTCAGAAATCAGAGGGGTCATGTTTTTCAATTCAGGGGACGGTTATTTGAGCCATTACTTGGTTGAGAGCTTCCAGGACGTGATTTGGTCCAAGCCTAATCGCATGGTCGTGCAAGGATATGTGCGCTATTGAGAAGGATTGATTGAAAAGGTTGTGGATTTAAACTGTGGTTTTGAGAACTTTATCGAAAAAAATAAAATCAACTTTTGTTAATTCGAGCAAAAGTCCGATATTTGCAGACTCAATTTAAAAAACGTCTATACTATTACGACAATATATCATGGCAAAAGTTTGTGACATCACCGGTAAAAGACCTCGAGTAGGTAACAACGTATCGCACGCGAACAACAAAACCAAGCGTATGTTTTATCCAAACCTACACAAAAAGAACTTCTACATTCCAGAAGAAGATGCTTGGATTACGTTGAAAGTTTGTTCCAAGGCTTTGAGAACAATCAACAAAAAAGGCGTTAGCGCCGTTTTGAAAGATGCTCAGGCTAAAGGTATGATCATCATTAAATAATCAGTCAGGTTAACGCATATAAATACTAGGAAGCGATGGCTAAGAAAGGTAACAGAGTACAAGTGATTATGGAGTGCACAGAGCATAAGGATTCTGGCCTTCCAGGTACTTCAAGATACATCACAACAAAAAACCGTAAGAATACGACTACACGATTGGAATTGAAAAAATACAACCCAATCATGAAGAAAATGACGGTTCACAAAGAAATTAAGTAATTAGGCACGGTGTTGTCAAAAACAACCTTTAATTCTCCAAAGATATGGCAAAGAAAGTAGTAGCGACTCTAAAGAAAGAAGGTGGTGTAACGTATGCTAAAGTTATCAGAGCAGTAAAATCTGACAAAACTGGTGCTTACACCTTCAAAGAAGAAATGGTTCCAACCACTATGGTTCAGGAAACGTTGAAGAAATAAGAATTTATTTCGATAAAATTCGAAATGTCCCTTCGAGCAATGACTTGAAGGGACATTTTCATTATATTCGGGCTTCAATTACATAACATTATGGGAATCTTCGGTTTTTTTTCCAAAGAAAAAAAGGAAAGTTTGGATCAAGGGCTTCAAAAGTCCAGTGAAAATATTTTTTCTAAAATCAGCAAAGCAGTTGTCGGAAAGTCAAAAGTTGACGATGAAGTTTTAGATGAACTGGAAGAAATCCTGATCACCTCTGATGTGGGGGTTGATACGACCATCAAGGTGATCCGAAGAATAGAAGAGCGGGTTGCAAAGGATAAGTATCTCAGTGCATCTGAATTGGATGTAATCTTGAGAGAAGAGGTGATGGGGCTTTTGGAAGAAAACAAAAGTGCCGATCTATCAGACTTTGATTTGCCTGCGGATAAAAAGCCTTATGTAATTATGGTGGTTGGTGTGAACGGTGTTGGAAAGACTACCACCATCGGAAAATTGGCGCATCAGTTCAAAGCAGCCGGTAAAACAGTTGTCTTGGGAGCTGCGGATACCTTTAGAGCTGCTGCCGTGGATCAGTTGATTTTGTGGGGTGAGCGAGTAGGGGTGCCGGTAGTATCTCATGGGATGAATACGGATCCTGCTTCTGTGGCCTTTGATACGGTGAAGAAAGGTGTGGAGATGAATGCCGATGTAGTAATCGTAGATACTGCAGGCCGTTTACATACCAAGGTCAACTTGATGAATGAATTGACCAAAATCAAGCGCGTGATGCAGAAGTTTATCGATGCCGCCCCGCATGAAATTTTGTTGGTACTAGATGGTTCCACGGGTCAAAACGCCTTTATCCAAGCCAAAGAATTCACCAAAGCTACCGAAGTTAGTGCCCTAGCCATTACCAAATTGGACGGAACTGCCAAAGGTGGAGTAGTTATTGGTATTTCTGATCAATTCAAGATTCCTGTGAAATATATCGGCGTAGGCGAAAAAATGACCGATCTACAGGTGTTTAATCGAAAGGAGTTTGTAGATTCTTTGTTTAAGAAGAAGTAAGCTGCTGAATGGCTTTGAATGAAGTCTCCTTTAGATGCCAATATAGCCATCCATTTTTTTTGAAATTATCATATTATAAATGATCTATTAGCTCCATCGGAGCGGGCGACATTTGACCAACGGGCTCCAACCCGTTGGTATATTTGAAACTTTTTTAAGAACATGCACCTATTTTTAAGCCACAAAATATATCGCCGATAGGCATATATCAACTTATTTCGCACTAGCATATTTCATTATCTATCCCTCCTAATCTCTCGATTTAATTATTTCTAATCTTACTAAAGCGGCTAATCAAAAATCGGTCTTAAGCCTCACATACCCATCATAATCATCTGATTCAGCATCCAACAGCTTGAGGTAAATTCCATCAGGAGTAAAAAACGGCGTGCGACTAATGATGGCGGCATTGAAACTAATCTCTGCTAGTTTCTGGAAATCAGCATCAAAGAAAAGTAATCGATGGTCTCTAATGACCTTCTCATCTATCTTTTTCTCTGATATAATCAGGTTCCTAATAAAGTGATTACGATATGGGTCCCAAGTGATGGTTCCATACCGACTACTTTCATGATTGGGTAAAAAGGCAATCATCTCTCCATACTGCTCGGTTTTTCCTTTAAGGAATTGTAGCTTTTCTGTTGAACCGGCATATCTCCATTCCTGTCTATCGGAATGAATGAGCAACAATGAATCTGAGGCAGGTAAGGAAATAACTTGTGCTTGAAGCTTTGGATGGTAAGTGTTGTAAAAAGTTCCCAACTCAATATCGTCTAAAAACTCTTTGTAAAGATCGGGGAAAGTAAATGAAGCCAAGGGTCTGATTTCGTCTGAGGTAAAATCTGCTTCCCAGATCCAAGGATTGTTTTCAAAACTTTCTTCTTTGAGAACAAAAGGTACTAATGGGATGATCAATTGTTGGTTTTCTTTGTCCCAGGAGATTTCTTGGCCTTTGAGGATATTGAAAAGCGCATTAGGTATTTTGCTATCCAAGGGAAATGGAATTCTTTTTAAAACCTTCCCCTTTTTGTCTAGCTGAATCAGTTCTTTGGGGCTGTTCAGAATAAAGATGTAATCATCTGTAATTAATCCCCCATAGCTAAAGGAACCAATGCCATCCGGACCTTCTTTTTCCAAAAGCTGTTTGCTGACCGGTGTGAGTTCGGGGTAGGGTATGGTGAAAAGGGTGTTTTGTGCCAATGCCATCAATGACTGCGAAGATGCATCGTAAGTAAAGGCGCTTGGGAGACGACTTGTCTCTAGGTCTTTAGCGATGTAAATGGTGTCAAGAATTAATTCTTCAATTGAAGCATACAGTACAGTGGGTGTTTTGGATTCTTGATTGGAGGTGCAGGAGAATAGCAATAAAAGTGAGGAGATTAAAAGAATCGTTGTTTCGAAAAGCTTTGTAAATTTCATGTCGGATTATTGTAGTTAACTAATAGGTTAAATTTAACGATTTCGTTGGGTATTCCAAAAATTCATCATTCAAAATTCGACGTTCGTCATTCGACATTAATACCCTACTTTGGTTCACGCCACGCTCGCTACGGTAGATCGCTACGTCCGCGGAGTGGTGGTCCACGAATGGCACGAATGTCACTAATTTAGTATGAATAAACCTTGGCTTGGAATACAGCCCAACTCCTATTTTTCATGTATCCTCCGTCTTTTATAAGCACAACCCCGATCCCAGCGGGATCACATGTTTATAGTACAAAAATATGCCTCGTAAAGAGTGCGACCCCTCAGGGGTCGAATGTGCTATATGCCAATATTTTAGCTATAAACATATGACCTCTTGGAGGTCATCTCATTCCGAACTTAATAACTGATTACGTTTTCTATTACCAGAAACCTACTTGGTATCCCGAGGGTCGGGACAGGCTCTGGTACTTAGTATTAGGTTCAATAATTCATCATTCAAAATTCGACGTTCATCATTCGACATTAATACCCTCCCTACTTTGGTTCACGCCACGCTCGCCACGGTGGATCGCTACGTCCGCGGAGGGGTCGTCCACGAATGTCACTAATTTATTCAAAATATGCCATTCCTGATATGATACCTGGCCTAAACCCTATTTTTTCCAATCTATACTAAGTCTTCCACAAGCATACCCCGATCCCAACGGGATCATATGTTTATAATACAAAAATATGTCTCGTGAAGAGTGCGGCCCCTCAGGGTCTGTTTGTCTGCAAAAGGCAGGGTCGAATGTGTTATATGCCAATATTTTAGCAATAAACATATGGCCGCTTGGAGGTCATCTCATTCCGAACTTAATAACCGATTACGTTTTCTATTACCAGTAACCTACTTGGTACTTTGTACTTGGTACACCCCCCTTTCACAAATCAAGGCTTAGGAACTACCCTCAAGGCATGCGTAGCGGTATGCACAGCTCCATACATATCGGTGGCTTGAATTTCTATGGTGTAGTCACCTGCGGGTAAGTTATTGGGAAGGGCTGCTCTCCACAAATGATCGGTTAGAGCCGGATTAGATGGCCTTCGGCCTGGGATGGGTGTTTGAGTAGTGTCCCACTCCATGACTTCTAACCAAAAACTTGGATCCAAACTTTCAAAATTGATCATGGGCTTCCATTCTCCACCGTTGATTCGGTAGTTAACTTTATCCGATGCTGCGCCTGTGAAAAAGTTGGCTACTAGTTGAGCGGTGGTCCGTACGCCTTCTACCAGAATTTTTGGTGCATGCACTTGCATCTGATAATCTCCTGATCTTCCAGCAGGCTTGTATCGGGCAGTATAGTTTGTTCCTTCAATGTCTAAATACACATATCCTTTAGGAGAGCCGTCTCGCTGGGTAGCAATTGGGGTGCCGTCTGCTTGTATTTTTCCACTATACCAATCCCCTGATGGTGTGCCAATATTGAAGTGATGGTGGGGCTTGTTTCCTTGAAAGCCATCCTCTTTGCCAAAAAAAGTTTGTTTCATGTAATGGGTATGTGCACTCATGGAAAGTGTGTTGGCAAATGGAGAGATCAATTCCAAGATTTTCTCTCTATCAGCATCTCGAAAACTATCGCCATTTTCTTCAAACAAAGGGATATGCATCAATAAGACAACCAATTTATCTTTGGGTACAAGCTTGAGGTTGTTTTCAATAAAGGCCAATTGGTCTTCCCGCAATCCTCCCCAATAACCTTGACCATCCCGTGGATCTGGGTAAAGGATGTTTTCGAGTACGACGAAGTGAGCATTTCCCTGATTGAAAGCATAGGTAGCAGGTCCAAAGGCAGCGGTAAAAGATTCGTCGCTGAATTCATCAGAAGCTGCATCAAAATTCATGTCGTGGTTGCCCATCACATGGAACCAAGGCAATCCAACCATACCAATAACTTCTTTGTAAGCAGGGAAAAAGTCAGGCCTATCTCCTACAATATCACCTAAGGATGCACCAAAACTCATTCCTGAAATTCCTTCAACCTCGGATACGATCCCTTTTCTAAAAAACTCCAACTCATCCAAACTGTATGGCTGAGGATCTCCAAAAATCAAAGCAGTGAATTTATCTGAGGAAGTGGTGGGGATTAATGCAAAATCTACTGATGCAGGTAGTGGTCCTGTAGGAGCAAACCCTGGGTATTTTAGATCAGCAGGTGAACCATTGGGTTTATGGGTATAAAAAAACTGAGGTAGATTATTCCTATCTACTGGTAGTTCGTGTGTAGATGGTTTGATCACAAAAATGGTCTGATGCTCTTGAATTGGTAATTCATAAGCTCCATTACTATCAGTCAGTACAACTTCCACTCCATTGGAAACAGCCACATTGGCAACACCACGTTCTCTGCGTTCTTTTTTTCCATTTTGGTTACTGTCCTCAAAAACAAATCCTTTGACAGTTTGCTGAGCATGAAGTGTAATGGTAAAGGAAAAGAAGATGGCTAGGAGAAGTAATTTTTTCATGGTCTTTGTTGATCAGATTGGATACGTCAAAAGTAGTGATTATTGATGGTAGTGAATTTAAGGGAAGGTTAAGGATTTATTATAAAATGGGGGAAGTACCAAAAATTTATCGATTTTACTTTTTAAATATAAGTTTCAATTAGATGCTCTTTTTTGGAGAATAATTTTAAAAAAAGCTATTCATTTTTGAATGTGTCACTAAATATCAGTGGCACTTTTTTGCTTAAAAAGACTACTTCCTTCTTTCTTAAAATCTACTAATATTTAGAGATATGGTTTGTGTAAATAATTCAAAAACAGGAGGTTAAAATTTTTATTATAGTTTTGGTTTCTACTTTCTAGTTCTACTTGCTTTTGTTAAACGATATCATGACTCTAATTTTATCACTGCCTAGAAAGAGAATTATTTTAACCAAACTAACCTTAAAATGATGATGTTGAAGATTTACAAAATTAAAAGACTATTACTACTTGCATGGTGCTTTTTTGGATTTCTGATTCTATTAAATAGTGCCAATGCTCAGGAGTCACTATTGGTTACAGGAACTGTAACCGATAAGGAAACTGGCGAACCATTAATTACTGCATTGATCTCTGTTAAAGGAGGTACTTCTGGGACTGCTGTGGACGCTAGTGGTAACTTTAGAATAAGCGTCGCACCAAATACTATACTAATCATTTCAAGCATTGGCTATAAAGCAAAGGAAATTATAGCTAATCAAGATCCATTAATTATTTCATTGGAACCAAATGAAGAGAGCTTAGATGAAGTAGTCGTTATTGGATATGGCCGTGTAAGAAAAAGCGACGCTACAGGAGCTGTTAGTTCTGTAAAACTAGACCCATTGAATAAAGGTTTAATATTAACACCCCAAGATGCACTGGTTGGAAAAATAGCAGGTGTAAATGTTGTTCCTGGTACAGGAGCTCCAGGCAGCGAAGGCATAATTAGGATACGGATGGGAGCATCATTATCTGCTTCGAATGACCCACTTATTGTGATTGACGGTGTGCCAATTGCTGGAAGTGCTCCCTTGAGTTCAATTAATCCCAATGATATTGAATCATTTACAGTATTAAAAGATGCCTCAGCAACAGCTATTTATGGTTCACGTGCCTCCAACGGTGTGGTAATCATTACTACCAAAAAGGGTGCCGCAAGATCAGGGAAACCCCAAGTGAGCTACACTGCTAACTTCATGGTAAACAGAGTATATGATTTTTTTGATGTTTTATCAGCTGATGAATACAGAGAGATATTTCCAGTAAAAGCAATTGCGCCAGAAGATTTTCAATTAGGTTCTGCTTCTACGGACTGGCAAAGAGAAATCTATCGTACTAGCTTTGGGACTGATCATAGCGTTTCATTAAGTGGGAATTCATTAAACGTTCCTTATAGGGTTTCAGTTGGATATACAAATCAAGACGGAATAATTTCAGAAAATAATTTTCAAAGAAGTAATGTAAGCTTAGGGGTTTCTCCAAAGTTTTTTGATAGTCATCTTTCATTAGATATAAATTTCAAGGGGATATGGGAAAACGAAAGACCAATATCTACTGGAGTGATCGGAAGCGCAATATCCTTCGATCCAACAAGACCCGTTAGGGAGCAGCATCCCAATAATATAGGACTTGGTTATTTTGTGTGGATGAACGAAGGAAACCCGATTTCTTTAGCACCTACAAATCCAGTAGCAAATCTTTTTCTTACTAGTAGACTGAACAAAGAGTTCAGAACTTTAGGGAATATAGCATTGGACTATGTTGTTCATGGTTTCGAGGATTTAAGGATTAATACTAATTTTGGTTACGATATCAGAAATCGAGATTTTAGTGAAATTATTCCTGATAATGCCCCTGCAACCTTTACATCTATAAGGAATGATGGTCGTGGAAGACAGCTTTTTTCAGAAAATCAGAATACAAATTTCATCTTTACTACCTATGCTAATTATAACAAGACCGTTAGAAATAGGAATAATTTTGACGCAATGGGTGGTTATGAATGGCAGAGGTTCTGGTATAGTATAAATCCCCAAAGCATCGTGCGTGATGTAGTTGATACATCCGTACCTGATGAAGATGCGTTATATTTACTTTCATTTTTCACCAGGGTAAATTATTCAATAGGTTCAAAAATATTATTCACGGGAACCTTACGAGCAGATGGATCATCACGTTTTAGCCAAGAAAACCGTTGGGGATATTTTCCATCAGGAGCAGTTGCTTATCGTTTAACAGAAGAGGCTTTTATCAAAAATATTTCAGCAATTTCAGATTTAAAGTTTAGAGTCAGTTATGGCAAAACGGGTCAGCAAGATATTGGAGGATATCATCCATCATTAGCCACTTATACTGTATCAACAAATGCTCAACGATATTTATTCGGAAATGAATGGATAAATATGATGAGACCAAATGGGTATGATCCAAATATTAGGTGGGAAACTACTTCTACATACAATTTAGGTTTTGACTTTAGTCTATTTAAGGATTATGTTTTTGGTAGTATTGATGCGTATCATCGTACCACAAACGATCTTCTTAATAGGATAGCGGTACCTGCTGGGAGTAATTTTACAAATATTATTGAAACCAATATTGGCAGTATGCGAAACCAAGGAGTTGAATTTGCTCTAGGAGGCACTCCAATAAAAAAGAATAATCTTGAATGGACTATTAGTGGGAATTTCACCTATAATAAAGCAACCATCACAAAACTCAACACCATTGATACAGAAGACAATTTTGTAAAAACTGGAACCATAAGCAGACGCGATTTTCAGATTCATAAAGTGGGTCATACTCCCAACACCTTCTTTTTACTACAACAGGCATATGATGATAACGGAAACCCATTAGAAGGACAGTATATCGGCAGGGATGGAGCAATAACTTCTAGTGAACAGGATGCAAACAAGTATGTTACAGGAAAAAGCTCTTTACCTCCATACTTCTATGGTATAAGTACAAGGGTAACATACAAATCTTGGGACTTCGGAATGAATGGACATGGAAGCTTTGGGAATTATGTTTTAAATTATCAACAAGCTGGCCAAACTCTTATGTCACTATTTAGCTCCGAGGGAGTCTCTAGCAATATTTCAAGGCAAGCACTAGATCGTGGATTTACAATGGAACGTTATTTTTCTGATATGTTTTTAGAATCGGGCTCATTTTTTAGGTTTGATAATATTACAGCTGGTTATACGATTAATAACATATGGAAAGAGGGCAGTATGTTAAGACTTGCATTAAGTGCCCAAAATATGTTACTTCTAACACGCTACTCAGGAGTAGATCCTGAAATTTTTAATGGTCTTGATAACAATGTTTATCAACGTCCGAGAATATTTACCTGTTCTATCAATTTTAACTTCTAATTCGACAAATAGCCATGAAAAGATTTAATTATTTACCATTTATCGCTGTAATACTCTTATCTACATTCACAACTGGTTGTTTCAAGGACTTGGATACATTACCCCTTAACGATCGACAATTAATTAGTGAACAGGTTTATGCAACCGAACAGGGATATTTAGCTGTTTTAGCCAAGATTTATGGATCGCTTATATTGAATGGTCAGGATGGGCCTGATCGAGATGGTGATCTTGGGGGTTTGGATGTTGGATATAGTGGATACACTCGTGCCATTTTTTATTTGCAGGAATGTTCCACTGATGAGGTAGCTCTTCATGCTGGAAGCTCGCAGGGATCTAGAGATTTCTTGTTCGTTAATTGGAATCCTTCTACACCTATTTTGCAATATGCCTACTATAGACTTTATATGACCATTGCGTATTGTAATGAATTTTTGAGGGAATCCACAGATGAAAAATTACAAGCAAGAGGTCTATTGGATCAAATGAGGTCAAATATAGAGTACTATCGCTCAGAGGCTAGATTTATTCGTGCATATAGTTACAGTATGATATGTGACTTGTATGGATCAGGGCCATTTATAGATGAATCAATGCCTGTAGGTGTGATACCTCAACAACGCTCTCGTGCTGAAATATATAATTTTGCAGTAAATGAATTAGAGGAAATTAAAGATAAACTTAAGTTGCCGGGTACCAACGATTATGGAAGGGTCGATCAGGTAGCAAGCTGGTTCTTATTAGCACGTATTTACCTAAATTCAGAAACTTGGGTTGGACAACCAGAATATCAAAAAGCATATGACTATGCATCCATGGTAATCAATAGTGGTCAATACCCACTTGCTTCAGACTGGCGTCATATTTTCCTTGCGGATAACAATACCTGTCAAGAAATTATTTGGCCATTGGTGCAGGACGGAGAATATACCATAAACAGTGCAGGCACAAATTTTCTTATGAAAGCATTAAATAATGGTCGCATGAGTAACTTTTATGTGACTGGAATAGGAGCACGTAGTTGGGGAAATGCAAGAGCAAAAACCCAATTAGTGGAAAAATTCTCTCCTAGCGATCAAATATTCGACATTGAAGATACTTGGGGAGATAAAAAAGCCGATAAGCGAGCTCAATTTTTCACAGAAGGTCATACCAAAGAAACTTGGAGAAGTAATCAACCTTTTATAAATGATTTCACGAACGGCTATGCCATAATAAAATGGCGTAATGTCAATAAAAACAGAGAAGAGCTTGTGCCTGGGGGAACGACCTATACCTACATTGACTATCCTATGTTTAGAACTGCGGATGCATACCTTATGGCTGCTGAAGCGATCTTAAGAGGAGCAGATGGTTCACGAGCTGTAGCGTTAGAATATGTTAATGAAATTAGGGATCGAGCCTATTTATCAGGAAGCTATGGTAATGATATATCAGGCCGAATTTCCGATGCTGAGCTAACTTTGGACTTTATTTTAGATGAAAGAGCAAGAGAGCTCTATACCGAATCAGTAAGGCGCACAGATTTAATTAGGTTTAATAAATTTACAAAAGGGTATAATTGGGATTGGAAAGGGAGTGACGGAACCGCAAATAATTTTTTAGGAAGAGATGTGGATGATAAATTCAAGCTTTTCCCAATCCCAGATAATGAGTTCACTGTAAATCCAAACTTAACACAAAACCCAGATTTCAGATAATTTATTTATCTCAAAAGTAATTATTAATCAAAAGGTGAAAGAATGAAAATATCTCATAATTTAAGAAGATTATCTTTAATATTTTGGATACATGTATTTATTCCAAACATATTAGTTAATGCGCAAGATGTTCGCAAAGAAATTTTTTCAACTATTGAAAAATCAGGTGGAGTTAATTTTGCGTATACAATACCAAATGACATTGAAGCCAATGTGCCACCCTCTGGATATGAGCCTTTCTATATCAGTCATTTTGGGAGACATGGGTCACGTTATCTTGTTAGTGATAAGGAGTATTTGAAGGTTATAAATGTTTTTGAAAAGGCAGATAGCGAACAAATACTTACCCCACTTGGTCAGGATGTTTTTAACCGATTAAAAATTATCTATAGTCAAGTGGAAGGAAATGGCGGAGAACTTACTCCTTTAGGAAAAAGACAAATGAATGAAATATCTGAGAGGATGTTTGAAAAATACCCTAATGTATTCATTCAGAATGCACAAATTACAGCGGTCTCTACAACAGTAGGGCGTTGTATAAATAGTATGGAATTGTTTTGTGAAGGATTAAGGGAAAAGAATCCTGTTTTAAATATAAACATGGATTCACATGAAAACCATATGGACTATTTAAATCATCATACCAGTCAGGCTGTTCAGTTTCGCTACGCAAAAGACACCTGGCTACCTGAATATGAGTTGTTTGAAGAATCACATATTATACCAGATAGGTTAATTAAATCCCTTTTTCTTAGTGTGGAACACTTGGGGCCTGAGTTTAAGCCAAGCTCATTCATGTTTGATTTATTCGAAATTGCTGGGAATATGCAAAATACAATGATTGATATTTCACTTTACGATTTGTTTCAAAAAGAAGAGCTATACAATCTTTGGCAAGCCAAAAACTATCAGCTTTATGTGAAATATGGTAATGCTGCTATTAATGGAGGCATGATGATGGAAAATGCAAAGCCCCTGCTTAATGATATTTTAAATAAAGCAGAGAATGTTATTTCAAAGAATGAGGTTGGCGCTTCTTTTCGGTTTGGGCATGACGGTAATATTGTTCCACTAGCTATGTTACTTCATATTCAAGGAACCTACAATAGCGTTGCTAACCCTCAAGATTATGCTAATTTTTGGAATGATTTTAAAGTTGCTCCAATGGCTGCTAATATACAAATGGTTTTTTACCGACATCCTGAAGTGAAAGATGTGTTAGTTACTTTTTTATATAATGAGCAAACAGTGAGTGTACCTCCAATTGAAACTTCTCTTTTTCCGTTTTACAAATGGTCGGATGTAAAAACATTTTACCAGTCCTTACTTCAAAAGCCAAGTAAAGTGCCAACATCCTAAATTACAAATGATTGAAAATAGGCAGGTTACAACTTTAAATTCATAAAATAGATGTAAAAAATAAGTTTAAAGATCATCTTCAGTAAAGATTATTCGAGTTCAGTTTATACCTGATAGTAAGTATTGAAACCTTATTTACGGACTTGTATTTTCAATCATTGTTGACAGGTAGCAAGTGAAGGATATAAGATTTCTTCATATAATGGAAATTAATAATCACCTATCTTCATGTCTAAACATGAAGATAGGGACAGATTAGGACGCTTTAATTCAATGAAAGTTTAAAGTAAAAGTATAAGATGGTAATTAGATATTAGGTTTGATTCAGTAAATTAGATGAGCAATGAATTGTATAAATTTTCGATTCTTATAACTTAGCACTTCTTGTAAAAACCAAAATTCCTCCTAACCATTGGATTTACTCCACTTCAAACAATTTGAAAGTTATATGTTAAGCAGAAAAAGAAAATTACCTATAGTCTTATTTTTTTTCTTAGCATTTCTTTGTTGCCATTACTCTGCATTTGCATCTCTTTCCAATCTTGATTCACTAATCAAGGCTATTGATAGTGCTATAGAAAATAAAGATTTTTTTACTAAACGAAAAGAAACAAAAATTGATAGTCTACATGCTGCTTTGGCAATATTTACTGATAAGAATAGAAAATACGATGTTAATTCATTTCTTTTTAAAGAATTAGAGCACTACGACTTAAATCGTGCCCTAAATGTTGCGAAAGAAAAACGAAAACTTGCCTTACAGCTTGGTGACAAACACCATATTGAGCAATCCCAAATGAATGTCGCTGAAATGCTTGGTAAAATGGGGATGTATAAGGAGGCATTCGAAATTTTAGATACCATTGATGTTGCGATAATTGATAAAAATAACAAGCAGTATCTTTACCACATTTACCATTCTACTTATTCTCTTTTGTATCAAAGTTCTTTATCTGATGAAGAGAGACAAAAGTATATACGGTATGTTTATCAATATAAGGACTCCTTGTTACAAGTGCTTGATAAAAGTAAATTAAATTATCAGCTGGTTTATACCGCTCGTCTTTTGGATTATGGCCATTATGACTCTGCCTTGGAATACATATTAGGAGCATATCCAAATTATTTGGACCAAAAAGATAACTTTTCCTTTGATTATACATTGGCCTCAGTATATGAGGCTATGGGCAATACTAACTTACAAAAAGAATATCTGGCTAGGGCTGCATTGCAAGATTTAATGAAGCCAGTTAAAAGTTATATAGCCCTTCGTAAATTGGCTATTATTTTGTTTCAAGAAGGAGATGTAAGTCGCGCCTACACTTATATTAAATGTGCGATGGAAGATGCACATTTTGCAAAAGCTCGATTTCGTATGATTGAAATCTCAGAAACTTTACCCATCATTACCGCTGCATACGAGCAACAGGTGAATGCTGAAAAAAGAAATCTTCGTAAATTACTTTACTTTAGTTTGGTCTTAGTAGCATTTTTATTGTTGATTTCTTTTATAGTGTTACAACAAATAAGAAAATTAAAAAAGGCTGAAATAAAGTTAAAAAATAAGACTAAAGAAATTTCAATAATGAATGATCAACTCAAAAGTTTGAATGATCAACTTGCGGAGTCAGATCATGTAAAGGAAGTCTATATAGGTTATGTATTTGATATCTGCTCGTCATATATAAATAAGCTGGAAAACTTCAGACTAACAGTTCACAAAAAGTTACGTTCTCAAAAAATTAACGATGCTATTCTTTTCACAAGTTCAACTAAATTATTTTCCGATGAGCTTAAGGAATTCTATCAAAGTTTCGATGCTATATTTCTCGGGATTTTCCCAAATTTCATAGATGATTTTAATGCTTTGCTCAGGGATGATAAACGTATTTTTCCTAAAGGAAATGAGATACTTACTCCAGAGTTGAGGGTATTTGCTTTGATAAGACTTGGTATTAGTGATAGTGGTAAAATTGCTTTAATTCTTCACTATTCACCTCAGACAGTTTATAATTATAAACTAAAGTTGAAAAATAAAGCTAAATCATCCAAAGAAGATTTTTTCACGAGCTTACAAAAGATTGGGAAGTGACTCTTGATGTCTTTTGCATATTTAAATCCTAATGTTCACTAATGTATCGGCTTAGTTACAGCTTAATAATGGTCTACCTGAAAGCGAATTAAAAAATTATAGAATCCTCTAGTTGGTATATTGATGATAATCTCAGCGTTACCTTGTCTTAAGGGGGATGGGGATTCGGCGCAACTGCTGACTAGTAAAAGTAGGGTTGCAATCCAATATAATTTGATGCTTTTCATATATACGGGAACGCAGTACAAGCAATAAACGCTACAAATAGCAGGTAATTTATTCGAAAATCTTGTAGATTAGTGTTTATAAGTTAGTCATTGTTTCCTGCTATGCGAAAATTAGTTGTTCTTCCGATAGTTTTTTTATTTGTTAGTTTTCATGCCATTGCACAAGAGCGGGAAATTATTCCTCTCAATGAGCATTTTTATCCTCTAGCTCTTGGGTTTGGAGAGCACACGTTCAATGATGTAAAAACAACACCTTCTGAGGGGGAAATCTCAGAAAAAATTTATACCCTAGATCATCGCTTAGTTCAGAATCGAAAGACAACCCTCGGGGACAATGGAGTAGAGCGCATACAAATTTCTACATACGGACCTGATGGGGATTTAATTTCAATTGAAATAACCGAATTTGAAGAAGGGCTAACATACACCCAAGTACACAATGGTAGTCGGGTGGTTTTAGAATTGGCCTGTGCCGGAAATTTTTGTGAGGGAGAGTTTAATGGGTCTTTTGTAGATAGGAATGTATTTAAGCCAAGCCTTAGATCAATGGATTCCTGGGAAAGGTTTATTCAGAGCGAATTAACTTATCCAGTCGTAGCTAGGAGAGTTGGGGCTCAAGGCACGGTTTTGCTAGGCTTGAAAATCAGTTCAAATGGTAGCCTGCTGGAAAAAGTAGTGATAAACCCAAATGAAGTTCATAAATCTTTGGCCAAGGAGGCTCTTAGAGTGATTGATCTTTATAAAGATGGTTTTGTGTATGCTGTGGACCTTCAAGACTACCCTATTGATGCATGGCTGTTTCTACCAGTAAGATTTGTTTTGGGTTAACAGTAATCTTAAAAACTCAGCACAGAAGTGATGCTTTTAGATACTTTTCTGGATAAGAAAAAATTGCGTTATTTTTATATTAAATGGTATTAGTTTCGCTTTTTTACAATTTTAACTGCCTCATTTAGAGTATATTTCTCAAACCTTATTGAATTTATCTTTTCAACTTAAACTATTTTTAAGATGGGGATTTCTATTTTAATGGCAGATGATCACCGGCTTTTCGCTATCGGGGTCAGTAAGCTCCTGGAAGGGTTTCCGGAGTTTAAATTAGTAGGACAAGTTGAAAATGGAAGGGAAGTTATCCTGTATTTGGAGAAGAACTCGCAAGTGGATGTATTGGTCATAGATTTGAATATGCCTATCATGAATGGGATTCAATTGTTGCCATATTTAAACCGGAAGTATCCTGAAATCCGAAAACTTGTCATGAGTGGACAGCGGAATAAAACTACGCTTGAGATGTGTAAAAATCTGGGGGCTAATGGTTTTATTGGGAAAGATGCTTGCTTACAGGAATTTACCGATGCCTTGAAAAGGATAGCTACCGGAGGAGAATACTTTCCATGTTTTGAAGCTTTACATAATCATCGATCCAATGAAACGCCTTGCCTTTATCAAAAAATGCGTGATGTGTTTTGCTTGTCAGATAGGGAAACAGAAATCCTTCAAATGATCTTAAACCAAGCAGAAGGGAAGGAAATTGTTAATAAGCTACACTTGAGCCCTCATACCGTCAAAACACACCGAAAAAATATATATCGTAAGCTGAATGTTCACAATGTATCAGGTTTGTTAGGTTTGATCCGAGAGCATCCTCAATTGTAGAATGTGTACCTTTTTATGGTTGGTAGATTCTTATTTCAGGAAGCTGGCTCCCATGCAAGGCTGCATTATTCATTCTAATTTTTCCTCTAAAGCTAGAATAAGTGGTAGATGATCTGAAAAGCCACGTGTATTGAAACTACTTGGGGAAGAAGGTCGCCCAAATCTAATGGGAGTTCGATGGATGCCTCGTTTCATATTTGGAAGTGAAAATACTCCATGGCTAGCGTTACTCAAGTCAAATGCTCCTTGGCTATCCAAAAAGCCTTTGCTTACCATCATTTGATCAATTAATAAGCGTTCATTTCCAAAGACATATAAATTATCTTCGTGTGAAGGTTGAAAAAAGGTCTATTTGAACTAATAGGCTGACCGTGTTATCTCAACTTTTATTTCAGTATCGCAGATTTTATTATCGAAGGAAGTTTTTGTAAACTTCGCCCCAATGATTGTTGGAAGGACTTGAGTTTGGTTCTCCTTGTTCATTTAATAAGGCATTATTGTATTGGCTGTTTTGAACCCATAGCCAACCTAATACGGGGACTCCATAGCTTTTCGCGGCATTAAGGAAGTGGTTTACTTCCATTACATCGCCTACATTTTGAACCCCAACCTCTCCAAAGATAAAAGGTATGTTGTTACTTTTAATGCTAGCCAGACGCTCCTTAAGTTGATCTTCGTTGGTGTTTACTAGCCATTTTTCATAGGCATGTAAATCAAATGCGATGTTGAATCTTTTTTCTGTAAGTTTTTTACCATGAGAAAGGATGGCGCTTTCTGATTGTCCCATTTCATTTCCAGGAACGATGATTAAATTATGAAATCCATTGACCCATCTGAGGTTATCTACCATTTCACTCATATCTCTAAGCCATCTTTCATGAGTGTATCCATTTTCATTGTTCCAATGATAAGGTTCATTCCAAACCTGTATCCAAACATCGGTCTGATCCTTGAAGTGTTCAGCAATTTCTTTCATTTTCGCTTTGTATGCGATGTAAAAAGACTGTTCTGAAGGGTTGAGTCCTGCCAATAAAATTTGTTCTCCATTTGAATTTACCCAGCCAAATGGACATAGGATTGTGATAATATTTTGAGAGCGGTTTTGATCAACGATTCGCTGTAAGGAGTGGTACCATTTATTGTCACTTCCGAGTATTGGATAGCCATCGATGGGCTGTTCGCCTACATTCCCAATAAATTCCCGGACGATTTTCAGGTTCCATTCTTTCATCAATAGAGGGTCCGCAAGTCCAAAAGTCTGCATAGTGTTGGCACCATTTAAGGTAAATGGCATCCCATTATTGATTATATTGGGTCCTTCTACATGAAAGGGACCTTTGATGATACTTGGTATAGGAGGTATAGAGATATTTGGGTGGTTATCATCAGGTTCGCAGGAGCTCAGCGTGAAACTCAAAAGAGCTATAACAAAGAGTACTCGATTCAATTTTATGCACCGAAACTTTGATATCGACTGTGATTTAAGTTGGTTCAACACAAACTTTTTTAATGCTTTTGACAATTTTGCAACCACGAAATGGACAAACTAGTAGCCTCGCTAGGAATCGAACCTAGATCTAACGTTTAGGAAACGCTTGTTCTATCCATTGAACTACAAGGCCTGATATGAATTGATAGTCCTTAGACAAGATCGGGAACCGAGCTAGGACTTTTCCAGCTACTAGTATGAATAGGAGTTGAGAATCAAGAATCAAGATGCAAGAATCAAGATGCTAGACAGCTCACTGTTCACTACTCACTATTCACTGCTCACTATTCACTGTTCACTACTCACTGCCCCTTCCTCCTTTATTCAAATTTAACCCAATTCCTTACAATTATACAAATATATTCCGTGTGATTTGCTGATTTACAATAATTAACCGTATCTTTGCAGTCCAAAAATTAAGATGGACGGGATCCATCAATTCACTAAATATCAAAATTATATGGCAGTTAAAATCAGATTAGCGCGTAGAGGCCGTAAGAAATTGGCAATCTATGACGTAGTAGTAGCTGATGCGAGAGCTCCACGTGATGGACGCTTTATCGAGAAGTTGGGTACCTACAACCCAAACACTAACCCTGCATCTATCACCATCAACAACGAGCGTGCTCTCACTTGGTTGATGAACGGTGCACAGCCAACAGATACTGTAAGAGCTATGTTGTCTTACAGAGGTGTATTGTTGAAAAAACACCTTCAAATCGGTGTAATGAAAGGTGCTATCACGCAAGAACAAGCAGATGCTAAGTTTGAAGCGTGGAAGTCTGGCAAAGATGCTGCAATCGGCGGTAAAGTGGAATCTTTATCTAAGGCTAAAGCTGATGCTCGTCAAAAAGCATTGGAAGCTGAAGCAGCGAAAAACCAAGCGCGTTTGGACGCTATCAAAGCAAGAGAAGAAGAAGCTAAAGCTGCTGCGGCTGCTGAAGCGGCTCCTGCTGCTGAAGAAGCTCCTGCTGCTGAAGGCGAAGAGGAAACTCAAGCTTAATATCTCATATCCCCATGAACAAAGACAATTGTTTTCAATTGGGCCATATAGCCAAAGTTCATGGACTTCATGGTGAGGTAGGCATCGTACTCGATGTAGATTATCCGGAAGACTACGAAGATCTCAAACATGTATTCGTAGAGCAAAAATCTAGATTGGTCCCCTTCTTCTTAGAACATTTTGTATGGCAGCATAGCAACAAAGTGCTCGCAAAGTTTGAGGATTATGATACAGTAGAAGCAGCTGCCCCACTCGTTGGTTCAGGCTTGTTTCTCCCGCTATCACAACTGGAAGAGTTGCCGGAAGATCAGTATTATTACCATGAGTTAATAGGATTCGAAGTACTGGACGAAGTACTGGGAAGTATAGGGGAAGTAAAAGTTATTTATGACTTAGAAACCCAAGATCTAATGGGTGTTGACCATCAAGGCAAAGAAGTCCTTATTCCGATTCAGGATGGGATCGTCATGAGGGTCGACAAGGTAGCTAAAAAAGTTTACTGCCAATTACCTACAGGATTACTTGACATCTACTTGGAAGATTAACCCATGCGTATAGATATCATTACCGTGGTTCCTGGCTTATTGGAAGGTCCTTTTGCACATTCTATTCTGAAAAGAGCAGAAGAAAAAGGTATCGCAAAAGTCAGAGTTCATAACCTCAGAGCCTATGCCAGTGGCAAACAAAAGCAAGTCGATGACTATGCATTTGGAGGCGGTGCTGGAATGGTCCTGATGGTGGAACCCATCGTCAAATGCATTACAGCATTACAGGCGGAGCGGATCTATGATGAAATAATCTACATGAGCCCCGATGGAAAGACCTTTGACCAAAATATGGCCAATGAGCTTTCGCTGAAAGGGAACATTATGATTCTATGCGGTCATTATAAAGGTGTGGACGAGCGGGTCCGTCAAAAATGGATCACCCGCGAAATCAGCATCGGGGATTACGTTTTATCAGGAGGAGAATTGGCAGCTGCCGTAGTGACAGATGCAATTATCCGATTGATACCAGGCGTACTCAACGATGAAACCTCAGCATTGACAGATTCCTTCCAAGATGGACTGCTAGCACCACCTGTCTACACTAGACCGGCGGAGTATGATGGAATGAAAGTTCCGGATGTATTGCTATCAGGTCATGAAGCCAAAATCGAAGCCTGGAGATTTGAAGCATCGGTTCGCCGGACAAAAGAAAGAAGACCCGACCTATTGGAAGGGAAAGATTTCTAAAGGCGATTGTAAGCAAGCACTAATAATAGAATTCATTCAAGACTGCGCGGAAGCGCAATGCTACAAGCAAATAAAACATTTAAGCTATGAGCGAACTAATGAAAATCGTAGAAGCGGAATACAGCGAGGTAAGAGCTAAATTCCCTTCTTTCAAAGCTGGTGATACCATCAACGTTCACGTAAGAATCGTAGAAGGTAACAAAGAAAGAATCCAGCAATTCCAAGGAACTGTAATCCAAAGAAAAAACCCTAACTCCAATGGTGAGACGTTCACTGTAAGAAAAGTTTCTAATGGTGTTGGTGTTGAGAGAATTTTCCCAATCCTTTCTCCTGCAATCGAAAAAATCGAATTGATGAGAGAAGGTAAAGTGAGAAGAGCTCGTTTGTTCTACTTGAGAGGCCGTCAAGGAAAGTCTGCAAGAATCAAGGAAAAAATCAGAACAAAGAAAGACGCTTAATCAAAGCAAATCTTTGCAAGAAAAGGGAACTCGTTCAGGGTTCCCTTTTCTATTATAGTTTTTTCAGTTGATTTTGAGGTTTTTAACCACTCTCTTATCATAACTCTTGAATAAATTTGATTAACATTCTTAAACTTTCGCTTTTTGGTGAATCTAAAACCCAATTCTCAATCTGTACAGTGTTCAAGTTCCTTAACCCACTTTCATCTAACCTTAAATTTTCAATCAAAAACTCATATGCATTTTTTATACTCCTAAATCGTACATCTCGTGTGGTAATTATTTTATCACAAATAGCCTTCTCTGGGCTCGCAATCATCACGTATTGCGTGTCGCTAAGTCGATCAAAATTTACTATCTTTGCACCCTGATTTTCAGAAACCAAACCAACCATTTGCCCTCTAAATGGGTTAGATGACAGAAGAAAAACCAATATGAATAGAGAAGTACGCGTTCGCTTTGCTCCTTCACCCACAGGAGCTCTACATATCGGAGGAGTTAGAACTGCTCTTTATAACTACCTCTTTGCCAGAAAAAACAATGGTAAATTTTTGTTAAGAATTGAGGATACGGATCAGACTAGATTTGTTCCCGGAGCTGAAGAATACATCAAAGATGCTTTGGATTGGTTAGGGATTACTCCTGATGAGAGCCCTTGGAATCCGGCTGACTGTGCTCCATACCGTCAGTCTGAACGCAAGCCTATGTACATGCAGTATGCCTTGGACTTGGTGGAAAAAGGCCATGCGTATTATGCATTTGATACAGCAGAAGAGTTGGAAGCAATGCGGGAGCGCTTGACTGCCGCCCGTGTGGTATCTCCTCAATATAATTCCATTACGCGTACACAGATGAAAAACTCCTTGACTTTGCCTGAGGATGAGGTAAAAGCAAGGCTGGCATCTGGCGAACCCTATGTAATTCGTATCAAAATCCCACGCAAAGAAGAAGTGCGATTAAATGATATGATCCGTGGTTGGGTGATGGTACACAGTTCAACCTTGGATGATAAGGTATTGATGAAATCCGATGGGATGCCAACCTATCACTTGGCCAATATCGTGGATGACCACTTGATGGGAATCACCCATGTAATCAGAGGGGAAGAGTGGTTACCATCTGCTCCATTACACGTATTGCTATACAAATACTTTGGTTGGGAGGATACTATGCCTCAGTTTGCACACTTGCCCCTATTACTCAAGCCTGATGGAAATGGCAAGCTTTCCAAGCGTGATGCGGATAAGCATGGATTTCCGGTATTCCCGATGGACTGGCAAGATCCTAACACGGGAGATAAAGCTATGGGATTCCGTGAACAAGGGTATTTGAAAGAGGCATTGATCAATTTCTTGGCTTTCTTGGGCTGGAACCCTGGAGATCATCGGGAAATGTTTACCTTGGATGAACTGGTAGAAGCATTCAGTATTGAGCGTATTGGAAAGTCAGGGACCAAGTTTGACATCAATAAAGCAAAGTGGTACAATGAACAATATCTGCGAGCTAAAACTGACGAAGAACTTGCGGTATACTTGCAAAATGAAGTTGCCAAGGATGGCTTGGAAGTGGATGCTGAAAAAGCAGCCAAAATTGCAAGCATCATGAAAGAGCGTGCAACATTCCCTGCGGACCTTTGGAAAGAAGGAAAATTCATGTTGATTGCTCCTCAGAGCTTCGATCAAGATGTGGCAAGCAAAAAATGGAATCAGGATGCAGTGACGGTATTGAATAGCTATGTTCAAGAATTAGCAGCTGACACTGCGGAGTTCACTCCCGAGTTGGCCAAAGCTTTACTTGAAAAAGCAGCCGAGAGCAACGGAATCAAATTAGGAAAAATCATGCAGGCAGTACGCTTGGCGGTGACAGGCGTAGGTGCTGGTCCAGATTTGATGGCCGTATTTGTCATCATCGGCAAGGATGAATTGATCAAACGTATTCAATTTGCCGTATCAACTTTATAGAATAAATAACTAGCTGGAGTCATGGCGAAAAAACCCAAAAAAGAAGAAAATCCAAAAGTCCATAAGGATTTGGAAGGATTCAAAATGAGTATCAACTCATTCGGTGAGATTTCTAGCAGCTTTTCCATCGAGAAGCTCAATGAGTTTTTGAACAAAAATGTCGAAGACAAAAAGCTAAAAGACCGAGAGGATATTGATGATATCAAAGAAGGGAAATCTTCTGACTCTTAATCAGAAAACTGAAAAGCGCTCACGTAATTGTAGCGCTTTTCTTTTTTCCGTACTGAAAATAGTTTACTTTTAGTTGTCCCAAACTTCATCAACATGAGAAAGGTATTTTTAGCATTCGTAGGATGGTTTATGGTGCTGTATACATTTGCCCAAACGGGTTCTATTACAGGAATCGTACTGGACGCACAGACGAAAGAGCCGCTTCCATTTTGTAACGTTTTTATTAATAACACCACAATTGCCACGACTACGGATTTTGACGGGGCATTTACATTAACAGGTATTGCTGAAGGAGATATAGAGGTAGGTTTTTCCTTTATTGGTTACAAAGCACAACAGAAAACGGTAACAGTGAAGGCGGGCACCTCCCAAAGTATTTCAATTAATTTAGCCCCTACTGAGCAAGAACTGAGTGATGTAGAGATCAAAGCCTCAAGAGATAAAGCTTGGGAGCGAGAGCTTAAAAAGTTTAGCGATTATTTTTTAGGTACAGATGAAATTGCATCTTCTTGTGAAATTTTAAACCCATGGGTGATCGATTTTCCTGAAAACAATAGCAATACCGCTTTCCGTGCATTTGCCTATCAACCAATTCAAATCAAAAATAATGCTTTAGGATACTTACTGACCTTTGATTTGAAAGAGTTTCAATTCACCAATCAATCCTATGTTATCGTAGGAGCAACACGATTTGAAGAATTAGAGGCACCTGATAACCGAACTCGCAACCTTTGGAGAGCAAATCGCTTGGATACTTATTTGCGTTCACCTGCCAATATGTTCCGTGCTATGATCATCGGTAGGCACAATCAGGAAGGGTTTTATTTGTATTGGGATAAGCCTGGGGGATCAGAATCTAGGAATATGCGTTCCGATGTGTTTGCCGAAGAGTTGGGGAAATCTGTCATCAAATACGAACCTGAAAACTTGGTGTCACTTGGGAAAAAACCTGGGGAGTACAGGCTTTTTCTCAAAGGAAGAATTGAGATTCACTATGAAAAAGGATATTCCAAAGTCAATACCTACAAAGATGCTCCCTATCCAATTTCTTGGCTGGAAGTCAATGGTAACTATGTAACCGTTACTTCCAATGGAATGGTAGTCAATCAAAAAGATGTGGTTTTTTCGGGCGATATGAATAAGAGTAAAGTGGGAAACCTGCTGCCTCTGGATTACAGTCCTTCTTTAGCTGCCCAAATGCAGGCGCAAGTAGTGCGAGATGCGAATAGCCTGCAAGAGCGAATTCACTTGCACACCGACAGATCGTATTACTACAAAGGAGATCAGGTGTTTTTCAAGGCTTATATAAATTATGCCAATCCTTTCAATCGCCGTGAGTTGAGTCAGGTCTTGTATGTAGAACTCCTATCCGAAGACAGAGATGTGATTTTGGAACGTAAGCTCAAGATAGAAAATGGAGTAGCTGTTGGAGATTTTCGATTACCGGAGCGCTTAGAAGGCAATGCTTACTATGTAAGAGCCTTTACCCAATGGAACCGGAACTATGGGCCTGATGCCTATTTTGTTCAAGCTTTACCCGTTTTGGATATTACCCAAAAAATCCTGCAACCTGTACAAGATCCAAGTAGGGATTTGCCTGTTAAGGTTACTTTTCAAGCAGAACCTACGGAGCTAGATAAAAGGACACTTGTAGTGCTTTCTTTAGAAACCAAAGATGCAAACAATAGACCTATTGCGTCCAATCTATCGGTAAGCATTACAGATGACAGGCTGGCCTTACCCAATGCTGTTCCTTCTAGAATTGCTGAAAACTTGGCAATCAAAGAAGTTCCTGCCCATATTACTACCGAAAAGTTTATGCATCAGGTTGAAAATACCTTTAGTCTTTCAGGCATGTTTAAAAATGAAAAAGGTAAAGCTACAGCTACACCATTTACTGTTTATATCAATAACTTCGAAGGGGAATTAGATTGGGAGACAGAAAAGGATGGCTCCTTTATATTGGATGAAATGGATTTTTATGGACCGATTGATTTCTCATTTTTGGCGGTGGATAAAAAAGGAAAAGGCTACGGCACCTTCGAATTGACACCTAAATTGAAGCCTCCGTTTTTTATTCCTTCACATGCTAGGATGCCTACTATCTCAGATGCAGGTGAGCAATTATTTAAAGAAAGAATTGCTGAGGTAGTCTTGGAAGAAGTCAAGGTAGAAGCGGTCAGTTCGAGATCGAATAAGGCAATATATGGAAATGCTGATTATGTTATAGCAGGGGAATCCCTGATGCGTGGAGGAAATGCAGCTGATTTGTTGTTAGGGATAAAGGCCTATGTGCCGGGGATGATGGTCAATTCTCTGGGACAGGTTACTTTAAGAGGAGGTGCCACTTCGGTCTCTAATTCTTTGGAACCATTGGTGATGCTGGATGGGAATGTATTGCCATCAAGTTCTGCCGCCAATGTGATCCGTTCGATCAATCCTAACGACGTGGATCGGGTAGAAGTAGTGACCCGAATGCTTTCAATCATGGGGGATATGGGCCGAAATGGTATAATTGCGATTTATTTGAAAAAAGGGAATATGCAGACAGCTGACCTCTTGGCAGGAAGTCCAGGTTTGAGTTCATTTGTCGTAGAGGGATTTCACCCTCCTTCCAATTTCGTACAACTAGATTATGGAACATTGGAAGATGCACCGCTTTATGATGAACGTGTCACTTTGTATTGGAATCCTTATTTGATTACAGATTCTGTGACGGGAAAAGTGCAATTAGCCTTTTATACCAATGATTTGGACTCCCCCAAAACGGTGACCGTCGAAGGGTTGACGATCGATGGGCAGGCCATTCATGCTACATATACGATTCCTTTTCGTAAATAAGCGCTAAATATTTGCTACTATTCCCATTTATTAAAGATCTACTGTATTTTTGAGCATGAAATTATCCTATCTGCTGTTTGGGTTACTGCTGCTGATGAGTTGGGAGGCTGTTGCTCAGTTGAATGTCGGGGTACGGGGTGGCTATAGTACGTCTTCAATTACCTATAGACCTGAGCCGGGACGTCCTGCTATCAATACATCCAATATCAATGCGCCTCTTTATGGCTTGGTAGTAGAGTATTTTGGTAATAAAAATGCAGGCATTGCCTTGGAGATTCATCAGGTGAGTTTGGGTTACACCCAACGGGACAGTATCTCCGGCGGTGAGAATCAAACAGAATTGCGCTATTTAAAAATGCCTCTTCTGTCCAATTTTTATTTCGGTAATTCCGGGCGCTTTCATATCAAATTGGGACCTCATGTGGGTATGTTGATCAATGCGATTGACATCAAGCGAGAGGTTCCTGATAATCCGATATTCCTGCCGACTTATGGTCAGCCGGGTGATAATCCCAACCGCTTTATGTATGGATTGACCCTTGGGGCTGGATTGTCCAAGCTTTTAGGCAAGTCAACCTTAGCGGGTGATGTCCGCTTTGGATATGAATTTGCACGACCGGAATCCCAAAACCGGATTTTTGATATGAACTCTTCTACTATTGAAGTTTCTCTGACATATATGTTCCAGTTGGTCAAGCCGAAGTGGAAAAAAGAAGAATAGAGGAACTATTTAGTGTTTTTTGAGGTATAGGAATAGAATTAAATCCAATCGACATGTTGCAAGCTCAAAAACGCCCCGTACATATTTATATGGAAGCCAATCCCAACCCAAACTCTATGAAGTTTGTGGTCAACTTTATGTTGGCAGATGATGGCATTAGTTTTGATTATCCTACCCAAGAGAGCACGGAGACCTCTCCTTTAGCAAACGAGTTATTCAATTTTGCGGCAGTAGAGCGTGTTTTTATCGCTGCAAATTTCGTAACTGTAAGCAAAAAAGAAGATGTAGAATGGTTCGAGATACAAGACTTTATCCGTGAGCATATCAAAAAATATTTGGAGTCCGGTAAATCGGCAGTAACGGTGGTTTATGATAAAGATCCGTTATTTGATGAAAATGACTCTGAAATTGTGAAAAAAATTAAAGGGATTTTGGACGAATATATCCGTCCTGCCGTTGAACAAGATGGTGGAGCGATTGTATTTCATAGTTTTCAAGATGGTATTGTGAAAGTATTGTTACAGGGAAGCTGTTCGGGCTGTCCTTCCAGCACTGTGACCTTGAAGGCAGGAATCCAAAATCTTCTTACCCGAATGATTCCGGAGGTAAAAGAAGTACAAGCAGAAGGTGTTTAAAGGAAATTGGACGTGGACAATCTTAGGCCTGACTAGTTTACTGGTCAGGCATTTTGCAATTAAGTACCCTGAGAAAACCGAATTGGTTTACTCAAGAACTGTTTTTCCTGGAATTCGCAATATTGTGGATACTACGATATCCCAATTGCCATTTGCTACAGTGTATCTTTTTGTAGCCTCTATCTTTATTTTTATTGGCATTTTTATTTATTACTTTTTCCAAAAGCAAGGCTGGAAAAATAAATTAGGCTATAGCATTCGCTCGCTGTTTAATAGTTTGGGCGCTATCGTATTTTTTTTCCTTGTCCTTTGGGGGTATAACTATCAACGTGTACCGATTTTTCAGCAAGTAAACATTAATCCTATTCCATTGAATCAGGAGCAATTGGAGGATGAGATGAACTTGACCTTGAGGATTGTCAATAACCTTCGTAATACCATTACCCAAGATACAGTAGCGATTGAAGAAATTCTTGCGTACGATAGTTTGGAGCGATTGGTAAGAGCCAATATGCGAGAAAATTTATACCTCTTGGGTTTAAATTTTACAGGTGAGCCTCGGACCAAACAATTTTACCCAGCTGGCTTTATGCGTAGAATGGGCATATTGGGTATCTATTTCCCTTTCACTGGAGAGAGCTACATAGACCCCACTTTACATCCCCTGGAAAAACCTTTTACGATTGCGCATGAAATGGCCCATAGCTATGGGGTGACTGATGAGGGAGAGGCTAACTTCATTGCTTGGGTTATTTGCTCCAATTCAGAGGATCCCTTACTTCAATACTCCGGTCAACTCCGCCTCTTACGGTATCAGATGAATGATTTACTTCGGATGTCCCGGGATCTTTACAGGGATTTTTACCAAGGCTTGCCCACAGGAATTCGCAACGACCTCTTATCTATTCAAAAAATACAGGAACAGATTAAGCCTTTTAATCTAGAGATCAGCCGGAAGTCCAATGACCTTTTCCTGAAAACCCAAGGAGTCAAAGCGGGCGTGAATAGCTATCAACAATTGCCGATGTTAGCCTTTGCTTGGAGAAATACCTTAAGAGACTGATAAAAAAGTCCACGAATGGTACGATGACGCATTGGGTCTCACGAAAAGGGTTCACGCAGAGGCGCAAAGGCGCAAAAATATTGGATTAAGCCCAAATCTAAACTTTACCTTCTAAAATCTGAAATAAAAAAGTCCACAGATGTCACAGATTTACACAGATTAAGGAGTTGAGAGAAATTTTGGGGGATAGTTTATTTACAATGGCAGGATTGATCATTTAATTTACTCGCATGGCTCGGGGAATGGGATTTCATCCTTCCTCCTTCCTCCTTTCATACTTCCCTCATTTCTCGGAAATTTACCGTACCTTTGCAAACTGAAAAAAACTGAATCAGGAATTTAGATGAGTTTGACTACCGAAATACAGAAGCGCAGAACCTTTGCTATCATTGCTCACCCGGATGCGGGAAAAACTACCTTGACTGAAAAACTTCTGCTTTTTGGTGGAGCTATTCAGACGGCGGGTGCCGTAAAATCCAACAAGATCGACGTAGCTACCAAATCTGACTGGATGGAAATAGAGAAGCAGCGGGGGATTTCTGTTGCTACCTCTGTCATGGGTTTCGAATATAAAGGCGTAAAAATCAATTTGTTGGACACTCCTGGGCACCAGGATTTTGCGGAAGATACCTACCGTACATTGACAGCGGTGGATTCGGTAATCATGGTGATCGATTGTGTGAAAGGGGTAGAGATCCAGACAGAGAAATTGATGGAAGTGTGCCGGATGCGAAATACACCGGTTATCTGTTTTATCAATAAATTAGACCGGGAGGGCAGAGACCCATATGAGTTGCTCGATGAGGTAGAGGAAAAATTGAATATTCAAGTTCGTCCGCTATCCTGGCCTATAGGAATGGGTAAAAGCTTTAAGGGTGTTTACAATTTGTTTGACAAAAAACTAAACCTGTTTACTCCAAGTCAGCGAAAACTTTCAGATGACAGAACTGTCATTGAAAATTTGGATGATGCTGAACTAGATACACTTATCGGTCAGAATCCTGCCAATCAATTGAGAGAAGATGTGGAATTGATTGAGGGTGTGTATCCTGATTTTGATGTAAAGGAATACTTGGAAGGTAGAGTAGCACCTGTGTTTTTTGGTTCTGCGGTGAATAATTTCGGAGTCAATGAAATGCTGGATACGTTCATCAATATTGCCCCTGCACCGAAAAGCAGGAATGCTGAGGAGCGGGAAGTACTACCAGAAGAGTCCAAGTTTTCTGGGTTTGTATTTAAAATCCATGCCAACATGGATCCTAACCATAGAAACAGAATTGCCTTTTTGAGAATTTGTTCCGGTAAATTTGAGCGAAACAAGCCTTATAACCATGTTCGAGGTCCCAAGCCTTTGCGTTTCTCCAATGTAACGCAATTTATGGCGCAGGATAGGGAAATCGTAGACGAAGCATTCCCCGGAGATATCATTGGCTTGTACGATACGGGGAATTTGAAAATCGGGGATGCACTGACGGAGGGAGAAAACCTGACTTTCAAAGGAATTCCTAGCTTTTCTCCGGAGATTTTCAAGGAGGTCATCAATAAAGATGCCATGAAAACCAAACAATTGGAAAAAGGTCTGAAGCAGTTGATGGAGGAGGGAGTTGCCCAGTATTTTACCTATGAAATGGGTAACCGTAAAGTGGTAGGAACCGTTGGTCAATTGCAATTTGAAGTAATTCAGTTTCGACTGAAGCATGAATACAATGCCTCTGTGGAGTTTGCTCCTATGAATCTGTACAAAGCTTGCTGGATCAGCAGTAAGGATAAAAAACAATTGGATGAGTTTGTTCGCTCTAAGAGTAGACACATTGCCAGAGATAAGGACGATAAATTAGTCTTTATGGCCGAGTCGAGAGCTTGGTTGCAAATGGTGCAGGACAACTATCCTGAAATTGAATTTCATTTCACCTCGGAATATTAAGTCCATGAAAAAGAAACCATTCTCCGTAGTCTATGAAGATAATCACCTGTTGGTGGTCAACAAAGCTGCGGGTATCCTTGTCCAAGGAGATAAAACAAAAGACAAAACCCTTACGGATTACTGTAAGGAGTATATAGCTCAGAAATATGACAAGCCAGGGGCAGTATTCTTACACCCCGTGCACCGCTTGGATAGACCGGTGAGTGGTTTGGTGGTATTTGCCCGTACTTCCAAAGGCTTAGAGCGCATGATGGAATTATTCCGCAAGCGCGATATTCATAAGGTGTATTGGGCGGTGGTCAAAAATAAGCCAAAAGAGGAGTCAGGAAAATTAACACATTACTTGGTAAAAGATGAGCAGAAAAACTTTGTAAAGGCATATACCAAAGAGGTTCCTGGTTCACAAAAAGCCGAGTTGAATTACAAAACCGTTGGCAAGCTGAATGATCATTGGCTCTTAGAGGTGCGCCCGGTATCGGGTAGGCCACATCAGATTCGCGTTCAATTGGCTTCCATGGATTGTCCGATCAGAGGGGATATCAAATATGGTTTCCATAAGCCAAATGCGGATGCCAATATCAACTTGCATGCCTTCCATTTGGTCTTTGTCCATCCGATCAAAAAAGAAAAGGTCTATCTACGTGCCGCTTTACCGGAAGAAGCTTTCTGGGAGCAATACTTAGAATTTGAACCAGTCAAAGCAAAAGATCAGCATGTAGCGAATACATTTAGTGGATGATGGGAGTGAACAGTGAGCGGTGAACAGTGAGCGGTGAACAGTGAGTACTGACAGTGACGAAGTGAGCAGTTGGCAGTGGGAAATTGAATGGATGAAGGAGGAGTGTTGAAGAATTTAGAATGAGGAATGAATAATGAGGAATGGAAGGGGTGTGGAATACGGTTTAGTGTGGCAATAGTGATTGGTTGATGAGTTGGAGGTCCTCGGTCCACTGTCGACTGTCCACGGCACGATTGTGATTGAAATATGATTATTCTTTTTTATTTCCTGAATCCCTACTTGGTACATGTGAGTGATTAGTAATTAGGTGTCCACAGCAGTGACATTAAAGTGCTAAAAAAGGATAAATGCAAGTTTCAACCGCGCTGCAAGTCTTGATTCTTGGTTCTTGTTTCTTGCTTCTAATCTCTCGCATCTCGCTTCTAAAAAAAATACTTATGAAAAAACAATTCGGATTTTACACAGCAATAGTTTTCTTAGCAGTACTCCTTCTATGGTCTTGTGGGGCGAAGCAGGAACCGAAGACCATCTATGTGGTGAGGCATGCAGAAAAATTATTGACTGGGGATGATCCATATTTGAGTGTGGCGGGGACTGTGCGATCCAAGAAGTTGGCAGAGATTCTTTCCGATAAACAAATTGAACATGTGTTCAGCACCGATTTTATACGTACAAGAGCGACTGCTCAGCCGTTGATTGAAAAAATCCCCGGCTTGACCTTGGAGATTTATGAAGTCCGTAAGCATGATGATCTTGTGAAGGAATTAAGGAAGCGTAAAGGGAATATGTTGGTGGTCGGCCATAGCAATACCATTCACCATGTTGTCAATTACTTTGTTCAAAATGGGGAGCAATACTCTGAATTAGAAGATTTAGAATATGGGTATATTTTTGAAATTACTCTTGAAAAGGATGGTTCGAGTACAGTACTCAGAAGAGATTACAGGGAGTTTAATTAGTGAGCAGTGAATAAGTGGGTAGTGAGCAATGGGGAGTGATTAGTGATTGGTTGATTAAGTGATTAGTAGAGGGAAGTCGACGGTCAACAGTCGACGGTCAACGGTTTCGTAAGTCGTAGACTAGCTATTCGTGTTTTTACTCCGGGACTCCCTACTTGGTACTTTGTACCTGGTACTTGGTACATCTACAGTACTTGGCGGCTGAGCGGAGTCGAAGCCAGTAGTATGGGAATGTGGAAAATGTGAAATGAAGAATTTTGAATGATTTGTGGGATTCTACAGAATAGCGACGGTGGAACTAGTGGAAAGTGATCAGTTGACAATGAACAGCTGCAGTTGGAAGTGAGCAGTGTAGGTGCAGGGTGCTTTTTATTTGTTTTCCATTCCACATTCCACATTGCACATTCAAAATTCCTCACTGCTCACTCTTCACTGTCTTTCGTATCGAGCGAATTATCATGCTATAATCCATTTAACAGCTCCATCGGAGCGGCAGGCATTTTAGCAACGGGTTTCAACCCGTTGATTCGAAATCATAAGCTAAGGCGAAGTGTCGTAGACACGATTGACATGAGCTAAAGGCTTTTATGTCGGCCGTCCCTATGGGACTTTGGTGGTATCAACTAAATTTTAATCCGAGGGTTGAAACCCTCGGCTAATATGTTGGTCGTCTCTATGAGACTACTTGGGGAATCAGTACAGAAGAAAAAGCTGCTTTCAAGCATTCGGTTTCCGAAAAGATAGCTCTACGATCCTAACGGGATCATATGCTTATAGCACAAAATCAACCAAGGCCAAGGTGCGACCCCGAAAGGGGTCGAATAGGGCTACTATTCAATTGGTATCTATAAACATGTGACCTCTTCGAGGTCGGGCTTTTCAGTGCTTATAACACCTAACAATCTTCGAAAAAATTCTAAATTTTCGTTTCTTGGGTCTTGATACTTACCTAATCGCAACCAATTCCTCATTCTATATTTCCCTCGTTTCACACTTTATGCGTCTTGGGACTTGATTCTTATTAGATGGATAAATCTCAATCCTTACAGTTTTCAAAGATATATTCCGATGATTTGGTGTATTTGCTGACGTTCCATGGTAGTGGGTTAAAACCCAACTAAATGATTCAGGAGATGCTCATGTATTCCCGGGTTAAAACCCGGGGCAATTCATGGAGTTAACTTATAAATTCTTAATTGAGTCTACTAAGGGAATCAGTACAGAAGAAAAAGCTGCTTTCAAGCATTCGGTTTCCCAAAAGAAAGCTCTACGATCCCAACAGGATCATATGTTTATAGCACAAAATCAACCAAGACCAAGGTGCGACCCCGAAAGGGGTCGAATAGGGCTACTATTCAATTGGTATCTATAAACATGTGACCTCTTCGAGGTCGGGCTTCTCAGTGCTTATAACACCTAACAATCTTCGACAAATTCTAGACATATCATTCTTCTTCCTGAATGCTACAGGAAATACAATTATTGATTAATATGCCCCGAAAACTTGAATTAGTTAAAAACTGTTTCTACTCTTATTTCCACTTTATTTCTACCTAATTTCAAAAAGACAAGCCTCCTTCTTACACCAAGTCTTGATTCTTGTTTCTTGGCTCTTGCCTCTAATATCTAGTCTCTCGCTTCTCGCCTCCTGCTTGCAGCAGGCAAGTCTCCTAAACAACCCTCACTTCAATCCCCATGGCTTCCATTTTTTCGCGGTAAAGTTCGGGAATGCCTGCGTCAGTGATGATGATGTCGATATCTTCTAAGTTGCAGATTTTCCCAAAACCTCTTTTGCCAAACTTGCTGGAGTCAACGAGCAGGATGATTTTTTGCACACCCTTCATCATCTGAGAATTAAGGTGGGCTTCCATCATATGGGAAGTCGTCAACCCATCTTCCAAACTCACACCGTCTGCGCTAAAAAATAACTTTGAACAGGCAAATTGCTTGAGCATTTCTTCTGCATAGTGGCCTACTACCGAACTACTGGTTTTCCTTACTACTCCACCTAATTGAACTACCTCCACTTCAGAAGCATCTATCAATGCTAAAGTCACATTCATGGCGGCAGTGAGTACGGTCAGCTTTTTATTTTTGGGAATGGATTGCGCAAATGCTACTACTGTGGTGCCCGAACCGATGATGATGGCATCATCTTCATCTACCAAACTAGCAGCTATTTGAGCAATTTTCAATTTCTCCTCTACTCGAACCAATTTTTTCTCATTGACAGAACGATCATTGACATAGGGAGATACTGGAGTAGCAGAACCATGGGATCGATATAATAGACCTTTATCCTCCAAGAGCTTTAAATCTTTTCGGATAGTAACCACAGTAACATCCAGCTCTTTACTCAAATCTGTTACGTTGACGAAACCATTTTTCGCTAATTCGTCTAAAATATGCTTATGTCGTTCTGCTATGGTCATTTATCTTGATTTTGCCCTTAAAAGTACCCAAAAACGGACATAAAAGAAAGCCTAAAAAATTTAAATATTTCATTTTGTTTCTTTTTGTTTCTTTTTTTGATATTTTTGAACAAATGATTACTAAAAATGGATAGAAATAAAAACCTTCTTCGATTACAAGACGAAAATTACCTATGGGATATTGCGGTAATCGGGGGAGGAGCTTCGGGTTTGGGTGTTGCTTTGGACGCATTGTCCAGAGGATTGTCTGTGGTGTTGGTGGATAAATCAGATTTTGCCAAAGGCACCTCGAGTAGAAGTACCAAATTGGTACATGGAGGGGTGCGCTATTTGGCCCAAGGGGATGTTTTTTTGGTATTGGAAGCCTTGAAAGAGAGAGGAAGGTTATTGCAAAATGCGCCTCATTTAACCTATAATCAGCCATTCATCATTCCCATCTATGGATGGTTTGACCGCTTACAATACAGCGTGGGATTGAAAATTTATGATTGGATGGCAGGGAAACTCCGCTTGGGAAAATCTAAATTTATCTCCAAAAAAGAAACCAAAATGCGACTTCCCCAAATCAAGGAAAAAGGCTTGATGGGTGGAGTGGTCTATCACGATGGACAGTTTGATGATGCCCGCTTAGCGTTGAGTATTGCTCAAACCTGTGACGAAATGGGTGGCTGTATGCTTAACTATATGCAAGTAATCTCACTTAGCAAAGATTCCTCTGGTAAAATTAATGGCCTTCAAGTAAAGGATAATCTTAGTAAAACGAAGTACAAAATTCGCACAAAAATGGTAGTCAATGCTACGGGAGTTTTTGCTGATAAAATCCTGCAAATGGATCAGCCTGGAGCTCCTAAAAGTATTCAACCTTCCCAAGGAATTCATTTGGTATTGGATCAATCGTTTTTGGGGGGCAAAGATGCCCTAATGATACCCAAAACCTCTGATGGTAGGGTGCTGTTTGCTGTGCCTTGGTTGGATAAGTTGGTCGTAGGTACTACAGATACTTTGAGAGATAAAGCCAAATTGGAACCAGAGGCTTTGAGTAAGGAGATTGATTTTATTCTGGAAACGGCTGAAGGATACTTGGATAAAGTGCCTACTCGCAAAGACGTGAAAGCGGTATTTGCAGGACTGCGGCCCTTGGCAGCCCCCAAAGAAGGGAGTACCAAAACGAAAGAAATCTCCCGTTCGCACAAGGTAATTGTTTCCGATAGTAAACTAATTTCCATCACAGGTGGGAAATGGACAACTTTCCGCAAAATGGGGGAAGACACCGTGGAGGAATTTGCAAGGGTAACAGATCAATCAATGGCAGCCTCCGCTTCTGCCCATATCAAGTATCATGGGTATACCGAAAATCCAGCAAATGGACATTGGAGAAGTTATGGTTCGGATGCTAAGAAGATCCAAGAAATGATTCAAGAGAACCCTGAACTTGGACAACAACTCCATCCCGATTATCCTTACACGCAGGCTGAAGTAGTTTGGAGTACCCGTCATGAGATGGCAATGAAAGTAGAAGATATTCTAAGCCGACGCATGCGGGTATTACTCCTAGATGCCAGAGCAGCCCTACGAATGGCCCCCCAGGTAGCCAATCTTATGGCCCAAGAACTGGGCAAAGACGAAGCTTGGATCACGGAAGAATTGGCAGATTTTGAAAAACTAGGGAAGAAGTATATCTTGGAAGGATGATGTTAGAAGCGAGAGATTAGAACCAAGAATCAAGAACCAAGAATCAAGAAAAGCTCGCAGAATAAACGGAAAACGCAGAATAATTTGATTTGAAAAATTTGTGACCAAAGGGAGAAATTAAGAATCAAGCCATAAACTATACATGCCTTGAGCCAATGTCAATCGTGTCTACGACACTTCGCCTAGGGAATAATTTTGCATCAACGGGTTGAAACCCGTTGCTATAATGTCTGCCGCTCCGATGGAGCTAATTGCTGGTTTATAGAATGAAACATGAGAGATTAACCTATTAAGAAAAAAACTAGAGAAACTAAACTATTGAATGATGAACGTCGAATTTCGAATCTTCAAACAGTACTAACCTCATATTCACATGATAAAATGAGAATTGTAAACTTACAGATATCCAAACCGTTGACCGTCGACACTCAATCAACTAATCACTAATCAACCACTAACTGTTCACTCCCCATGACCCACTATATCCTAGCCCTTGACCAAGGGACGACAAGCTCAAGAGCGATTGTATTTGACAAACAGGGACAGATTGTTTCTGTAGAACAAAAAGATTTTAAGCAGTATTTTCCTAAATCCGGTTGGGTGGAACATGACCCGCAGGAGATTTGGTCCAGTCAATCTTCAGTGATGATCGAAGCCTTGGCCAATCAGGGTATCAAAGCGTCCCAAATCGCTGCCATTGGGATTACCAATCAACGGGAGACCACCCTCGTTTGGGACAGAGCAACTGGAAAAGCCATTTACCATGCGATCGTTTGGCAAGATCGAAGGACTGCTTCTTATTGTGAGGAGCTGAAGCTTGCGGGAAAAGCGGAGTTGATCGCTGACAAAACAGGTTTGATCGTGGATGCCTATTTTTCTGCGACCAAATTGAAATGGATTCTCGACCATGTGGAAGGGGCTCGTGAAAAAGCTGCTAAAGGAGAATTGGCATTTGGGACAGTAGATACCTGGTTGGTTTGGAAATTGAGTGGAGGCCAAACCCATGTCACCGATGTAAGTAATGCGAGCAGAACCATGCTGTTCAATATCCATGAGAAGCAATGGGATCAGGAATTATTGGAGTTGTTTGATATACCGACCAGTGTTTTGCCAGAGGTAAAGTCTTCTTCAGAAGTCTATGGAACTACCTCAGGAGATATTCTTTCCCATAAAATCCCCATTGCGGGGATTGCGGGCGATCAGCAGGCGGCATTGTTTGGACAATTGTGCACCCAAGCTGGAATGGCCAAAACCACCTATGGTACAGGTTGCTTTTTGATGATGAATACGGGCGATACTCCCGTCAAATCCAGCAATCGCTTGCTAACAACTGTAGCTTGGGAAATCAATGGAAAGATGCAATATGCTTTGGAGGGCTCAGTTTTTATAGGAGGAGCTGCTATTCAATGGTTGAGAGATGGGATAAACCTTTTAAGTGAGGCCAAAGAAAGTGAATCATTGGCCAAAAGTTTGGGTGATAATGATGGTGTTTACTTTGTTCCTGCCTTGGCTGGATTGGGGGCGCCGCATTGGGACGCCAATGCCCGAGGTGCTTTTTTTGGCATCACCCGTGGGACTACATCGGCCCATATGGCCCGAGCTGCCTTAGAAGCGATCGCCTATCAAGTGAATGATGTGATCAAAGCCATGGAAAAAGACAGTGGAGAGCCAACCAAAGAAATGCGTGTGGATGGAGGGGCTACGGCCAATAATTTTTTGATGCAATTCCAGGCAGATATTCTTAATTGCAGTATTCAGCGACCCACTATTGTCGAGACTACGGCGCTAGGGGCAGCTTTTTTGGCAGGCTTGGCTGTTGGCTTTTGGAAAGATGAGGATGCGTTGAAAGAACTTTGGAAAGCGGACCGATCATTTGAACCCCAAATGGATGTAGCTCAAGTGGAGAAATTTTTACATTTTTGGCATAAAGCCGTGGAGCGTGCTAAAAACTGGATAGAATAATGGATGCATTTGTAGCAGAATTTGTAGGAACATCCTTGCTATTGGCAATGGGTTCCGGGGTAGTCGCCAATGTGGTTTTGCAAGGAACCAAAGGAAATGGCAGTGGATGGATAGTCATTACCACCGCTTGGGCTTTGGGTGTATTTATTGGTGTAGTGGTTGCGGGCCCTTACAGTGGCGCACATTTGAATCCTGCCGTCAGTATTGCCCTAGCCATTGCAGGCGATTTCCCTTGGGCGGAGGTACCGAAATATATCATAGCACAGATGTTGGGCGCTATGTTTGGATCGGGTATCGCTTGGCTGATGTACAAAGATCACTTTGATGCCACGGATGACCCAGGATTGAAATTCGCTCCCTTTGGAACTGCTCCAGCCATTCGGAACTTACCTTCCAATTTATTCTCCGAGATCATCGGGACGTCTGTGTTGATTATTGTGATTTTATATTCCACCGAACCTGTTTTGCAGGATGGAAGTGGAACTCCTATAGGCTTAGGTTCTTTAGGTGCGCTGCCGGTGGCTTTTTTGGTGTGGGTGATTGGTTTGAGTTTAGGGGGGACGACTGGCTACGCCATCAATCCAGCAAGAGACTTTGGTCCTCGCCTGATGCATCAGCTGCTTCCGATCAAAGGAAAAGGCAGTAGTGATTGGGCTTACAGCTGGGTGCCCATAGTAGGTCCTATTTTAGGCGCGGCCATAGCAGCAGGAATTTATTTATTGCTGGGAGTAGGGGGGATGGTATAATTTACCTGCCAAATCCAAAACTAAAACCAACATACGCATCTGCCTGATTAGTGTCATTTAAGAATCCTGTCAGTACGGAATTGCTTCCGATGAAGAACCCTCCTGCCCGAAGTCCCAGTCCTCCCGATATACCGGCAATCTCTGTACTCATCCAAGGAGAGAAGATTTCAAATATACCGAACTTTACACGTGGGGTTATTGCGAAGATGTTTTGGGCAGCGATCTGTTCGTTTTTACTGGTGTTTCCAAGATTGAACTGACTGAATAAGCTCAGATAAAATATTCTTGAGAGCCGAAGATCCGTGTAAGCCGTCAATAATCTGGGTAAGTTTGGATTATAATCTCCGTCAGATGTTTTGGTAAAAAATCCTGAAGCTAGTAATTGGTTTTCAATATCCTCGAAGCTTCCCTCCAATTGATTCAAATCAAAACTTTGACCAGATGGTATATTCATGCTGTAGTTATGATTGACCTGATTGGCACCAAAGTCCAAAGACCCCATTCCTTTGAAAGAAAAACCGGAGCTTGCCTTGACTACCCCATCTTTTATCCATTCATGAGATAAGCCCAAATCCAGTCCAAGGCCCGAAATACTCCCAAAGGACAAGGCGTTGAGATTGAATTCATCCAATGATTCATCAAAAATTACCCCAGAATAATTGAAATTTAGCCGACCAGTTGCATTGGTGATTACCGAACTGTTTTGATCAATCCGTAGCGTTCCCTGAATATTTTCAATCCCTGCATTGAAGTACGCACTTGGCATGAGTAGTCGAATGCCCCCTCCCACAGAGACTCGGTGATTTTCATTTTGGAAAACTTCTCTTCCTGCCATCAATCCAAATTCTGTCCAAGCGGCAAGATTGATCCGTTGATTGGATGTTAGGCTTATGGTGCTTTCCACAAATGATTGCCCATCAGTGGCAGTAGTAATACTTCGACCCAAACTCGCATCAAAATCAATCACATCTGTTCGTACAAAACCTTGTGTGGTTACACCAAAACCCCATTTACCTACCCTAAACCCAACTGAAGGCCCCATGATTCCGATGTCTGTTCGTACATTCACAGGTCCATCTACCCTATTAAACAGGATCTCTGTAATCTCTTCATCTCCGAGAAAATCACTAAAGGAAAGTACATCATTACTCACATTTCCCGCTATGGAAAAAAGATTGACTTCCACCTTCCGGTGAAGATTGCTGATCTCCGCCGGATTCATGGTGGCATGCAGGAGCCCACGCCTAGTCGTGTTCTGAATACCTACAAATCCTTGTTGGGCAAAAGTCGGCGCTATGCCCAAGAGTGTACAAACAATCAATAGAGCGGCTTGTAATGCACGTTTTTGATTTTGGAAAAGGAATTTCATAAGGGTTTTTTTTTGTGATGAGGATGATTTTTTCTCTTTGATTCAATGTAACCAAAACCCATTAAATTTAAAAGAATCTTAAAAGCTTATTCAATTACAATTTTTTTTAGGCGGTTTTCTATAAATTTGAGATGATCACTAATAAACGAATTATGAGGGTATTTTATGATTTTTATCGAGCCACCTTTTTGCTGGTTTTTTCCGCTTTCCTGGCTTCTTGTCAAGGAAATGAATCGTCAAAAGCAAACGATTCATCCATGCTAGCCTTTGAAATCGTCGTTATCGATAGTGTTCAAGTAGAAGATGTGTTGGCTTCGTTGTTTTTGTTTCAATATGCTACGGAGGAATATCTTTTCTTCAGAGATGCTGGTGCATCCAAGATTTTTGTGTTTGATAGGACTGGTAAGCCTGTAACTGAATGGGCTAAAACGGGCGATGTTCCTGGGGTTTTTAGCATGGTTGCTGACAATCTCTCTTTGACCCCAGAGGGTAATTTGCTCATCACTGACAAGGTTCATGGGCTCATCGTTTTTTCTCGGGAAGGCGAAGTACTTCTCCAAAATCGCGTGTATCAATACCAGACAGGGTTTCATGGGTTTATCAATATCTTCCGCAAAAACCAAGTGATTGAAAAGAATGGGAAGACATATGTCCTGCATCATCTAGACCTGATGGATGACATTCAGGAAGTGGGGCAAGCGTTTTTCGAAAAGCGCATGAATCTTTTGATGACTGACTTGGAAACTCGAGAGACAAAACAACTGATCCCTTTTCCGAAGGATAGTAAATTTTTGGCAGGCCTTGCTTACCCATTCGAAGATTTTCGCCCACGATTTTTCTTTGACCAATCAAAGGAAAAGCTTTACCTGATGTTTCAGAATGAGCCTGTGCTCTATACCTACTCATGGAAAGGTGAAATTCCTGTTTTTGAATCCAGTCAACGATTGGAGTTGGATGGGTTTTATGAAAATGAAGGCTTGGAGTATGGCCAAGTTCCTTACGGTGTACTCAATGGAACTCAATTGGGTTTTCCTTTTCCTTCATCCATCGAAAGTTTGGAAATGGTCGGAGAAGTCTTCTTAATTCATTACAAGCCCGGGCCATCTCCATCAGCTTTGCCTGATTGGGAAAAAGTCAGGAATGGTAGTGCCGATGAATCATTGAAAACTTCCGTACGACAGCAGCAGGAATGGAAAACAGTTGCCCTTGTCGATGGGAAGGTTCTTCCAGTACCACGCCCTGCCATGTGGAACGATAGCTACAGGGTGATCGATGAAGAACTCTGGTGGATGAAGCCTCTAAGCAAAGATAAGGAAGATGAAAGCTTTACGGTGTATAGGGGGAAGCTTCAATTGATGGATTAAATTGTTTTGCCTTTGATTTGGCTTGCATGTGTATGAAAAAAACTAGGGGACGTATCGTTTTATGTATTATCCAAAATTATAATCCCTGAAAATATGGATATTTGGTGATTATAATCTCCAAATATACGTATATTTGGGGATTATAATCGCTGATTATGCATATTAAGCGGATTCTCCATAGCGAACTTTCCAAACGAGTAGATTGGAAAAAGGTCATCATACTTCTTGGACCTAGACAAGTTGGCAAGACAACATTGGTAGAAGAATTGGCTTCCCAGTTAGGTCATGACTATTTGCTATTTACTGGTGATGAATTTCAAACGGTCGAATTTTTATCGAATCCTAATCTTGAATTTTTAAAAAGTTTTATTGGCAAACATAAGGTAATTGTGATTGATGAAGCTCAGCGCATCCCTGAAATCGGATTGACATTAAAGTTAATGGCAGACCATTTCACTGGTATCCAACTAATTGTAACAGGTTCATCCTCCTTGGAATTGGCTAGCTCTGCAAATGAGCCCTTAACAGGTCGGAAGTGGGAGTATAAAATATTTCCTATATCATGGCAGGAATTAACTGATTGGCAAGGACTTGCCAAAGCATTGCCAAAGCTGGAAAAGCTACTTGTGTTTGGATCGTATCCCGAAATAATATCCAATACGGGAGAGGAAATTGCTTTACTTCAAAATCTTTCTTCAAGCTACCTTTACAAAGACCTGTTGAATTTTAAAGGAATAAGGAGGCCTGAACTACTTCATAAGCTTCTTCAAGCGTTGGCTTGGCAGGTAGGTTCTGAAGTGAGCTACAATGAATTAAGTCGAACTGTTCAAGCTGATAAATCCACTGTATCTGCTTACATTGATTTATTGGAAAAAGCATTCATTATATTCAAACTGAATCCATTTAGCCGAAATCTACGCTCCGAAATAAGTAGCAGCAGAAAAATTTTCTTTATTGATAATGGGATGAGAAACTCCATCATAGGGAATTATGCTGCATTAAGCAATCGGAACGACATCGGCCAATTATGGGGAAATTTCTTGATTTCCGAACGCCAAAAATTACTTTCTTACAATGGCTTTTATGGGAAAACCTATTTTTGGAGAACCACCCGTGGGCAGGAAATAGACTATGTGGAAGAGATTGATGGGAAAATTTTTGCGTTCGAATTCAAATGGAATCCAAAAGCCAAATCAAAGTTTCCAACAAGTTTTGTGGAAACGTATAATCCGGTGACGACGCAAGTGATACATAAGGATAATTTTTGGCAATGGTTAGGACATTATCCCTATACAAACCAATAAAGGTGGTGGTTGATTTTGTCTTTTCTATCCACTAATTGTGGGTGGGTAAACCAGTAAATTGGTAGCCTATCAATCAATACATATCTGAACTCTGTTGCATCCTCTGTAATCCAAGCGTGGGCTGTTTTGCATAAATTTGATTAATAGATCGGTGGGTTGGATGAAAACCTCTTCTCCTCTGTCTTCCCTTTAAAGGTTGTTACGTTTGTCTTGCAGAGCCTAATAAAAAATACCCCTTCCAATTTTTTATTATCAGAAGGGGCAAATGGATCATTTTTACTTTTTAAGCAATTATCTCAATATTTCACGGGAAATTACCAATTTTTGGATTTCAGAAGTACCCTCACCGATGGTACATAGTTTGGAGTCTCTGTAGTATTTTTCTACCGGATAATCTTTGGTAAAGCCATAGCCTCCAAATATCTGTACGGCTTCATTGGCCACACTTACGGAAACTTCTGATGCATATAATTTAGCTTTAGCCCCCGCCAAGGTCACTTTTTGACCTCTATTTTTCATGTCTGCAGCTTTGAAAGTCAATAAGCGAGCGGCTTCCACTTGAGTTGCCATATCTGCCAATTTGAAGGAAATTGCCTGAAATTTGGAAATAGGCTGATTGAATTGCTCGCGCTCTTTGGAGTATTTGATAGACTCTTCCAAAGCTCCTTCTGCAATACCCAAAGACAAAGCTGCAATGGAAATCCTTCCTCCATCCAAAATTTTCATGGATTGGATAAAACCTTCCCCAACTTCTCCCAAAATCTGACTTTCGTGCACTCGGCAATCTTCAAAGATCAACTCAGCTGTCTCGGATGCACGCATACCAAGTTTATCTTCTTTTCTTCCACCTCTGAAACCAGGTGTGCCTTTTTCGATGATAAAAGCAGTCATACCATGAGAATCACCTACTTCACCTGTGCGTGCGATAACGACGGCCACATCTCCAGAATAACCATGTGTAATGAAGTTCTTTGCTCCATTAATTACATAATAATCACCATCTTTAATGGCAACTGTTCGCATATTACCTGCATCCGAACCTGTGTTAGGCTCTGTAAGACCCCAAGCTCCTAAAAACTCACAGGTAGCTAGTTTTGGTAGGTACTTTTGTTTTTGCTCCTCGTTTCCAAACATGAGGATGTGTCCGGTACACAAGGAATTGTGAGCAGCCATAGATAAGCCTACAGAAGGATCTAATTTAGCGAGTTCAGCAATTGCTGTCACATATTCAAAGTAACCAAATCCAGAGCCACCATATTCTGTGGGTACTAATACCCCCATCAGTCCGAGCTCTCCCAATTTTTTAAAAAGCTCCAAAGGAAAGTGCTGATTGTCGTCCCATTCTTTTCTAAACGGAGTAATTTCTTTGGCTCCAAAATCACGGATCATCTGAGCAATCATCTGCTGATTCTCATTCATCTCAAAATTCATCATATATATTCTCTAGTTATACTTGGGTTTATACCTTTCGAATATACAAACTTCCTGTGGATGTTGAAGGTTTTGCCTGCAAGCTAGTAATTCAAATAGGATTCCAGGCTTTGATTTTTTTGACAAATAAGGGAAAATCAGAATGGCTTGGTTTAAAATAAAGCACAAGTGATTTACATTAAAACGAAATTATATTTTGCAAAAATTTCTTTCCATTTTTTACAACTGGTTGAAATTGAGGATAGAATTTCTGTGAATGTTCCTTTTTTCTGGAGAAAAACTGAACTTCAATAATCATGTAGCTGAATCAAGGGAGAAATACATCTACAAACTTGAACTCCTTCCCGTCAAATAAACCTTTGTCGCTCAATTTTAAATCAGGAATAACCAAAAGTGCCATGAAGCTTAAGGTCATGAATGGGCTTTGTAGGGTAGAGCCCATGTCTTTGGCCATCAAATCAATAGCTGTGTATGCTTTTGCTACCTCGTAGCCATCTTCTGCGGACATGATACCTCCAACGGGAAGCGGTAAAAGCAATTCTTGCGCTCCATCTATTGCCACTACGCCACCTTTGACCTCAATCAATGCGTTAACCGCGCGACAAATGGACTCGTCATCAACTCCCACTGCAATAATGTTATGAGAGTCATGACCTACGGAGGATGCGATAGCTCCTCTTTTTAAGCCGATATTTTTAATAAAAGCTACAGCAGGTGGGCTGTTTTGGTAGCGGTTGACTACACTTAATTTCAGGATATCATTCGCTACATCAGCCACAGCCAAACCATTTTTTATCAGGATATTTCCTTGAATTTCAGGAGTGATCAGTTGTCCATCCAAGGCTTCAATAACCCGTATACGGTTGCTACTTGCAGGTACCTGAAATTCTTGCGGATGTTTGGGAAGGGCTTCGAAATTATTGATAATTGGGTTATTGGCTTTTTGAATAAAGGTGCTTCCATGTGCGGCTACTAATTGACCGTTGATGTAGGTCTTCTGGACACGGAAATTTTCCAGATCATCCACCACAATAAAATCCGCCGGATCGCCTTTACGCAATTGACCAACTTCCAGCTTGTAGTGATCTATAGGAGTCAAGCACGCAGCCTTCAATACATCAAAGATATTTTTTCCTTTTGCTACCGCTCTTCTAACCAATTCATCGATATGACTGACAGCTAAGTTGTCTGGGTGCTTGTCGTCAGAACAAAACATCACCATATCCGGGTAATCATCGATGATATCTATCAAGGCTTCAAAGTTTTTGGCAGCGCTGCCTTCTCGGATAGCTATTTTCATACCCAGTTTTACTTTGTCCAAGGCCTCCTCAAGAGTAAAACACTCATGATCCGTAGTAATGCCTGCTGAAGCATATTTTTTGGCCAAATCTCCCATCAATCCGGGAGCATGTCCATCGATTGGTTTTCCATAGCGCTTTGCCATGTCAATTTTAGCCATGACATCGGGGTCACGGTTGACTGTTCCAGGCCAGTTCATCATCTCAGCTAGATAGACGATTTCCTTTCGTTCCATCAGATCATGGATGTCTTGCACACTTATCTCTGCGCCAGCAGTTTCAAAAGGAGTAGCTGGAACACATGAGGGAGCTCCGAAATAGAATTTAAATGGTGTCTGTTTTCCATTGTCAATCATGTAGTTTACCCCTTCCATCCCGCATACATTTGCAATTTCGTGTGGGTCAGATATGGTAGCTACCGTGCCATGGACTACTGCCAATCGGGCAAATTCAGAGGGAACTAACATGGAAGATTCTACATGCACATGGGCATCAATAAATCCTGGTAAAAGATAAGGAAGATTTTTATCTTCATGGATTCGCTGAATGGAAACAATTTGACCTTTATATACTTCGATTTCAGCTGCATAAATTGATTTGTTGCGAATATCTACCAAGTTACCTTGAATGATCAGCGGGCCCATATAAAAAGAGGTTTTAAGTTATTGAAATTCATAAGTTAGCGAAAATGAAGCATACCCTTACATTTCGGAGGATTACATCTATTTGCCAGTAAAATTAGATTTAAATCTACTATATTTGCGCCTGAAATCAAGATAATAACACGTACTTTTCATAAATGAATAAGATTGTAATTGCGATTGATGGATACTCGGGTTGTGGCAAAAGCTCTACTGCGAAGGCCGTAGCGAAAAAATTAGGGTATACCTATATCGACAGCGGGGCGATGTACCGCTCTGCCACACTGCATTTTTTGAATCACTCGGTAGATATCTACAATGAGCAGCAAGTCATAGACAGTTTAAAGCAATTGATAATCAGCTTTCAAATCAATCCAGCCTCGGGTTTACAGGAAACCTATCTCAACGGTCAGAATGTTGAGTCTGATATTAGAAACATGCGGGTATCAAATTACGTGTCAGAAGTAAGCACCATCAAGGCTGTACGTGAGGCACTAGTGGCTCAGCAGCAAGCGCTTGGACAGAAAAAAGGTGTGGTGATGGACGGAAGAGATATCGGAACAGTCGTTTTCCCTCATGCGGAATTAAAAGTGTTTATGACCGCCAACCTAGAGGTCCGAGCGCGTCGAAGACAACAGGAATTAGCTGAAAAAGGGCAGGAAGTGCCTTTGCAGGATATTATAAATAATCTAGCAGATAGGGATAAAACAGATTCTACTAGAAAAGAAAGTCCATTGATGAAGGCGGAGGATGCAGTTGAAATTGATACTAGCCATCTACGCTTTGAAGAACAAGTAGACAAAATAGTACAACTGGCTCATGAAACGATGAGCAATAATGATGTAGCGTATGAGAGTAAGCATAGATAAAAATTCAGGATATTGTTTCGGTGTTGAATTTGCCATCAAAATGGCTGAGGATGAAATGGAAGCCTCGGATAAGCTATATTGTTTGGGAGATATTGTTCACAATGACATGGAAGTCAAGCGTTTGGCAGACAAAGGTTTGGTGATTATTGATCGTGAGCAGTTACAGGAGTTGAGTGACTGTAAAGTTCTGATTCGAGCGCATGGCGAACCACCTGAAACCTACAAAATGGCCATCGAAAATAACATTGAGTTGATCGATGCCTCTTGTCCTGTCGTGTTGAAATTACAACATAGGGTCAAAACTGCCTTTGATAAAATGGAGAAAGAGCAGGGGCAAATTGTCATCTATGGCAAAAAAGGACATGCGGAAGTGATTGGATTGACGGGGCAGACCTTAGAAAAAGCAATCGTAGTGATGGAAGATAAGGATTTGGATAAGATTGATTACGCTAAACCTGTTACGCTTTTTTCACAGACTACCAAAAGCACCAAAGGATTTTATGAGCTGAAAGAAAAGATTGAGGAAAGAATCAAGTCGGTGAAAGGGGAGTTTACAGAATTAGATTTTAATGCCAATGACTCTATATGTAGACAAGTGTCCAACCGTGAGCCTCAATTAAGTAAATTTGCTGCTGATAACGATGTGATTGTTTTTGTTTCTGGTAAAAAAAGCTCCAATGGTAAGGCACTTTATCAAGTGTGTAAATCCGTGAATCCAAAGAGTTATTTTGTAGAAAATGAAAACGAAATCGATCCGAGTTGGTTTGACCACCAAGACACTGTAGGAATATGTGGTGCTACCTCTACACCTATGTGGTTAATGGAACAAGTAAAAGCTCATATTGAGAAGTTAGAACATGATTTTGCGATATAATTAAAATTCTTGTATCCAAATCGTTCAAATTCCGTAAGTGTCCTAAGTCACAAATAATAACAAAATAATCTTCTATAAACTGATTGATTTTATTAGATTTGGGGCGTTTTTAAAAAGATCATATATTCATAAAATCATATGTCAAAAACAATAAAGCTTAAGAAGGGATTCGATATTAAGCTCGTAGGTAAAGCTGAAAAGCAGCTTGCAGAGTTCAAGCCCGCTAAGACTTTTGCGTTAAAACCAACCGATTTTATCGGTTTGCAGCGACCAAAAGTAACTGTAAGTGAGGGGGATACTGTCAAAGCAGGTACGCCTATCTTGTTTGATAAAGCCATGGAATCCGTGCAATACGTTGCGCCGGTATCTGGTGAAATCGTAGAGATTAAAAGAGGTGAACGAAGAAAATTGTTAGAAATCAAGATCCTTGCTGATAGCGCTATCAGCTATGAATCATTTGACAAGTTTTCTGAAAGCGATCTTTCAAAATTGACGAAAGAGGATGCAGTTGCTCAAATGTGTAAAGGTGGTGTATGGCCTCAATTGGTTCAAAGACCTTACGGCATTGTTGCAAATCCTGCTGATACTCCTAAGTCAATCTTTATTTCAGCCTTTGATACCCATCCATTGGCAGCCGATTATGGTTTTATGTTGGAAGGAGAAGATAAATACTTCCAAGCAGGCCTTACAGTATTAGGTAAATTGACCTCCGGAAAAGTTCATTTGAATGTAAACGAAGCTGAGCAGGTTCCTGCCATTTTCGCAAATGCGAAAGGTGTTGAGTTAAATAAATTCTCAGGACCACACCCAGCTGGTAACGTAGGTGTGCATATTCATCATATCGACCCAATCAATAAAGGTGAGATAGTATGGACTATTTCTCCATTTGGCGTTGCTCAGATTGGCAAGTTGTTCTTGGAAGGTAAATATGATGCTACAAAGAAATTTGCAATCGCAGGTTCAAGGGCAAAGAAAGCAGCTTATGTAAAAACATACATGGGGGCTTGTGTAGATACCTTGGTTCAAGGAAACTTGAAAGAAGATGAGAAATCAGCTGTTGCTCCAGATACGCGAGTGGTTTCCGGAAACGTATTGACAGGTGAAAAAATCAATGCTGATGGATACATCGGTTATTACCACAATCAAATCACCTTGCTTCCAGAAGGTCACTACCATGAGTTTTTGGGCTGGGCACTTCCTACCAAGCACTTAAGTTATCATAGAGCTTTAGGTTTGTTCTCTTTCTTGAATCCTAAGAAAGAATATGTGCTTGATACCAACGTACGTGGGGAAGAAAGAGCATTTGTACAGACAGGTGTTTTTGAAAGTGTCACTCCTATGGATATCCTTCCTGTGTATTTGTTAAAAGCAATTATGGCGGAAGATTTCGACGAAATGGAGGAGTTAGGTATTTATGAGGTGGTTGAAGAAGATTTGGCACTTTGTGAATTTGTGGACGTATCCAAACACCCAGTACAGGAGATTGTCAGAAAAGGTTTAGACTTATTACAACACAGTTAAATATATGAAGTTTCTAAGAGATCTGTTGGACAAGCAGAAGCCCCTTTTCAAAAAAGGAGGCAAGTTAGAGAACTTTTATTATGCATTTGAAGCAGGTGAAACATTCTTGTTTACACCGAATCATACCAATGCAATAAAAGGTGCTCAAGTGAAGGATGCGATTGACCTCAAAAGAATGATGATCACTGTAGTGATTGCTATGATACCTTGCTTATTGTTTGGTATTTACAACACAGGACATCAACATTTCTTAGCTACTGGTCAAACCGCAGGATTGTGGGAAGATTTTGGTCCTAAGTTGCTATTGGGACTTCAGCTAGTACTTCCGATTGTAATCGTTGCTTATGCGGCGGGTGGTGCAGTAGAAGCAGCATTTGCTGTCATTCGTAAGCACCCAATCAACGAAGGTTTCCTAGTAACAGGGATGTTGATTCCGTTGGTTGTTCCTGCAACACTTCCTTTATGGCAAGTTGCATTAGCTACTATCTTCGCTGTAGTTATTGCAAAAGAAGTATTTGGTGGTACAGGAATGAATATCTTGAACGTGGCTATGACGGCAAGAGCATTCTTGTATTTCGCATATCCTGCACAGATTTCTGGTGATCAGGTATGGACATATTTGGGAGATAAAGCTCCTGTAGATGGTTTCTCTGGCGCAACTGCGCTTGCAGTAGTGTATAATGCAGGTCAGGACGGCGTAGTTGCTACTAAAGCTCTTGCCGAACATAACGCAAGTTTGCAATCAGGACTATTCGAGTTTTGGAACTTATTTATGGGCTGGATACCGGGATCTATAGGTGAGACATCCGCATTAATGGCACTAGTTGGTGCAGTCATTTTGATTGCAACCGGTGTTGCTTCCTGGAAAATTATCGTTTCAGGTTTTGCAGGCGCATATTTTATGGGTGTTATCTTTAACCTTTTTGCTGGAAATAACGAATACTTAGCAATGCCTGCTGAGTACCACTGGGTAATTGGAGGTTTGGCCTTCGGTATTGTATTTATGGCTACCGACCCAGTTTCGGCAGCTCAGACAGAAGTAGGAAAATGGATTTATGGTTTCATGATCGGTGTGTTGACAGTAATCATCCGTGTTACCAACCCAGCGTATCCTGAAGGTATTATGCTAGCCGTTCTATTTATGAACGTGTTTGCGCCATTGATCGATTTTTATGTAGTAAAAGCTAATAAGAAAAGGAGGTTACAACGTGCAACAGTCTAACGCTTATATCATCACATTCTCAGTAATCCTGACAGTAGTATTAGGATTATTATTGTCCGGTACTTCTCAGGTATTGGGACCTATTCAGAAAAAAGCTGTAGAACTAGATACCAAAAAACAAATTTTGGGTGCAGTTTTAGAGTCTTCTGATTTGAGAAAAATGACTTCTGACGAGATTCTTGCGTATTATGACAAAAGAATCACTTCTAAAGTCGTAGATATCGATGGCAACTTAATTGAGAAAGATTCTGATGGGAATCCTATCATCGCAGAAAATGTGAATGTTGCTAAGAACTACAAAATGGCTCCTGAAAAAAGGCAGTATCCAATGTTTATCTTCCACAAAGAGGGAAATCCTGATGCTGTGGAGGCTTACATTGTACAAGTGTACGGTGCAGGACTTTGGGATGAAATTTGGGGCTTCTTGGCTTTAGATACAGATCTGAACACCATTGCAGGGGTTACGTTCGGTCATAAAGGAGAAACTCCTGGACTTGGAGCAAGAATTACCGAATCAGGTGTGCAAAACAGATTTCAAGGTAAGCAAATCTATGATGAGTCAGGTTCCTTCCAATCTGTTGTAATGCAAAAAGGTGAAGGTAGAGACTTCTCTGATGATTTACACAAAGTAGATGGTATCTCCGGATCTACCATCACAGCTAACGGTGTCAACAATATGTTGAGAAACTACTTGCAGTTTTACAGCGCATATTTCGAGAAATTGCGTTCTTCTGCTGGCTCCACTGATTTAGCTTTAGTTAATTAATACGAACATTATAACCAAACTATAATGAGCACAGAAACAGCACAGGCATCTGTAAAACAAGCAGAGCCTCTTTTGTCCAAAAGAAGGAGAAAGTTCATCAGTGACCCTTTGGTAGATAATAACCCGATTACCATTCAGGTATTGGGGATTTGTTCTGCTCTTGCGGTTACTACTCAATTGCAGCCTACTTTGGTAATGGCGATATCCGTAATTTTCGTAATGGTGATGGCAAACCTGACCATCTCCTTGTTGAGAAATGCTATCCCATCCCGAGTGCGTATCATCGTACAATTGGCAGTAATTGCATCGTTGGTAACTTTGGTAAATGAAGTATTGAAAGCTTTTGCTTTTGATATGTATAAGGAACTATCCGTATTCGTTGGTTTGATTATCACCAACTGTATCGTAATGGGTCGTTTGGAAGCATTTGCATTGGGTAACAAACCATATGATTCCATCTTGGATGGTTTTGGTTCTGCCCTTGGATATGCTTGGATTATCTTAGCAGTTGCTTTCTTCCGAGAGTTATTGGGTTCAGGGTCTGTATTCGGAGTTCAAATCTACGATGCGATTTCTGGTCTATTTGGAGAAGGATTCAGCTTGGCAACGAATGGTTTGATGGTTTCTCCTGTAGGAGCATTCATCATTCTTGGTTTGATCATCTGGGTACAGCGTACCAAAACAGGTTATGTAGAACACTAAAAAGTAGCAAAAATGGAATTAGTAAATTTAGCAGTAAAATCGATCTTTATCGATAATATGGTTTTCGCCTACTTTTTGGGAATGTGTTCTTTCTTGGCCGTTTCTAAGAAGGTAAGTACAGCTCTTGGTTTGGGCGCAGCGGTAATCTTCGTATTGTCAGTAACTGCACCAACCAACTGGTTGTTGAATGAGTATATTTTGAAAGAAGGTGCTTTAGCTTGGGCTGGCCCTACTTTTGCAACAGTTGACTTATCTTTTCTAAGATTCATCATGTTCATCGCGGTAATTGCGGCAATGGTGCAGCTTGTAGAGATGATCGTTGAAAAGTTTGCTCCTGCTTTGTATGGTGCATTGGGTATCTTCCTTCCATTGATCGCAGTAAATTGTGCGATTCTTGGTGGTTCCCTTTTCATGGCTCAGAGAGATTATACTATCGCAGAAGCAACCGTTTACGGTTTTGGTTCTGGTGTAGGTTTCTTCTTGGCTATGGTTGCCCTTGCAGCTATCAGAGAAAAGTTGAAGTATTCTAATGTTCCTGACGGATTGAAAGGTTTAGGTATTACCATGCTTATCACTGGTTTGATGGGTATTGCCTTTATGTCCTTTATGGGTATTGATCTTTAAGAGTAAGAAATCATTTACTAAAGCCTCGGAGAAATCTGAGGCTTTTTTTGTGTCAATGCTTTTTAAATTACTTAGTTTTGTTGAAAGCTGTGAACTCATGTCATTTACGTATAAAAGATTCATTACATACTTCTTCAGAGGGCTCCTTTTTGTAGTTCCTATTGCTTTGACTGTCTATGTGATAGCTTGGATTTTGAGATTCATCGATGGAATAGTACCCATTCCGGTGCCTGGCCTTGGGATTTTGATAATTCTTGCTTTTATCACGTTTATTGGGTTTTTGGCTAGTATATTTATTACAAAGCCTCTTTTTGAGATTTTTGAGCGCTGGGTATTTAGGATTCCTTTGATCAATATTCTTTATACCAGTATCAAAGATTTGATGGCTGCATTCGTTGGAGATAAAAAGAAGTTTAATACGCCTGTTTTAGTGAAATTATCTGATACTGTATTTAGACTTGGCTTTATCACTCAGGACAATTTATTGGACATCGATGATAGGACATTAGTATCAATTTACATGCCTCATAGTTATAATTTCTCTGGCAATCTATTTTTAATTCCAAAAGAAAATGTAACAATTTTAGAGGGATTGAGCAGTACCGATGTGATGAAGTTTATTGTTTCAGGGGGTGTGTCAAACCTAAGTATAAAAGAAGCGGTTTCTAAAAAAAGAGAAGATTTCAATAACTAAACCATTCTATTACTGGCTTTTTAGGACATTTTTTTTAAATTTAACTCTCCAGTATGTTTAATTCTTTTAAGTTATGGAAAATCTTAGTCAAGCTTCTGTGGACTTTAAGCGGTCTTCCTTTTTTACATTTAGTAGGAAGGTTGCAGTTATTAACCTCTTTATTCTTGTAGTTATTTTGTTAAACCAAGATCAACTTATGGAGATTTCTCCTAATCTCTATCATTTTGTTGCGTGGTTATTCATGTATGTTGTGTTTTACCATTTTAAACCTAGGGATAGATTTGATAGTTACTTTTTTTGGCCGCTTTTGTATCCTTTGCTCATATGGATTGGGTATTATCTGTTGATTTCTGAAGATTTATTTGTTGAACAGACTGTTCCTAAAGCTCTTGGAATAGTAGTGGGAATGGTCTATATGTCAATAGTGAGGTATTTTTCACGGAGGAATTCTGAGTTAAATTGAAATCTGTATTCCTTGACTTTGAAGTTAAAAATCTGCCCATAAAAAAAGCTTAACGATTGCATTTCCTGTTTAGGTAACACAAGTCGTTAAGCTTTTAGTAAGATGTATAGCGCTTTTATTTTTTTAACCTTGCTATTGGGGTTTTGCCTCCTTTGGTTTTTTGATCCATCGTCACAAGAATCTCTGCATCTAGTGGTAAGTAGATATCCACTCTTGATCCAAATTTGATAAAGCCATACTCCCCTCCTTGGGCAAGCGGAGTTCCATCTTTCACATACCATTTGATTCTTCTTGCTAGGGCTCCGGCTATTTGTCTTACCAATATCTTTGTGCCATTTTCATGACGTAGTACCATGGTAGTACGCTCATTTTCTGTACTGGATTTTGGATGCCAAGCGACCAGGTATTTTCCAGGATGGTATTTGAAAAACTCTACAATACCAGCAATAGGAGAGCGGTTGACATGAACATTAAAAGGAGACATAAAGATGGATACTTGCTTTCTTCTGTCTTTCAAGTATTCATCTTCCGTTGTTTCTTCTATAACAACTACCTTGCCTTCCGCTGGTGCATACACCAAATCATCATCATTAGGTAAGGCCACGAATGGATTCCTGAAGAATTGAAGTACAATTAAATACAGGACTACACTGACAAGTAAAACTAGGTTGAGTACCAAGTCTTGTTCTGGAATCCATTGATGTAATCCATAATTTAGTGCTGCCAAGATTATTAGCATCCAAAACAGCAAAGATCTACCTTCTTTATGTATGGTCATGGGATAATTCGTTAAAAAGGGGTGTGAAAGTCACCTTTCACACCCCAAATATATAAATTTTTATTTTGTTCGCTTGTGCTTAGAAGCCACCACGGAAAGTGTAGGTCTTCGCAACTTTATCGATCGCAACAATGTAAGCGGCAATTCTCATTGGAACATTGTATTTGATAGAAGCTTCATATACATGGTCAAAAGCATCTTTCATAATACGATCCGAACGTCTATTGACACGCTCAGCAGTCCACTTGTAACCTAATCTATTTTGAACCCACTCAAAGTAAGATACAGTCACACCTCCAGCGTTAGCTAGGATATCAGGTACTGCCATGATGCCTTTTTCATTGATGATGGCATCTGCTTTAGCGGAAGTAGGGCCATTGGCACCTTCTACGATCAATTTCGCTTTGATTTTATCCACGTTATGGATAGTAATCACATCTTCAACGGCCGCTGGAACTAGCACATCCACATCCAATTCTAACAGTTCCATAGGATTGTCCATTTTCTCAGCTCCTTTGAAGCCTTCCAATGTCCCATTGTTACCATCTCTGTAAGCAATTGCTTCTACGATATTGATTCCATTTTCGTTGTGATAGGCGCCGGAAATATCCGATATCGCTACGATTTTTAAGCCTCGCTCTTCTAATAATTGAGCTGCCCAAGAACCTACGTTACCAAAACCTTGTACAGCACAGGTAGCGGAGAAAGGATTGATTTTTAATTTCTGCATGGCAGCTAAGGCACTGACCATTACACCGCGGCCTGTTGCTTCCGTTCTTCCAAGAGAACCGCCCAATACCAATGGCTTACCAGTTACTACGGCATTGACAGTCATTCCGTGTGATTTCGAATACTCATCCATCAACCAAGCCATTTCTCTTGGTCCTGTACCCATATCCGGTGCAGGAATGTCTTTGTCCGGGCCGAAAACGTCGATCATAGCTGTAGTGTAAGCTCTCATCAATCGCTCGATTTCTCCTTTGGACATTTCACGAGGGTTACAACGAACACCCCCTTTACCACCACCGTAAGGAATATCCACTACAGCGCATTTCCAAGTCATCCAAGCAGCAAGTGCTTTTACTTCATCGATGTGAACATCTGGCGAAAAGCGGATACCGCCTTTTGCAGGTCCTAGGATGTTTGAATGGATTACCCGAATTCCCTCAAAAACTTGAATTTTACCATTGTCCATGGTAATGGGAAGTGAAACAATCACTTGTTTGGCAGGATTTTTCAGCACATTGTAGACCTCTTCAGAAAGTCCCAATTTTTCTGCTGCAATGTTAAATCTCTCCATCATTGACTCCAAAGGATTCTCTTTATCCTTGATCGGAGCTGGTTCAATGTAAGCCATAGTGGGTTTATTTAGTTGAATTATTCAATTATGATACAATATTAAGGACTTTTTCAGTATCCACGGGTGATTTTTAAAAGATTTTCAAAAAAGCAGCAATAAATGGGGCCGATAATAACAATCCGTCAAATCTATCCATAAATCCACCATGTCCTGGTAATGCTTTTCCTGAATCCTTGATCTCTATACTTCTCTTAAACAGAGACTCTATGAGGTCTCCGTAAGTTCCAGCTATAATAATAATTGTAGCGATGCTAAGCCATTGCCAGGAAGGTAAGGTGTTGAAATGCTTACCCAAAATATAGGACATGACATAAGCTGTACCTGCTCCTCCGAGAAATCCCTCCCAGGACTTTTTGGGAGATACACGCTCGAATAATTTGGTCTTTCCAAACTTTGTACCGGCGAAGTAAGCACCCGAATCTGAAGCCCATAAAATCAATAAAGACCCTATGATGATTTCATAATGAAAGGTACCATCCACCGCAAAGGCTGCTACATTCAAGAGTGCAAACGGAACTGCGACATAAAAGATGCCTAAAAATGTGAAAGCTACTCCTGTAAATGGCTTTTTATCTGATTTTCTGTATAATTTGATGAAAAAAACTAAGGATACGAGCGGGAAAATCAAGAAATAATACTTGTCATCCAAATGTCCAATTTCTATAAAGAAGGTCAGTGCAAATATCAAGGTGCCCAAAAACGTTCCAAAACTTTTCAAAGGGAGCATTCCGTCCAAGCCGGATAGCTTGTAAAATTCCATCTGGGAAAATGCCAAAATTAACCCAAAAGTGATGAAATAAATCCATGGACTGTAAACCGCTCCTGCTATAATTACAAATGCACCAATCAACGCAGTAATGACACGTTGGGCGAGATTACTGTAATTGTTGATGTTGAAGCGGTCCCGCATTCTAAAAGGTGATCTCATGCTGCACGATGTTTAAAGCCTCCTCTAGATGCTGCTCTGCAACCATCACCTCGTATTGGCCATGAATCTGATAAGCTGTTTCTTTTTTATTGAGAATTACTGCTGGGATTTCCCGGTCTTCCAAAATGCTTTTGACTATTTCAGCCCTTACCGGTGAACCATCTGCAAACACTTTTTTCCAATTACTCATGAGTTGCTAATTGAGATTGTTCGTTTTTAAAAACACGAAATAAAAGAATCATACCGATCAAGCCAGCAAAGGCCATAAGTATGGGGACTTGCCCTGTTTCTTCTAAATCAAACTCTAGTATACCTATTTTATTCAAATATAGCATGATTACTGTGAAGGTATTGTTTAGGATATGGGCAAGTATCGGATAGACCAATGAACCTGAATATACATATAAATATCCAAATATAGCCCCTAAAAACACTCTTGGGAGAAAACCATAGAATTGAAGATGGATAGCAGAAAAGATAACTGCTGCTACCCATACGCCCGCATGAACATTGTTAAAATAGCCACTAAGCTTTGGTTGGAGCACTCCTCTAAAGAGTACTTCTTCGCCCAATCCAGCCAAAATACCTATAACAAAGATCCCCGCAAGTACTTCTGTGATGGAGTCAAAATCAGTCAAGAATTTGGTCAGGCCTAGTAATTGATCTTCTTTTTCCCTCAGGTATTTTTCAAGTTGGGATAAGGATTCCGGGAAGACAAAGTCAGCATTCCAGTCGATTAACACGCTGTTAAAAATAATACCTGCTATCAAAATCAAGATCATTAATACAATGCTTTTGAACTCTATGGTAGCTACTTGTTGTTTCCACTGAAAATCAGCCCGATCGACCAATTTGCTGTAAAGGATACCTGCTATAAAAAAGCTCAATCCTCCCGCTAAGCCTTGTACAAATAGAAAAACGAAGCGAGCTTGGGGGTGAGAGGAACCTACTGTAAGGATAGCAATCGTCTCATCCAAAGAGATGGAAAAAATCTTGGGGACCAGTACAACGGCCAATCCTTGTAAGAGTGCCAAGACTCCAAAGGTGACCAAAATCAGAACAACAAGTGATAATAACCAGTTGGATCGTGAAGCTATAGGTGATTGGGTTTTATAAATCTGCATAATTTGACGTAAATTTACAGGAAAATTACAATTGAACGGTGGTAAAGATAGGAAACTTAGAAATCGGTGAATTCCCCATGTTGCTCGCACCTATGGAAGATGTGAGTGATCCTCCTTTTCGGGCAGTCTGCAAGGAGAATGGAGCGGATTTGATGTATACAGAATTTATTAGTTCTGAGGGCTTGATCAGGGATGCTGCAAAGAGTGTTCAAAAGTTGGATATCTTTGAATATGAGCGTCCGATAGGTATTCAGATTTTTGGAAATGAAATAGAATCCATGCGAGAGGCAGCTGCTATTGCAGAAGCTGCAGGACCGGACATCTTGGATATCAATTATGGTTGTCCAGTTCATAAAGTTGCCTGTAAGGGTGCCGGTGCAGGGATTTTGCTCGATATCGATAAAATGGTTTCCATGACTGCTGAAATTGTGAAAGCAGTAAAAATTCCTGTGACGGTTAAGACCCGCCTTGGTTGGTCTCATGATACGATTCGTATAGTAGAGGTAGCGGAGCGTTTGCAGGATGTGGGTATTCAGGCGATTTCCATACATGCCCGTACGCGTCAGCAGATGTACAAAGGTGAAGCTGACTGGTCCTATTTGAACCAAGTGAAAGCTAATCCACGCCTACATATTCCTGTTTTCGGGAATGGTGATATCGATAGCCCTGAAAAAGCTTTGGAATACAAACAAAAGTACGATGTGGATGGGATGATGATTGGCCGTGCTTCGATTGGATATCCATGGATTTTTAATGAAATCAAGCATTATTTAGAGACCGGAGAAAAATTACCTGGCCCCGATATGGAAGAACGGATTCGGGTTACCAAAAAGCATTTGGAGTTTTCTGTCAAATGGAAAGGAGAGAAGCTGGGTATTTTGGAAATGAGAAGGCATTATACCAATTACTTCAGAGGGATGCCTAATTTCAAACCGTATCGGACACAGATGGTCACGGTGGAGTCCTTGGCAGAAGTTCAGGGGATTTTGGACGAAGTAGGGTCTGTATATGCCGATTATCAATTTTAATGGTTGATAACGAGAGAGAATACGTACATTTGAAATTACAGCAAAGGCTGTTTCATACACACTGCACGTCAGAAGTATGAAACAGCTTTTTTTGATTTGATTATCCGTTAGACATCCATTCATGAGTAATAGGGATTTGCTTGCCGAAAATGCATTAAAGGCCTGGGGTTTTCTGATTGTGTTGGCCCTGATTTGGGGAAGTTCATTTATTTTGATAAAAAGGGGCCTGGAAGTTTTTTCTCCTGGCGAAGTTGGGGCTTTTCGAATTGTTGCCGCTGGATTATTCCTGCTGCCACTTTCATTGCCCAGATTAAAGTCCCTCAATAAACGTCAAGTCAAAAATTTATTAATCGTAGGATTGGTAGGTAGTTTTATTCCGGCATTTCTTTTTGCAAAAGCCCAAACTCAATTAAGCTCATCGCTGACAGGTGTCTTTAATGCCATGACTCCTTTATTTGTAGTGATTATTGGAGCCTTGTTTTTCAATTCCAAAATTACTCAGCGCAATTTGATAGGTTTGCTCATTGCATTTGTGGGAGTAGTTTTATTGTTAATGGTCAAGGATACAGGGTTTGGAGGGTTTACTGATATCAATAGCTATGCGTTTTATGTCTTGCTGGCCTGTTGTTGCTATGGAGTTAATTTGAATATCATCAAATACCGATTTGTCGAACTCAAACCGGTAGCGATCACAGCTATCTCTATTACCATGGTACTTCCAGCTGCCTTGGTTTATTTATTTGCTGCGACTGATTTCTCCTTTAAGATTGTTCATGTGGCAGGTGCTTGGCAGGCAGCTGGTCTAATAAGTTTATTAGGGATCGTTGGTACAGCTTTAGCTTTGATCTTATTCAATGTGATGGTGAAAGTGGCAACCCCGGTTTTTGCGAGTTCGGTTACATACCTTATTCCTATTGTAGCCATTATGTGGGGATTATTGGATGGAGAGACCTTACTTTTTGGACACTACATTGGAATTATCGCTGTAATCTTTGGTGTATGGGTTGGGAATAGAAAGTAAGTTTTTAGTGGGTTTTTAGGTAATCTGAATCAGGATTCCTATTTTCAATTTTCAGGAAAAGAATATCTTCCCTCAAACCTACATGATCATGAATAAACTTCTTAGATTTTGTCAGCTTCTACTTGTCATAGTTTTACTGGTTCCTGCATCCTGGCAAGAAGCACAAGCTCAAAACGGTCCTCAATATAGGGCCTTAGTTTTCAGCAAGACGAAAGGATTTCGACATCAGTCCATTCCAGATGGTGTGGTCGCATTAAAGAAACTAGCGAGAGACAATATTTTTGATATTTATACGACTGAGGATGAAGACTTCATTACAGATGCCAACTTGGCAAGATTTGATGTGATCATCTTGATGAGTACCACAGGTACAATTTTCAATGAAGCTCAAAAAAACAGTATTCAGAAATTTGTGCAAAGTGGGAAAGGGATCGTAGGCATTCACAGTGCTACAGATACTGAGTATGACTGGCCTTGGTACACCCAATTGATTGGCGCCCAATTTTTGAATCATCCCCATCAGCAAACATTGAAGTTGAATGTGATTGATCGAAATCATCCTGCAACCTATCATTTGCCAGAAAAGTGGGTGTGGTCAGATGAGATTTATGCCTTTAAAAATTTCAACCCCAATGTCCGCGTTCTTATCACGGCAGATGAGAATACCTACGATGCAGGAGAAGGTATGGGAGATTTTCATCCGATTGCCTGGACCAATGAGTTTGATGGAGGGCGTATGTTTTACACTGCTTTGGGGCATACCGATTGGGCTTTTCAAAGTCCTGACTTCATGAAACACCTTTTAGGAGGGATATGGTGGGCAGCGAAGGGTTACGGAGATTAATTTTTCTTGCAAGCGTATTTACGCCAATTATGTACTTAAAGCAAGTGCTAAATTTCAGCGGGTTAAGATTGGAAGATTAGGTTAGTTGCTTAATCCCTGTGCCACAAAATCCTCCCGTTGGAATTTGGCTATCCCTTCTTTGGTACCTTGAAGAATGATTCTGAAGGTTGTTCCTTTACCCACTTCGGATTCTTTGACAAACACCTTTCCTTTGTGATAGCCCTCAATGATTCGTTTGGCTAGCGTTAGCCCTAGACCCCATCCCCGTTTACGGGTCGTAAATCCAGGAGTGAAAATCTTTTTAAACATCCCCTTTTCCATCCCTTTACCGTCATCAATAATGTCTACAAAAACATATTTTTCGCTTTCTTTGATAATATTGATGGTAATAGAACCTTGACCCTTCATGGCATCCACGGCATTTTTACAAATGTTTTCTATTACCCATTCAAATAAAGGTTTATTGATCATGGCTTCAATGCCGTTTTCATAGCCATTGACCGTCATGCTTACTTTGGTGGAAATTCGTGGTCGTAAGTAATTGATGGCTTCATCGATAACCATAAACACATTTTCTGGCTGTATGGAGGGTTTGCTTCCGATGGAGCTAAACCGCTCGGTCACCATCCGTAGCTTGACCACATCTTTATCCATCTCTTGGATGACCTCTTTGTTTTCCTCGTAGAAAGGGGAGTTTTTGAAATAGTCTAGCCATGCCATTAAAGAGGCGATAGGAGTACCCAATTGATGAGCGGTCTCTTTGGTCAACCCCGCCCAAACGCGGTTTTGCTCAGCTATTTTAGATTGATTAAATACTGCATATGCTAAGGCACCGAATACTAAGATGACAGAGAGTTGAATGTATGGATAGAAGCGTAAAGAAGTCAGTAATTCAGAATTCCGGTAATACACATAAGAGTCCATGATTTCTATGGGCTCAAATTGTGTCTTCATTTTGACAATTTCTTCTTTGAGCAGTTTGGCTTTTTCTTCGTCCGTTGCGTTTTTTCGGAATTTAATGTTCCGCATATCCAAAGGATTGCCCGAAGCATCGGCTATAATGACGGGTATGGAATAGTTTTGTTGGATGATTTCAGAATTGATAAATGTCAAATTGTCAGTATTCATGGAGGCGTACTCCAGGGCTTTTGCCAATAATTGAATCTGACGTTTTTCACGCTCGCGCAATTCTTCCACCAAGAGGTTGGTGTAATAGATCGACCCAAAGCTAATGATGACTGAGCTGATGAAAATCAGCCATTTGACGGTGTTTTTATTGCGATAAAAGTCCAAAATCCCGATATCCTGTAGCGCCTGCTTCATTTGTTCAATCTTTCGATGGCTTAATTCCGTATGTATAGAAAACTCCTTTCGCTTATTGTTAGTATCAATCGGCTGAAATTAGTTTTTGGCCTTCTATGGCCTTGTTTTTGATTGTATAGATAGTAAAACAACCATTAAATATAAAGATTATGAGCACAAATGATATTGGATTGAAAATAAAAGACAGTAAAGTTTTAGCGGCTAAGTTAAATTCGCTTTTGGCAAGTTATCAAATATACTATCAGAACCTTCGTAACTTCCACTGGAATGTTACCGGTCCAAACTTCTTTGAATTGCATGCAAAATTTGAAGAACTGTACAATGCAGCGGCCTTGAATATTGATGAAACAGCTGAGCGTATCTTAACACTCGGTCAGCGGCCACTGTCTTCCTATGAAGAATACATTGCGAACTCTTCCATTTCAGAAGCAAAGATGGTGGACGACGCCAAAAAAATGGTGGAAATTACCCGTGATAATTTGAATGCACTTCTGGATTTGGAGAGAGAAACATTAGAATTGGCAGGAGACCAAGGTGACGAAGGTACCGATGCCTTGATGAGCGAGTACATCACCGCTAAAGAAAAAGTGGTTTGGATGCTTTCTGCATACTTAAAATAATGTTTGCCCACAGTTGACGGTTCGTTGTCCACGGTTTGAGTATTTCATTGGATAGCAGATAAAATAACAATGGTATTGATCGTATTAAAAAAAAGCCCTGATGCAAATTAGGGCTTTTTGTTTTTTATAATTTACAGATTCCTGATTAACTCATAGTTGGTACTTCGGCCTCCAGCGGCTTCTTTTTGAAGGATACCTTTTTCCAGGAGGTCATTGATGTCTCTGATTGCAGTGTCTTTGGAGGATTTCGTTATCTTAGCCCACTTAGACGAGGTCAATTTTCCTTCAAATTCCCCCATCAACATATTCAGCAATTTCCGTTGACGTTCATTGAGTACTGTATGTGTATGTTTTCTCCAAAAGTTTGCTTTGAACAAAACTGCATCCAAGGCTTCGTCCGTTGCTTTCAATGCATTCGTTAGGCAGGCTAAAAACCACTCTATCCATGCTGTAATGTCAAGTTTACCCTTCTGGGTTTTTTCTAAGATCTCATAATAGTCTTTTCTTTCTTTTCGAATCTGTGCTGACATGCTGTAAAACCGTTGATTGCTGTTGTCCGAACGGGCTAACAACATATCTGTTAGTGCCCGTGTGATTCTACCATTTCCATCTTCAAAGGGATGTATGGTGACAAACCAAAGGTGGGCGACAGCTGCTTTCAATACGGGTTCTATAGATTCATGTGTATTAAACCATTCTAAAAACCGACTCATTTCCGTTTCTGTAACCGATGCTTCTGGAGCTTGAAAATGCACTTTTTCTTTTCCTAAAGCTCCAGATACCACTTGCATGGGACCTGTTGAATCCTGTCTCCAATCAGCTACGCTTATTTTATACATACCGCTTCTCCCAGTAGGGAAAAGTGCAGCATGCCAATCAAATAGACGGTCTTTTGTGATGGGCTCAAAGCAGTTGCGAGTAGCATCGATCATCATCTCTACCACCCCATCTACAAACCTATCGGACTCCACTGCACCGGCTATTTCCATCCCCAATTTTCGAGCGATTGAAGATCGGACTTGATCCAAATCTAAGTATTCGCCTTCAATTTCTGATGACTTGAGTACATCAAGGGTAAGGGTATGGAGAAATGCCTCATTTTTGAGATCAAAACCCAAAGACTCCATTTTACCTAGTAACCTTCCCTGAAGATTTCTCACAATACTTAATTGCTGGATTATCGCTTCATGATTCCAGTAAAAAGAAGGCCAATTAGGATTATGGTAGATGTACTGCATTATTCACTGCAATTTATGCAACGAATATATGCAATAATCGCCGCATAAAAAAAAATATTCGACGCATATATTGCGTCGAATATTTTTATAATCGTTGCATTTTAACAAGAGCTTACAACCATCGAAGCTTGTTGGAAAGTAAGAATGATGCTTCATCAAACTTTGTTGAGGAAAAGCATCATGCTTTTTAATGTCTCCTCATTTGACTTCTAGTATCCAACTTTCCAAAGGTTTCAGATCAACTCTTACCCTGCCTTGGCCATCTTGAATTGTCAAGGTTGGTTTCGCCTGTCCATAAAGTTTTTCATCCAATGTGTACTTTCCATCTGCTATTCCCCACCCTTGGATGATGTTAGCCGGCACTTGCAGTTCAAATCCAAAACTATCTTGCTTATCAAAATTGGTAATGATAATCAAGCGTTGTTTTTCTGACCAACGCATGTAGGAAAATACTTTGTCATTGTACCATTCCGTATTTGCGCGATTATGGCTATGAATTTCTGCATATTCACCTGCAAGGGCAGGACTGTAAAGCGTAAAGTTGAGCAAACGTTTGTAGAAATCGCGCAGGTCTTTTTCTGAATTGCTTAGCTGTCCTCCGTCGAATTTTCCACCATTCATCCATCGCTGATGATGCGGTACGCCGATATAGTCGAAAATGGATGTCCGGCTTGGTTTTCCAAATCCTGCGTCTTCTGCCCCTGGTTCGCCTACTTCCTGCCCAAAGTAAATCATCATAGGCGCTGCGTCAATGGTTGCTGATAGAACGGCCGCAGATTTGGCTATTTCCGCTTTCCCGACAAATTCATGACTGGCAATACGCTGTTCGTCATGATTCTCTAGGAAATGAAGCATGTGTTTCCCGATATCTGCCAATCCTGCTTGAATTGGGATTAAGTTGTCGGTAGAACCTTTACCCTGCATGATGTTTTTTAAGGTGTCATAGAGCTCTACCTTATCGTATAAAAAGTCCATTTTACCCAAGTGAATGTAATTCCTGTATTCTTTTGGATTGTAGATTTCAGCCAGCAGAAATGCATCTGGATTGGCGATTTTGATGGCTGAATTCATATAGCTCCAAAACTCAACAGGGACCATTTCTGCCATGTCAAAGCGGAATCCATCCACTCCCTTTGCTGTCCAGAAGAGTGCAATTTCCTTGAATTTTTTCCAAGAATCGGGTACTTCTTTATCTGCCCAAAAAGCAGCATGGGCTTGGTGATCTTTTGTGTCATAACCTTCTGGAAGGCTTGGGAAGTCTTTGGTGCCATCTGGTCGTACGCCATAATTAACTTTGACTGTTTCGTACCAATCGTGAAAATGCGGTTGCGCTTCTCTACTGCCATTTCCTGTCCATTTAGCAGGGTTTTCATCAAACTTTCCGTCGGATAGCGGATGCTTTTCACCCCCTAAGGGCTTATAATTATCCAAAGGAGCTGGAACTGAAAAAGATTTCCCAGGAATGTAATAGAAATTATTGTTTTTATGGTACTCCATTGTTTGGTCATCATTTGCACCAAAATCACGCACCCCCTCGGGATTGTTTTTTCCTTCATATTTTCTAGCGACATGGTTTGGGACGATATCGATGATGACTTTCATTCCATGTTTGTGCGTGCGTGCTATCAAGGCTTCAAACTCTTCCAAGCGCTTGGCAGGATCATCTGCTAGGTCAGGATTTACCTGGTAATAGTCCTTCACAGCATAGGGTGAACCCGCACGTCCTTTGACTACATCTGGATCATCATTGCTGATGCCAAATGCAGTGTAGTCTCTGATTACTGCATGATGGGGGATTCCTGTGTACCAGATATGACTGACCCCTAAGGCTTTGATTTCTTCCAAGGCTTTGTCAGTAAAGTTAGAAAACTTCCCAACTCCATTTTCCTCCAAGGTTCCCCAAGGTTTATTGGTCGTGTAGGTATTGCCAAATAGGCGCGTAAATACTTGATAAACGACAATCTTGTGTTGTTCTTCCATAGGAGATTCTGGAGCTGTTTCGGTTTCTTTGCAGCTGGATGCTAATAAAGAGCATGCAGCTAACGATAAAAAGAGTAATTTTTTCATGGACTAAAGATAAAAAAATGTTGGGATTAGCATGGATTTATCGTTTGCTAAATGGTAGCTTTTCATCGCGTTTTGGTCAATTCTGCTTTCAACGCTAGGCCTTTGGCTGTAAGTCGATATTTTTGGTTGGGGTGGTTTATTCGATTTGGAAATGTTAATTCAATGTATTTTTGTTCCAATGCTGGAGTTATGTATTCCACTCTGAAGTAATCATCTGTGAAAATCAGTGTCAATCATTCCAATTCTGTGTTTGATTCACCCTTAACTTTTTCCCAATCCAGACCAATAGCCCCGCAATTCCCATAAAGACCAATGACAAGACTAGAAAGTTAAAAACCAATTGGCCTACACTGATGGAATTCAAATCCACAAAAGGATAAGGATAGAATCCTGAGATTTGCCCGTGTATAATTGTGTACACAAAATATCCTAAGGGATAGAGGAGCCAATAGGGGAGTTGCTTCCATTCCACTGCTTTTTTATCCTCAAAAAGCCACCAAAATAATAATCCTAACATTGGATTGAGGGTATGGAGTAGCTCATCTGTCACCCGTGCCATGCCTTGCGGATCCCAAATTGCCCGCAAAACTACTTGGTAAACCAAGCCAACAACCAAAATATACACTGTGATTGCCGTTAGAGTCCCTGGTTTTTTCCAGATTTTTCCCCTGTCGTGGAGGTCTCCATGAACTTGTGAACTGAAATAAATTGCGAGCAGTGTATTGGTCAGGATTGTGAAATAGCTAAAAAAGCGAATAGTAGCCTCACTCCAAGTTAAAGGATTAGTTTCTAACATTAGCCAATACTGCATAATCACGGCAGACCAGCTCATAAACGCAAAAATGTAGGCTAAATTTTTTCTCATAACTCATGGAGTAAGCGATACACGAAAACTGTTGACCTTTTCAACAAATCAGGAAACTCTTTCATGTTGATTGTTTCGGCAGGAGAGTGCGCACCTGTACCAGAGGCCCCTAAGCCATCGATACAATCCAAATAGTCCGCGACATAAGAAATATCCCCAGCGCCTCTCGAACCAGGATCACCTGCTTTTACCTCTCCAAAGCCCATATCTCTGCTGACTTTGGAAAGCACATCCACCAATGCATAATTTCCCTCCGTGGGTGGCATGGATGGAATGCCATCTTCAAACGTGATACTGGCCGTAGTGCCATTGAGATTTCTACTGACGATTTCCCGCATTTTTTCACGAGCTTTTTCTTTTTGCTCCTCACCCAAAAAGCGCAAATCACCAGTTACCAATGCTTCTCTGGCCACAATATTTGTTTTGCCTAAAGCGCTGCCTTCTCCTGTGTCATCATTGTAAGCAACATCCGAACCGCCTATGATTTGACCGGGATTGAAAGTCAAATACTGCTCACCTGCCAATTCTTCCCGGAAGGTATTCAAGATTCTTGCAGCTTCGTAAATTGCTCCGTAGCCTACCGACTCACGGAATACACCGGATGAATGTACCTGTCTTCCTGTCGTCTTCAAAGTCCATCCGCTTGCACCTCTTCGGGCCACGGTCGCAATATTGAAGCCTTGGGCAGTTTCATAACCCAAAGCATAATCGTGAAGCTTGGCCCGCTCTACAAAGTCCAATCTGCTCACCCAACTAGGACTCCCTGCATTTTCTTCATCTCCTGTGAAATACACCGTCACTGTGCGGTCTTCCAAAAGTCCCAATTCATGCAATGCCTTCAGCGTAGCAAAAATCATTACATTGCCACCTTTCATGTCATTCGCTCCTTGTCCTTTGGCCGTATGCGCATCTACATATGTGAATGGATAGAATGGCATATCTTTTTCAAAAACCGTATCTAAGTGCCCGATAAAAAATAATTTCTTCCCTTTGTTTCCTTTTTTGCTGGCTACAAAATGACCTGCCCGCTTGAGTGAATCGGGTAAAGTCACCCATTCTGTAGTAAATCCTATCCTTGCAAACTCCCGTTCAAAAACCTTTCCCACTGCTTTTACGCCCTCTAAATTGAAGGTTCCTGAATTGATATTGACCGTTTCTTCTAATAAATCCAATGTTTCTTCGTAGTTTTTTTCAATTTGCTGAATCAGCTGTTGTTCTTTCTCATTCAGTGTTTGAGCAAAAGTTATTGGAGTCCAAAGGAAGGCGATGAAAACAAAGAGTTTAGCATTCATAGTTGCGATTCTAGGGTTTCTGTGTTTTTTTTGTCGGCTCAATATATCGAAATATTCAGATTTGAGGAACAAGAGCTCAGCGCAAGTAGTTAATTCTGTTGAGATTCTTGCGTATTTTGAATCTGAAACCCCGTTCTTTCGTAGAACTAACAATAAACCTTATGCAAAAACATATCCTTTCGCTGGCAATCAGCGCACTTGTTGTCATGGTATTGGCAGCATGTTCCGGCAATTTGACGACCGTAGTGGTCGAAACTCCTGAGTTGGAGCTAACTGCCGAAGGCCCTCTATTTGAAGGTGCTAACTCCTCGACAGCCACTTGGGAGTTTGATGTCAATGAACTATTAGGAGAAGTACAAGGGAAAGTTTCTAAAGCTAAAGTTGCTTCAGTAGAAATCACCTTGGTGGATGGAGATGAATTACCGGCGCTGGAGAAAATGGTGTTTGAACTCACATCTCAAAATACATCCATGACGCGGGTTGGTTTGCATGAAGGTGGATTTGAAGTTGGTTCTCCCGTTTCTTTATCGATCGCCGATAAGCAGGAGAACTTAGCAAATGCCTTCAATGATGGTAGGATTACCTTCGTGGGAGACTTTGATTTGTTGGATGAGGAGTTTTGGGGAAATGTGAAGTTTTTGGTGAAGGTTACTTTTGAACTTGGAATTAAATAATAACGATAAACTCAACATACCTATGAAAAAGTTACTTGCAGTTGTAGCATTTCTATTCAGTAGTGCTTTTGTAATGGCCCAGGATGCAGATGCATTGGTGGGTGTTTGGGAGCCAGGACATGGAAAAGCCCGAGTGAAAATTGATAATATTGACGGGAAGTATTACGGAAGAATCGTATGGTTAAAAGAACCAAATGACCCAAATACAGGTAAGCCAAAATTGGATGCCAATAATCCTGATGAAAGTATGAGAAATGTACCTTTGAGAGGTTACAGAATATTGAAAGATTTCACCTACAAAGGAAAGGGTGTTTGGGAAGATGGAACGATCTATGATCCTGAATCTGGAAATACCTACAGTTCTGTTATCACCATGAAGGATGAAAATACTTTAGATATTCGTGGCTTCGTTGGTGTCAAAACATTCGGTAGATCAGATACTTGGAGAAAGTTGAAAATAAACTAATCTAGGTCTGTGATGAAGCTAAAAATAGTATGTATGAGTATGGCCCTGTTTCTTGCAGGGCTTGTTCCGTTGATGGCCCAAGATGATGATGACGAAGATTGGGATATCTATGGAGACTTGGAATTAGTGGATGATAGTAATGTAAAACGCTATGCCAGACCTACCATCGTTGGTTTAAGCCCAACCCGTTTTTTCACTTTGTCCTACGATAGGCAGCTAGGGTATGATATGAATCTTTCTGCTGCACGTTTTCCAGCTAGTGGAAACACTGGATGGGCTGTAGATGAAGATGCACCGGTATCAGAGAGTGGTAGAGTGAATTTCACTGGAGGTGTTCGTTTCAATTCCAATATTCCTGTGATTTCCAAAAGTAATCTAGTTTGGCAAAGTGGACTAAATTATATGCGTGTGGGATATAATATTTCGGACGTGCAAAGTCAGCCGGATGCCTCAGGTTTAACACAGATTTTGGATGAGCGTGGATTGAATAACCTCAACTGGACCAATACCTTCTTTGTACCCATCAGTGAGCAAAATTTCTTCATCGTTCAAGCAGGATTGGATATGAGTGGGGATTACTCTTGGGGTTTGCAACCGTTTAACACCATTCGATGGAGTTTGGCGGCAGTCTATGCTAAACGAGTAAGTGAGAGCAAGCGTTGGGGCTTGGGACTGGCTAGAACCTATCGTGTAGGAAATTTGAATTACGTTCCGGTGGTCATGTACGATGTGACAAGTGCAGATAGAAAATGGGGAACTGAAATCCTTTTTCCAGCGAGAGCACATGGACGATACAATTTCAGCAAAAATTCTTTGTTGCTTTTTGGCTATGAATTGGAAGGGCAATCCTACCGTATCAATGATTTCTCAGTTGGGAACAATAGCTATGAAATCAGAAGAGGGGAGTTGCGCCCAAGATTAGAATTCCAAAAGCAAGTCTCGGGGCCGTTTTGGATGCATGTACAGGCAGGTTACCGCATGGACTGGACCTTCAATGCAGATGAGTTGGAAGGAAGTCGGGAGTTTTTCAGAGGCTTCTTCGGAACTCAGCAGTTTGGAATGGTTAATAATTTAGGCAATGCGGTTTATTTCAATATAGGGATAAGTTTTGTGACGCTTTAACAAAGTGGAATCAAATGTATTTTAATGACAGGGTTTTCATTAGGAAAGGCCCTGTCCTTTTTATTTTATTCCTTGGACCAATTTTCCAATGCTATTCCTTCTAAATCAATAAAATGCTTTTCGTTATTGGTTATTAATACCATATTATTAACAATTGCGCTTGAGCCAATGAGTAAGTCAAAATCATCGACAACTCTTCCTGTTTTTCTTAATCTGGCTTTTTCTTTTGCAAAAATATCAATGGCCTTAAAAATCGGAATGAGTTTTATACGATTTGAGAATTCATTAATTATTTCTCGGTTTTTTGTAGGGAATTCACTTTTTTCAGCACCAAACTTTAACTCAGCAAGTGTTATTTCAGAAATATATAAATTTTCAAATCCAATTTGTTCGAATTTTTCAACCAAATTAAATCTTCCTTTAAGGAAGTAGATACAAATATTTGTATCTAATAAGTATCTCATTAGAGGTCTTCAATCTTTCTTGAAGTGTATCTACTTAATCTTATTTCATCAATTATTTCTTCAGCACTTTTATCTGATTCAAATGCCCCATAAAGTTTTTTCCATGCATCATTTTCGGGTTTTTCTGGGTTTTTTGAAATAGAGTTTGAAATTTGATCAATAAGTTCGAGCTTAACCTTTTTGCTCAAATTTTTGATCATCCCTATAAAATTGTCAGCGATATCTATTTCATTCGTTTCCATTAGATTTCTTTTTTTAAATATACAAATTTTTAACGATTCAGTATTGTTTGGGGTTGAGTCTTTTACGATAAAGGATTGTTGCCCTAAATTTATTTCGAAAAGTTTATGAAATTGGAACTGTTGGAATGCTTAAAGATTGCAATTAGCATTAGACTTCAAAAAATTCATAAAAAAGCGGGTGTTTTTCCACCCGCTTTTTTTCATCCTATCAAGTTCCCTTCTTCATCCCATTGGGCGACCGTGCCGCGTTCTTCGGGTTTGAGGTAGAGGTCTTTGTATTTTTCCGGATATTCAAATCCATGTTTTTTCAGGACTTCATCAGGTACACCATCCCAAACATTCGGAGTGTTTCCCTTGTAGCCCATGTACTGAAATCCCTTTTCGGTAGTGAAATATCCCGTACAGGTGAGGTTTCTTAAGATGTTAAAGAAATTTACAGCTCCGGCTAATTCAGCTGGCGCCTTGTCAGGCCAAGCTATCAGGTCAATGACTTCCATGCGCTCGGATTCGGAAAGTGCTAGAAATTTCTTTCCATAGGTATCATCGCTGTAATTGTCCAGCCACATCAGTCCACCTCGCATGGGCGTTTGGAAAGGTGGATAGTCTTTCATCATAAACTCGATGAAATCGGGAACATCTACATCGGTAGCACTGACCCCATTTTCCCCAGCAGGCATGATGATGTCCACCAATACATTCAGTTTTTTCCGTTCTTCATCTGTGAAAAATACCTCTGAAAGTAAACGTTGGTCATAGGCAATTTCTTCTGCTGTTCGGGCACCGGGAGTTCCTCCGGCAATGCGTGGACTGTAATCTTCGACTTTATCTTTTGGATCACAATTGGTGAGTAAAAGTCCCGAAGCTAATGTCCCGGTAAATAGGAGTTTTAGGTTTTCTCTTCTGTTCATGTCTCCTACGATTAGATGTTTTTCTTTTTAAATTCTTCTACAATGTAATCACATGTTCTCCAAGCTAGTGCCATGATGGTCCATGTTGGATTTTTGTCAGCCTGCGAGACAAATGGTCCGGCATCCACTACGAAGAGGTTATCGCAGTCGTGGGCTTGACAGTTGCTGTTCAATACGGAAGTGTTGGGGTCTTTACCCATGCGTGTAGTACCTACTTCGTGAATGATGCGCCCAGGCGTGGCAAGACCATAGAGGGTGTCTGCACCGGGTTTGGTTCCCATCAAGATGGCGCCTGCTTCGGTGAGGATTTCTTCAAAGGTATCCTGCATGTGTTTGGCCTGCTTGATCTCTTGGTCGGTCCATTTGTAGTGAAATTTGAGTACAGGGATACCGTACTTATCGACTACCTTATTATCAATTTCGCAATAGTTGCTGTATTGAGGGATACTTTCCCCTCTTCCGGACATCCCAAGGGTAGTGCCATACAGGCGTCGGATATCTTTTTTCAATCCCTCTCCATAGCCACCATTAGGGCTTGGGTTTCCAAATTCATCTTTGAGGTACTTACGCATGGTATCCATGGCAAATCCTGTTCCGTACGAAGGCATGGCCATCCCCCCCCAGTATTCAATATGATATCCTCGAGCGAAGTCTAATTTTTTGTTGTCCAACCACCATGGAGTATAGACGTGCATGCCACCTACACCGTCCTCATTGTAGCGCTCTCTATCCACAAGATCGGGTAAAATTCCCATCCTATCAGCACCTGTGGAGTCATGAACATACCTGCCAACCATTCCGCTGCTATTTCCTACACCATTGGGATGGGATTTGGATTTGGAATTCATCATGATTCTGGCAGTCTCGCATGCGGAAGCACCCAGAACGACAGCTCGAGCACGCAACTTGTACTCCTGCATATCTACTTTATTGATATAAGATACCCCAGTAGCCTTACCACTATCATCCGTAGTTACAGCACGCACCATAGCAAAGGTGTATAAATCGACTTTACCTTTTTCCATAGCGGGTTTGAGCAAGACCGAACCGGAAGAGAAATCAGCATAGGCCTGACAGGCACGGTTGCACTGATTACAGAAAAAACATACCCCACGCTCATTGTTGATAGGTCTTGTCAACATCGACAAGCGAGAAGGAATCATGGGTACATTGGCTTTCTTTGCCCCTTTCATGGCATAAAGCTCATGTAGTCTTGGTTTTAGTGGAGGAAGGAAAAATCCATCGGGTTCATTGTAGATCCCTTCTTTGGAACCAAAAACGCCAATCAATTTATCAACTTTATCGTAGTAGGGTTTTAGGTCATCGTAACCGATGGGCCAATCATCTCCTAAGCCATCGATACTTTTGCGTTTGAAATCGTTTGGTCCAAATCGGAGAGAAATCCTACCCCAGTGATTGGTACGTCCACCGACCATACGTGAGCGAAACCAGTCGAATTGCGTGCCAGGGGCCTTCGTGTACGGCTCCCCCTCGATATCCCAACCGCCAATGGCTTGGTCAAAATCCCCAAAAGGCCTGACTCTCGTGCCAGAACCTCTACGAGGAGATTCCCAGGGTGGTCTTAGCTGAGTTCTATCTTCTTCTTTGGCAGGATCAAAATCCTGACCTGCTTCCAGTACGGCAACTGATAGCCCAGCTTCCGAGAGAATTTTAGAGGCCATACCTCCTCCAGCGCCGGAACCCACGATGATTACATCATACGCTTCACCGGATGATTTGATTTCAAAACTCATGTTTTATAAAATTTTTATAATTCTTTCGTAAGTTGTGTAAAAAAATATTTAAATCAAAAGCAATTTATCTGAATTATTTTGGAGAAGTGTAGACTTTTTTATGGATTCTTGGTAGAAGCGTTGGGTTCTTTTTTAAATTCTGGATATTTTAACAAAAAAAAGGATGCTTATAGCAATCCTTTCAAATGAGTCCAAACCGTGGCAGCTACAATTTTTTGACCTTCTGCGGTGGGGTGAATGCCGTCGGGAAGATTTAAATCAGGGTCTCCAGCGACTCCTTCCAAAAGGAAGGGAATCAGGTAGACTTGTTCTTCTTGCGCCACCTCTGGATAAATTTCAGCAAATCGCGCCGTGTATTCAGGCCCCATGTTTGGCGGGATCTGCATGCCGGCTAAGATTAAGACAGTTTCAGGATACTTGGAGCGTACTTTTGTCAGAATGGATTTTAAATTGCTTTTGGTTTCGGCTAAGTCAATCCCTCGTAAACCATCATTGGCCCCTAGTTCCAAAACAAAGACAGCGGGTTCCTCTTCCAAAAACCAATCCAAGCGACTGAGACCGCTGGCACTCGTGTCACCACTCAAACCTGCATTGACTACTTTGTATTCCAAGCCATCTTGCTCGAGCTTTCCTCCAATCAGATAGGGGAACGTTTCATCCTCATCCAAGCCGTATCCGGCTGTCAGGCTGTTGCCGAAGAAGAGGATGATAGGTTTTTCTGAGGAATCCGAGATACTATTTTCAATTATTCCAGTCGATTTTTCTGAGGATGTTTCACTCCCTGCACAGGCGTTAAAAAGGAGTAATATTCCACCAAGCAGGTATATCAAGTTGTTTTTCATTATATTCTTTTTGAATTCAATCGAAATTTAAAGTTTTTTGTTTGCTCTGTCTAAGGATTATTTCCAATCATTTAAACCTTTTTACCGTTGGTATATGTTATTTTCATGAAAAATTTTAGGAGCAAGCATGAGCATTCTTAGTGTACGTAATGTAAGTAAAACCTATCAAAGTGGCAGCAAGCCTTTGACAGTTTTAGATGATATTAACTTTGATATTCAACCAGGGGAGCGTTTGGCCATAGTAGGTCCCTCTGGCAGTGGGAAAACCACCTTACTTGGCTTATGTGCTGGCCTAGATTCTGCAAGTGCTGGTTCTGTGGTTCTGCATGGAAAGGCCATGGAGCAGCTTAATGAAGATCAGCGTGCTTCTGTCCGCAATCAGTCCGTTGGCTTTATTTTTCAAAATTTCCAATTGCTGCCTACGCTGACCGCTTTGGAAAATGTGATGGTTCCTTTGGAATTGAAAAAGAGGAAGGATGCCCGTGTAAAAGCCATGGAACTGCTCAAACAAGTGGGACTGGCTGATCGTGCTACGCATTACCCTACCCAATTATCCGGAGGCGAGCAGCAGCGGGTTTCCATCGCACGTGCCTTTGCCAATGAACCAGCGATTTTATTTGCAGACGAACCTACTGGTAATTTGGATACAGAAACGGGAGAACTGATTGAGCAATTGATTTTTGATCTGAACCGGGAAAAGGGAACCACGCTGGTTTTGGTGACGCACGATGTGGAGCTTGCCCAAAAAACCGACCGCATCATTTCTATCAAAGGGGGCAAAATCCAGGAGGACCGATATGTTTGATTTCCGTTGGGTACTGACCATGGCTCTACGGGAATTTCGGAAGAATTTCTCGAGGCTCTTATTATTTGTAGCGTCCATGATCGTAGGCATTGCTGCGTTGGTCGGCATTCATTCCTTTGGCGAAAACCTGAAGAAGGACATAGAAAATCAATCCAAGGAATTGGTTGGGGCGGATTTGGTGCTTAACAATAACAAACCTTTGGGTAAGCAGCCCACAGACTCACTGGCATTGGCTCAGTCCAATGAAATCAACTTTGCAAGCATGGTTGCTTTTCCTGCTACAGGTGAAAGCCGTTTGACTCAAGTACGCCTGTTGGAAGGAGATTTCCCTTTTTATGGGACCCTAGAAACTGTGCCAGTGGAAGCAGAGCGCACCTTCCGTCAAGGTGGACGCAAAGCTTTGGTAGAAAAGTTGCTGATGGCCCAGTTCAATGCTACTGTTGGAGATTCCATCAAAGTAGGGGAATTGACCTTTGTTATCGAGGGTGAATTGCAAAAAGTACCCGGCCAAACAGGCATCACGGCGACCGTTGCACCAGCGGTATATATACCCATGGAGTATGGCGAAGCCACGGGTTTGATTCAATACGGAAGTCGTCTGCGCTATCAGCGTTATTATTTGTTTGAGGAAGGGTATGATGTGGAGGCTTTGACCCAAACGTATGAAGAGGTATGGGAAGAGGATAGGGTTGATGCAGATACAGTAGAAGACCGCCGAAGACAAACGGGTCGCTCCTTTCAGAATCTTTCCAATTTCTTGAGTTTGGTAGCCTTTATTGCCCTGCTTTTGGGTAGTGTGGGTGTTGCCAGTGCGGTGAATGTTTTTGTTAAGGAAAAATTAGCTTCCGTAGCTGTTTTACGTTGTTTGGGTGTGAGTTCAGCCACTGCCATGTGGATTTACTTGGTGCAAATCATGCTGATGGGCTTATTTGGATCTGTGATGGGAGCTTTGATTGGTTCGGGTTTACAGGTCTTGCTGCCTACCGTCTTTGCCGATTTTCTACCCGTGGATGTGAGTATGAGTATTTCGTGGACTTCTATAGGTTTTGGCTTGGTTACGGGTATGTTGGTGTCGGTGCTCTTTGCCCTATTGCCGCTGCTCAAAATCAGGAGGGTTTCGCCCATGGCCACGCTGCGTCCGGAAGCCTCAGAAACAGGTTTTGGGAAAGACCCGCTGCGTTGGTTGGTGATTCTGGGGATTTTCGCATTTGTCTTTGGATTTAGTTTTCTCTTGTTGAAGGATTGGAAGGCAGCCTTAGGATTTACGGGATTTGTAGTGGTCGCTTTCTTGGCCTTATTTGCGGTAGCTTTGGGGATGATGTGGGCCATTCGTCGCTTTCTACCGATTAGCCTCCGCTACACCGTCCGTCAATCCTTGGCGAATTTGTATAGACCCAACAATCAAACGGTTTCATTGATTGCGACGATTGGCTTGGGCACAGCCATGATCAGTACCTTATTTTTTGTTCAAAATCAACTCTTGGACGAAGCTCGCTTTGCGGATAAAGAAGATCAGCCCAATATGTTGCTTTTTGATATTCAGAATCATCAGGTCGAGGAGGTAGCAGGGAGGTTAGTAGCCCGGGATTTACCCATTTTGCAGCGGGTTCCAATTGTCACGATGGGTTTGGAGTCCATCAATGGCTTGACCAAAAAAGGGAACGATACCTTGCCAGATGAGGATCGACGTTCTAGAAGTTTGTATAACCGGGAGTTTCGGGTGACTTATCGGGACACCTTGATCAATTCCGAGCGCTTGACTAAAGGGCAATTGCGTCCCTTTGAAAATCCTGGGGATACGGTATTTGTGTCATTGGATGAGAGTTATGCCATGCGAACGGGTATCAAATTGGGTGATCGCTTGGTGTTTAATGTACAGGGGCGGCCATTGATGACCTATGTGGGGAGTTTTCGGGAGGTAAAGTTCAATCAGGTATCGACCAATTTTTTGGTGTTGTTCCCTGAGAAGGTATTAGAGAATGCACCCAAATTCCACGTCTTGATTACCAAGACCAAAAATGATCGGCAGTCCGCAGATGTGCAGTCAGAGATTGTGCGGGAATTTCCGAATATATCGGTGGTCAACCTGGGAGCGATTGTGGAGACTTTGGAGGAGATTTTGGGTAAAATTAGTTTCGTGATTCAGTTTATGGCTTTTTTCTCTATTCTGACGGGTATTTTGGTACTGATCAGTTCTTTGATTATCAGTAAGTATCAGCGAATGCGGGAGAGTATTCTGTTACGAACCTTGGGGGCGAGTAGCGGTACAGTGTCGGCTATCAATACCTTGGAGTATTTCTTCTTGGGTTCTTTGGCTTCGTTGAGTGGGATTTTATTGTCTTTCTTAGCGACCTTTTTATTGAGTAACTATGTGTTTCAGTTGCCATTCCGTGCGGCGTTCACGGAGGCTTTTGTGTTGTATGCGGTGATTACCTTCTTGGTGGTCCTCCTAGGCTGGCTCAACGGTTCCAAAATCATCCAAAAACCACCGATGGAAATCCTCCGAGGCAATGGGTAGGGGCTGTCCACAGATTACACGGATTATCACAGATGTTTTTTGTAGGGGATTTATGAGGGATAGTTGAGACCATTGGTTGGCTGGCATAAGCTACTTAGGCTGTCCGCAGATTACACGGATTTTTTTGAACGTTTTTTTTTGATGGAAACATAAGAACCTTGGCAGGAAAGAAACATTCTCTTAGTTAATTTAGGATGGGGATATTTTTTCTGTGTAATCTGAGCAATCTGTGGACTAAAGATAAGAGGATTGGGTTGTCCACAGATTACACGGATTGTCACAGATATTTTTTGTAGGGGATTTATGAGGGATAGTTAAGACCATTGGTTGGCTGGCATAAGCTACTTAGGCTGTCCACAGATTACACGGATTTTTTTGAACGTTTTTTTTTGATGGAAACATAAGAACCTTGGCAGGAAAGAAACAATCTCTTAGTTAATTAAGGATGGGGATATTTTTTCTGTGTAATCTGGGCAATCTGTGGACTAAAGATAAGGGGATTGGGTTGTCCATAGATTACATGGATTGTCACAGATGTTTTTTGTATAATATGTGAGCTGAATTTTTACGAATTTTATGTTTCTAGAAATTAGTCGTTTAAGTTGTAAGTAGAGTTAGGAGTTTTTGAGATGTTTACCTTATTTGGGAGGAAAAAAACATCCATTATGAGTTTTATTTACAAATCTGAAACTTACAGGATTATTGGAGCTGCTATGGAAGTCCATCAAGCTTTGGGAAATGGGTTTTTAGAGAAAGTTTATCATGAGGCTTTTAAGATTGAGCTGGATAGAAAAGGTATTAAGTTTTTCCCTGAACATAAATTACCTGTAGAGTATAAAGGTGTTCTGTTGCCAACTCACTACTATGCCGATTTTTTATGTTTTGATAAGATTATTGTTGAAGTAAAAGCATTGTCAGAGTTGAGTTCAGAACATTATTCCCAAGTTTTGAATTATTTGAAAGCTAGTAAATTGAAGGTGGGGTTATTGATTAATTTTGGTTCAGAGTCACTAGAGTATAAGAGGATAGTCCGATAAAAAAAGGTAAGATTTCATAATTCGTCAAAACAAAAAGGAATGGTTCTGTTTGTCCACAGTTTATCGCAGATGTTTTTTGTAGGGTGTTTTTTTGAGGAATAAATAAGATCATTGGTAGGATAGAATTAAGTTCTTAGGCTTTTTTGAATGGTGAGATTCTTATTCTGTGTAATCTGAGTAATCTGTGGACCAACCTAATCAAAGTCGTAGGTATAGGTGGACCGTAGGATTTCTAGTTGGACAGTGGAGTTGGTGGATTGAATGATTTTCCATTCTTCTTGGATGGTGCCGCCCCAGAAACGCATGTTTACTCGGATAATATCCCCACCTCTAGTCCATGTTCCAGGAAAATCTGCTGTGATGACGGGAGGAGTTCCACAGAATCCATTGATGCTCCTATTGACCATACGACCGTTTGGTTGAAAAATATATCCGAAAGTGTTTTCCGGTAGCGATGATCTTGAACTTAATGTTTTACCATCCTCTTGCTGGCTTTGAACTTCCCACACACCTATAGGGAATGCCCCGAGGTCTGGGATTTCAATCCCATTTTCCATGCATCCACTCAAGATCATTAAAAAAGCGAGTGACAGTATCCATTTTTTCATAGCTGTTGGGGGTTTTTAATAGAGACGGAGACAAATCATCTAGTGTCTCAATTCAATAAATAAAATTCCTGATAACTCTTCTTTTCCCAACTAGTAATTATGGATTGATTATGTTTACTTGTACAGATTGAGTTCCTTGCGGTGGCTTTTGTACGATGAATGTATTGCTCTTGGCTGGTAGAAAATTTCCATCCTGTTTATGGTAAGGAATGGTGTCTGACAAGAGCAGTCTTTTGTCTTTGTCTAAATAATCAATGATAAATGTCATTGTTGCATAATCGATCTCAGAATTGTTCGTAACCGAAATACGTACGAGATCATTTTTCATCTCTTCTACCTTGACCTCTATACCATTACTGGTGCATGCAATAGCAGCCAATAGTAGGATTAACCATATTTTTTTCATCGGTTGATTGAAGATTAGAATTGAACAAAGATCTTACTATAAATTAACGTTTAGCTCTCGTGTAGACCTCATCACTAGCCATTTCATCATCTGCAAGGATTGTCAAGGTACTTCTATCAGCAGACAGCATAAATCGACGATTGGTGATGGCGCCAGGCGTATAATTTCTTTGAACCATCTCCTCTCTTGGAACAAAAAAGGAGCTTGGAATACCTATAGGTGCATCAAGCATTTCTTCTACTCTGAAACTAATCTGATCTTGAGTGGTGCGGAATGTGCCATTCCAAATGAGTTGATATCCAAAGTTGGTGCGCTCCCCTGGATTTCGGAAAGCCCATGCCCATGAATAGGTGCCATCCCCGTTAAAAGTGTAAGCAGTTATGGAATTGGTGTTCAGGGGTTCATTAAAATGGACAATTTCCCAAGTTCCAACTAATTGAGGATTGAATGCTGGTTCTTTTTCAGCACATGCAACTAAAAAAACAAAACCAAGAAGCGTTAAAATCAATTTCATATGTTTCATAAAGTAGTAGGGCCAAGTTAAATCACTGGAAGTTAGGAAGAAAATTGGAGATTTTCGAATCGTGTTTGCAACCTTCTTAGCAGGTTCACGCTAAGTTCGCTAAGGCTACATGCTACGGCCGCAACGTTGGTGTCTTGAATTGAAAATACTTGATATCCTTTGAAAATAAACTTCCTTTTCACCTGCCCCAAAAATAGGGCCGATACTTGTGCTGCGCTTGTCGAAGCAGGCATATATCAATTTATATCGCGTAAGCATATTTCATTTTTTTCATCCCATTATCCTTCATCTTTCATCCTTCCCCCTTCCTTCGTGTCCTTTAACCTCCCCGCTTTTTTAAGCGCCTCATGAATGAGCCATTCAATTTGACCATTGGTACTGCGAAATTCATCTGCCGCCCACTTTTCTACAGCCTGCATCATCTTCTCGTCCAATCGTAGGGCAAATGGTTTCTTAGCTGGCATAATCCCCTCCTTTTAATTCTCTAAACTGCTCAATAACTTTCTTTATTCCCTCTGGCTTTTGGGTGCCGAGTAGAAATTTCTTATCCTTCAAGTGGACCACTAGTCCATGCTTTCCTCTGACATTGTAGGCCCACATGAAAAAGTTGTATCGGATACCCCAGCCTCCAAATTTGAAGATCGAATTATACTCAATAAGTTCTAGCTTTTGGATATCTTCTAAATTGTATTTTCTATCTCCTATGAAGGGAAAAAAGCTAAATGTTAGGCCACTTTCATCGATTCGGGTTTTTAATTGCATACTTACAAATAAAACAAGCACAGTGCCCAAAATTACAACCAAAGGAACCAACTCCCAGCCCTCCATTGGTTGAGAGGCTATGCCATATATACTGATAGCAGATACTAAAATCAATAACCCCCAAATCCAAAGCTGAGTAAACCGCTGTGTTTCGTTGAATGTGTATCTAGCCATATGCTTACTTGATTTTTATAATCCAATTTGCGATATCCTGAATTACCTGCTCCGAAACAAAGACCTGATCAGCATAGGCCTCCATGCCGATTTTTCCATTGGATGGGCGCATCAAATGGTCTAAATTGGGATAGGAGATAGTGGTTGCCTGCGGTAAGGCTTGTTTCCATCCATGAAAGTCATCCATCGTCACCTGATAATCTTCCTCTGCTTGTAGGAGTAAGATTGGAACACTTAATGATTGCGCTGTTGCTACCTGATCGTAGGCACGCAAGGACTTCCAATAAGCAGCGGGCTGCCCTAGGGGCAATTCATCGTCAGCAAGTTTATCCCCGGAGGCAAGTCTATCTAGGTTAGCAACTTTTCCCTTTAATTCATCCAGTACACGGTCCTTGGATGGATTGCCATCTAATAATTTCTCAAATTGCTCTACGATTAACACTTCCAAGGGTCTGGAATTTCCAGCCATGATGATGATGCCTGAAACTTGGCTTCTGCTGGCAATTCTTGGAGCGAGCATGCCACCTAAGCTGTGGCCTAGCACGATTATTTTAGTGTATTTACCTGTTTTTTGAGCAAACTCAATCGCAGCTACCGCATCATCTACCACTTCTACATCTATCGTGATATCCAAACCTTCCTCTTGGATTTGTTGGGCAGCGGAAAATGTGCGTTTGTCAAAGCGAAGGGTTGCGATCCCCAAACCTGCCAAACCTCTTGCCATATCCTGATGAGGTTTATTTGGGCCCACAGTGGAATGCCTATCATTGGGTCCGCTGCCACTTACGAATACAACAAGCGTGTTGGTGTTCGCCTGCTTGGGCGTTGTCAAGGTACCGGAAATGGTGAAGGTGCCTGAAGCAAGGGAAATATCCTCTTCCTCATACTTTTCAGGATGATCATAAGGGGCTTTTTTCTCCGAGTCACTAGGAGAAGTTTCCGCTTGGAAAGGTTGAAAGGCAATGCCAGTTAACTTATTTTCCTTGCTAAAGACGCTGATGAAAGCCAAACTCATGACTCCAAATTTGATGGGTTGAATGATTTGGATATTTTCCCCCAATTTGTTTTCTATAGGATCCACAAGTTCAGGAGCGGCTTTTCCCAGTTGGGATTCCAGTTGGTTCCAAATCCCTGCAACTTGATCGGCAGGAACGGCTTTGAGGAGTTCATCGGAAGCATAGCGGGCATATAGTGCTGCTTCGCCTTTTTGCAATTCTAATAGCATTTCTCTTGCGAGTGCTTTTAGTTCTGTTTGTGCTTGCCCAACACTGCTCCATCCTACAAATAAGCAGGTGAGCAATGCGAATGTATAGTTACTTAGTTTTTTCATAAGTTGTCTTTTTCCATTCGTCAATAATACGCTGAATTTCTTCTGGCTTTTGTGTGCTGAATACATACTTTTTTTGAGCTGTCTGCATGATGACGATGTAGTCTGTGTAAAAGAGATAGGCCCTTATGGTACGAGAGAAACGCACACCTGGTCCACCATAATCCATTAATCCATCTGATTTCTTTACTTCTATGGATAAAATTTCTTCTGGTTTAAATTTTTTCCATCCATTGACAAGGGGAGGGCTTTGGAAAGCTAATCCATAGGAATCTACCCTTAGGATTAGCCGAATATTCATGAGTAGGGTAAATGCCGAAAGCATTATTCCAAAGACTATAAGGATTACTTGCCATCCATCATCCCCCAATTGACCAACGGCATACAAAACAATCAGTAGGAGCAATGTGGGAATCTCCAAAAGGATGATTGCCCACATGATGATTGTCCCTCTTAAATCCAGCCGTTCATTGACTACCATAGCGTCATTGATTCAAAGTACCGACATTTAGTACAGGACTAGCAGCTCTATCGGAACAAAGGACCACCATCAAGTTACTGACCATGGCTGCTTTTTTCTCCTCTTCGAAGTCCACAATGCCTTTTAATTTCAGATCTTCCAATGCCATTTCTACCATTCCTACGGCGCCGTCGACGATTTTTCTTCGGGCAGCTACGATGGCCGTAGCCTGCTGTCTTTGCAACATAGCAGAAGCAATTTCTTGAGCATATGCCAAGTGGGAAATTCTCGCTTCAATAACCTTGATGCCAGCATGATGCAGACGTTCGGCAATTTCCGCTTCTAAGGAGTGATTGACATCTTCTACACCGGAACGTAAGGTTACCTCCGCATTTTCAGCTTCGAAGTCGTCATAAGGATACTTTCCAGCCATCTTTCGTACGGCAGCGTCTGTTTGAAGGTGGACAAAGTTTTCATAGTCTTCTACCTCAAAGGTAGCCTTGAAGGTGTCTTGTACTTGCCAGACAACGATGGTCCCGACCATCACAGGGTTTCCGATTTTGTCGTTGACTTTTAGAGGTTTGTTTTCAAAGTTTCTCACACGGAGAGAAATCTTAGTCTTGGTCATGAACGGATTCACCCAAAAGAATCCATTGTCTTTGACAGTCCCTTTGTAGGCTCCGAACAAAATCAGAACCATAGCCTTATTGGGCTGCAAGGTGAAGAATCCTGGGAGAATCAGAATAAATCCCAAGGTACATATGATCCCCAGCAAAACCTGTTTGTTTGCAAAGGAGATTCCGATGGTGGGTAAGAGGGCTATTACGATAAAAATCATCAAGTAGCCAGAGAGTGGTTTGGTTAGCTTTTCCATATTGGTATGATATTGAAATGATATCATAGCAATATACTTGTTTTTGGAAAAAAAGGTTGGGTGTGCAAACAAAATTTTTTTCTTTCGTTATAAATCATATCCAATCAACGTTTTTAATAGATGAAAAAAAGTAAAATAATTCTTTTGGTTTTTGAGAACAGATACTCGGGAGGAAATAATCAACTATTATACGTCTCGCCATCGTCAATTTGCAGATTATTTGATGGCCTTATCCGAAGATTGTCCACCTATCATTATTCGATTTAAACTTAAAAAAGCTTATGGCTGATTGTAAGATTCCGCTTTCGAGTTTAAAGGCTAAATAGGCCAAAAAACTGATTTGTAAACTCCAATAGTCTTTTTATCAATATACAGGAATAGCACAATGTTAAAAAAGACCTTCGAGATACCTGAAATCTCAAAGGTCTTCTGTCTTTATTAATTTGCTATTAGGAAAGCCCCAATCATCTTTTTAAGAATAATTGGTTATCCCAAATGCACCTAATAATATTTCGCCGCTCTTGTCTACCAAAGGTAGAAGGCTTATATCAATTTATAGGGCATACTTGTGCTGAACTAGCAGAAGTAAACATATATCATCCTTTTTTCCACAAAATTAAAATCAAGTTGATTTATTTTAAGCTAAAATTGCCATAATTTCATGAACGAGAAAATAGTTTTTTTAATATTTTCCAGCCATTATACAAGATTATTATAATTAGAGCTATTAGTGCCAAAAAAATAATCGATATAACAAAGAGAAAGATATAACTGTCGATATAGTTTTTCACAATATTTTTCGTTTAGGGCTGAAGATAAAACCATGTTACATTACCGGAGCATGCGGCAATTTTTATCTTGATATAGTATGTTTCGAAAGTTACAAAGTGAGCTCCATTTATCCAATGATTAAATGTTGGTTAATAGTGCTTTATGGCGCATCTTTTGCCGTAATTTTTGATAGAATTCAAGCTATACGCAACATAGTGCTTTTTACCGCTCTTTTTATTGAAATTTTAAAAATTAGCTCAAGATGACTTTGCTTCCTTAGCAAAAAGAACTCCACAAACCCATGGGGAACATTATAAGTATCTCGGAAATTATTTAGAAATATTTGAATTAATGCGTAGCTATTTAACTGCATACAAGTTAGAAGCCCCCAAACTTTTGAAAATACTAATCTTTAATTTTCTCTTTTCAAATGGAGATGCTCACTTTAAAAATTTTTCTATACTAGAAACATCTTTCGGAGATTATCGACTAAGCCCAGCCTATGACTTGCTCAATAGCCGTATTCATATAGAAGATCGAGACTTTGCATTAGATGATGGTCTTTTGCCAAGAAATCTAGCCCATGGCACTATTGCTATGCAATTTGCCAAACTAGCGAAATTAGCTGAAATCAATGAAAAGACTTTCCAAAATATATCATAGCATTGATGATTTCAAAATCAGATTTAGTTGAAAAAATGGTGGCTGCTTCCTTTCTTAATGACACTACTAAAAGAAATTATTTCCAGTCGTTTCAAGGTCACTTAAAACAATTGACTAAGGTATGAGCTATAGTTGTTATAAGGGATTTTTGTCAAACAAGTAAAAAACTTCACTTGGTATGAGGGACAAAAGCTTAGTGAAAATAGAAGACCTTATAAAATAATATTCCTAAATAGCGCCATATAGTATAGGAAAAGACCTTTGAAAAATTAGAAGTCTCAAAGGTCTTTTTCTTACATTTAAGGGGTTTTTCCAAAGGGTTACTCCATTTAAGAAGAATAGTTGGAATTCCACACGCCCCTAATCTTTCGCCGCTAGGCATATTTCTATTTATTTGGCGCAAGCATATATTGTCACGTCCTGAAATTTCTTGATTCTTGTCTCTTGTTTCTTGATTCTAATCTCCTACCATACGGTAGGCAAGCTCGCCTCTTAAGTGAGCATCGCTCCATCCACTTGAAGTACTTGCCCTGAGATATACGAACTCATATCTGAACCTAAGAATACACAGGCATTAGCAACTTCTTCCGGTTGGCCGCCTCGCTTCATTGGAATGCCATCTCTCCAGCCTTGAACGGTTTTTTCATCCAAAACAGCAGTCATTTCTGTTTCGATAAATCCTGGAGCTACAGCATTGCAGCGGATATTTCTGGATCCTAATTCCAAAGCCACTGATTTCGTGAAACCGATGATTCCTGATTTGGAAGCGGCATAGTTGGCTTGACCTGCATTTCCTTTGATACCTACCACTGAAGTGATGTTGATTATGGAACCTGCTTTGGCTTTCATCATGGTTCTGGTAGCCGCTTTTACGGTATTGAAACAGGATTTTAAATTTACTCCAATTACTTCATCCCATGCTTCTTCGCTCATGCGCATCAATAAATTGTCACGGGTAATCCCAGCATTATTGACCAATATATCCAATGAACCAAAGTCAGCAACTACCGAGTTGACCAATTCTTCTGCCGCTTTGAAGTCGGAAGCATCTGAGCGATAGCCTTTGGCCTGTATACCAAATGCTGCCAGTTCATTTTCCAAGGCTTGGCCTTTTTCTACGCTGGAGAGGTATGTAAATGCTACATTGGCACCTTCCTGTGCATAGCGGATGGCAATGGCTCTTCCGATTCCTTTAGAAGCTCCGGTGATCAGAGCGGTTTTTCCTGATAGTAATCCCATGAGAATATTTTTTTTAAAACAATCGCCAAATATACATATTTGCCTGCCATGCCCCAAATCCTGTGAATTTGTTCCCCTTGGGCAATTGCCGTCCTTTTTGGCAGGCTTTTACGTGGAGGCTTCTTATATTTGCTAATCAGAAACAAAATAAACTCAAATAGATATGCTGAAAGGATTTTTCAATGTGCCTACTCCGCACAATGAGCCGGTCAAAAATTATGCACCGGGTTCTCCTGAGAGAAAAGAATTACAAGCGATGCTTCAAACCTTGCGTTCCCAACAAATCGATGTGCCCATGTACATCGGTTCGGAAGAAGTAAGGACCGGCAAAACCCGAACCATGTCTCCTCCTCATGACCATCAGCATATTTTGGGTCAGTTTCACGAGGGTGATGCTTCCCATGTAGAGCAGGCCATCAATGCTGCTTTGGGAGCGAAATATGCCTGGGAAAATATGGAATGGGAGCAGCGTGCAGCGATTTTCTTGAAAGCTGCCGATTTGCTTGCCGGACCTTACCGTGCCAAATTGAATGCAGCAACTATGCTCGGTCAATCCAAAAATGCCTATCAGGCAGAAATTGACTCTGCGTGTGAATTCATCGATTTTTTGCGATTCAATGTCAAGTATATGACGGAAATCTATGCACAGCAGCCTCCAGTATCTGGCAATGGTGTATGGAACCGCTTAGAGCAAAGACCATTGGAAGGCTTCGTATTTGCCTTGACACCCTTCAATTTTACGGCCATCGCAGGAAATCTTCCTACCTCAGCTGCCATGATGGGCAATACCATTGTGTGGAAGCCTGCCTATACCCAGATTTATTCTGCCAATGTATTGATGGAAATCTTCAAAGAAGCAGGCGTACCGGATGGAGTTATCAACTTGGTATATGTAGATGGACCAACTGCCGGTGATGTGATTTTTAATCATCCAGATTTTGCCGGTATTCACTTTACAGGTTCCACGGGGGTATTCCAGCACGTGTGGAAAACCATCGGTACCAATATTTACAAATACAAGTCCTATCCTAGAATTGTTGGTGAGACAGGTGGAAAAGACTTCGTCATTGCGCACAAATCATCTCATGCAAAGGCAGTTGCTGTCGCCTTGTCCAGAGGTGCTTTTGAATTCCAGGGGCAAAAATGTTCGGCAGCTTCCAGAGCCTACATTCCATCCAATATTTGGGAGGATGTGAAAACATATTTATTGGAAGATTTGGCAAGCATGAAAATGGGTGGTACGGAAGATTTTACCAACTTTATCAATGCGGTAATTGATGAAAAATCGTTTGACAAAATCGCCAAATACATCGATAATGCTAAAGCAGCTCCTGAAGTGGAAATCATTGCAGGTGGAACCTATGATAAGAGCAAAGGGTACTTTATTGCACCAACGGTCATCGTAACCAAAGATCCGATGTATGTGACCATGCAGGAAGAAATCTTCGGTCCTGTACTGACGATCTACGTGTACCATGCGGAGCATTTTGAAGAGGCTTTGGAGTTGGTGGATCAGACGTCTCCATACGCTCTGACAGGTGCTGTATTTGCGCAAGATCGATATGCGTTGGAGTTGGCTACGAAGAAATTGAAGAATGCAGCTGGTAACTTCTATATCAACGATAAGCCAACCGGCGCAGTCGTAGGACAGCAGCCATTTGGTGGTGCAAGAGCTTCCGGTACCAATGACAAAGCCGGTTCTATGATCAATCTCTTAAGATGGGTATCTCCGAGAACAATTAAGGAAACCTTTGTGCCTCCAGTGGATTATAGATATCCGTTTTTGGGTGAGGATTGAGAAGCGAGAGACGAGAAGCGAGAAGCGAGAAATGAGAGTTTAGACTCAAGAAGCAAGAGTCAAGACAAATGAAATATGCTAGCGCGAAATAAAGTTGAAATATGCCTCTACTTGTGGTAGACAGGTTCGTCGATATATTGGAGGCGTGTAGACAAGAGAATTATTCTTAAAAAATGTGTCAAGTAATTTCAGTAGGAGACAAAGATCTAATTTATAGACTTGTACCAGGAACCAAGTACGAAGTATAAAGAAGGGATTTTGGAAATAGAAGTTTGAAGATGAATAGACCTTTGAGATTTTTGGAATCTCGAAGGTCTTTTTTTTGGAGCTAATCGATATTCTTGACTTTTATTTGTGAAAGTTATAGTTGGTTTTGATATTTTTATTAGTTTAGTTGTTTTAATGAATTTGATGGTTGGATTTAATTTCTTTTATGGTGAAACGATGGTTTTTTAGTTTTGTGATTGTTGCTTGTCTGAGTGCTTGTGGTGGTTCCATCCAAGATATGGCTATTTTAAACTTGGAAGATTATAAAGTCGGCGAAATGGTTCTCCACAAGCCTGCGGAAATTCAGTCCATTCGTGTTACCAAAGTTTTAGAGCATAATGGGAAGAAGTACGCTGTTTCGGAGTCCATCAATGCCTACGATCTGTATGCTTTTGAATCGGGGTTGAGGACCTTTTCCTATCGTATTCCTTTGGAAGGGCAGGAGGCTATGAAAGGAGGGATGAATGGTTCGGCTGTAATTTCACCGAGTGAATTTGTACTGTTTAATCAGTCAGGATATTTTCATCAGTATCTGGATGGGAAACCCAACCATGCACAGCAAGTCCCTCTCAACGAGATACTCAACCATCGGTTTACTCAGGTTTCCAAACAATCGGGTAATTTGATAAAAACTTCAACTGGGAGCTACCAAGTAATCCTCAACCCATTTGATTTTATGAATTCCAATGGAGGTTATGATCCTGATTTTCGCTCTTGGTTACTAGAAATTAATCGGGAGCAAGGAGTAGGCTGTGTTGCTGATTTCAAAGCTCCTTTTGATGAGGCTTTTAAAGATAGTCAAACGGTAACACTGACCAATGGAGTTTATAACCCGGATCGAGATGAGTATTGGCTTCAGTTTGCTTTGTCGGATTCCATTTATCAGTTTAAATCCTGTCAGGTAGTGCAGAAAAAACTGTTGAAATCTATTGAAAATCACACCTATTTGCCTGATCTGGTTCAAAAACAAGGGAGGAATACCCGCTGGAATCCTAATCCCAAAAGTCATAAAAATGTACACTTGCTGTACGATGAAAAATCCCAGCACTATTTCCGATTTGTTCAGTTGCCACAGAGTATCAGTGAAGAAGATATACTAGCGATGGATTTAAGAGAAACGTCCAAAATCCCTAAGGATTATCAGCTATTGGTGTATGATGAAAACTGGAAGCTTTTGAAGGTATTTCAATTTTCAGTTTCGGGAGGAGGTTCATTGGAAAGTGTGTTTATCGATAATGGATTACTATACCTCAATCAATTTGAGCAAGAGTCCGAAGATGAGTATGTCTTGATTTCCTATGACTTGAATAAGATGTAAATATTCAATTAAGAAATAATGGTCTTTAGCTTTAAGATTTTGAAAGAGTCTCTCGCAGATAAATCAGATTGAGCAGATTTGACGCAGATATATTTGATTTCTTAAGCGCTCCTAAAACTGCGTCTTGGCGTGACACCTTTCTCTTAGCGCCTTTTGTCTCTCACAGATATAGGAGATTTGGCAAAATGTCTCTCACAGATAAAGGGGATTGAACAGATTTGGCACAGATACAATTTATTTCTTTAGCGCTCTTAAAACTGCGCCTCCT
>NZ_BMYF01000022.1 GCF_014652135.1 Mongoliitalea lutea
CCCAATGACCTCCGGAATCCAAACGGTTTTATTGGCCCATTGATTCCCGGAATCCATGGCCCAATATCACCGGAATCCCTGGCCCGTTGACCTCCGTTTTAGACACTGTAAACTTTTTAAAAGGTATGATTTGATGACTTACGAAGATAGATTCAATAAATACATGGAAGTCTCAAAAACCAAAAATCCAAGATTTAATAGGAAACAGCATCGGGATTTTGCAAAAGAGTGGGCCAAAAATGGACCTCTAACGAAAAAAGGGTATATAGAAAAGACCCAAAAAGAACATTATGAAGAATTTGACAAAAGGTTTGGAGTCTTGAGCTTAACAGCCAACCATTCAAATCTATCAATGTGGAATAAATACAGTGGTTCAGGCAAAGATTTTTGCGTTGGTTTCGACTCTGAGGTCTTTTTTAGCAAAGTAGGAGGAGGAGGGCCTGTATTTTATGTGGATGAATTACCAGTTATCTATCATAGTGATGACAGGAATACAGAACATATTAAGCAAGTCTTCCACAAAGAAAAAAAATGGGCATTTGAAGAAGAATATAGAACCCATAAGTTTTATCCTAACCCAGCTTCAATTAAGGATCGTCAAATAATACTGCCTCAAATTTGCTTCAAGGAAGTTGTTTTTGGCTGGGATATAGCCCAAAAATCGAAAGATGAAATAATGGAAGTATGTATCAAAAACAATTTGAATGTGGATTTTAAACATGCCACTTTAAATGGAAATGGAATAGTTATACAACAATTAAACATTTGATGAATTCAAATATTCCCCGACCATTCCTGTCACAACCCATACCCTTTTTCACTTATTTTAGTATCTTGCTTCTTGAACAGTTTTTTAGCTAACTGTTTAGTATATGTTTTACCATAGACTTAAAGAAGGTTTTTTCTTGTAAGCTATTTTCCAGCTATTTGTAGGTGATTTACACTTGTAATGGCTGGTTTTAAATTAAGAGATAAGTTATCAATGAAGGATAATAAAAAGAAGACTGTCCACGTCCATCGGACCATCATGTTTCAGGAATTGGAGAAGGTGATGGATTTTGGGATTGATTTAGATACGTACACCACCGCTATGGAGGCCAATGTTTTCGGCAAGAAGTCAGCAGATGGGATCAAACAAACGTCTAACTTTTTATCCAGGATCTATCTCTTTGACCCAAAGGTGGACAGTTTTAAAGTATTCAAATACTTTTGGAAAATAACTTCAGAAGATGAAAGACCTCTTATGGTTTTTCTATTTGCCTTTACACAAGACCACTTGCTGTTTGAAAGTGCTGAGGTAGTTGCACAAACTCCCCTTAAAGAGAAGGTAACTGTAGAGGCTTTTAAAGAGAATTTGGAGCGCTATTACCCAAATAAGTATTCTGCTGTAACTTCACATTCCATTGGTAAAAATCTCGCTAGTTCTTGGAAGCAAGCAGGCTTTATCGAAGGTAAAACCAAGAATATCCGAGTACAACCTGAGATATCTTATAAAGTAGCTGCCTTTGCCTTTTTCTTGGCTTTCTTAGAAGGGGATAGGGGAGAGTTTATTTTAAAAAATCCTACTGTCAAATCTCTTTGCCTAAGCGAAACCAAACTCAGAGATCTTGCCATTGAAGCAGCAAAACAAGAACTATTGCAGTACCAATACAGTGGAAGTGTTACATCGTTTGCTTTTCCACAATTGATATCCAAACTACAAATCTTCGACTAACCTATGATTGCAAAAGTAGATCAACTGATTCTGGAGTTTGACAAAGTAGTCAATGAACCCTGGAACTCCACCTTATCCGGACAGGAGAGAGTATGGTTTCTGGTATATGACCCTGCCGAACAGCGAAAAGTCAGCTTGAGGATAGGGGAGTTTGAAACAGCAACGCTCCGAGCTGGAAAAAAATGGCAGGCCATCTCTATGAAAAACTGTTTCCCTGAATGGATGAGCAAGCACGATTACCGGGATGAATACTTTGCCAATCCTGAATACATTGTAGATCAGCTGGAAGCGGAGTTTATACCATTCGCTATAAAATTCCTTAAAGAGAAATTAGTAGCGTTATCACAAGACAGTGATACCTTGGTGGCACTGTTGGATGTTTCTTCATTGTTTGGGTTTGCAAGGCTATCAGAAATCATCAAGCATTGTGATAGAGACTTTCAGGGAAGGTTGCTGATTTTCTTTCCAGGTGAATTTGAACAAAACCAGTACAGATTATTGGATGCCAGAGATGGATGGGATTACATGGCTAGACCCATTACGATATAAAATTAGTAGAGATGAAGAATAAAGACCTTTTTAAGTTAAACCCAACTGATACCAACATCAAAAACGATGGGGTTGCCAAGATCAAGACACTTTTAGAAACGGATGATCTGGCTATTGCAGAATACGAATTGAAGACCTTCGTCTGTGAAGGTGAGTATCACGATGGTTTAAAAAAGATTCTGGAAACCTATTTGTCAAATTTTGAAAAGAAGGATTCCAATATTCCTGCTTTTTGGGTGTCAGGCTTCTTTGGTTCGGGTAAGTCCCACTTGGTGAAGATGGCAGGCTACCTATGGGATGATTTTGAATTCCCAAATGGGGCTACAGCAAGGACTATTAAACCATTGCCTACCGAAATCAAAGATTTATTAACAGAGATCGACCGGAAACAGAAAATCTACGGTAGACTTTCGATTTCAGGAACATTGAGAGACTTTCCTTCCAGAGATATCAGTTACTCTTTTTTGCAGATCATGCTGAGTGCATTAGATCTTCCCCCTCAATACCATCACTTCAAATTTATTCATTGGACTATAGAGGAGGGTATTCATGATGAATTAAAGCAAAAAATAGAGTCACAAGGGAAAGTATTCAGAAAAGAAGTAGAAAATCTTTTTGTCTCCTCAGCATTGGCTAAAGCAATTTTGGAAATCAAACCTGATTTTGCAACCAATGAAGCACAGGTACGTGAAATTTTCAGAGCTCAATATCCACGGGTAGAATCCATTTCCCGAGAGAATTTTATCAGAACCATCAAAGAAGAAATCCTTCCGCTAAAATTCGGTGAAAAAATACCTTGTACCCTGATCGTGTTGGATGAGGTACAGCAATTTATTGGTACCGATGGAGATTTGGCCAATGCTGTTCAGTTTTTGGCGGAAGACTTATGTTCCAGGTTTGACAACAAATTTCTCTTTGTAGCTACCGGACAAAATGCCCTTCAGGATACACCTACCCTCCAAAAGTTGATGGCCAGATTTAGAGTGCCTATTCAGCTTTCAGATACCGATATCCAAAAAGTAATCCGTAAAACCATCCTGGAGAAAAAGCCGTCTGCTGTCACTGCTATCCAAAATAAACTGGAAGAAGCAATGGGGGAAGTGTCGAGAAATCTTTCAGGAACTGATTTTGCCTTTATCAATGAAGATAAAAATATGTTGGTGGCTGATTATCCTATTTTGCCATCTACTAGAAAATTTTGGAACAGGCTTCTTAAAGTAATTGATACTGCTGGCACACAGGGGATGCTTAGAAATCAGCTTCGGATCATCGATGAAAGTTTGAAGCATGTGGCAGATGATGCTGTTGGAAGAGTCGTTCCTTCGGATTTTATATTCAACCAAAACCAAACCCAGCTGATACAGTCAGGATTGCTGCTCTCAGACACCAACACGCTTATTCAGAGCAAGAAAGCAGAAGCGGGTGATGGTTTGTTGGAAAGTAGAATTCTGACAGGTGTATTCCTGATTGAGAAACTTACCAACGAAGCAAAGAATACCGGTCTCAAAGCAAACGACGCGCATATTGCAGAGCTTTTGCTAGATGATCTCAATACCAATTCAGAAAGCTTCCGGAATAAAATCAAGGAGTTGATTCAAAAGCTGGTTGAAGAAAAGGTCTTAATGCCTATCGATGATGAGTATAGACTTCAGACCAAAGTGGGTGCTAACTGGGATCAGGAGTTCCGTAAACATCATGTTAAAATCTCCAATTCTGGAGAAGATCAGATCCATAATCTCCGTAAAGAAAAAATACTAGCTTACTTCAAGGATAAAACCAAATCCATAGCTATTCTGCATGGGACTTCAAGAGTAGCTAGAGTTTTTGAACTTTGGGACAAGGATACGGCACCCAACAGGGATGAAAAACTCCACCTTTGGATCAAAGATGGTTGGTACACCAACGAAACCATGCTCATGGCAGAAATCCGGGCCTTGGGTAATGACACCCCACTAGCCTTTGCTTATGTAGCCAAACAAAGAGATCCAGAACTCCGAACCGCTATCATCAACTACATTGCAGCCAAAAATACCTTGGATTCTATGGGAATTACAAATTCTATCGAAGAACAACAGGTGATGCGCAGCATGGAAACTAGGAAACAAACCTACTTGAACAATATTCAAGAGCTTACTGAGAAAATATGTAAAGAAGTGGTGATACTCCTAGCGGGAGGCAATAAGGTGGACGGTGCGTTTGTGAGGGACAACATAGAAAGCGCCCTTCATGCAATTGCTGATAGACAGTTTCCTGAATTCAAAAATAAGGCAGACTTCGCTAACTGGCCTAAGGCATTGACCAAAGCCATTAATGGCAGTCCAGATGCATTGGATGCTATAGGTTATAGAGGTGAGGCGGTGAACCATCCTGTGGCATTGGGTATCCTTAACTTTATTGGTAATCAGAGCAAAACAGGTCGTGAAATCAGAAATCACTTTAGCATTGCTCCTTATGGCTGGACACAGGATGCGATTGATACCATGCTGATCTGTCTCAAGCGGAGTGAACATCTTTCCTCTACCGAGAGCGACCTGAAAACAGGTACCATCAATCAAGCAACCTTCAAAAAGGAGATCCACACCCTTTCTGCAGTTCAAAAAATCAGCATCAGAAAAATGCTGCAAGAAGCAGGGATCAATTGCCCTCCAAACCAGGATATTTTCCCATACTCCAATGATTTTTTGGATAGGTTGAAGAATCTGGCTCAGAATATCTCCGGGGAAGCTCCAAAACCAGAGCGAATCAATACAACTTTTCTTAAAGAGATCTCCAACAAAGAAGGCAATGAACGCCTTTTGGATATGCTCAATCATAAGGATGAACTGAGCGAAAAATACAAGGACTGGACTAAGAAAGAAGAGCTGCTTAGAGAAAGAGAACCTGATTGGGATGTGCTTTGTGAGCTGAAGAAATACTGTCCTAACAGTCCGGATTTTGGGATGATTGTATCGGAGATTGATGCCATTAGAGATAACCGCCTGATCTATCAGGAGCCTGATCCTATTCAACCATTACTGAACCAACTGAAGGAGAAGCTGGGCAACCTCCTCAATGAGGTGATAGAAAAATACCTCCATCAGCGAAATGAAAGAATGGAGTTGCTACAGGCCAATGAATACTTCAGTAAACTCAGTCCTGAACAGAAGCATGCCATTCTTGCAAGGAATCAGTTATTGACCTCCTACGAGACAAAAATCTATGATGCTTATAACCTGTCGCATCAGCTGCAAAAGATTTCTCTGGACAACTGGAAGACCAAAATCTCTGCCCTTCAGGGACAGTTTGATGCAGCGCTGAACGAGGCCATAGAACTGGCAGCACCGAAGGCAGCAAGTTTCTACCTACCCAAACGTACCATCAACAATCAGGCAGAGCTGGAACAATATATTTCAGACCTCAAGGCAAAACTTGAGACTCTTTTAGAAAATTCATCATCCATTATTTTGAAGTAATGTCCGTATTATCCTCTTCCCAACGAAGCACTTTAGAGAAAGCAGTCAGTCAGGCCAGGAAAAGTGCTGAAAAAGGTGCCAAAAATGCCCTGATGAGTTTGGCTGTGGATCAGGCAGAACCTTTTAGCCACATGAGTCCCGATCAGCGCAGTCTGAGAAACCGTCTCCGTCAGAAGGGACGGCTTTTGGGGGATGTTCTGGAACAGAATGGAGAGCAACGTATTCAGAAGCTTTCTTACGAACTCGCCTACGAGACCTGGCACAAGATGCTCTTTGCGAAGTTTTTAGAAGTCAACAACCTGCTGATGCACCCTGATGGTGTGGCCGTTACCCTGATGGACTGTGAGGAACTGGCAGCTGAAGAAGGTCATGCCAACAAATGGGAAACAGCCATGCACTATGCTTCACTGATGCTGCCGGCGATTTTTAGACCCTCCGACCCTGTGATCCAGGTGCAGTATGCCAGCAATGACCGCATAGAACTGGAAGAGATCATATCAGCTTTAGAAGACAACACCTTCCAAACAGACGATGCCTTGGGTTGGGTCTATCAGTATTGGCAAAGTGAGGAAAAAGATAGAATCAATAAATCCGGAGATAAAATCGATGGAGAAAAGCTCCCTGCGGTCACCCAACTCTTTACGGAACAGTATATGGTGGACTTTCTGATCGACAATACCTTGGGTGCTTGGTGGGTCAGCAGAAACCCTGGGGTAGAACCACCTGTCAAGTTCGAATACCTGAGGTATTTGGAAGATAGTACTCCCGCAGCAGGGAAGTTCGAAGGCTGGCCGGATAAGACAGCTGCAGTCACTTCTCTAGATCCCTGCATGGGTTCAGGGCATTTTGTGGTTTCTCTATTTCCGGTCTTCGCCAAGCTAAGGATGCATGAAGAAGGACTCGGTAAAGAAGAGGCTACAGATAGAGTAATTCGTGAAAACCTCCATGGCTTGGAGATTGACCCGCGCTGTACACAGATCGCAGCCTTTAACCTGGCCCTGACGGCCTGGAAATTCTGTGGTCACTACAAAGAGCTTCCCGAAATGAACTTGGCTTGTAGTGGTATCGCTCCTAAAGGGAAAGAAGAAGATTGGGTAAAACTGGTAGGAAAGGTAGATCGCTTTGAAGACAAATCCAGGATGGAAAATGGAATGCGTCAGCTTTACAAACATTTCCAATTGGCACCTGAATTAGGTTCCCTTTTGGACCCTACCACTATTCAAGCAGATGTGTATACTGCCAGTTTTGAGCAACTCCAACCTGTTTTAGATAAAGCTTTGTCAACCGAACTGGAAGGGGAACAATTTGAGAGAGGGGTATTGGCAGCTGGGATAGCAAAAGCGGGGCTATTACTTTCTAAAAAGTACTTTTTGCAAATTACAAATGTACCGTATTTGGGTCGAGGACGACAAAAAGAAAAGGGTGAACTGGCTAACTTTTGTTCTATAAACTTTCCATTATCTAAAGGAGAGCTTGCAAATGTATTTTTTGAAAGAATGTTGAAATCAAGCCGAGGAACAGCATGCACAGTAATGCCACAAAATTGGTTATTTCAAGCAACTTATAAAAAACATAGGGAAGATTTATTAAAAAAATGGAAATGGGACTTTATTGTTAAGTTTGGATCAGGTGCATTCAGTCAAATTTCAGGTGAAGTAGTAAAAGCTATTTTGGCATCAGTTTCGAAAATAAAACCATTAGAGGACGATACTTTTTTTGGTATAGATGCCTCAAAAATAACAGGTGTTGCCTTGAAAGATGATGCAATAAAAATAAACAGTTTAATAACATTAATCCAAAAGAACCAACTAAGAAATCCAGATTCAAAAATAATTCTTGAAAACTATTCTAATAACAAATCAGTTGGTTTACTTCAATTACATATCGATTCTTATCAAGGGATAAAAACAGGTGATGATAGTAAATTCAAATTTCTTTTTTGGGAAAACAGATCATTAGAAAATTGGATGTTATCATATGGCGGTCCATTTTCTTCAAGTAAAGATGGGTGCCATTATATGTTAAATTGGAATAATGAAGGTAAAGATTTTGCTAGATTTCAGGGTCAAAAAGCGTTTGATAAAATTGGTTTTTATTTAACTAATGTTGGGCGTTTACAAGGCTGTGAATTTTATTCCAAACCTTTTACAAGTGAAATAACGGTAATTATTCCCAAGGGGGATATCAAGTCCGAGGTTGTCTATTCTTATATTCTTTCTAAGGAGTATCGAAATGAATTAAGAAAAATTGATCAAAACTTGGCAATTTCAACAGCCTCTGTTGGAAAAGTTCCATTCGATCTTGAACATTGGCAAAATGTTTCTAAAGAACAATACCCGAGTGGCATTCCTCTTCCCTACTCAAATGATCCAACTCAATGGATTTTCCATGGACATCCTCAAAATTCTGAAAACCCTCTTCAAGCGGCTGTTTCAAGAACTATAGGTTACCGCTGGCCCGCAGAGTCGGATCCGGAAATGGAACTGGATCCTAAAGCAAGAGAACTGATTCATGAGATTCAGGCATTTGATCACTTCAGTGATGAGGATGGCATATTCTGTATTCCTTCTGTAAATGGAGAAGCTGCGGGGGCCGATCGGCTTCGCGAATATATCCAAGCAGTTTGGGGTGCACAGTATGATATTTCTACCATCACCCAGCTCTTGGAAAAAGAAGGAGCTTCTTCTGCAAATCTGGAAGCCTGGCTGCGTGATGAGTTTTTTACACAACACTGCAAGGTATTCAATAACAGACCTTTTATCTGGCATATCTGGGACGGAAGAAAGGATGGATTCTCAGCTTTGGTAAACTACCACAAGCTGACTAAAAACAACCTGTCCAAGTTGATCTATACCTATCTCGGTGATTGGATCCGCATGTGTGAAGCCAAAAAGAAAGCAGGTGAAAGTGGTGCCGATGGGTTATTGAGCGCTGCCCTGAAGCTGAAGGAATCCTTGGAATTGATCCTAGAAGGAGAAAAGCCCTATGACATCTTTGTACGCTGGAAGCCGCTCTCGGAACAGCCCATTGGTTGGGATCCGGACCTGAATGATGGGGTACGCCTGAATATCCGTCCCTTTATGGAGGCCAATATCCTCCGTAAGAAACCAAATATCAAATGGGGCAAAGACCGTGGCAAAAACCCTCCTGGAGCACCCTGGGGCGAGGAAAGAAACAATGATCTGCATTTGAGTTTGGAGGAAAAGAGGAGAGCGAGAGGCATCTAATGAAAAAATGATACAACATGAAGAATTCAGCACACTTTTTACAGGTATTCGAAGAATACAAGAGCTCGGAACTCTATCAAGATAGAGAAGCTCAAAAGGCTATTATTCCAGTTTTTAGGCAGATTCTGGCTGAAGCATTGACCATAGAGCCGTTTACCAATCAGGTTCTGACAGACCTGATTCAGATTTTCAAATACAACTGCTCTAACGATACTTTTGATAAAAAATTGGAAGCTTTAGTATTGGATGAAGCTAAACGAAAGTCTATCTGGGATGCAGCGATGGAACATTATGTTCCTGGGTATACGAATGCTGGTAAAACAGGAATTGTAGGATTGACTGATGAAGAGCTTCAAACAGTAAGAAATTTTCTGCTTGATGCTTTTAAGTTGAATACCGTTCAAGAAGCCAAAAAGCTAGTTTCCGAATATGAGGAAAAGAAAGTTCCAGAAGTAAAAAGAGGTGTTTACTCTCCTTGGTTATTTTATATCAACCCAACACTTTTTCCCATTTTCAACAACTCCTACTTAAACTTTATCAACTGGTATAATATACCAAATGAATATGAAGAAGTTATTGAACCATTGCATGAATTAAAATCATTGGTAAAGGAAGATGATTTCAGTCATATCGATCAAGTTGGCCACATATTCACGAAAGACGGTAGATTGTTTATGGCAAAAACGCTTGAGCTTGGTGGTCAAAGCATTTACAAGATTTCACATGGGGCTTTAATTTTCAATAAAGATTTTGAAAACGAAGCCATTATTGACATTGTAGATCAAAATAATTGGATCACCCTAAATAGGTATACTAAGAGGGGGCAAGGTGAAAAGTTTGTAAATGAGATTAAGGAGGGTGATTATGTTTATCTCTGCTATGGAGGTGACAAAATAAAGTGGATAGGTCAAGTTACATCAGGGATAAAAGATTTTAGCCCTGATGTAGCATCACTTTTTGGACCTGAAAAAGAAGATTGGATCTACAGAGAAGTCAAGCCTATCTATTTTCCCAAAGGTGAAACACTTTTGGGACTAAAGGATCAGAGAACCATGATCATGCCAAGTGGTAATTCTACTTTTTGGAAAATAAAGCCCTCTGAACTTGAATCAATCAATAAACTCTTGTTCCTACCCTATTTTAACCTTGAAGTGATTGACAATGATCCTAATGAGGAATTTGGAGATCAAGAGGAAGATGAAACAGTAGCTATGGAAAATAAATCAAATCACCCGCTTAATTTTATCTTGTATGGACCTCCGGGAACGGGAAAAACGTACAAGACCATTGATCGATCATTAGAAATTATTGATGGAGAAGTGCCATCCACTAGATTAGATGCCAAAGTGAGGTTTGCTTCCTTACAGAAACAAAAGAGAGTATTTTTTAATACTTTCCACCAAAATATGGCCTACGAAGACTTCATTGAAGGCATCAAACCCGTTCAAGCAGAAGATGAAGATTCCTTTTTGAAATATGAAATTCAAGACGGCTTGTTTATGCAGGCCTGCATTGAAGCGACATACAATTACCATGTGAAAAATAATAAATCAGACCATTTGGTTGAGCAATTATTGGATTTCAATGGATTGTATGACCTCTTGTTTGAAGAAGTTTCCAAGGGAACTGTTAAAGAAATCAAAACAGTCTCGAATAATGACCTTGAAATCAATATTACTTCACAGGGGAATTTTGTTTTAATCCATAAAGGAAGGGAAAGAGCCTACACTGTATCAAAAGACAGATTGTCAAGAATTTATGATGTATACCCAAATCCTTCTACTATGAACAATATTCACGAAAATATTCGTGATATTATAGGGGGGAGCAATTCAACTGCTTATTGGGCTGTATTGAATAAAATTGCAAGCTACAGGAATACCAACAAAAAGACTGAGATTCCGGTAATAGCTAAGGAACTTAGCTATGAAGATAAGAAGAAGGTTGTTCAAAGTATATGGTCGAAAAGAACCGTTCAAGTTGTGGCCAATGATAAGGCTGATCCTTTTGTATTCATTATAGATGAGATTAATCGAGGTAATGTTTCACAGATTTTTGGTGAATTGATCACCTTGATAGAACCTGACAAACGGATGGGTAAAGATGAAGTTCTCTATATTGATCTTCCTTACTCTAAGAATGCATTTGCTGTCCCACCCAATCTGTATATCATTGGCACCATGAATACCGCGGATAGAAGTGTGGAAGCATTGGATACAGCATTGAGAAGAAGATTTAGCTTTAATTCTATGCCTCCTTTACCGGAAGATCTAAAACCAACCTCGGATGGGATAGATTTACCAAAAATGTTGGAAAGGCTGAATGAAAGGTTAGCGGTATTGAAGGATAGTGACCACACCATAGGTCATGCCTGGTTTTGGAATGTTACAGATTTAGAAGGTCTAAAAACAGTCTATGCCAATAAGATTCTTCCGCTACTTCAGGAGTTCTTTTACAACGATTATGAAAAGTTAGGATTAGTCTTAGGGGATGCCTTTTTTGAGGGGAACACGCAAGTGGATTCCAGTATTTTCGCCAAATTTTTGGCTGGGAATGGAATTGCTGGGCAATATGAACAGGTTTGGCAATATCGATTGAAAGACCCAATGAAGCTAGAAGCCAAGGATTTCCAATCCATCTATTCTTAAAGCTGGCCAAGTATGAACTCCTGCAATAAACCCATACAGGTTTTTGAATATACTACCCTTCAGGTACAGGAGGATTCTTGTTTCCAAAGGAGACATTGGCAGCTATTGGGTTGGTACAACGAAACGCATGGAGGGAAGTATTTTGATCTGACTCCAAACGGTGTCAGATTCAAACAATTCGTCGGGGTGATTCAAGCGGGAGATTTGGTAATTGAGGTTCTCCCAAAGGTGGGAAAGCAAGCAGCACAGGGGCAGGAAGCGGTTTGGAGCAAAGTATTGTTGGATATGTTAGCAGAATGCCACTGGATGCAGGTAGAAGCAAATGAAAAGGCATTTCTAAAACATCGCTATAACAGCATCCTGGAAGCTTATCTGGAGGTTTATGTAATGGCCTGTGAGCAATTGCTCAGACAAGGTTTGATCAAACGATATAGATTGCAGGATGTGAACTGTAAAGCCTTGAAGGGCAAATTGCTCTTTGGCAAAAATATTCAATACAATCTCGTTCATCAGGAAAATTTCTATACCAGGCATCAGGTCTATGATCAAAACCACCTCCTCAATCAGATCCTGCTCAAGGCACTAAGGTTGGTTTCCACTCTTAGCAAAAGCCCTTTGCTAAGAGACAGGGTACAATCGCTGCTGTTAAACTTTCCTGAGTTAAACGACATTCATGTAAATGCTCAAACTTTTGAAAAACTACACTACAATAGAAAAACTGCTTCTTATCGTGATGCAATTGAAATAGCTGCCATGCTATTGCTGAACTACAGACCTGATATCAGCGGTGGAAGTAATCATGTACTGGCCATTCTTTTTGACATGAATCAGCTATGGGAAGAATACATTTTCAGAGCCCTCTTTAAGAAGAAAAAACAAGGTTGGTTTATACAGCCTCAAAATCAAAAACGATTTTGGTTTGCCGACAATAGCAGATCCTTTAAATTGGTTAGACCTGATATCTCAGTGACCATAGATAAGAAGGTTTACATGATTATAGATACGAAATGGAAATTGCCAGATTATAACAACCCTGCTGATAACGACCTGAAGCAGATGTTTGTGTATAATGAGTTTTGGGATAGTAAATCTGCAATTTTGCTGTATCCCTCGGCAGAGTTTTCCGAGAACATTTCATTCGATTCAGGCTATTTCAAAAATGGAGACAAAGAGCTACATCGTTGTGGGATGTTGAGGGTTTCGGTTCTGGCAGAAAATCAGAAGCTGGATCGTCAACTTGGGGAAAGATTAGTTACATTTATTGAAGACGAAATTGAAAGATGCGCGAAAGTATATTCGATAAAATCATAAAAGCACTCAGGCAAAGCACCTTGCATAACAGCAGCTTGATGGAAAGCCCAGAAGTTATTTTGTGGCCGGATCCGGAAAGCCAATGGAAGGAGGTTATTCCACTGCTACAGCATGAGTTACCGGAGTTATTGACTTATGGTCAATTTGATCCGGTACAGAAGTCAGGGCCTGCTATATGGATCAAATGCATGGTGGCTAGGCTTCTTCCGGAAGCGGATTGGGAACCACATGCGGTACCTATTATCTATTTGCCAGGTATTTCCAAAGCGGATTTAAGAAAAGTCGAAACAGCAGTTTTTGACCTACAGCCTTTGCTTGAATACCAGTATACCGGCAATCTTTTTCTACAGGAAAATGGAAAAGAGTGGACCGTATTGGCTTTTGTGGAAAATGTACAGCATGGACTGGGAATTAAAGTGCAGAAGGATAACAGTACTAAACAGGCGCTAAAAAAGGCACTTCCATCCATTTTTATGGAAAAGGAAATGTTTTTGAATAAAAGTCAAATTGATGCAGGTTTCTTGAATATCATGGTTTTTCCGGAAATCAATGAAAGCATTCTCCAATGGATGATCCATGGTGATAGGTTTTTGGAATCCATGGATAGCTCCAAAAGGAATGTGTTTATAGAGTTATGCAAGGGTCAGTTTGATTTTACGCTGGATATCAAAAACATCAAAGACATTGCATTAAAGTTGGGTAGCCAATCCGGAAATTGGAAAAATGTGTGGCAGCTATTTGCCAATAACCCAAAGAAATACGCTCCAATAGAGGAATATTTGAAACTGTCCATGCCGGTAGATTTGGGTGTAGGTATGTATGCACTACCAAGAGAAACCTGGCCTCAGTTAAATGAAGCCGAAGAAAATAAACTTGCAGATGCTTTGAATGCCCTCACAAAGCTGGATATTCCTAAAGCAATCAAGAAACTTCTTGAGTTAGAAAATCAGCACAAGGAAAGAAGATCATGGGTTTGGGCAGAATTGGATAAAGCACCTTTAGCTAAATCCCTCAGTTATCTGATGAAATTGGCTGAAAATAGTCAGTTTACATTTGGTAACTATTCTCTGGAAGATTTGAAGGATTACTATGCAAATGAAGGCTATGAGGTAGATCACTTCATGCGTAAATCACTACAGACTGTCAAGTCTACACGGGACAAAGAAATCATTTCAAAAGTGATCAGGATGTTTTACATGCCTTGGCTGGAATCTCTTACTGATCGTTTTCAAAAATTAACTGAACAAGATTCAAGTGTTTTTTCACATCAAACAACAGTTGAAGAAACGATGGATTTTATCCTTTTTGTAGATGCTTTCAGATACGAATTGGCTAAAGATTATATCCAACATCTTTCGAAGGAATCCCCATCCATCAAATTTTACATGAGCACTTCTTGGTCTGCTATCCCTTCTTTAACTCCAACGGCAAAAGTCCAGGTTTCTCCGATTGCTTCTATGGTAAGCGTAAACAGTGATTGCAGGGAGTTTAGACCTCAGTTAAAAAACACCAAAGATCTTACTACGGCGGCCTTTCGAGATGCATTGAAAGATAAGGGCTACGAATACGTTTCTAAACTCTCAGAGATAGAATCTGGAAAAAAATACTGGATGGAAATAGGGGATATAGACACCAAAGGGCACCAAGAACAATCGGGCTTAGTCAGAAGGGTAGAGGAACTCTTTGACCAAATCACCGAAACAGTTGAAGAGATTTTCTCCAAAGGTTATACCAAACTTAAGATCGTCACTGATCATGGATGGTTACTTTTACCAGGAGGTCTACCAAAAACCCAACTATATGCAGAGTTGACTGAGACAAGGTGGGGGAGGTGTGCTCTAATGAAAGAAGGAGCTGTGACACCGCTTTTACAGCTACCTTGGAGATGGAACCCCTCAGTTTTCATTGCCTACGCACCAGGAATAAGTTTCTTCAAAGCCAATGAAGAATATGCACATGGGGGTATATCCATTCATGAGTGTTTGGTACCTGAAATTGTTCTGGAAAGCCAATTCAAACCCAAACACAATGCTCAAATAAAACACATAAAATGGGTAAATTTGAAATGTAACGTAGAAACAGCGCATGCACCAGATGGCTATAAGCTTGATGTTCGCACGAAAGCTTCTGATGAAAACACATCCATTGTTGTTTCTCAGAATAATCTTGTGAGAGAAAATAAGGGAAGGGTTATGGTGAACGATGATTCGGAGGGAAAAGCAGCAACCATTGTCTTACTGGATAGCAACGGTGTCATCATGGACAAAAAACTCACTTCTGTTGGAGGATAACAACTTTTATTATGGTATTAGATAATATTGATCGGATAGCAGCATCAGCTTTTGAAGGATACATCGTCCGCAAGGACTTGTTGGAACAGTTTAGAAAAACCTATCCTGTGCCTACTTATGTCATTGAATTTTTATTGGGAAGATACTGTGCTACTACGGATGAGGAAGAAATTCAAGAAGGGTTAGAGATAGTTAAAAGGCAACTCTCAGACCGTACCGTCAGGCCAGGGGAAGAAGAATACTTCAAATCTAAAGCAAGGGAAAATGGTTCAATTAAACTAATCGACATCATTACAGCTAGGCTGGATACGGCTTCTGATAGTTATGTTGCCAATCTGCCTAGTTTGCAGCTGAATCGGGTGAGGATTTCTGAGGAACTGGTCAATGAAAACGACCGGATATTGACAGGAGGTTTTTACGCAGAAGTTGAGTTGGAATATGATGCTGCTATCGCTCAGGAAAATAGTGGTAGACCTTTTGGAATTAGGTCTTTGAGACCGATTCAATTATCTCAAAGGAACGTTTTGGATGTTCTTTATCAGGGTCGTGAACAGTTTACTTTAGCCGAGTGGAAAGACTTCCTTATCCGCAGTGTAGGAATGGAGCCATCCACTCTCAGCGAAAAAGCCAAAAATGTACTTTTTGTGCGAATGATTCCATATGTAGAGAGAAACTACAATATGGTTGAGTTGGGGCCAAGAGGTACAGGAAAGTCACATTTGTACCAACAGATTTCCCCTTACGCTCATTTAGTTTCCGGTGGTAAAGCTACTGTGGCCAAGATGTTTGTTAATATGGGAAGTGGTGAAAGAGGCTTGGTCTGCAAATATGATGTCGTATGTTTTGATGAGGTTTCGGGTATCTCCTTCGACCAGAAAGATGGCATCAACATTATGAAGGGCTATATGGAAAGCGGCGAGTTTAGCCGTGGCAAAGAACCTATCAGAGCAGACGGTGGTGTGGTGATGGTAGGAAACTTTGATGTGGATGTAGAGCATCAGCAGCGGGTTTCCCATCTATTTGGTCCCATGCCAAAAGAAATGCGGGATGATACCGCCTTTATGGACCGAATCCATGCTTTCGTTCCGGGTTGGGATTTCCCTAAATTGAATAAAACCTACTTTACTGAGCATTTTGGTTTGGTCAGCGATTTTCTATCTGAATGCTGGACCCGTATGAGAAATACCAGCCGATTAACGCAGATTCTTCCCAGAATTGACTACGGAGGGGCTTTGAGTGGAAGGGACACCACAGCGGTAAATAAGACGTTGAATGGTTTGCTGAAATTGATGCAGCCAAATCCTGATGCGCCAATTTCTGATGAATTGCTTGAGTGGGCTATTAAAATTGCTTTGGAATACAGAAGAAGGGTAAAAGAGCAACAGAAAAGAGTTGGTTCTGCAGAATTTAGGAATACGCATTTCAGTTACCGTATTGGAGATGAAGGAGTGGAAACCTTTGTCACTACTCCAGAAATCCATAGTGAAAACACCATCAGTGAAGACCCACTTCCTCCTGGACAAATATGGGCAATCAATGCCGGAGGTCAAGAAGAATCCATAGGTCTTTATAAGGTAGAAATCAACATGGGACCAGGATCAGGAGTTAAAATCCTCAATAGACCGGTGCCGCCACCATTTCAGGAAAGTGTGCGCTATGCTGAGCAAAACCTTTACAGCAAAAGTAAGACTTTGGTAGGGGATAGAGATCCAAGATCACACGACTTTTCCATTCAATTGAGAGCATTTGATTCATCCAAAAGTGGTAATGGTATGGGTATGGCTGTATTGATGGCCATGTGCAGTGCCATGTTGGAAAAGAATACCAAAGGAGGTCTGGTAGTCGTAGGTTCGCTGAATCTCGGAGGTTCTTTGGATATGATCTACAACGCCGTCAATATTGCAGAATTGGCCGTCGAAAAAGGAGCATCCACCTTACTCGTCCCTCTCAATGCCCGCAAGCAACTGAATGATTTATCCGACGACATGATTACCAAGATCAATATTCAGTATTATACAGATTTAAGGGATTGTTTGGTGAAGACTTTGATGGAGGGGTATTGATGCTTCAATACCCCTTTACTTTAAAAAGGCTCATTTTTTGGTTTAGGTACAGGTACTAAGAATGGGTATCTCTTATAAACAAAGTTAGCTAGTTCATAGTGTCTTCCGGCCTCAATTAAAGTCTCAACAGGGACTTTTTTAATATCGCTAAAATAGGTGTGATATTTCAATAAAAAATAGTCTTGATGTGGGCTATTATATAAACTTTTGTACTGGGGGTAACAGAAGAAATGAGGTTTAACTCCTTTACTTAAATCATAAAGCATGACAAAAGCCCGATCAACTTCTTTTTCAGTAAATGGTAATTTTCGTCTTTCTTCTATGATTCTGTTTATAAAAGAAATGATTTTTTTAATTAGCCTGTATATTAAATACAATAAGATAAAAATTCCCACACTTTGATAAATGTAATAATCAATCAAAAAAGGATATTCATATGACAATATCAATAAAATTGAAGGTGTACATACTACAGTTAAATAAATGATCCAGGTAGGGGGAGATTTTTGCATTTTGAATATAATTTATGTCAATTAAACACTGCTAATACTCTCACAATTCACCAATCAATTCATATCCGGTAAATGCATCTAAAAAGAAAACATCATACTCTTTCCTTTGTGGCTTCGAGAAAGACATTTTATCTAGATTTGGGTTAATTGGTTGAATGGTCCTTGTAATCGTAGTTTTTCCTTTATTTAAAATCCCTCCAGATTCAACAAAAATTTCCACACCAGCTAATGATTTCCATTTGGTTACTTTTCCATTTTGAATGTAGAAGTTTCGTAAATCACAAATGATCTCTCTATCAGAAAGATAGCCTAACTGCCAGCCATCATTAACTTTGAATGCAGGAGGATTTGAATTGTATTCTTTAATAATGTTGGATAATTTTTTCTGCGTAGCGTCATAAGCTTTAACAAAGTCATTAAAATAAACTATCAGTTCTTTATGTGGGGTGTTTGGAAAAAAAATTGAGTTACCAATTCTAACCTTTGATTTTCCATTTTCGATAGAATAAACAGGTTCAATGACTCCATTTCCTTCATCATCAAAAAGATTATTTGGAAAATGTGCTTTTGAGAAAAAAATATCAAGTTCATTGAAAATTGGATTCATATAAGTAACCCCTACGATTCGATTATTTTGTGTGACAACCGTTGCATCGTGAACAAAACCTAAACTGTTATTATCAAATACTAAAGAAACCTTGTAGAACCCATCAGGTATATACTTTGGGTAATAATTAATTTGATTTTTATAATTAGCTTCAATTTGCTCAAATGCTCTTCGTCTTGAATTAATATTTTGCGGAGTCCGATATTCCCGTAATTTTAAAAGTCTATCTTCTAAATATTTAGTATAGATATCAACCTCTGAAAAAGCCCTTTGTTGAATTATGTTTTTTTGTGCTTCTGCATAAACTCGTTCTAAAAAGCCCCAGTCCGGCGTATGTAAAATAAGAGGACCAAACTCCAATGGTATTCCAAAGGATTTATCTAATTTGTTTTTTTGAATATTGTCCTCTTTGTATTTAGCCAATCCTTCAAAAACTCCTCTATTAAAACCATCAAGATAATTGTCTCTTGATTCATTGATTCTAGGAAAAGGTATCAGTATTGGTTCTGGGGCAAAACATGCTATACTAGATAGTTTTTCATAGCAATAACCTTCCTTGAAACCAGCCCTGTAGCCACGTTCAAAAAGACTTTGGGACAATAAATAATTACTCCAAACGAGTATGAATAAAGTAAGCGTAAATTTCATTCGAACTCTACAAATAAAATGATAATTATGTGATTTATCATGTTGGAATTCCTATTTCTCCAGCATTTACTGTGAAATTAGTTTTTTTGAATTAAAAAATAAAAGACGCAAAAGCACATTTTTTTTGGCTATAATGTAAGAGCTTGATTCTTAAAATTTTTAAATTTTTGTTTAGGTTATCTAATTTATTAGTACATACTTTAATGTGTTTGTGAAATGAATAAACCTTATTGTAATCTAAATTAATCGTAAGAACTTGCCATTTTTATTATCTCACTACTCGATTTTAAATAAGTTCCTATGTCGAATGAATAAATGGGAGAAATGACATGTTTTGGTATTTTTCTTCTTTTTAGAAAATCCTCCAAAAATGATTTTTCAAGCCAAAAATATTTGTTGTAGGTAAATATTTGGACTCCTTTATTGTAAAGTGAAATGTCTTCCGATTTCAAGAGATAAGTCAAGTCTCTAGGTAAAATAAGTTTATTCAAGGTTTCATAGCGAAGTATGTTATCAAATGAAAATTTTTCGAAGTTGTTTCGGGCGTATAAGAGAATTGCATATTTATTTTTATCACTTTTTAGTAAATCTTTACCAGATAAGATATTCCATGCATTGATGTAATCAATTAAGTCGCCAAATTTTATCGATTTGTATATCGTTTTTGGTATAAACAGATCTTCAAGCTCACTTTTTTTGATTTTGGGAAATAGCTTTGTTTCGAATAAGCCAAAATTATAAAACCCAACCTTTTCATCTCGAAAATTTAAATCAATTGGAATCACATAATCTTTTTCATAGGAATTCATAAGTTTATTTATTGACTTTTTGGAAATCAACTCCAGGTGATAAAGATTAAGTTTATTTCTTACTAAAGAATAAGACCTGAAAAAGGAATACAAATAGTTCTTTTCCCCTACGGAGGATAAAAATGGTAGTTCTTTTTCAATATCGTTGATCAAGAAGTTTTTTGAAATATTAGTTAAGTTATTAGCTTCTATTAATTCAAAATAGCCTTTAAAACTTTTGAGAATATGCTCTAATGCAAACGTCAAAAAGTTAAATTGGTCCTTAACAACATGTTCATCTTCTCCCTTAAGCATTCCAAGAAACATAGATGCGACTATATATTCTTTGAATGTTTTGGGCTCTTTAAGTGTATTGTAGATATTATAAGGGATTACAAACTGCTCATTTAATTCCTCAACATCTTTTCTGCTTACCAAAAATCGAACAAAATGTTTGTATTCATCAGGTTTTAAACGTGTTATCTCAAAGTAAAAATTTGTATTTAAGAAAAATCCATAAAGGTTTAAAAATTTAACTTTTGCATTTTTAATTAACCCGTGCTTCTCATACATAAGTTTAATTTTAGATAAATAAGCTACAGCCTCTAGGACCTTTTCTTCATTCTCAGACTGGGCATCATTTAATATTTGTTGAGGAAGCATATAAAATTTGGCATCTTCCATCCAATGATCTTTCTCTACTAAAAATTCGACCTTTTTGAAACTAACTGTATTAAGCTTTAGAAACTGTGTACTGTCAACCAACCACTTTAAAAATTTGATTGTGTTCAATAAAAGCTCTAAATGCGGGACATTTTTTTCTTTTTCGATTAATTCTAAAAATTTGTGAAGCCTATCTTCTTTAACATTTTTGGCTACAATATATCCTTTGTAGATCTTTAATATCTTACCAGAAATCAATAGCCTTAAAAGCTCAAAGCTCTTTTTATCTTTTTTTTGTAGATGAATTAAAAAGTCCTGAAAACTATTTAAAGATAACCCGTTAAATTTGAATGAGCCCGGAATGATGGAGAAAGCAATGATGGATAAGAATACGTCAGCATCATTTTGAAGATGTTTATTGGAATCGATTGTTACAAGTGCATGGTATTCTGATTTTTTTTTGAGCCAGTCAAAAAGATAATCTTTTTGTGCATGTGATTTTGCTTGATCCCAATAGCTTTCATCTGAGATCACCTTTTCAAATAGTGCTTCTGCTGAATGAAATTCTTCATAAGAAAATTTATAAGGGTTAATTTCTAATTCAGATTCTTGAAGTCTATTTTCTGCAATAACTTTTCTCAGAACATCAATTGCTTGCTTCAAAGAAATTCTGAAAAACTCTCTATTTTTATTTTCGCGATAGACATTTAAGAATTTGTGAGTTTCTGTCTCAGCTAAGTGACAATCACTAACAAGAGTCTGATAAACAACCTGAAAGCTATGAGGAACACCTGTATTGCGAGATAGTTCTTCCGCTCGAATTTCTGGAGGTCTTGTGGATTTTCCAATTTTAACTAATCCAGGCATGGAATTATTGATTAGGATATAAACATATCCTTTTAAAATTTTATTTTCCGAGATCATTCTCTTGTGTTAAAAGTCTTCTTTAGGTGGATGGGATTTTTGGTGATTCTGATGTATTCTTCTGGGATGAATGCCTATTTCAAAGCGATACATAAAAGAATTTCGATGTTATCCTTATAAAAGTGATTTAGCCAATTCAAACTCTTTATCAAAAGGCATTTCCAGGTCTTTTAACATTTCAGGTATGGTAATTGCCCAACTGACGTAGTAGTAGGCGAGGAGCTTATAACCTGAAAAAGACGAGTTGGGAATCAGGTTAAGCTTGTATCCTTTTTTCTGTGGATTGATACCATTTCTTCCCAGCATAGCGATCTCAAAAGCAATTTCTTTGACTTTTTCCGTTGGTTTATTCTTGAAGTAATTCAAAGCACCTACCATGTACATAGCCACGGCCATATTGATATCCTTGCCGGCGTGTTGTTCCTGGAATTTTCTCAGTTCTTCTTCATCATCTTCATCCAAACTGCTTTGCTGGAATGGATCATTTTCGATTTGCTCAAGTAAATCCTCAGGAGTTTTGGAAGAGATATTATCTGTTGACTTAGTGGATTTTTCCAGTTCTAATTTAAAGTAAGCATTCAATTCTAAATCTTCTCCCCAATGCTGAATCAGTTCGTATTCTTCACCTGGTTTCTTGTCATTCCTGTATTCGTTGAACTCCTCCCAAAACGCATTGCTCTGTTCCAATTCAAAGGGTTTGACAGCGTAGGTTTTTTGCATCTTTACTCCAAACAAAGACTCAAAATGTCGCGCTGATACCACGTTGAAGATCCTACTTTTGGTCATGATATCAGAAGGGGAGAGCTCAATGATTTTAGGGTCATTCACCGCTTTATGTGCCTCAAGGTTTAGCTGATACAATGAAACAAATTGAACATACCTGAGCTCTGGTAACTGATTGAAAAGGTAATCTTCGATAAAAAGGTCAATTGGGGTATTGAAGACCTGTCCCAGTATTCCGTGGAACAAGCCATATACATACTTGTCAATGGAGCTTTGTGGAATTCCTCTTTTCTCCAGTTTTTTTAACGAACCTTGAATGGACTTTCTGAAGTCTTCCAACTTGCTATCCTTGCCAATGAATAACATGTTTACATTCTCTTTGCGTGCTTCTTCAGCCAGTTTTAGATGGGTAAGTTCATGTGCTATCAGATGGTCTGTATTGGGATATTTTGGATTGGTTTTAACCAGGTGAAATTCCCTCCCATAATTCTCAGCAAATTCAACCTTGGCAGCTGTGGAGATACTTGAATCTTCTTCAATTTTCACCTCTTTACCGGTCAACGTTTCTATTTCCTGTATGTAGTCAACCAAAGCTTCCTTACCAACTTGCTGTTTGACTAGTGTATTAGCAGATTCAATTGCCAGTTGCATTGCTTTTTGATAAACCGCGCTATCTATCTTTTCTTCATTTTTGAAGGTATCGATGGCCAGTTCAAAGGCAGTTCTGAGATCTCCTTTTTCAAAATTCAATAGACCCAAGCCTAGGGTGATATGGGAGAATTTTGGATTTATTTTGTATGCCTTCGTGAGAAATCTCTCTGCCAGGCTTAATTTTCCCAACTGGAGAAAAGTGCCTCCGATATTGTTGAGAGCGACGTAATTATTCGGATCTGCTTCCATTACCTGTTCATAATAGGTCATGGCTGACTGCACGTCTTCAAAATAGCGGGCATGGATATTTCCCATAAGTATCAGTGCCCAATGATTTTTAGGATCCCACTTTAAGGCATCGATGAGAATGTCAATCGCTTTTTCATGCTGCCCATCTTCTTCGTAGGTCTGGGCCAGGTTACGGTAGTATTCACTGACAGTAGGATACCTGTTGATCAAGTCCTCCAATATAGGTCGCGCCTCTGAGAATCTTCCTTGCGCACATAAACCAGTTGCTTTAGAAAAAACACTGGGATCATCCTTCAATTGTTCCTTAGGTAATGATATTTCTATGCTTTCTTCCGTCAATTTGATTTCAGGAGTCAGATTGCTAAGACTGTAATATTTTTTGAGCGCAATAATTACCTGTTCGTCATTTGTAATATCGATGGAAGGGAAAAGCTTTTTTAGAAATTCTGAGCGGTGATAAAATATCTTCATTGAGATCGGTTACTGATAAAAGGATGCGATAGTAAAGATAGTCCAAAGAGCTTGTTTGGACAAAAAATAAGAGATTTAGAGTTCATCATTTCAGATTTTGGTATATTCAGGTCTAATACATCCAATCTCGAATTAACAAAACCAAATGCAAGACAGGAACGAACAAATCAATAAAGTAAATGCGTATTTTTACGCTTTTATTCTTAGTAAGGGTAAGGGAGATAGACTCATTTTTGAAGGACTTCAAGAGCCCATATCTTTCAATGTTGTTCCTGATTTTTTTGAGAATTGGGATAACATGATGACTTTGGTTGAATGTATTGAGGATTCTTTTAGTGTCACTGCCATTGTCACTCGCCTTAATTACGTCAAATTTGAGTTTGAAAATGGCGATCTTATTCAAGATAAAGGAAGCGATAAACTTGAGGCTTTTTTTGGTTGCTGCTATCAGGTGTTGACTAAGAACTGGAGTAAGGGAGGAACGTATTTTGATAGAGGAGGTGAGCCTTTCAATTTAGATGAAATCTGAGTCAATTTCTGATAAACAAAGCAATAGGCAGTGTAGATCCATACGGTCCTTTCATAAATACCCAAGGTTTATTTTTGTGGTCAATAAGTATTGACGAATCATATCACAGATACTAGTACACCAAATCTGCACTTGAACACGGTTTAATAGCTGTCCTTCCTCCAAAAACTATATTTTTTGAGATTTAATTTTCCTTTCAATTGATATTCATTCAGGTTCTTCAAATCATTGTAGTCGATTTCGCCTTCTTCCCATGCTTGGGCTTTTCGGAAATACCAGTAGGGATTAAATAATCCTTGTTTCAAAATAATGGAAACAACTTGCCTATCTTCCTCCATATCATGCTTAACATACTCTACATAAAAGTCATAAGAGTCAAGGTAAGCACTAAAAAAGGGAATAGATATTTGTTCACCAACTCTAGGTACCACGGGAAGAGACTTAAGCCTGAATGAGAGACTGTTCTTATCAGTATCGACATAGAAAACATATTCCACTTCCGCAATTGTAAAGAAAAAGTGTTCTTCTTCTGTCATATCCACGAGTTTCCTGTACATCTGCTGTAGTTGGTTTCTGACCCTATCATAGCTTAGTCCTGATAAGGCTACTAACTCTTTTAAAGAAGGGGAGTTTTTATCGTTTGTTGGTTCCCATGTACAGATTGCTTCTATCAGGGCTTTGTAAGTTTCTTCATGACCTAAGTTTTGTATAAGTGTTTTCTTAAGCCTTATGAGATTGTAGATGATTTGCTTTGAAGATATACTTGAATTGTCCATATATGTGATAGTAAGATTTGGTTTTTGGATAGTTATAAATTTACTCAGTTTCATCAGCTATTTAAAGAGTGCCAGATAGATTGAAACCTTTACTTTTACCATTAGATTGAGTATCTTTGAAAGAATCAGAAAGCATGTTTCTTTTTTAATCTAGTGTGATTAATTTGATTGTAGTTGATTTAGGTTTTGTAAATCCTGTAGCCTATTTGTTGCCAAACACTTTATAATATACTGATAGCAAACACTATGGGATTTTCTGTATCGGCAAATGAGTGTTGTCCACTAATGGCACGAATTACACGAAAAATAGGATTCTCGCTGAATCCACTAAAGGTGTTGAAATTTATTGGCGAAATGTAGTCGCATGGCTCTTTAGAGCTTGTCCACAGATTTTACAGATTGGCACAGAAGGGGGAGTTCTCGCAGAAAGCGCTGAATTCGCAGAAAGGAAAGGAAATTGAATTGTTGAGGTCTTTCAGACTTTGAAGGTTTTTTCAAAGGAAATGAGGGTTGTCCACTAATTGCAATAATTACACGAAAAAGATTCCTGATGAAAAAAATTCATTAATTAAATAGTTGAGACTCGGGATCATTTCGCTCACTACAATCTTTTTTCCATTGAAAATGATTCAAACATTATTCGTTAAAATTTATTAGGTGGTTATTGAAAAAGAATCAGAATAATAAATGATTTTGTTTTATTAGATAACCTTGGAATACCATCAAATATTATAACAGAAAGGTTTCATGGTCATGTTCATTGGAGTATTTTAAAGTTAAAAATTATTTACTCGAATGAATTTATAATAAATAAACCAATCCAGTTGTTTTCAAATTGAAAACTTTTTTCTAACTTCCACAGTTTATAAATATAAACCATTGAAAAACATCATTGCCTTAAGGAATCTGGTAAACTTCTATGAAAAGCACCCCGATGCAAAAGCTAGTATTGAAACATGGATATCCATAACAAAGGAGGCAGTTTGGAAGATGCCATTGGATGTAGTCAAAGACTTTCCCGATGCTGACCCAGTAAAAAATAATAGGGTGGTCTTTAATATTGCAAGAAATAAATACCGGCTTATTATTCAGATAAGTTATCCAAGGCAGTGGGTATTTATCAAATTCATCGGGACACATGCCGAATATGATAAAGCTGATGCCAATACAGTGGACCAGTTTTAAATCGTAAAATCAAATCGAAGTTATGAAATGGGATAAAATCATCACCACGGAGCAGGAATATGAAAAAGCTTTAAAGAGGCTTTCTTCAATAGTTGATGCCAATCCAGATAGCCCAGAAGGCATGGAGGCAGAACTTTTGGTCACACTAATTGAAAAGTATGAAAAAGAGCATTACCCTATCGCATTGCCTGAACCTATCACGGCCATCAAAGAAGCCATGGAAATGAAAGGGCTAAAGGATAAAGACTTGATGCCAGCTATTGGCAGTAAGACCATTGTTAGCCTTGTACTCAACCGTAAGCGAGCGTTGACTATAGATATGATCAGAAACCTTCACGAACTCCTAGGGTTGCCTGTAGATGTTTTGATACAACCTTATAAGCTCAATAGCAGTCAGGAAAAGGTGAAATAAATTTATGGGAATTCGAGTTACACATATCGTCAAGAAGACATATAAGAACAAGGCTGGAAATGAAATCTATCTCCGTCTCAAGGAAGAATTGAAAAACAGTGAATCTCTTAAAATATATTTCAAGGACGGATCCGTGCCTTCATCATCATTCCTTAACTCTTCTTTTGGTGCTCTAATTGAAGAAATTGGCTTACCAGAATTCCTTTGTTTGGTCAACCCTATTGAGCTGACACCAACACAAGCATATATGCTAAAGCATTATATACAATGGTTTAAGCCAGATTATACTAAACATTAAACTTAAGAGGCTTCCGCTTCTTTTTTAATTGACATTCTATTTTTTACACCTAATAATGTTGTTTTAATTCTATAAACTTCAAAATTTTCTTAATTTGAGTATTATAAATTCAACGCATACCTCACAGATCTACCTGCTCCTGATTGGATCAAAAGTCCATTTTCGTGAAGGAATTGCAGGTCTCTAGTTGCTGTGGCTTTGGAAACCTGAGTGATGGACATGTACTTCTTAGCGCTCATGCCTCCTTGGAAGCCTTCTGGTCCTGCTTCAAACATTTTTTCAATGACTTTGGTCTGTCTTTCATCCATGAAGTTTTTAAACTTATCAAAGTACTTCACCTTCCCCAGAAGAAATGCTACCAAAGCTTTAGAGTCTCGTTGGGCAGTGATGACCACTTTGATGAAATAGGCTATCCAATCAGTAATGTCCAAGCTCTTTTGCGCATCTTTCAATGCCAGGTAATAGGAATTTTTATCTGCTTCAATGATTTTAGAAATACTCAACAGGACTGGTTTTCCCAGATATTGTGATAATGCTTTTTCTGCAAGTGCTCTGCCGATTCTTCCGTTACCATCTTCAAACGGATGTATGGATTCAAAATATAAATGCACAATGGCTGACTTCAACAAAGCTGAACCGATGACATTGATTTGGGGGAAGTTAGCTTGGTTGTACCAGTTAACCATCAATTCCATTTCTTTGGCCACCTGATCTGATGGTGGAGCCTCAAAATGCACTATTTCTCTTCCTATGGATCCAGAAACCACCTGCATGGGTTCCTGCCCCGCTCTCCAATCGCCTACAAGTAGATTCTTAGCATGAGAAAAGAGGATTTTGTGCCAATTTTTTAGCATTTCTGTACTCAAAGGCTCTAGAAAACTAGACCTTACCTCTACTATCAACTCGGCAATCCCAGCCGAATAGCGATCTTTTATTGTAACAGGTGGTTGGTTTAGTCCAAGTTGGTTCTTGATTGAAGACATGACATCCTCTCTGCTGTAAAACTCACCTTCAATAGCGGAGGATTTTATGGCCTCAGAAACCATGATGTTTATGACCGTTTCTTCCTCCAAATCTGTGGATAGCCCTTTTTCCATACCGCTCAACTCAGCCCATTCCAAGGAGAATTCAAGAAATAATGGCTGTAATGTATCCAAATCATACTGGAAATTCGGCCAATTATGATGTTGCCAGTTATAGGTCATGAGCCAATTATTTTATCTAATCGGCTCAAATATAGCAAAAATTTGAGCCGATTAAAAGGATTAATCGGCTCAAAATGGTTTTATTTCATATTGGAATATGGAATAAGTGCTTCTCTCTTTTCATAAAATGAAGCATAGATTTTATTTATACTTTCAATTGAATTCTATCAAATTTCTTCCATTCGTCGCAAACATCCTCTTGTTTATGCCTGGCTTGATTATAGACTTCGCTTCTGGTGCGATCTACAAGCCAGAAGGAAAATAAAAAAAGCGGCTCTCAAGCCTCTTTTTTATTTGATAGTCTATTTTTTACACCTAATGATGCTGTTTTAGTTCTATAAACTTCAAAATTTTCTTAATTTGTATTTTTTAAATCAGTTTAAAAAAATATGACACGCATGTTAGCCATAGTATTAATTATTTTTGGAGTTGTTGCCATAGGGTCAGGTATTTGGATGCTTGGATCTGAGAGCTCACCTTCGTTGGATCAAAAAAGTCTTGAGAATGCCAAAGCTTCTGCATTAATAGATGCAAATTTCACTGCTAAAGAAGAAACCTTCATTAGAGATACAGTAATTCAAAGCGGAAATGATCCTGAAAAAATTATTTCTAAAATCAAGGAAGACCTGAAAGCATCAGAAGATGAACCAAAGGACGAGTTAATCGATGTAAATGCTAAGGCAGGATTGGATTTTGAGAAGTTCATCGTCATGAAATTCAATAAGGACTATTTCGTCATCAAACAATGGGCAGGAGATAAATTTGTAGAGGGTAGGTATGCAGAAAGTACTTTAGATCCCGATTTACAATTGGAGTTGAAGTTAGGAAATAAACGCTATCCTGTTGCGGTAGAATGTAAGTGGAGAAGTAATATAAAAGGAGATTTTATACGCTTTGCTAGTGATGGACAATTAGAACGATACCAGGCATTTGAAACTCGCACTAAAATCCCAACCTTTATCGCCTTAGGTGTTGGTGGAAGTCCTTCTTCCCCCGATGCTCTTTATATTATCCCCGTTTCAGCTTTTAAAAAACCTATCCAACATATGGACAACATCAATAAATATTGGAAGCCAATAGATAAAGATTTTTTCTTTGACCAAGAGAAGGGTGAGTTGAGGTGATAAATCGCAAATACTATGATAACAACCGCGCACAAATATATTGACTAAAACTAAGTTAAGGAGTCAGATACTGCTTTGATTCTTGGAGCTTTCCACCCCCATAGGACTGACAATTTTATATTCATCTTCTGGGCAAGCAAATGTCGATATCAAAAAGAAGGGTGAGTTCTTGCAGGAAACGCTGGACTCATTCGATGCAAAAAAGCAAAGAACCAGGTAAGTAGGGGCGTAGCCCTGTGATCTTCGTAGAAAAAATGGTTGAAATGTGGTCAGAGGCGCGTAGCGCTGAGATCTTGTCAGGATCGAAGGTTGAATTTAGACACAGATTGAATATATGATTATCGCAGATTTACACAGATTTTTTGCTGGCGCAAATAGAGGAGTTCTCGCAGAAAGCGCGGAATCCGTAGAAAGAAAAGGAAATTGAATTGTTGAGGTCTTCCAGACCTCGAAAGTTTTCCACTGAAATGAGGTTTGTCCACTAATTGCACGAATTACACGAAAAATAGGCTTCTCGCCGAATCCACTAAAGGCGCTGAAAGTTATTTTGGAAATGTAGTCGCATGTCTCCTTAGAGCTTGTCCACAGATTTTACAGATTGGCACAGAAGAGGGAGTTTTTGCAGAAAGTGCGGAATGCGCAAAAAGAAAAGGAATTTGAACCATTGAGGTCTTCCAGACCTCGATGGTTTTTATGGTTTTAACACATCGAATTTTCTGGCAAACTGCATAATCAAATCTAAAATCTACCTTCAAAAATCTAAAATTCATTAAAGCCGCAGGAGTAAAAAAAGGAATCCACACCCTTATATCCAAGGATATTTGGTGGTTACAAGGTGTTTAATGACCCGTGAGGGTTATCATAATAGTAACCATGGGTCCTCGGACCCGTGGGCAAAGCGCCCTTACCTCTGCCCTGAAGGGGCAGTACAATTATTCGTGATATAATAATTCCTTAAATCCACCGGGCAGATTTTAGGTTTAGATTTTTAAAAATCGAATTTTTCTAGCTTAATTATGCATTAAATCAAAAACTAGCCATTATTAGAAAGGTCTATGTATTGTTCTGAAATCGAAATTCTACCTTCTAAAATCTAAAATTCAAATCATGGGCCTACTAATCCTCTCATTCTTTCCTTTGATGGCAATTTTTCTTGGGCTATGGTTGATTTATATTAGTCTCAGAAAACCAAAGTGAGATAGATTACTATCCCTTGACTTTTTCATGTTGAAATTTTATTGGGGTAAAACCAGTGGCTGGCAACATATAATTATAACGCTCGTTTGAGTTGAAAAAGTAAGCGAAAATAATCCGATGATTGCCAATTTTCTTGCTAAGAAATATGGGAATCAATGGAAAGATGAATTACAATCAAAGCCTCTGGGAATTAAATGAGCAGCACAATAGGTTCAATTAAATTTCGTTTAACTAATTCCTAGTATGTTTTGTGTAAAACTTCAAAAAAATCATCTTTAAATTTCTCTATCAACTTTATACATAATAACTAAAGGGCCCTTTGCATATAGCATTGGGCCCTTTTTGATTAGGTTTATCGGGATGATCCCTTTAAGTATTTATTGCAAAGAAAGTGGTGACCTTGCAAAAATTAAATTCCTGCTGAATCTTTCAAATCTGTTTTATCCGCAATAGACTTATTCATTGTCTTTTGCTGGTCTGAAATAACGAATAGGGGCTTTGGGCTCAGGTTTTAGTTCCACACCCTGCGTTTCCATCAGTTTCAGTGCCTCTTCTACCGCACGCTCCAGTTGTGGGTCACGTCCCTTGATTACATCCAAAGGAGTCTGCTCAACAGGAATATCCGGTTTCACGCCTACACCTTCTACTGCCCACTCTCCATCGATATCAAAGAATCCTCCCCTCGGTGCTACCATTCTTCCCCCATCGATAAAGGACGGCGTATCCCAAGTTCCGACCAATCCTCCCCAAGTTTGGGTACCGATCAATGGACCAATCTTCATTTTGCTAAACAAATAGGGCAGCAAGTCACCACCTGAACCAGCACGCTCATTGATCAACATGACTTTTGGTCCCCAGATGCCTGACATAGGTGTAGTAAATGGCCTTCGGTCATTGGCCCTACTATTGAAATAGCCATGCAGCTCTCGTGCCATGATGTCCACCATGTAATCAGCCGCAGACCCACCGCCATTATTCCGCTCATCTATCACGGCACCCTTTTTATCCTGCTGCGCAAAATAGTAGCGGTTGAAATAGGTGTAGCCACCTTGTCCGGTATTTGGAACATATACATAGGCCAATTGACCATTTGAAAGCTCGTCTACCTTTCTGCGGTTTCCTTCTACCCAATCCATCATACGAAGTTGGCTTTCATTGGCCACAGGCACTACGGTTATTGTTCGGGAATTTGTTCCGTTGGCATTAGAAGCTAACGTTAGTTTCACTTGCTTGCCAGCTGTATTTTCGAAGTAGCTAAAGAAATTTACCTGTGGGTCAAGGCTAACTCCATTGACAGCCAAAATGAAATCACCTTCTTTGACATCGATTCCAGGTACAGCCAGAGGAGCTTGAAGGGTTGGGTTCCAGTTTTCACCGTTGTAGATTTTTTGGATTTGGTATTTTCCATTGGAGACGTTGATATCTGCACCAAGTAAACCAATGTTTACAGATTTTACTTGTGGAAAATCACCTCCCGAGGTGTAACTATGACCCACAGCTACCTCACCACCCAGGATATCGATCACATAATTCATATCAGAGCGATGCTTGACATGGGCTACCCATGGTTTGTACCACTCATAAATTTCGTCCCATGGAGCTCCATGAACATTATCCACATACAGGAAGTCACGCTGATAGCGCCATCCTTCCCGATAGATTTGTTCCCATTCTTCCCGTGGATTTACTTTGATTTTGAAACCATTTAATGCTTTCAAGCTTCCATCACCCGGTTTTTTACCTCCTCCGGTGGTTTCCACAATTCCCCAGTTCCCATTTGCTTGGTACAATAGGGATTTTCTGTCATGGGACACCGTAGCAGTAGATACACCGCTCATGTGAACTTCTGATTTCCGCTCTTTGAAGTTGTAGCGATGCAAGGTGACACCGGATTGGTTGGGAACTGATTCCATGTAGAATACATAATTTTCAGGTCCTGCTACCAAAGCTGTATAATCTCTTGCAGGAACATCTACTGCAATAATTCGCTGCCAGATGCCTTCCGCATCAATGCTTACGGTATTGGAAGCTTCTTTCTTTTCCTCTTTCTTGGCTTCTTCTTCATTACTTTCCGGTAGGAAAGGAGATTTTCCATTTTTGGAAAGTACTGCTGCATACAAACTCCTAGTCACTGGTCTATCATAACTCGACATATCCAACCAACCGGTGTTTAACCCGAAATTGGTGGAGGCCAAGAAGTACAAGTATTGTCCATTAGCGTCCCATACAGGAGAAATAGCATCGGCCATACTATCAGTAATCTGGATATTTTTACCGGTACTCACTTCATATGCGAATATAGCTTTGAACTGATTATCCAATAATCGGGCATAAGCGATCCACTTTCCATCAGGCGACCAAACCGGATTCATGCTTCGGTTAGGATGCGCAAAGCGGTCGGTATCGGCTATTTTAGCGGTTCCGTTCTCTATATTGACAACCCAGATATTGTAATCAGTATCTGTAAAGGCAATGTGTTTGTTATCAGAAGACCAGTCGGGTCTGAAGAAGAAGGTACTTTGAGGCAGTTTGATAGTTCTGCTCTGAATTCCTTCCTGATCACTGATGATCAATTGATATTCTCCACTAGCATCTGAAAACCATGCGATTTTTTGACCATCGGGAGACCAAACAGGTGCTCTCTCCGCAGATTTGGAAGAATTGGTGAGGTTACGAGCATCTCCTTTTTCTTTGGGAACAGTGATGATTTCTCCCCGATACTCAAAAACTGCCCGCTGTCCGGTAGGAGAGAGGGAAGCATTCATCAAGCCTCTGCTTGTGACATCGGTCCATCGTTCCCGTGCCCAATGAAAATCGCCTTTGATGGAAATAGTTAACTGTCTTGTAGCTCCTGTGGAAGGATTGAGTATATGTAGATAGCCTCCTTGTTCGTAGACAATTTCTTCTCCGTTGGAGTCAAGATTTTTCACATCAAAATCTTTGTGGAAGGTCTCTTGTTTGAGAGTTTTTGAATTGGGTTCGAATGACCAGATGTTATTGGCAAAATCCCGCTCGGAAAGGAAAAACACTTTATTTCCATGCCAAATGGGTTGGGTATGACGCTCATTGTCTGTTTGGGGAGTCATTTGTAGCTCATAGCTTTCCATGTCTACGATCCAAATAGGTTTTGCCTGACCACCGCGGTAATTTCTCCATTCGGGATCCCAGAAAGCGATTTGCTGATATGCGATGTGTTTGCCATCAGGAGAAATCCGGCCATTGACTGCTCTAGGAATGATCAAAGACTCTTCCATACCTCCATCCTTGGAGATTTTGAAGAATTTAGATTCTTTTGTTGGAACATTTTCTCTTGCGGATGTAAACAAAACATGCTGACCATCTGGAGTCCATCCCGTCACATAATCAGGGCCTGGATGCCAGGTGAGACGTTTGGGTTCTCCACCTTCTACGGGAATCACATAGACATCTGTATTGCCATCATATTGGGCAGTAAAGGCGATGTGTTTTCCATCAGGAGAGAAATGAGGGAGATTTTCAGCCCCTTCATTGCTAGTCAGTCGAATGGCCTCTCCACCATTTTTGGAAACTCTCCAAAGGTCGTTGGCATGTACAAAAACGATGTAATCTTGGCTGATCGTTGGCTCTCGAAGCAACATGCTTCCTTGTGCAATGCTTTCCCAGGTGATGGAGAGAAGAAGCAAAGCACTTAGCACTAGTTTTTTCATACTGTTAAGTGGGTTTATACAACATACAAGTTAATCGAAACCTATGGAATCCCTTGACCGCTGGTCAAATTCTTAGGATTCCTTTTTAAAATCCATGCTTACGGAATTGATACAATAGCGGATGCCCCCTCGGTCTTTTGGGCCATCGGGGAAGCGATGCCCAAGATGTCCCCCACATCTCCCGCAAAGAATCTCTTCCCGAATCATAAAATGGGAATAATCCATTTGAACATCAATGGCATCCGGTCTGACAGGGTCGGTGAAGGATGGCCAGCCGCAGCCACTATCATATTTGGCATTTGAATGAAAAATCTCATTTCCACAGCCCTTACATTCATAGATTCCTGTATCCTTGTTTAGATTGTAGGCTCCTGTAAATGGGCGTTCGGTTCCCTTTTCCCGGAGGATATGGTAACTATGCGGATCGAGTATTTCCTGCCATTCTTCTTCAGTTTTTTGGATTTCGTAGGATTTGGGTGCTTTCTTTTTCATTGTTTAAGTATTTGTATCAAGACTGATAATTCACTCATTTTGTTGGTTGAATTTACGGCTTAATATCTTTTAACGCAGCATAATTTTTAAATTGAGGGATGCATCGTAATTTTCGACTATGAAACGGTTGGTTTATATAGCGGTCTTTTTTGGAATACAACTGTTTGCTTTTCAGCTTGCTGCTCAAAGTATTACGGGAAATGTCATCGACGGGACAGACCGTGGATTTTTAGAAAAAGTATGGGTGATCAATCTCAGTAATCAAGATAGTAGTTTGACCAATGAGCGGGGTTACTTCAAAGTAAGGGGTTCCAAGGGAGATAGTCTTTTGTTTTTCAGGCAACATTTTATTCCCAAAAAACTTATGGTGGGGAATGATACGCATATTTTAACAGACATTTATTTGGACGCCCGCATGCTTCCTAGATTTGATGTATATGGGGAGGCAATTGTGATTCCTTTTCGGGCAGGGAATCAAAGCAGCATGCGTGGTTTGAGTGATAGACCGGCAGGGCCTGGGAAAATTTATCGGGGAGTTTCAGGAAATGACGGGCTATCTCCGGGCTTTACTATCGATGGTCCTATTTCTTATTTTATGAAGTCAGAGCGCCAAAAGCGGGAATATGCCAGAAAGCTTGCTTTTATGGCGAGGCAAGAAGATTATTTGCGATTGATCCAATCCGACTCGGTTATGCAAGCCTTGAAATCCGAATTTAGACTATCAGACAAGGATATGGATGATTTGATTATAGAGTTCAACTTGGCCAACATAAGTCATCAGTTTTTGGATATGGATTATGATAGGGTGGAGCGCTTGCTTTTGAATTTCTTGGAAAGTAGAACACGTTATCGCCTAGAACCCAAACCGGATAAAAAATAAAATCCGACCCAAAGAGTCGGATTTTATCTGTTTTGTTAGTCCCAAACAAATAGAATGTGGTGCCTGACTACCCAAAAGTACCACCAACGAAGCTAAACCAATAATATTTCGAGGTAGTCAGGTCTTTTCCAGCATTAACCTATTGATGCTTACTGAGGATATTTACAGGAATTTGAAATCCAATGTTTCACTTGGATGCATAAATTTATATTTAACTTTTCTATGAATTACATTAATTTTTTTTATGATATTGATTAGCCAAAAAGCTGACATTATTTTGGCCTTAAAAAAATTAGGTTGATTTTTTGCTGTAAATCTCTCGACGTTAACAATAATCGGCCCGATATCAAGCATTGTTTGAAGGAATTTTGTCAGAATAAATAATTGCTATTGTGTTGGATACACCAAATAAGATTATCTTTAGATTCAATATTATACCTCATTTACACTATGAAAAAGATTCTCTTAGCAGTTTTTGTTATGGCCTTTGCCGCCTGTTCTCCGTCCACTAAGATAACCAGATCTTGGACCAGTCCCGATAAAAGCTATGCGGGTTATGACAACATCTTTATAGCGGTAGTCATTGGTGATATTACCAAAAGGCAAGTATTGGAAGATGATATCCATGATAAATTGCTTAAACTCGGTATAGAGTCCACGCCAAGTAATCGGGTAATTCCTCCTAACTTTTGGAACAGCACGGATTTGACTAAAAATGAAATGATTCAGGCCATCCGAAAAGACAATAAGGATGCGGTGATGACTGTGTCATTGGTAGATGTTCAAAATGAACAGCGCTACATCCCCGGCAATATGATGATGGGCGGTCCGATGATGATGGGTCCAGGTGCTTGGGGAATGGGAGCAAACTTTGGTGGGTTTTGGGGATGGAATCATCCGATGATGATGACTCCAGGGCATATCGTCAATGACAGAAAATATTTTATCGAAATCAATGTTTATGACACTGCATCTGAATTACTAATTTGGTCTGCACAATCGCGGACATTGAATCCTCGCTCTATGGAGAAGTTCTCTTCTGAGTTTTCAGAAATTGTTTTATTAAGAATGTTAGAAGAAGGGGTGTTGAAAACCTCTTAATGGCTATGGTCACTCGGGAATTCCTCAAATGTTTGAATTTTCCGGTTCTTCATAGCATTTAAGTTAATGGATAACCAAAAAACAGGGCCATGATTGATACGGATGGTTTCTGCATTCAGAGGAATGTACCGCATGACATAGCCTAATGAGTAGGTAAAATTTGCTTTAGTTAATTGACCTAACAAGTGGGTTCGATGTTCGTATCGAAATCCACTTGTGCCAGGTCCAGTACGAAAAAGCGATTCATTCAGAAACGCCGTAGCAAATCTTGTATTAGGACTGATCAGCTCTCCAAAATTATATCTGAGCGCATTATTGAATCGCCAGCGATTGTTGAAAGAAAATTCGTCTACCAACGATTCTGAGCCTAAGTCCTGAATAAACCGGGCATCGTATCGAAATCGAAAGCTTGTGCTTAACGGTTGGCTAGATGGAACTCTGTATACCGTCTGCATCCAAGGTCTATGTTCGGAGCGCCTTAGACGTCCTTCAGAAAAAGGGTCTCCCAATCTCAAATATCCATAACCCACGGTAGTTACCAAGTTGTCCGATAAATTATGGAATGTCAGACCAGTACGATAAATAAAGAATAAATCGTTGACAAAGTGGGCATCATTCCAAATGGCAAGTCTATTAGAAATTTGTGTTGATGTCATTACTCCCCACCAAGTTTCATAAGCAAAAGAAACATCCCGCTGTGCATAACTGGCTGTCTGGAAACAGAGGAATACTAGTAAAATTCGAATTGTCTTCATTAATAATGGCCCAACGATTAAAATCTTTAATGGTTGGGCCTTTTTATGGATAAATTATTTTACTGCTATTTTAAGAGTCTTCCGTGTTTTCCTCGGATTCTACATACACTACCTCGTACATGTTTCTACCATTGACCTGCACTGGGAGATAATAGGTTTCTCCAAATCTGATAAAGGTTTTATCTCCAATTTTCACCTCTTCGCCACCTTCGGAAAGGTTTTCTACTAATGTTCCTGCGGTAGGAGGGACGACTCGGAAACCATTGGGAGTTTCTTCAAAGTAAGCACCACCCCAATAGAGATTATACTCGTTGTCTGCAACTGCAACTTTTTCGAAATTATCTGGGATTGACCTCACTTCAGCTCCAATAGGTGCTGGAACTACTACATATCCTTCGTCATCTCTTTGGTAAAATACTCCATCAACATAATGGTATTCATTGATGACATTTGTCACATTCGTAATGTTCGTAATATTGGTTTCATTAATAATGTTTGTTTCATTGACCACATTGACCACTTGCGCTTGCGGTGGAAGCATGGGTGTATGAAAGCCCCATGGATGCCACATAGGTCCCCAAAACATTGGTCTAAAAGGAAACCAGAAAAATGCATGCATGGAATAAATGCGGAAGCCACCCCACATGAAGGGAGGACGCATCATCATGGGATGCATTACATTCACCCGGACAAATGTATTTCGCTGGGCATTAATATTGATTTGATTATTATTACCAATATTAATATTGTTACCACCTCCCGGCCTGCTAGGACGATTATTGATGTTATTGTTGGGATTTCTATCTCTATTTCCAGTCGTATTTCTATCTCCTCTGTTACCGACTGTTTCATTTCTATTTCCACTCGTATTTCGGTCTCCACGATTACCTGTGTTTCCTCTGTCCACAGTATTTCGGTCATTTCGAGTAGCATTCCCTCTATCCAAATTCCCTCGATCAATGGCTGCACGATCCCTTTGCTGTCTGTTGTCACTGATAGAGCGGTCTTGTCTACCCGGTTGAGCGCTAGGTCTTCTGTCCTGTTGGCGTTGGGCACCTCCTGTGATAGACCCTTGCGATGGTCTGGAGGGAGACATGCCAGGATTGGAAGGTCTATTAGCGCCTTGAGTACTTGGATTTCGACCGGGTTGCATGGCTCCTCTATTGGTAGGTGGAGCACTTGGTCTGGATGGTGCCGCCGCTGGTCTTGTTGGTGCCCCACCTCTGTTCATGTTAGTTGGTGCTCCTCGGGAAGCTGCTGCACCTGATGCCCTGCCCGTGGATGGATGATTCATTCGTTGGGCAAAGTTCTGAGTAGGTTCCAAAAACAGGATGGTAATAATGCAACCTATAAAATAAAACTTGAAGTATTTATTGGAAAAGTTCATATCAGTTTTCATTGGAATAGGTGGATGATTTGGAAAGTATCTGCATACGGGTAGCCGTTTCAGGAACGGTAAAGTCAAAAATGGCATCCGGTAAATCAGGATTCAATACCCAATTCGAGAAAACACCTTCAAATTGCAAAGTATGAGAAGATTGTAAATCGTGAATCACATAGCGCAGGGGTAGGGTAAAGGTATCATTGCTAAACCATATTTGTACATTGGTTTCTTCTCCGTAAGCAACGATATGATGCGCCTGCTTCCCCTCGAGTTTTACCAGCCCCATGTAGCTGATGGTATGATGTGTTTCGATCAAATCATCAGTAAAGGCCGGATAAAAGAAGTCTGCAGCAGGAAACTCTATATCATATTCCTGATTAACGAAATCGATAGCATCTGGTATGTTTTCTGGTGTTTCAATAAACCCATATTGATTGGTGGTAAGATTGTAGAATAACAAGAGATCACCATGATGCCAGATTCCCAACTGCCCTTCCTTAGACTCAGTGCGAATATGCATTTTATCTGGGCCAACCATGTAAACTTCATGCGAACGAAACGCTTTTGTCAATCCTTTATCTTCTACCCATTCATCCTGAGAGGTGAAAACATGAAATTGACAGGATTTAAGTTCTCCCAATAAATCACTCATACGATCCAAGAGTAAAACGGCTTGATGGTCCACTTGCTGGGCTTGAAGGTAGGAAAATAGCCAACCTAAATAACAAAGGTTTGTAAGTATGATTTTTTTCATAAGCTTTTTTGTAAAAATCTTGAAATTATGCGGTAAAAGGATTTTCAAACTTGTGGAAGTAAAAATAAATTAAATTTTAAAGAATCGGGGTAGGCTTTGCCAATATTTCTGGAATTTGTGCAAGCCTTAAAATAAAATTCTCTTAATTTGTACAAATTTTAAAACAGAATTATGAAGATTTATTTTTGGACCATGGCTGTTTTCATCGGCTTGCTTTTTGTTTCCTGCCTACCCAGCAATCGGCCGGATGATATCAGTGACCTCGCTGTAGTCTACACCAACTTCAATCCGGAGTTTCAATTCAATCAAGGGACCACCTATGCGTTACCGCCAAATGTCATCATTTTGACTTCTGAGGGGGTGACTCCCGGAGAGCGTCCACCTACCTTGGATTTTGTAGCCAATCAGCAGTTATTGAATGTGATGCGAAACAATATGAATGCTAGAGGATTTACTCTGGTCAATATCCAAAATCAACCTGATTTTATTCTTTTTCCAACGGTCACAACCGAGGGTAGAGAAATTTTATTTGATTATGACTCCCAGTTTTGGACATGGTGGTTTCCCGAATTAGGACCTGGCATAAGATTCCAGTATCCCAATTTTAGCCCTTTGATTAATAATTCATTCAATACGGGAACTTTGTTGATGCAATTGGTCGACAATAGAAACCGCACCTCTAATGCACCGCTTCCGGTTCATTGGGTGGGAGTAGTTAACATGGGATTAAGCCAATCCCTTTCTGACAACACCACACGTGCCATCCAGGGTATCAATCAAGCTTTTAATCAAACACCAGCTATCTCCAGGTAATCATGAGGAATATATTGATCATTTTCGTTTTTTTAGTAGTTGTCGCTGTACCTTTTAGTGTGCAAGCACAAAATGGATCTATCATTGCCATCAATTATGCTCCCGCTTTGCCTTTGGGGAATACCGCTAACTTCGCATCCAATTTTACAGGTAGGGGAGTGAGTTTTGAAACGTATTTTATGAAAACCAAAAACTCCGGTTTTGGGATTGAACTTGTTACCAATGGGTTTGCAGATAAGCGGAGTAATGAAAGCGTCCATGCAGGCACTGTAACTGTGACAGGGAATCAGTTCAGAGCTGGTTCAGCTACCTCCATTATGCCAACCTACATATTTGTGATAGGTGACAATAGTACCTTTAAACCCTTTCTTTCCTTGGGTACAGGTTTGAGCTTTTTGACGCATCAACGGGACATGGGCATTTTCGTCCAACGGGAAACGGCCACACATGTAGCTGTAAGACCTGAAGTGGGAGCAATGTTTAAAATCAGTGATTATGTAGGGATCAAGGTTTCTTCAAAATATTATCAAACCTTCGGAAGTGAGGCCATAGATGCGCAGTCGTTTATAGGCTTCAATCTTGGTTTTGTAATGCTCAATTTCTAACCTATAATCATATTTCTATGAAAAAGCAGGTTCTTATTCTTGTAATTTTAGTGATTTCCCCCTTTGTTAGCTGGGCACAAGGTTCTGTTTCAGATGAAATCGTCTTAATCCAAAGTGCTTTTGGTATGGAAAAAAGAGCCTTGGTAGAAGACTATATGGGTTTTGCTAAAACCTCCCAATTTTGGATGGTCTACGAAAGTTATGAAGCAGAACGCAGAGCTTTGATCAAGCAGCGGATTTTGACGATCAACGATTATTTGGAAAGTTTTGAAAGGTTGACCGATGCGGATGCCAACCGTATCGCCCGTGCAATTATTGCGAATAATATATCTATTGCCAATTTGCAAAAGCGTTATCACAAGCGCTTTAATAAAGTTGTTTCTCCTACAGAAACTGCGAAGTTTATGCAGCTGGATTCGTTTATTCAGAATACGATTCTTTTAGCTATGGCGGAGAGTTTGCCGTTTACTGGGGAAAAGAAGTGATTTAGTATAGCAACAATAAAAGAATATTCAGAACTTTAGTTCATAGGAACTTTATAAATAAAGGCATTAACATTCATACCTGCACCGACTGATGCAAATACTAACGTATCTCCAGGTTTTATTTCCTGTCCTTCCATTTCTCCTCTGATAATGATATCATATAATACAGGAACTGTTGCAACTGAATTGTTTCCTATTTTTGAAATAATCATAGGCATCACCTCTCTCGGCCATTCTTTATGACCAAAAAGCTTGAATGTCCGTTCCAAAATCGCAGCATCCATTTTGGCATTGGCCTGATGAATCAATACTTTGTTGATATCTGAAATATCCAATCCAGCTTTCTCAATGGTTTCTTTTACCAAAATCGGCACCGTGCTGATGGCATACTCATACAGCTTTCGACCATTCATTTTGATAAACAAGGTGTCATCTTGATAATCAGAGGAATAAGAAACACCCATATTCAACAAATGTGCATGGTTAAGCGTGTCAGTTCTCGTCTTATGGGTTAGGATCCCAATGGCCTTATCCGTTTCAATCCCTTCTACGACCACAGCACCTGCACCATCCGAATAAATCATGGCATCAATGTCATGCGGATCTGCAATTCTGGACAAATTCTCTGTGCCGATCACTAAGGCACGTCTGGCATCACCGGACTTGATAAAATAATCCGCTTGGATCATTCCTTGAACCCATCCTGGACAACCAAAAGGTAGATCATAGGCCACACAGTCCGGATTGGCGATCTGCAACAAATGCTTGATCCGGGAAGCAAGGGTAGGGACCATGTCCACCTTACGATTATGATCCTGTAAGTCCCCGAAATTGTGAGCTACAATGATATAGTCTAATGATTCTTTATCAATACCTGCGTTTGCAATCGCTTCCTGAGCTGCAAAAAAGCCCATATCGGAAGTATTCAAATGGGAGGGAAGATACCTGCGCTCTTCTATTTCGGTGATTTCCTGAAGTTTCTTGACAATATCCTCGTTCGCTTTGGGAAATTTCTCCCCCTTCTCATTTAAAAACTCATTGGATAAAAAATCTTCATTCTTAACAATCAGTTCCGGCAAATACTTGCCAGAACCGATGATAACAGTTTTAATCGGCATAAATTATAATTCCTTTGGTGATTTTTATAGCTTTGTAAGTTACGCAATAAAACTAAATTGCATTACAGGTTTTCGAATAAATTCTTTAAATCTTTAGCAAGTTTCTAAATTAAGAGTCAAATTATGCCAAATAAATTATTTCTAATATTCATTTTTACCAAATTACTTTCCTTTGAGACATTTGCCCAATCGAAGCAACAATACGATATTTCAATTGCTGGCATTTCCATAGGAGAGATGACTGCTGAAAAAAAACCGCAGGGAGAAGAGGTCATGTACCAGTTGAAAAGCAATGTGAGTTTTTGGTTTTTTGGAAAAATCAATTTGGAGTACCAGACCCTATCGGTGTATAAAAACAATAAACTTATTCGCTCCGATGTAAACTCAAGTACCAATAAAGGAGATTTCAAGAGTAAAATTCGATATAATACGGATCAATACGATGTAAAAGCTACGAATTACAAATTTGAATTGGATACGGCCTATACCCGCCCCTTATTCTTTAGTTCAGTCTCCTTTTTTTTTGACGAGCCTGTGAATGTAAATGAATTTATTGCGGAATCTTATGGTATTATTAGCCCTATTAAAAAGGTAAAAGACTACTACGAAGTTCAAGTAAATGGTAATACCAATCGCTATTATTACATCGATGGCAAACTTGATCGTGCCGTGATGGAGTTTCCCATAAAAAATTATGTAGTTAAACGAAAGAAATAATATTATTTGTTTGAGCTTTTTATCAAAATCGGCCAGGCTGTCCTAGATTTATAATTCTTAAAGTTCAACTGTCCACGAATGGCACTATTTACACGAAAAATAAATGCAAAAGGTAATAAGAAGGAAGTAAAAAGGGAGGTCTCCGCCACTTAAGCTTCCACTCTCCCTTAAAATTATTTCTACCTTAGATCTACTTTATTTCTACCTTATTTCAATAGTACTCAAATACGTATTTCTAAGACAAATCAAGTCCAATGTCTAGCGTCTTATGTCTAATATCTAAAAATCAGCTCGCTAGCTCGCAATTGCACGAAGTTCTCCAACATCAGTAGATAATAAGGATTTGCAATCCTCTAAAGGGATTAGTTTTTATAGGAATTTATTAGCTGCAATTTGGACTTAATTTATTGATGCTCTTTGCTTTCATTGTCGTTACTTTTGTCATTGCCACAAAAGTAACCAAAAAGGCTAGTCAGAAAAATCCTTCCGCCCGCAGGGCCCACGCCGGCGCAGTTTTCTGACGTCCCACCCGCAGCAGTACTACCTGCGATTGTTGGAAAAAGAAGCGTAAAGAACCTTATATCTATACAATAATCAATCTGTATCAAATCTGTTTAATCTCTTTTATCTGTGAGAGGTTTGCGAGAGTTTTCCGGTTTTCTGACGTCCCACCCGCAACAGTACTACCAGCAATTGGAGTTATAAGCTGTCCACAAATGGTACTAATTACACGAAAAATAAAGGCATAAGGTAATAAGGAGAAAGGAAAAATGGAGGTCTCCGCTACTAAAACTCTAACTCTCCCTTAAAATTATTTCAACCTTATATCTACTTTATTTCTACCTTATTTCAATAGTACTCAAATACGTATTTCTAAGACAAATCAAGTCTAATGTCTGGCGTCTAATGTCTAATGTCTATTTCAATTTATTTCTACTTTATTTCAATAGTACTCAAATACGTTTTTCTAAGGCAAATCAAGTCTAGCGTTCCACGAAAATCTGTCTTGCTTCTTGATTATTGACTCTAATCTCTCGCTTCTCATCTCTCGTCTCTAGCATCTCGCATCTCGTCTCTCGCTTCTATAACTTCTACCTTAACGAGCGAATCAACCGTTCATTCAGACCAACATAGTCTGCATTTTTCGCTTCTCTGGCCATTTCGATAGAGCGGGTGGCGCTTTGGATAGCCTCTTGCTTCATACCCAATTCGGCTTCGATTTTTGCTTTCAAATGCATGGTCCAGAATTTAGGATCGTCAGCAACTGACTTGCTGATCCAATCATGGGCAACACGCATATCTTTTTTGTTGGTGAAGTAATAATTGGCTGCCTGATAGAACAAGCCTGGATTTGTTACTTCCTGATCGATCACCAATTCTTTAATCTGTGCCATAACGATATCATCCACTTCCGTCTCAATTCTGAATGCTACACGGGTATTTTCCCACTTGATAGCAACCGAGGCTGCATTATCAGTCATATCCACAAAGTTAAACTCCATGGTCTCATAGCGCTGACCTGTTTTTCCAGACTTTACAGTGGCACGCAAAACATCTTCGTCAGCATTGTAACCCACAGCACCCCATAGACTTGTATTGGAAGAAAGAATGATGGTCCAATCTTCCCGTCCTGGAATCGAGTATAGTGCATAGGTACCCGCAGGCACAAGTTGGCCTTCAATTTTGACTTCCGTAGAGAAAGTAAGTAAAGTAGCTGCATTGGCACCTGTCCTCCAAACATCCCCAAAAGGCACTAATTCCCCGAATATTTTTCTTCCTTTCATACTTGGGCGTGCATATTCGATGGTAACATCGGTAAGTCCAATTTTTTGACTGATGGTAGCAGAGGGACTAGCTTGAGGCATGTTGATTTGTTGGGCCGATACGCCTAGACTTAAGCAAGTCATGAAAAGTGCTACAAAGTAAGCAAATGTGGTTTTCATATATTTTTTGGTTTAGATTTACATTGGTAACGCAATATAAATTAAAATTTTTATGGGTTCGATAAGATTTAATGATGAAGTGGGAGGGAGTCTTGGATGAATGGTTTTTTTTTATCTAAATCTTATCGTAGTATTGAAATGTTAAGTATCAAAAGATACCACCCACACCCAAATATGCTAGTAAATGGGCTTAGCCATTATCAGTCCAGGTAAAAATATAGATGCCTGGATACAAAATTTTAAGAGTTTAGATCCCACGGTTCAGATTCAGGTGTATCCTGAAATCACCGATTATGCCGCTGTAGACGCTGTACTACTTTGGAACCATCCTCCGGGATTGTTAAATGAGTTTCCCAATCTCAAGCTCATCTGTTCTATGGGTGCAGGCGTAGATCATATTTTAAAGGATCCTGCATTACCTAAGGATGTCCCCATCACGCGTATCGTGGATGAAAAATTGACTTGGACCATGACCAATTATGTGATCATGGGAGTATTAAACCATCATAGACAATACGAACGCTATCAACAACAGCAGCAGCAGAAAGTATGGAATATGACCAATCCTGAACTTGAGGTTAGGATAGGGATTCTCGGAGTAGGAGCATTAGGACATGACATTGCGGATAAGTTGCAATACATGGGTTTCCCGGTTGTAGGGTTTGGAAATAGTCCAAAAACGCTTGCTTATCCCTATTACTTTGGAGATCAGCTCCAAGATTTTCTCTCACAAATAAATGTGTTGGTGTGTATGTTGCCATTGACGCCAAAGACAGAAGGCTTCTTAAACCTTCAACTATTTGAAAAATGTACCCCAGGAACATTTTTAATCAATGTTGCCAGAGGAAAACATTTAATTGAACGAGATTTATTACTAGCTTTGGACAAAAGTTATCTTTCTGGTGCTTTGTTGGATGTATTCCATGAAGAGCCTCTTCTCTCCAATCACCCCTTTTGGGAAGATTCTCGAATCCGGATTACGCCGCATATTGCTAGTGTAACCAATCCAAGTGCTGCGGCACCACAGGTTTTAGATAACTATCATCGAATGAAAAAGTCCCAACCCTTAATAAACCAAATAAATAGAATTAAAGGCTATTAATCACACCATGGAATCAGTTTTTAAAATCATTTGTCCTACTGACTTCTCCGAATGTTCGTTAAATGCAATTGAATATGCTGCCAAATTAGGTGAAAAATACCAGGCAGAACTCATTCTCTTTCATGTGCCGGACAAGGAAGATTATCAAAAATTAGCTGCCCAGGAAATCAGTAATGGACAGAGTTATGAGTTTGTTGAAAAAAAATTAGAAAATTTAGTCCAGACGGTTTCTGAAGAAAGTATCCCAAATGGTCTTAAGTCTTGTAAATCGGTAATTCAGGAAGGTAAGGTTGTAACTTCCATTCTTGAACTAGCTGCACAAGAAAAAGCAGACTTAATTGTCATTGGAACAGAAGGAATCAATGATTTTAAGAAAAACTATGTAGGTACTCGGACTGCCAAAATAGTGGATAAATCAGATGTCGATGTATTAGTTATCCCAAAAAGGGTGTTTTTTAAACCTCCAAGAAAATTGGTATACGCTACAGATTATTTAGAAGAAGATAAAATTGCCATCCAAAAAATTGCTGGACTAGCTAAGTTTTTCGATTCTGAAATTGATTTAGTACATGTCAGTACCAAAGCAAAGGCCATAGATAAGAGTTTGCATCAGACAATGGTTCAAGAATTGAAACCATTTATCAAATATGAGAAAATCAACTTTGTGTTGAAGGCCTACCGTGATGATGCAGGTTTAGGTTTGGAAAATTACCTTATCACTGCCAAAGGCGACATGCTGGTGACGCTTAGCAAAAAGAAAAGCTGGTTTGAGCAGATTTTTGATAAGAACATTTCCAGAAAAATGTCCTATTTCATCAATAAACCTTTATTAGTGGTCAAGAAAGTTTAAGACTTTCTTGACCTTATTTTTGACTTTAGAAAATTCCAAAAATCTTTTCTGGTCTTTTCATCTGTAAAGACATCTTTTAATGTTTTAATATACGATTGGAGTGTAACTTTTTTAGGAGATTCCTCCATAGGTTCCATTTCAATCTCGGGCAATTCCTGTCGGGCTTTAGGCTCAGTTTCTGGGGAGGCTTTTGGCGTTTCAGGTCTCTTGTAACCGATTAATTCCTCTGATTTTTCAAAGCTTTTCTTAGAGCGCTTGATGTAACCCATCTTTTCTTCCACAAGCCCCTTATTGTTGTAGGCCACGGCATCATCCGGGTCCAATTCAATGGCTTTTTCATAATCTTCCAAGGCACCCTTATGGTCACCGATTCTATCTTTGAAATAGGCACGACTGGAGTATCTATATGGATTTTTTGGCTCTAAATTCAGTGCTCTATCAAACTCAGCCAACGCCTCTTCATTGCGTTTCAATAAATGAAGGACAACAGCACGATCAGAAATATAGGTAGGATTGTACGGATCTTGTTCACTCAAGCGGTCAAAATCCTCGAGGGAATCTGCAAATCTCCCCATTCTTGAAAAAACCCTTGCTCGAAAAAAGTAAAACTCCAGGTTATTTCCATCTGTTTGAATGGCCTCATTGATTTCCACTAAGGCTTGGGCAAATTTTCCTTCCTTAAAAAGGGCAATACTAGTTTCGAAATTGTTCACGGTTTTGACACTTGATTTATTTATCATACAAAATTACGGCAAAGAAAGTTTAAAAAAATGTACATTGACAAGTACTAGCACCCCTTTGACTAGGGATTAATTTCTATATTTGAGCGAGAATTCTTGATTATGGCATACAAAGCAGAAGACGTTTTAAAGGAGTTAAAAAGCGGGAAATTTGCACCCATCTATTTTTTGCAGGGAGAAGAACCTTTTTTCATTGATCAAATCTCCGACTTTATCGAAAAAAATGCGATTCAAGAACATGAGAAGGGTTTTAATCAGATGGTGATGTATGGAAAAGATGTTACAATGCCGGTGATTTTATCCAATGCCAAGCGCTTTCCCATGATGGCCGAACGCCAGGTAGTTATCGTCAAAGAAGCTCAGAATATCCCAAATTTGGGAAAGGAAGATGTCGATAATTTGTTGATCAGCTATCTTCAAAATCCCTTGCCAAGCACCATTCTGGTGTTTGCACATAAGTATAAATCACTTGATGGCAGAAAACCCTTGTCCAAAGAATTGGATAAGAAGGCCATATTTGTCAAAACAGAAAAAGTAAAAGACTATAACCTCCCCGCCTGGATAGAAGGATACATCAAAACACAGGGTCATCAGATGGATGGGCCAACTGCCAGTTTCTTGGCAGAAAGCATCGGGAACAACCTGGAAGTGATTGCCAATGAAGTCGGTAAAATGCTTATTAATTTTACCGGACCAACTCAAATCACCAAAGAGCATATTCAAAAGTACATTGGTATCAATAAGGAGTACAATACTTTTGAATTGACCAAAGCCATGGGCTTTAAGGATGTGGAAAAGGCGAATAAAATCATTCATTATTTTGCTCAAAACCCTAAAAGCCATCCCATTATACCCATGCTGACGGTGATATTCAACTATTTTTCCAAGATATCACTCGTTCATTACAATAAGACAGCAGGGGATAATGAATTGGCCAAAATGATAGGTGCGCACCCGTATTTCGTGAAAGAGTATAGAATCGCCTCCAAAAACTATCAATTAGGCAAGGTTATTGATTGCTTATCTTATATCCGGGAGGCAGATTTGCGTTCCAAAGGAGTAAATGCCGGAAGTATTACTGAGGCAGAGATTCTCCGGGAGTTAGTTTTCAAAATCATGCATTAACAGCCTAGCAAAGCTATTTATGAAAAAAAGCCTTTTGTTGCTTTTAAGTTTTACCCTTGCCGTAGAAGGGTTTACACAATCAGGGCTTTACCAACAAAGCTCAACCAAATGGTTTGATGATTCATTTGAATTGATAGACAAGCAGCTATTCAGCGCTGCCAAATATGCTTTTCAAAGCCTTCCTGCCAACAATACCCCAGAGGAGATTCAAATTCATGGAGCGTTCAACCAAGCGATTGCGACCTTAAAAATCGAAAATCCCAATGCATCCGATGAGGTGTACGTGTTTATCAGAAAGCACCCGAATCATCCTTTGGCCAATGATGCGGCCCATATCCTGGGTGATTTCTTTTTTGACAAGCGTAACTACCGAGAAGCCATTCCTGCATACAATAAAGTGGATGTAAGCAAAGTCAATTTTGAACAAGGTTCTGAAGTTATATTCAAAAAAGCCTACGCTTACTTTCAATTGCGGGATTACACCAATGCTTTGATTAATTTCAATGCCGTGAAAACGCATAATTCTGCATACAGTCCGGATGCGTTTTATTATGCTGGTTATATTGCCCTCGAGCAAAAAAACTATGATCAAGCCATCAGAGACCTAAAAGAGGCGGATAAATCTAATTTTTACGCTAGCAAAGTTCCCGCCTTGTTGGCAGCTATTTATTACAGACAGGGATATTATGATGAGTTAGTCAATTATGCAGAACCTGTGCTGCAAAATAGATCAAATTTAGAAAGCAGAGAATTGATTCATCTGTACTTGGCAGAGGCCTATTTTGAAAAAGGTAACTATGAAAAGGCAGCGGCCAATTATGATGCCTTTGTCAATGCGAAAAAATCAGACTTGAACCGAACGCAGGTATATCGGGCCGGAATTTCACAGTATCAAATCAGAAATTATCAACGTGCCACAGATTACCTGAAAGTTTCTGCGGTAGGAGATGACAAACTCGCACAGGTTTCTTCTTACTACTTGGGCCATGCTTACATCAAGTTAAACAACCCACAGTTTGCCTCTAACAGTTTCAGCGCAGCATACAAAAGCGATGCAGACCGTGAAGTCAAGGAGGATGCCTTGGTCAATTTTGCCAAAGTCAATTTGGAGCGAGGCAACTTTCAAGAAGCGGTCAATGCACTCGACACCTATTTGGACAATTTCCCAAACGGAACCTATCGCGCAGAGGCAGAAGGATTACTCACAGATGCCCTTATCAATACAAGCAATTACTTGCGGGCAATCGACCAATTAGAAAAGATGCCACGAAAGTCCGAGCGTCTCCGTGCAGCCTATCAGAAAATAACCTATTATCAGGGGATCGTCTATTATCGGGACAAAAGACATGACATGGCCAATACCTTGTTTGATAAGTCTTTAAGAGAGCCTATTGACAGGGGTTTGGTGATGGAAACCTATTTTTGGAAAGGAGAAAATTTTGCTGCTCAGGATAAATTAGCCGATGCTATCAAAGCTTATGAGCAAGTGCTCAACCAAAAACCGGATCTACGCAATCCGATTACTGCCAAAACGCATTATGGATTAGGATATTCTTTGTTCAATACCCAACAATATGCCAAAGCTGAGAATCATTTCAGAAGCTATGTGAACTTATTGCAGGGCAGTATCGATCCTCAAAATTACGATGAGGCATTGGTGCGCTTAGGGGATGTATATTACGTACAGAAAAAGTTTGTCGACGCACAAACCATATTTCAACGCGCAATCCGCGAACGAAATGACTTTATCGATTATGCATATTTCCGAAGTGGGGTAGTATTTAATTTCCAAAACAGAAACGATGAAGCGGTCCGTGAATTGACAACCTTGATCGATAGCTATCCCAACAGTCTCTATCTGGAAGATGCCATTTTTCAAAAATCCCAGATTTTGATGGAAATGACCAAGTATTCCGAAGCGAGTGATGGATTTACCAGACTGATTGGGTCCAGACCGAGTAGTCCATTTATCCCTTTTGCTTTGGAAGGAAGAGCCATTGCCAATTTCTCCATGCAAAACTACAATGCAACCATTGAAGACTACAAGCGTATCTTGGACAACCATCCAAATGCCTCCAATGCCGAAGCTGCTTTGGTCGGTTTGCAGGAAACCTTGGCTTTGCAGAACCGCTCAGGAGAATTTAGCCAGTATTTAAGCAAGTTTAGAAATGCCAACCCAGATAGTAAAAGCGTGCAAAGTTTGGAGTATGAAGCAGCCAAAAATCTTTATTTCTCCAACGCTTCCGAGCAGGCTATTACCGCTTTCAATACCTACTTGAGAAATTACCCTCAATCATCCAATAAACCAGAAGCGCTCTTCTTTATTGGGGATGCGCAAATGCGATTGGGTAGGAAAAACGATGCACTGGAGACATTCTATCGCTTAGAGAAAGAGCAGGCTTCTTCTCAAAGAATCCGTGCTGTGCAACGTATTGCGAATTTAGAAATGGAAAATGGAAACTATGAAAAGGCCCTTCCATTCTTCCGAGAATCCCTTTCCAATGCCCGTAACCAAGTAGAAGAATATGAAGCACTCAAAGGATTAATGGAAGCCAACTATCAGCTCAACCGCATGGATACAGCTATTGAAATGGCAGACCGCATTGTCAACTTGGGTTCTGTTGTGACAGATGCCATTCCTCATGCCTTGTTGCTAAAAGCTAAGGCACTCCTCAAAACCAACCGTAAACCAGCAGCTGAAACTGTGTTGGAAGATTTGGTCAAAGAGTATAAGACCATTCATGGTGCTGAGGGATTATTCCTTTGGGCAGAGGGAAAAGCCAAAGATGACAAGCATGATACCTCCAATGAATTGATTTTCGAATATTCCAGTGCCTTCTCCTCTTATGATTATTGGTTTGGAAGATGTTTTATACTCATTGCAGAAAATTACCAAAAGTTAGGAGAAGCTTTCCAAGCAAAAGCCACCTTACAATCGGTAGTTGAAAACTCAGTAAATGAGGAAATCAAACGAATGGCACGTGAACGATTAAACAGACTAAATTAAGCATCAGCCCATGAAGACCGCATCTATTATACGCTTAGCCGCATTTGCTTTCTTGGGAGGCTTGATGCTTTCCCAATCCGCTACTGCCCAACAAACCGGGGAGGTGAAAGATCAGGAGTTTATCATCCGTAAAGATAGGGTGTTGACCCTTCCTCCAAAAAGTAGAAGATTTGAAAAGTTACCTACTTTACCTACGCCGAGTAGTAGCAATAGCTTTACTTATGAACCAAAATCATATGCCATCCAAACGCAGGCATCAGAGATAACGGCTACAGCTGCACAGAAACAATTCCCTAAGAAAAGAGAGGAGTTGTTTCCCGGTTTTGCCCGTGTAGGTTTAGGTAATTACAGTTCCCCAATACTCGAAGGTCGCTACAATTTATGGGAAGATGGAGATTATAATGCTGGTGCACATTTTAAGCACGAAGGTTTCTATACTGGTCCCGTAGCTGGAAGAAATTCGGCAGAACACTTTACCAATTTTAAAGCTGATGGAAACCTCTACAAGGATTTCTTTCAGCTGTATGGTGGGTTAAAATATGACCGTCATCAGTTCAATTTCTTTGGATATGATCCGGAAAACCCATTATTGGCTGACTATATTCCTAACCAAAATACGCTTCAGACTTTCCAAATACACGCTGGCATTGCTGATTTAGAGAAACTGGAGGGGGTGAATTACGATGCTAGAATTGGAATCCGAGGCTTCAATGATCAGTTTCGGGCTTCTGAAAATGAAGTGCTCATGGCAATTCATACCGATTATTGGCTCAATGAAAAGATGTTTTCATCTATTGACTTGGATCTGAGTTTGACCACTCCAAGAGATGAATTTTACCAGGATATCAACCGAAATTACTTCGGAATTCGTCCGAGTTTTGAGTACAGAGATGCTCAATTGGAAGTTAAAGTGGGGGCCAATATCATTGTAGAAAATGATATCACGCTAAACAAGCGATCAGATTTCCATGTATATCCGGATGTCTTTGCAGCCTATCAGATTCAGGATGAAATCGGAGCTTTTGTGAACTTTGCAGGTGATGTGCATAGAAAGACCTATTTGGATTTTGTAAACGAGAATCCGTTTTTAGGACCATCCAATGCCTTATTGAACACTATTCAACGATATAAAGTATCCGCTGGTGCTAAAGGTACCCTACTTGATAATTTGACGTATGAGGCAGGGTTTTCCTTTGGAAGATTTAGAAACATGCATTTCTTTAATCCTTCCGCATCCGATAGTTTGAGATTTGAAATTTTGTTTGATGGAGAAACACAGGTCTTGAATTACTTTGCTAGGGCAGGATTTAAGTATGAAAACTGGTACTTCGGAAGTTTTGGCGTGGATTATTTCCAATACACCACTTCCGAACTCCAAGGGGCATTCCACAGACCTAGCGTGGAAGTCAAATGGAATAATAATTTCCGTCCTACGGAAGATTGGTTGATTCAGATGAATGTGATGGCGATGGGAGGGATTCAGGTTTTTGAAGTTGGTACCGACAATATCACGACCCTTCCTACGATACTTGATTTGCAATTGAAGGCGGATTATAAAATCAATGATCGAATTTCCGTATTTGCTGTGGGGAATAACTTATTGAATCGAAGAAATCAGCGGTTTATCAATTACCCTGTAAGAGGTATCCAAGGAATTTTGGGTGCAACCATCAAGTTCTAGAACAGCTCATCTCATGATTATTTGTCATTTAGCCGAATAGTGTTAGCTTCGTAAGTTCAAAAATTTTTGACACCCTGCTATGGACTCAAACGATAAAGATTACGGATTTCCCTTTGTAGAACCAGTCAAATTAGATGTAAAAGATACGTCTAGCAAAAAGTCTGTTGCGGTAAGTCAGGTGGTAGAAAAACCTAAAAAATCCGAAAACAAGGCAGTTGTGCAAGCTCAAGGGAAGTCGGTTCAACCTGCTGAAAATAAGGTAGCCACTGCTTCTAAAAAATCTAAAGGTGTAACCGTATTTTTAATTGCATCACTGCTCCTAATTTTAGCGGTAATGGCATATTTCTTGTACTATGAACCACAAGTTACGGAAGAAAAATCAGTGGCTTCCACAGACCAAATCATGGAAGAAATCACCCTTGAAGAAGAGGAGCTAATCGAAGAAATTACAGGAGAGGCTATTGTTGAGGAAGAAGTTGAGGAAATAGAGGAATCCGCTCCAACAGCGGTTGCACCTGCACCAACACCACCTGCTTCACAGTCTGCACCAGTAACAACTCGTCCTTCCGGGCAGCGGGGAAATTTAGAATCCGTTAATAACAAAGGTGCAAGGCCAACCTATTACATAGTGGTTGGTTCAGTACCCAACGAATCTTTGGCTAAAGAAGAATCTGAAAAATATCTTATTAAGGGCATAGATTTGTGGATGATTCTTCCGAATGAAGAAAGTAGAAATTACCGATTGGCAGCAGGAAGATACGCTTCCTTTGCAGAAGCATCCAATGCTTTGGAGCCGGCCAAGGCTCAATTCAGTGAATCTGTATGGATTTTGAAATATTAATATGATGCTAGCACAAGCAATGACAGAGGGCACTATGGCCTTGGACAGTCTCTCTACTATGGGAGCGGGTAAACCGAGTATTGGTTTATTGGATTTGATTTTAAAAGGGGGATATATGATGATTCCTCTGTATGTTTTATTCGTTTTGGCAATTTTCATTTTTGTGGAGCGCTTGATAACGCTGCGCAAGGCTGCAAAATCCCCAAAGCATTTAATGGATCAAGTAAAGGTTTTGGTACAGTCCGGTAAAGTGGAGCAAGCCAAGGCTTTATGTGTAGGTGAAAATACACCTGTAGCCAATATGATATCCAAAGGATTGGAAAGAATTGGCAGTCCATTGAAAAATATTGAAGTGTCTATTGAGAATGTAGGGAAAATCGAAATTTACAAGCTGGAGAAAAATTTGGGTGTCTTGGCTACCGTAGCAGGTGCTGCGCCTATGATTGGTTTCTTGGGAACAGTAGCAGGGATGATTCGTGCATTCATTGGTGTTGCACAGGAAGAAGGAATGGTTTCTCCGAAACTCCTTTCTACAGGTATTTATGAAGCAATGATTACTACAGCTGCTGGATTAGTAGTGGGTATCGTGGCTTACTTAGGTTACAATTACTTGGTTTCCCAAGTATCCAAATTGGTCCACAGTATGGAGTATACCTCTGTGGAATTTATTGATATGTTACAGGAAAAATAACATGGGTTTACAATCCAAACATAAAGTAGATGCTGCCTTCAGCATGTCATCCATGACAGATATCATTTTCTTGTTGCTGATATTCTTCATGCTGACATCCTCTTTCATTACTCCCTCCGGATTACCGGTCAATTTGCCCTCTAGTGAGGCATCTGATATCGTAATGCAAGAAGTTACTGTGACCGTGACCAAGGATTTGAGATTTTCGGTCAATGACCGTATTGTCAATCGGGAAGATGTTAAATCAGAACTGACGGCTTTGTTAACAGAAAAAAAAGGTCAGGTAGTTTTGCATATTGACAAGGAAGTTCCCGTTGAATATTTAGTAGAGATTGGTGGAATTGCAGCTGGCTTGGAAGCCAATGTCTCCATCGCTACGAAACCATATAAGTAAGAACATGCAGGTTTGGGAAACAGATAGCCAAGAAGCCGAAAACAAACGAAAGGCACTCATCATTACCATCATCGTCAATGTGTTGGTATTGTTGGCTATATATTTTATCGTGGTTTGGAAGGAGCAAATTCCTCCCTTACAGAAGTATGGGATGGAATTGAATTTAGGTTTCTCAGATTTGGGTTCGGGTAATAATCAAACCACTGCACCTCCTTCTGAGGTCCAAACAAGCAATACAGAAGCTCCGGCACCAGGACAGCAAAGTCCGCGACCAACGGAAGCTGCTGTACCCGTTACCCAACCTAAAACTGAGGTAGCTAAGCCTGCGGCTAAACCTACCCAGCAAACCTTCGAAGCAGTATCCAAAACCCCCAGTGCCGTAAAAGGAAGTGATAAGCCCAGTACTACAACTACTAAGGAGACAACTCCTGTAAGAAGAGAGTCAACTCCTGCTACCAAACCTGCCAATGCAGATGCGCAGCAGACCACTACCAAGGCAGAGGAAACACCTAAAATCAATCAGCGAGCTCTGATGGGTGCGGGTGGTTCCTCTGGTACTTCCAATCAAGCCGTTACAGGCTCCTCACAAGGTTCATCTACCACCCGTGGGGATGAAGGCCGACCACAAGGAACCGTAGATGGACGGGCTATCATGGGGTCAGGTTCCGGAACAGGTAGTCCAGGACCTTCTTCAGGGATTGGGTTGGATTTGGCTGGATGGGAATTTGCTTCACAACCGACAATTCGGGATAATGTATCTACGAGAAGTGGAAGAATTGAATTTCAAATCACGGTGGACGATAATGGGAAGATTGTTCAGGCTGTACCAAGAGAATACAATGTTTCCAATGAAGTGTTGGCATATTATCGAACAGTCCTGAATCAAATTAACTTCAAAAGACAGGGCGGCACAGTTCCTGCTGCTTTCTCCCAAGGCAGAATTACTTTTATCATCAAAGTAGATTAATCATGACCTACGCCGAAACGTTGGACTACATGTTCAATGCTTTGCCTATGTTCCAACGTATTGGAGCAGCTGCTTTTAAAAAAGATTTGAGCAATACCCTTGCCCTGTGCAAGCACCTGGGAAATCCGGAACAAAAAATCAAAACCATTCATGTAGCTGGCACCAATGGAAAAGGGAGTACTTCTCATATGTTGGCAGCTATCTTGATGAAGGCAGGCTATAAAGTTGGTCTTTATACTTCCCCACATCTCAAATCCTTTACGGAGCGGATTAAAGTAGATGGTACCTGTATTAGTGAAGAGGCTGTTGTCGCGTTTATTGCTGACAATCAATCATACCTAGATGAGTTGAAACCCAGTTTTTTTGAGATGACTGTGGGCATGGCCTTTTGGTACTTTGCCAAAGAGCAGGTGGATATTGCGGTAATTGAAGTTGGTATGGGGGGAAGATTGGATAGTACGAATGTTATTGTTCCCGAAGTATCCATCATCACCAATATTGGCTATGACCATATGCAGTTTTTGGGGGATACGCTTTCGCTGATCGCTGCAGAAAAAGCAGGGATCATCAAACACAACGTTCCCGTCGTCATCAGCCACACGCAAGAAGAAATCATATCTGTTTTCCAGCAACAAGCAGATGCCCAAAATTCCATGCTATACTTTGCACAGGAAAGCTATCATGTAGAGCGATTGGCCGATAGGCAAGGGTTTGCTTCCTATCGCGTGGAAGGTGATGCCAAGTTGGTTTTGCATGTTCAGCTATTAGGAAATTATCAAGCCAAAAACTTACCCGGAGTACTCAAGACCATTGATGTGCTGCAGGCAAAAGGTTGGACTATTACTATGGATGCCATGCAGCAAGGGCTTCAATCGGTCATTGATCTGACTGGTCTTAAAGGGCGCTGGCAGATTTTGGCAGAAAAACCCCTCCTAATTTGTGATACGGGGCATAATGAAGATGGTATTCGAATGATTTTGGACCAATTGGAGCAGTATGAGTACCACCAATTATGGATGGTATTGGGAATGGTCAATGATAAAGATGTTTCCAAAATCCTTTCACTATTGCCCAAAGCTGCCCAATATATTTTCTGTCAGGCTTCCATCCCTCGGGCAATGCCAGCTGAAGACTTAGCGAAACAAGCTGCTTCTGTAGATTTACAAGGGGTAGTGATCCCAAATGTCAACGAAGCCATAGAATTTGCCAAGAAAAAGGCTGCTCCAGAGGATTTAATATTCATTGGAGGCAGTACCTTTGTGGTCGCTGAAATTAACGATATCTAACATGAGCAGAAAAAAGCTGCAACGCTTCAAAGAAAACGAGGAAAATTGGAATGTGGTGCAAGAGGGAAAGGAGATCTTTGAACAGATTAAAGGAAAATGGAATACTATTCAATTCAAGCAAGCGCAACCGCTAACGGTTGAACTGGCCTGCGGTAGGGGAGAGTTTACAGTGGGATTGGCCAGGCAATATCCCAATCGTAATTTTGTCGGAGTAGATATCAAAGGAGCCCGTATTTGGAAGGGGAGTACAATTGCACTGGCAGAGGGAATGGAAAATGTTTCCTTCTTACGTACGCAAATTCAGCAATTGGAGAAATTTTTTGATCAAGAAGAAATCTCCGAGCTTTGGATTACTTTTCCGGATCCATTTCCTAGAGATGGTGATGAAAAAAGAAGATTGACCTCTCCCAAATTTTTGGATATGTATAAGCCCATGCTTCAAAGGGATGGAATCGTCCATTTTAAAACAGATAATACAGGGCTTTTTGATTATACACTAGACCTCGTGCAAACAAGAGAAGACATTGAGGTACTGCTATATACACATGATTTCAATGCCTCTCCGTTGAAAGACGAGCATCATGGGATTCAGACCAAATACGAAAAGATATTTTCCGAAAAAGGGGAGAAAATCAAATACCTGCAATTTAGATTTTTGTAAAGAAAGCTAACCTAGGCTGCAAGATTTCTGTATATTAGTAAAAAATCTCTGAAATATGGATGCTGGAAATTTAATTTATCTACTTGCTGTAATCATCTACTTTATCTATTCGGCACTTAAGAAAAACAAGCCGGAAATGCCCGAGGATACAGATTCTAGTGGATCCGATGGCGAACGACAGCAGCCAGCTTCCTTTGAGGAGCTCTTGCGAGAAATCAGAAGAGGCCAACAAGAGGCCCAACGAGATTTGGAACAGACTGGCCAAGGAGAGGTCTTGGAAGAGCGAAGATCAGAACCTGCCAGAAGAGCTGAACCTACATTCCAACCTATGCCGCAAGCGCGGCAGCCAAAAGCTTACCAGGCTTTTCAGGGAGCCCTCGATGAAGACTACAAACCAAAGTATAAAACTTTAGACGAACAAGTTAGAATCTCTTCCTCTATTCAAGGAATTAAACCAACTAATGCTGCTGCTTCTAAAGTAAAGAAAAAGCAGGTGCATCGATATGCAGACCTACTTCAGAACCCTAAAACTGTCAAGGATGCAGTAGTTCTTTCAGAGATTTTGAATCGTAAGTTTTAACTTTTCTCAAACACATTAAATACTTCTGCGGTTAATAATCCAATTCTAGGACCTTTGTCGTATATCGGATTATGAAAAAAACGCAGGAAATTCAGACAGGAACGCTTACAGAAGCAAGAAGAGCATTCCTTAAAAAAAGTGGGGCATTCGCAGTGATGTCGGTGTTTGGTGTTGGATTTTTTACAGGTTGTTCGGATGACACCGAACCTGGTACTCCTTCAGCACCAGTGGGCGATAGCATTCAATTTAGCAATGGTATCCTTACTATTGACCTTTCGCAGGCTTCTCAGCTTTCCAACGCAGGAGGTTGGGTCTTAGTGACTCAAGCACGCGTGTTGGTCGCAAACATTGGCAGCAATCAGTTTACTGCTCTAACCTCTGTTTGTACGCACTCAGGATGTGACCGTAATTGGTCTTTTTCCAACAATGTATTTGTTTGTTCGTGTCATAACAGCCGATTCAATCCAGATGGTTCTGTGATAAATGGACCTGCAGCTAGACCGCTTCAATCATTCCCAATTACAAGAGACGGAAATATCCTAACCATTCAAGTATCATGAGGTATGTTGGTATTTTCATCCTTTACTTGATCTTATTCTCCTCTGTTAATGCACAGGAATTTAAGGGAGAAAAGGGTGAAATTGTATTTATTTCCCAAGCGCCCTTGAGTGAGTTTGAAGGAAAATCTCAGGCCCTCAATGGACTCGTTGATTTTGATAAAAACCTTTTAGACTTCTTTATTGATCTCAATACCTTGAAAACAGGTATAGGTTTGCGGGATAGACACATGCGGGAGAATTATTTGGAAACCAAAAAATTCCCATTTGCCGAGTTCACTGGTAAAATGAAGACTGTTCCAAGCCTAGAGGCTGGCAAGTCTCAGAATGTGGTTGCTGTTGGGAAATTTAAAATTCATGGAGTGGTGCGGGAAATTGAGGTTCCAGGGCAATTGACACTACAAGGAAATGAACTTTTACTGAAAGCTAGTTTTAAAGTATTGCTATCTGACCATAATATTCCCATTCCAACGGTCATGTTTTATGAATTAGCTGAGGAACAAATCGTCAATATTTCCATTCGATTAAAAAAGACAAATTAACTATTTATGAAGAAGGTAGCATTGCTTTGGATGTTGTTAGGCTTGACTTTTCAATCCCAAGCACAATTGGAAAGAAAATTGGCAACGGAAAGCCAAGAAGTAGATCTTATTTTCCATGCGCCCAGAAACATCAACTTGTTGACAACAGAGCCTGTTGACAAAGGAACCTTGCACTTTGCAATCATGCATACTTTTGGAACCTTGGATGGAGGAATCAGAAATTTGTTTGGTATAGATAATGGAGCCAGTATTCAATTCAGTTTTGAATATGGATTCAATGATAAATTCTCTCTTGGTGCAGCTCGTCAAGGTCTGGATAAAATCTACAATCTTTATGGACGCTACCATTTTTTCAAACAAACATACGATGATAAAGTGCCTTTTTCCTTATCCGCTATGGGAGGTGCAGGAGTCAATACGTCCGATTATAGTTTTCTGATTGAAGGAGATCCAAGTTTGGCAAACCGTACTTCTTATGCCTTTCAATTAATGGCAGCAAGACGGTTTTCAGATAAAATCTCCCTGCAAGTATCACCCATGATGGCTTATTTTATGGATATGAATCCAATTTTCTTCTTAGAAGGAGATCAAAATCTCTATTTAGCTCTTGGGTTTAGTGGAAAGTATAAAGTTTCGAGCAAGGCTTCACTAACGTTACAATGGATACCAAACCTTAACAACGATTTACGCAACAATGTCGGATTAGGGATAGATTTAGAAGCAGGCGGACACGTGTTCCAAATGTATTTTGTAACTTCTCCTGCACTCAATGAGCAATACTTGTTGGCGGGTGGCAATGGTGTTCCAGGCGAACAATTCCGCTTGGGATTCAATGTCAATCGTGTGTTTGCAACCAAGAGGAGCAAAGCCAACTGGTAATATCATGTGATTTATTGAGACATTTACTGTCAATTGCTGTTTCTTTTCAGGGAAAAGGGCTATCTTTTCGGCATATTCTTAAAGTATGGCAAAGGCAAATAGCGTAGAGCAGCAAAAGATATTGCGGGTTTTTAAACTCATCAATTTATTAAGGGGAAATATTGGCAAGACTGTTCATAAACTAGCGGAACTTTTACAGACAGACACCCGCACAGTCTATCGGTATTTTAGGTTGCTAGAAGCGTTGGGCTTTGAAATTGAAAAGAAGTATGGCAAATTTAAAATCATCGATAGAGTAGAAGCACCTGACAAGTTTGCCTTTGGCACCTTCAATGATGAAGAAATTAACTTCATGCAAGAGCTTTTCTCCAAACATGGTAAGAAGCATTTGCTTAAAGATGCAATTCTGCAAAAAATAACTATCCGTTCCGATTTTCATCAATCAGTCAATCAGCTATTCAATGCAAATTTGGGCGTATTTGTTGACCAATTGGCATCAGCCATTAAGCATGAAAATCAGGTAATCTTGGCGGATTATTATTCTTTAAGCTCAGATTCTGTTTCCGATCGCTTGGTAGAGCCCGTTGCTTTCAATAAAAACTTCGATTCCGTTTTTGCTTTTGAAATCGAAAGTAAAGAAATGAAGCAGTTTAAGATAGAGCGGATAGGAGAGGTGCAGCTTACTTCTAAGCCCTTTATGTATCAGCAATTGCATGAACGATTGGAGCAAGGTTTATTTGGCTTTACCGGGAAAAATCAATTTGAAGTAGTATTAAAGTTGAGCAAAAAAGCCTTTCAGTTGATGATGGAAGAGTTCCCAGATGCCAAACCCTTTACTTATACCAAAAACAGAAATCAGTACTATTTTGAAAGTAAAATCCCCCAACTGCCAGGATTAGCACGCTTTATTCTAGGCTTACCGGGAGAGATTAAGATTATAGAAGGAGAAGAATTGAAGCAGTATATTCAAGAGCAATTGGATAAGGCGAAGTATTTTTAGTTTTACTGTATACCAAAATTGCTATGTCTGGGGGTTGTGTATAAGAGGATTGATGTTCAATTAATGGTGAATAGTGAATCATTTTAATATGTTTATACAAAATCTGTTTTTATTAAAAAAATAACAAAATAATCTACTTAATATTGCCAAATATATTTTTTTCGGTTCGGTTGGTTAAAATCTGTATATTTGACTTCATAAAATAACACTCAAACCTAACCATGCTTAAAAACAACTATCAAACAGAAGTATCCAAGCGATTTACCATCTATAACAGTTTGTTTTTGGATTTGCCTTTTCAGGGGATCCATCATACGGGAACTTTGTTGCCGATTTTGGCCAATAAGTGCCAAGAAGGGTTTCAAGCCAATAAAACTCCCAAAGAGATTATCAATGGATTTTTTGATGAATTAATGGCGCAAAATAGTACTGAAGATCGTCACGCATTCTTATTCAGAATGGTGCAGTATGTGGAGCGCCAAGTTGTGTTATTTGACTCCATTGAAGATGCTGCCTTTGATAAAATCCATGATTTAAAAGGAAAAGGAAGCGTGCAAGCACTGGTAGCCCGTGTGGATAATGACCGCAAACGGGAAGCATTGATCGAAAAATTGAGGAATTTTTCAGTACGCTTAACACTTACAGCACACCCAACACAGTTTTATCCGGGGAATGTATTGGGTATCATCACTGATTTGGAAGAGGCTATCAAAACCAATGATCTGGGAAATATCAATCTTCTTTTGCAACAATTGGGGAAGACACCCTTTATCAATAAAGAAAAACCAACACCCTTGGATGAAGCTGTCAGCTTGATATGGTTTTTGGTGAATGTGTTTTATGTGTCTATTCCGGATATTTTGGTCCGATTGCTTCGTATGTTGGATATTCCGCTACATGAGTGGGAAAATCCTGGATTGTTAAAAGTTGGTTTTTGGCCAGGAGGTGACAGGGATGGAAATCCATTCGTGACCCATGATACAACCATCCAAGTAGCTGAAAAGCTTCAAAAGTGGATTTTGAGATGCTACTACAGGGATGTAAGAAAAATTAGAAAGCGTCTGACCTTCAAAAATGTAGAGCCTATCATGGTGAAGGTTGAAAATGGTCTTTTTAATTCCCTGTTTGATAACCAGAACTACTATCAAAGTAAAGACGAACTATTAGCTGATTTGTTGGAAGCAAGGCAGGCTTTGTTAACGCAGCATGATGGCTTGTTCCTAGATCAATTGGATGAATTTATTTTAAAAGTACGGATTTTTGGTTTTCACTTCGCTAATATGGATGTGAGGCAGGATAGCCGAAAACACGATGCTCTGTGGGAGGAAATTATTGAAGAAACGGTAGGTGCTGATGGTTTAGCTACTTTTCAAGGTAAAACAGAAGAAGAAAAAATAGCCTATATTCTCAATTTTGAACCAAAACTAGGAGAAGTAGCCTTCAAAGAGCCATTCCATCAAGAGATGCTCAAGAGTTTTGATGCAATCCAATCAGTTCAACAATCTAATGGGGAAGATGGCTTGCATCGCTACATCATTTCCAATTGCCAATCAGCTTTCCATGTTTTAGAAGTTTTTCAGTTAGCAAGATTATCTTGGAATAATGCCGATACTGCTTTGCCATTGGATATTGTGCCATTATTTGAGACAATCGATGATTTGGCACAAGCACCTCAGATTATGGAGCAGCTGTACACAAATCCGATTTATCAGGCTCATTTGAAATCCCGTAATCATAAGCAGACCATTATGTTAGGCTTTTCCGATGGAACCAAAGATGGAGGTTACATCCGTGCCAATTGGTCTATTTTACGAGCCAAAGAGGAGCTGAGCAAAATTTCCAAAGCCTACGATATTAAAGTCGTATTCTTTGATGGTCGGGGAGGACCTCCAGCTAGAGGAGGAGGGAATATGCATAACTTCTATGCATCTCACGGTCCACAAATTGAAAATGCAGAAATTCAGGTAACTATCCAAGGGCAAACGATATCTGCTAATTATGGCAAACCGGTTTCCTGTAGCTATAACTTCGAGCAATTACTTTGTGCCGGGATCGAAAATGAGTTGTACCCATCTTCTGAAAAGAACCTCAATCCTTATCAACGTGCGCTGATTGATCAGATGGCGACGGTTTCTTATCAGTTTTACAAGGATTTTAAAGCACATCCTGCATTTTTATCCTACTTAGAACATGTCACTCCATTGAAGTATTTCGGACAGGTAAATATTGGTTCCCGTCCCTTGAAAAGGGGGAAAGACACAGGCTTAAAGTTTGAGGATCTACGTGCGATTCCGTTTGTGGGTTCATGGGCTCAGATGAAGCAAAATATTCCAGGCTTCTTCGGAGTGGGTTTTGCTTTAGGTCAATTAAAAAAGGAAGGGAAGTTTGAAGCGGCTAAGCAATTGTACAATGATTCTTTGTTTTTTAGATCGCTTTTAGGGAACTCTATGCAGTCTTTGGCAAAGTCTTTTTTCCAAGGGACAGCCTATCTGAAAGACAATCCAACATACGCAGACCTTTGGAAGCTAATGTTTGAGGAATATCAGCGAACGGTCGAACTATTGTTGGAAATTTCAGGCATGGATTCCTTACTTCAGGATAATCCAACCTCTAAACAATCCATCGCCATCCGTGAGAAGATTGTCTTGCCTTTGATTACCATACAGCAATATGCCATTCAAAGTATGTTAGAAAGGGGAGAGGATGATCCTGCGCTTCAAAAACTCATCCTGCGCACGATGTTTGGTATCATCAATGCTGCTAGAAATGCTGCCTAAATAGCTTAACTGTCTTTTGAGGGACATCAAATGATGGAGTCTTTCAAAAGACAGCTGTTTTTATGCTTTAGGTGGATTATAGCATTGATTGATAGCTAATATAACCTATGATTTCTCCATTTTCTTCCACCGGAGCTACTTGAATTCCTGCTCGCTTGAAAAATCTAGGAATATAACGGACATTCATTGTCGCAGGAACGCTAATTACAGGCTTACTCATGATCTCGTAGACATTAGTTTCCTTAATATCCAAATCAAGCATGAGAACTTTCGTTACCACATCTTTACTCGTAAGTATTCCAAATGCATCTTGCTCATTTCTTTTGGATATAATCAAGACATCGGTTTGATTTTTCTTTAGCAATGCTACTGCTTCATAAACTGTTGCAAGCCCGTCGACGAATACAATGGAAGTATTCATGATGTCTTTTGCTGTTTGATGTGTATGTTCCATATGTCAGAGGTAGCTATTTTTTAGTTTTTCTTTGAATTGATCCATTTGACTTTCCAGTCCTACTACTTTTTCTACATTCAGCGCAAAAGCAATTCCATGTCCCGGTTCATCTAATTTACCTTCTGTTTTGATAGCTTTAAGAATCCCATCTGCGGTATGTTCTTCTACCAAAAACATCAAGACCTCTGTTTGGTCCATGATAGCTAAACCAAAAAAAGATTTAGATTCTTTAGACCCACTGCCTCGGCCAGTCAGGGAGACATCACCTGTAGCTCCGGCTTTTCTGGCGGCTTCTACCACTTTTTGAGAAAATTCAGGCTTGATCAAAGCCATAATGACTTTAAACTTCATGTCTTTTTAGTTTTTAATGATTGAACAAACAGTAATAATTGTGCATAAGCCAAGACGGCAATAATTGGGAATAGACTGGCAAATGCAATCAATCCAAATCCGTCTATAGCAGGATTTCTTCCCGGAACCACACTCGCTAGACCAATACCCAAGGCTGCTACTATGGGCACCGTGACAGTAGAGGTAGTCACACCTCCGGAATCATATGCAAGGGCAATGATAGACTTAGGGGCAAAGATGGTTTGTATCATAACGATAATATAACCAATGATGATGAAAATATAGAGTGGAATCCCAATGACGATACGAATCGTTCCCAATGTCAAGGCCAAGGCGACACCAATGGCTACCACGATTCTCAATCCCCAAGTACTGATAGTCCCTCCCGATGCCGAGTTAGCTTTGATCGCCACAGCAATGAGTGAAGGTTCGGCTATCGTGGTAGCAAAGCCGATGCAGGCTGCAAAGATATAAACCCAATAAAAAGCTGTCCAACTATCCAAATTGACTCCAAATCGAGTCATAAATTCTTGCTCTGAAAGCTGTACGGCCATCATCTCGCCAAGAGGGAATAAGGCTTTCTCCAATCCTATCAAAAAAAATGTAAGTCCTATGATTACCATCACCAGGCCTGCCAATACTTTTCTAAAATCTTCCAAAGGTCTCCGGAGAATCAGGTATTGAAAAATTGCGAATAGAGAAACTACAGGAGTTACATCCAATAAAGTGGTCCATAAAACCTCGAAAAAATTGACGGAAAAATCGAAAACACCCATGCTACAAAACGATTAGTCCATAAATCATCACAAAAATCATCGGCATCATCACAGCGATTGCTATCAACCCAAATCCATCGGTCAACGGATTTCTTCCTTTGATACTTGAGGCCAATCCAACTCCCAGCGCTGTGACCAAGGGTACTGTAATCGTAGAAGTAGCAACTCCTCCGGTATCATAGGCAATTCCAATGATTTCTTCCGGAGCGATAAAGGTTAAGCCAACAACAGCAGCATAGCCACTGATGATAATGTATTGCAATGGCCAACCTTTGAAAATCCGAAGTACACCTATCAAAATAGCAAAACCAACAGATGCAGCGACTGATACGCGTAGGCCTCTTGCAAAAGAATCAAGTGCAGCTTCCTCTGCACCAATAAAGCCGGCTACCGATGAAACTCTTGCGGCTTCTTTTGAAACAGCAATTAATGCCGGTTCGGCAATCGTCGTAGAAAAGCCCAAAGTGAATGCAAACAAGAGAATCAAAAACACATTTCCTTTATTGGTCAATGCAAATGCCATAGAATTGCCCAAGGGAAATAAAGCCCATTCCAAGCCCTCCATAAAAAGTACTAATCCAACCCAAACCAACAAACTTCCTAAAATTAGATCCTGATAATTTGGTAAAGGTTTTTGAAGAATGATAAATTGAAAAACTAAAATGACCACAATGATTGGCAAGAGGTCGAGCAAAGCTGAATAAAACTTTGAGGTGGTATATCGAGCAATTTTAGGCCAATTCAAAACAGGAAATTGATTTACGCTTGGAGTTCAGTCAAAATTATAGAATTTGAGTTTAAATCACAGGACTTGTCTCTGCTTTTATTTAGGAGGATTTTTTATGGCAATGATTTTTAGGTTTCTTGCTGTTAAGTTTTTTAAAATGTTAAAGCGTGCTTTGAATCAATTTCTTTCAATTGTCCATTAACCAATAATTTGATACCTTCGAGTAATTCGATTCATGTCAAATTATCTGTAAAGCAACTATTATGACCCCAGTTCCAGCTTATTTAAAGAAGGTTAAACACTATTGGACCTCTGATAATAGCTTTATTTCTTTAATGTTGATGCTGCTATTCATTGTGTTTGTTTTGCCTATCATCGTGTCACGCGAAAGTGATACGGATATGCTTCAAAATATATTTTTAGTGGGCCTGTTTATTGTTGGGGTATTTTCTGCTAAAGAAAGCGTTCACTTTTGGCTCTCGATCATATTGGTCAGTATACATGTATTGTTAAGAATTATCCGGTTTACAGATAATCCTTTCCAGTTTTTGGAATTGGAGCGTATTGTCATTATCCTCAATTTAGGAGTATTCATCTTGATCAATTTCAAGTTGCTTTTCAGAGATCAGGAAGCCAATGTGTATAGAATTGTGGGAGCAGTGAATGTGTACTTATCTGTAGCTTTGATGGCCACGTTTGCCTTCGAACTGATTCATTTACATTTCGGAACCTCCATTGCTGGAAATTTGGAATTGAGAGGGGATGACTCAGATTTTGCAGAGTTTATGTACTTCAGCTTAGTGAGTATCAGCACCGTAGGTTTTGGGGACGTGCATCCGGATAATATTCAGGCAAAAATGATTTCTTCTTTTGTATCTGTTTTTGGAATATTGTATCCCGCCATTGTTATCGCAAAACTTGTCAGTATTAGCACCAAAAGGAATTAAGTATGTAACGGGAGAATAATGGAAACTTTGGTTCCTTTGTTTTCTTCAGACTCAATCTTAATTTCTCCATTTAAATAGACTAAAAAATCCTTGCACAAGATCAAACCTAATCCTGAACTGACTTCACCAGCGGTACCAGGACGACTATTATAGGCATCAAGCTTAAAGATATTCTTCAACATTTCCTGATCCATACCAATCCCCTCATCAATGATGCTAAGAACCAATTCTTCGTCTTCTTGAGTAGCTCGGATATGTATGGTTCCGCCTTTATGAGAAAATTTGATAGCATTGGACAAAATGTTGCGAAGTACAGTATCCAAAATATCTTTGTCAGTCTTAATAGGAATAGGATCCCTCAATTCATTGATGACGTGTAAGTCTTTTGTTTTCAGGTTTTCCTCAAACAACCGTAAAATATCTTGCAAATCCATAGTCAAATCCAAAGGTTTGGGATTGACGTGAACTTTGCCACGTTGTGACTTGGCCCATTCAATGAGGTTACTAAGTAAATCTGATGCCCTTTGCGCAGCACTTGAAACTGCGCTTGTCATTATCATGGCACTTTCAATGTTTCCACTCTTCAAATCATCATTAATTAAGTACAATGAAGCAGATACAGCCTTAATTGGGCCTTTCAAATCATGGGCAAGAATAGCAAAAAAACGGTCTTTCTCGGCATTGATCTGCTCGAGTTCATGATTCTGTTCAGAAATAATGAGATTTTTTTTGCTCAAGACAGCTAATAGCTCCCGTTGTTTATTGTTGTTTCTGTACAAGAGATAGATAAATATGGAAGAAAATACAACAACGATAGCAATCCCAGAAACTATAATCCGGACTTGTTCTTGCTTGATTTGAAGTTCCCTTTCGCTCTCTTGCAACTCATACTGAAACTCCAAAGTTTTCAATTGTGTAAGTAGGTCCTTTTCTCCATATTCTTGAATTAAAGGAACCTGTTGTTTCAAATAGTTATAAGCACTTTCATAATCTCCTATAAAGGCATAGTTGGAATGAATGGTATTGTTGGCCATAAAAATATACACAGGAATATCCTGCTTTATGGCTATCTCCAAGGCTTTTTTTGAAAGTTCAATTGCTTTTTCTGGCTCTTCTAAATAACCTATGGAGTATACACGGGACCAGTTTAAATAGATTAAGGCCAAATCTTCAAATAACCTTTCTCGTTCAATTAGTTGAACTGTCTCTTCAAACAATGCTATGGCCTTCTCATATTGCTTAGTAGACACCAAATAACTTCCTTCAATGATATTGGTAGAAATAATTAGATCATACCGTTTTGTATTAGAAGCATAAAACTTACTAGCTTGAATAGTATTGGTCAAAGAATCATCCTTAACTTTTAAATCGGGGTCGAGAGCTAGTTTTGCACCGTAGGAAATTTTTGGGTTAGAAGATAAAAAACTCCCAAAAATACTTCCATCTTTAATATACCACAACTCAAGTAAAGTAGCAGCTATCCTATTGTATATTCTGGCCAACATTACAGGGTCTGGATTATTTGAGAAGTAAAATAAAGATTGGTTGAGATAGGTCATGGCAAGTTCATAGTTTTTACTTGCACGAAAAGTTTCCCCCATGGTTCTCTTAACTTTTGCTACATCGTCCAATAAATTTAACTGTTCAAACAATTGCAAAGCTTGGCCAAGGTTTTCTATGCCACTAGTATAATCTCCTTTTTTGTTTAAACTTATACCATATATTTCATGGGCTCTTGCTAGCCTCTTTTTATCCTTTATTGAATCTGCTAAAAAAATCCCATATAATGCAATCGAACTGCTTAAAGACGCATTCAGTTCATTCGATGCATGATCATTAATTAGCTCAAATCTACGATCTAGCTTTTTTTCATTGTAAAATATTTGTTTAAGTGAATCAGGAAGAACAAGCTGTTTGGCTTGAGTTTCAGAAAATAAAAAAAGTATACTTATCAAAAAAAATAGGAATCCTGTAAAAAATTTAAAGATTAAAGGCTTCATTTTTAACTTAATTACATAAAACTTCCTTCGAAAATGACGAAATTTTTTGTTTTTTCAATCGGTTATATTGAAAAAAATAGCGCTCCCAAAATCGGAGCGCTAATAATTCTTTAAGTTAACTCATATGAAACTGAGATTTCCGTGTTCAAAGCTTTTGAAATTGGGCAATTTACCTCAGCATCTTTCACCAATTCTGCAAATTGCTCTGAAGAAATCCCAGGAACTTGAGCTTTTAAGGCGATAGTTGAGGCCTTAACGGTTCCGTCTTCAAAAGTAATGGTGCACTCAGCGTGCAATTCTTCCGGTGTAAATCCAGCACCTGATAAGTTGAAACTCAACTTCATGGCAAAACATCCAGCATGTGCTGCTGCAATCAGTTCCTCTGGGTTAGTACCAATACCATCTTCAAAACGTGAACTGAATGAATATTGTGTTTGGCTAAGAACACCTGTTTGAGTGGTTAAGTGACCTTTTCCTTCTTTACCTGTGCCATTCCACACAGCGGTTGCTTTTCTTTTCATTTGGTTTTAGTAGTTAGTTAATGGAAAACAATTTTAAAATAGAACAATAGATGATTATCTTGAGACATGGATTCTAAAGATCATCAACTTACCTCTTTGAACCCCCAAGACGAAGAAAAAGTTCTGTGCTTACTCGCGGAAGTTTTTGAAAAGGAGCAAGCCATTCCTGTTGCCTATCTTCCTGTTCCTTTTCCTGTTCAGAAAGGATACGGATTGTGGATGGAATCTGAATTGGTCGGAGTTGCGATTTGTTGGTATGATGGGGATACCTGGCATTGGGGGAGATTTGCAGTACATCCAAAACTCAGGGGCTTGGGGTGGGGCAAAAAACTGGCATATTTCTCTTTGGATAGTTTTTTTCGAGAAATACCTGAGGAATTGATGATTGAGGCAAGGGATGTTACCGTCAATTTACTACTTGGAATGGGAGCAAGGATAATAGGAGAACCCTATGATATTTTTGGAAAAGTTACTCCTATGAAATTAAGTCCAATAGACTTTCAAAAAATAACCCTCGTCAGCAACCGCTGACGAGGGTGTCTTATAAGGGTTAGAATACTATTTCGTCATAGCTTTTTCCCGTTGGACTTCCAGCATATCTACCGGAGGAGGAGTATTGTCACCCAATAAATGCTGCACAAAATAATCTCCCATTCTCCAGAAAAAATATTCGGTCATATTGCCAAATCCATGTCTTTGTCCAGGAAGAATGATGAAATCAAATCGTTTGTTAGCTTTAATTAAGGCGTCTGCCATACGGATGGTATGAGCCGGATGTACGTTATTATCAACATCACCGGTAACCAACAACAAGCGTCCTTTCAGATTCTTCGCTAAATCAGGGTTTTTCTCAATTTGATATAGAAAGGTCGTATCTCCTTTTGGTGTAATGACTTCTTTTACGCCATGATGCTTCTCAGACCACCAACGGTTGTAGATATTGTTTTCATGGTTACCTGCGGAAGATACTGCCACTTTGAAGAAATCAGGATAGACAAGCATCGCAGCTGTGGACATAAAACCACCTCCAGAGTGTCCATGAATACCTACACGGGATTTGTCAATAAAGCTATGTCTATCTGCCAATTGCTCCACTGTTACTTTCTTGTCTGCCAAGCCATAATCCCTCAAATTGCCGTAGCCATAATTATGGTACCACTTGGAGCGTGCAGGGTGTCCACCTCTGTTGCCAATAGTAACTACGATAAATCCAAATTGGGCCAAACGGTCGACTCTATCCATTCCTCTACCAAATGACTTATTAACCGCCTCAGTTTGCGGTCCAGGATATACGTATTCGATGATTGGATATTTTTTGGTTGAATCAAAGTCAAATGGCTTGTACATAACACCGTATAAATCGGTGATTCCATCGTCGGCTTTTACTTTAAATGGCTCAGGGAACTTGTAGCCCGCCGCAAACAAATTACTTAAATCAGCTTCTTCCAAGTCCATTACTTTTCTTCCATTGGCATCATACAACGCAGAAGCTGGGATGGTATTGACTCTTGAATAGTTGTTGACAAAGAAAGTTGCACGGTCATTCATCGAAACGGAATGATTGAAATCACCTGGGTTTAGCAAGGTGATAGCACCGCCGTTGAGGCTGACTTTATATAAGTGCTCATAATACGGGTCCTCACCAGCTTCTTTACCATTCGCAGTGAAGTACAAAAGACGATTCCTTTCATCAACGCGAACAATAGACTCACTATGGAAAGGACCTGAAGTCAATTGTTTTTTGAATGTGCCATCTGTTCCATACAAATAAAAATGAGCCCATCCATCTCTTTCAGACCAATGGATCATCTCTGTTCCATTGTTGATGATTTCAGGCTTATTGATATCAATATATGTATTGCTACGCTCTTCGATAATAACTTCCTTTTTTCCTTCTTTGATGTTCCATCGTGCAATGTCAATGCGCTTCAAATCTCTGGAAGTGATGGAGAAGTAGAAAAAGTCATTGTTGCCCAACCACTTTACAGGCTTAAAATCTTCGTCTCTAGAGGAAGCAGGCAAACTTTCAGACCATAAACCAATGGTTTGGTCTTTAAATGTGGCTACATCCAATTTGCTCATTTCTTTGCTTTCAAAAGAGTAATGATACAGTTCAGCAGTGGGCTGCTCTTTTTCTCCAGGCATCGCATACTTATAGGTCTCCAAGGTAGGTCTTGGGTTACGGGTATTGTGCAACACCCATAAATCTTTCACATGACGGGCATCACTTCTGGTCAATACAAACTGCTTAGAGTCTGCAGACCATAAAACACCTGCTCTTTTGCGGTTATCTTTGTTTTTTTCTTCTTCTACATTATCCTCACCACGGCCCCAGCCACCATAGCTGTAATCTTTTTCTCCATCGGTAGTCAATTGATGTTCTACGATGGTGCTGTCTTTTTCATCTTTTACGGCTTTCAGGAAGTTCTCCTTATCCATCCAAAAGAGGTTTTCATGTTTGCTGAATACCACTTTGGAGGAGTCAGGTGAAATATTGGCCCATGCCAGACGTTTTGCCTCTTCTTCAGGATCCGCAATTTCTGTCAATGTTTGGCTGTTTATATTATAGCGAAATACGAAGGTCTTTTTTTCGATAGAATCACGGGCATTTCTGTTTTTTGCCTTGATTTCTTCCCAATCCTTTTTTACCACATCCTGTGTGCTTTTGATTTTAAACTCGATGGTATTTTCATCTTCCAAAAACTTTAGATTGGTAATACCCAAGTTTTGACCATCAAAAGGGTCTTTGACTACTTTGGTGATTTCCGCTGCCAAACGATCATTGTCAAATAATGGGGTTTTGGTACGGGTTGCAGGATTGACGATGTACCATTTTTTACCATTGGAAGTTTCATACATGTACCAAAAGCGGTCCGATTTTTTCAACCAATGTGCATCTACATCAGTGGTGAAGATCATTTTTCTCAACTTCTCAGGAGAAAACTTAGCAGCGAGCTCGTAATTGCCCTTGGTATGCATTTCCTGGGCTTGCAGATATCCTGCAAAGCATATCAATAGGAGGATTATGTAAACTTTTTTCATACGATTGTTTATTCTAGTTTGAAAACTAGTAGAATTCATTGGCTGTACCTAGTTGAATTCATCTAATGAGGGAGCTTTCTCCATTAATGGTCAATCTTTGGTATGAAAGTGTTTGGGTTCCATTGTTTGGCATCTAGCTCCACTCATCCGCTTTAAAAATGATTCACATAAATATTCCGATGCACTATTGGAATTTGATGTATTTTAGAATTCGTAAACAGCAAACCCTATGAAAAAATCATTACTAACACTTGCCATGGTTTTTCTTTGCCTGGCTTGGACTTTCGCACAGGAAAAAAGAGAAGTAAAAATTGAATCCTCCTCTGTGACCAATGGAGAGGTCACCGTCAAAGGTAAGCGTGTGCCTTACAAAGCTACTGCCGGTACGATGCCTGTATGGGGAGAGGACGGCGAACCTATCGCAACACTTTTCTATACCTATTATGAGCGCACGGATGTAAGTGACAAGAATAAAAGACCTTTGGTATTCTCTTTCAATGGAGGACCAGGTTCTGGGTCCTTGTGGATGCACTTGGCTTACACAGGCCCATATGTATTGAATATTGATGATGAAGGATATCCTTTACAACCTTATGGGGTGAAGCAAAACCCGCACACAATTCTAGACGTGGCTGATATTGTATATGTAGATCCAGTGAATACTGGTTATTCCAGAATTGTCAATAAAGATACGCCTAGAAGTACTTTTTTTGGAATCAACGCTGATGTGAAATACCTGTCTGACTGGGTGAAAACCTTTGTCACTAGACAAAACAGATGGGCTTCTCCTAAGTACCTGATAGGTGAAAGTTATGGTACCACCCGGGTATCCGGTATGGCATATGAGTTGCAAAATGTGCATTGGATGTATTTGAATGGTGTGATTTTGGTATCTCCAACAGGATTGGGACTGGATCGCTCCGGTCCGGTTGCCAAAGCTAACTACTTACCGTATTATGCAGCTACCGCATGGTATCACAAAGTATTGCCAGCTGATTTGCAGGCCAAAGATTTATATGATATCCTTCCCGAGGTGGAAAAGTACACCTTAGATGTAGTACTTCCAGCCATCGCAAGAGGTGGAGCTTTGGATCCTGAGGAAAGAAAAGCGATTGCTAAAAAGATGGCTTATTATTCCGGAATCAAAGAAGAAGTGTTTTTACAGCATGCCTTAGCTGTTCCTACAAGTTTCTTCTGGAAGGAATTGATGCGTGACAAAGGCTTGACAGTAGGACGTTTGGATAGCCGCTACAGAGGAATCGATCAGACAGACGCAGGTGATCGTTACGATTACGATCCAGCGCTTACCGCTTGGAATCATGCATTTTCTCCAGCAATGAATTACTATGCTAAGAATATCTTGAAGTACAACACGGATTTGACCTATAACTTATTCGGTCCTGTCAATCCTTGGGATAGAAGCAATGATAATACAGGCAATCAGTTGGCTCAGGCCATGTTGCAGAATCCATACCTACATGTGATGACCCAATCGGGGTATTATGATGGTGGAACGGACTATTTCAATGCAAAGTATAATATGTGGCAAATGGATCCTGCCGGAAAAATTCAGGACAGGATGTCTTTCAAAGGATATAGAAGTGGTCACATGATGTACCTGAGAGCAGAAGACTTGGCTAATTCCAATGAGGATGTACGCCAGTTTATCTTGGATACCATGGTAGCGCCCGATAAACCAGCTAAATATTGGTAAGAACAAAAAAATCCCTGCTCCAATCAAGCAGGGATTTTTGTTTTATAAGAACCAATCAATCGTATGTATAACGAATGAGGGTGGGGGATATTTTAAAGTATTTTTATTCTAAAAGATAATTAATTAGTTCCTTGACTGAAAGTGTTCCTAGTCCAGTATAAAAGCGGTTTAACTTTTTCGAATAAAGAATATAGACGATAGTTTTCATGAAAAACAAATTTGCTATTAAAGCCTAATATAAAAAAAAGCCGAGATTTTCATCTCGGCTTGTGGGCCCAGCTGGGCTCGAACCAGCGACCTCCTGATTATGAGTCAGAAGCTCTAACCAACTGAGCTATAGGCCCAAGTATTATCAATTTTATTCAAAAACTTCATTTCCCTTAATTTTGGGAAAGTTAAAAATTCTGAATAACTGATTTCCAAAGATTGCGAAACCTCAATTTAACCGAAAAGGAAAATTTTTTATAAATTTTTTCTTTGGCTTTGGGACTGCAATGTTACATATTTGAATTCAATATTACAAAATAGCAAATCATGAAAAAGTTAGAAAATATCGATTTTTTAATCTTTGATCTAGGAAATGTAATTATAGATATCGACTACGATTTCAGTATCAATGAGTTGAAAAAATTGATACCTGAGCATAAGTTTGAATTGACTTCCATGTTTTTTCCTTCTCAATTTCACAAAGACTATGAAAAGGGGTTTATTTCAACAAGAGAATTTAGAGATCAAATCCGAAATCATTTTGGTGTAAATTTTTTAGATGTAGAAATAGACCACGTATGGAACTCACTTTTAAGAATTATTCCTCAAGAAAGAATTAATCTTCTGAAAGAACTAAAAGGAAACTACGAAACAGCGATCTTGAGCAATACAAATGCATTGCACATTGAAGCATTTGAAACAATGATCAAAGAACAGACAAATGAAATATCTATTTTTAATTTATGTAATCACACATTTCTGAGTCATGAAATGGGACAAGCAAAGCCAGATCCAAAAATCTATCAGACAGTTATTCAAAAAACTGGAGTGCAGCCAGAAAGAGTACTGTTTTTTGATGATTTACAAGCAAATCTTGATGGTGCAGCTTCAGTAGGTATCCAAACACAATTGATTACTAAAGAATTTACCATTACAGACTTCTTTCAGGATTAAAACAAAAAAAGTGCTGAATACCTCCAGCACTTTTTAAATCCATTTAACCTTTATAATTAATTGCTAGGCAACAAAACTCCATCAATCACATGGATAACACCGTTGCTTCCTTGCAAATCTGCAGCAACTACTGTTGCGCCATTGATTTTAACTGTGTCGTTTTCGATAGATACAGTAAGTGTACCTCCTTGGAGTGTTTCTACCACTTGACCATCAGCTAAATCACCAGACAGAACATTACCTGCTACAACATGGTATGTCAAAATACCTGTAAGTGTTCCTTTGTTTTCTTCCAATAGTAAGCTTTCAACAGTTCCTTCTGGCAAAGCAGCGAATGCAGCATTGGTAGGAGCAAAGATGGTGAATGGTCCTTCACCGTTCAACGTTTCAACAAGTTCAGCAGCTGTTACAGCAGCAACTAAGGTCGTGTGGTCAGGTGAACCTACTGCAATTTCAACTACAGTTGGACCGACCTCTTCAACTTCTTCAATTTCTTCAACCTCTACGGTCTCCGTTGTGCCACCAGAGCATGCGAAGGTAAAAATTGCAATAGCCCAAATAGCTACAAGGGTGGTGAGTTTTACTAGTTTCATATTATTGTTGGTTAGATTTATGGATTCCTAACCACTTGTTTCCCAAATAGTTTTTCAAAAAATCAAAAAAAAATCAATATGAATTTAGTTTGTGATTAAATTAAAAAGAAAAAGCCCCAATAAATGGGGCTTTCGTAGCGAGGACGAGAGTTGAACTCGTGACCTCAGGGTTATGAATCCTGCGCTCTAACCAACTGAGCTACCTCGCCATATATTTTTTGTTGGTTCATTTAAAATTCTGTTGTTGGAAATCAAAAATAAATTCTTATTTTGAGTTCCTGAAAGGTTAAAAGATTCATGTAATCTTGACCTCCCGTCGAATTGGAATGCAAATATGGATGGTTAGGTTTTTATTTGCAAACAAAGTGGACCAAAAAATTATCCTTTTTTGAACATTTAAATTTAGAAATTATGGTAAAGAATAAGTTTGTTGCTGATTATCAAATCAATACTTCCAGAAAACTTTTGTTTCCTTATATCAGCTCAGCAAGCGGTCTTTCCGAATGGTTTGCTGATGATGTTTCCATCAACGAAGATAAGACCTTCGTTTTTGAATATGATGGAGAAAGACATCATGCAAGGGTAACAGCTTTGAGAAAAGATATGCATGTCAAGTTTGAATATTTTGACCCAGAAAATCCCGATGCACATGACAAGTCTTTCATTGAATTTAAGATTGAAGAAAATGAACTCACTCAAACGCTTTTCCTAAAGGTGATAGATTACAGTGATTCCTATGATGATGAAGAATTGGAGTCAATTTGGGAAGGTTTAATCGTCAATCTTAAAGAGATAATCGGAGGTTAATGTTTTTTTGGTTAAAATTGTGCACTCTTACCTTTTTTCATCGTTAAAGGTATAGTTGTACTGCATGAAAAAACTTGATAAATTAATCTTAGGGTCTTTCATTGGACCCTTCTTTTTGACATTTATAGTGGTGGATTTTATTCTCCTCACTGTAAATATGCTCAAGTATTTTGATGAAATTTTTGGAAAAGGTCTCAGTTTCTGGATCTACATGGAACTGATTTCCTATTTTGTAATCAGTATATCCCCGATGGCCCTTCCTTTGGCTGTTCTCTTGTCTTCTTTGATGACCTTTGGGAATTTGGGAGAGCACTTTGAGTTGACAGCTATCAAAAGTAGTGGAATTTCACTTTTAAGAGCACTTTTGCCAATCGGCATATTTGTAGTGTTTTTGACCATTGGCGCATACTTGTCCAATAACTATCTAGTACCAAGGGTGAATCTAAAAACCTTTAGTTTATTGTACGATATCCGGATGAAGTCACCTGCATTAGATATCAAAGAGGGTGTTTTTTATGCAGGAATCCCAAATTACAGTATCAAAGTCAATAAAAAAATGGATGATATTCGTCTACAGGATATCATTATTTACAACCATGCAGAAGGGCAGGGGAACACCAATGTGATTTTGGCAGATTCGGGTAGGATGGAACCATTTTTCAATGATTCATACTTGAGTTTGACCTTATATAATGGTGTCAATTATAAAGAGTCCCGTGGACAACGGGGCTTGGCCGACAAACCGGCGGATTTTAGTCGGACTTATTTTTCTGAAAACCAAATCATCTTCAACTTAGAATCCTTTCAGATGAATAGGACACCGGAAGATTTATGGTCTACCAACCGATCCATTAAAAATATTGCTGAACTCAAAGATGGGTTAGATTCCATCTATTCTGAAATCAATCAAATTGTATATTACAATTACGCCAATACAGAATCAGGGTACACCTTCTTTACGCGTAATCGAAAACTTTCCCCACCAAATGCCGTGGTTGAGCGAAAAATGAGAGATGATTCGCTCAGATTGGAGCGGGGTAAACAAAAACAGGCCTTGCAAGATGCTTCAAGAGGTGTTATCGATGCATCAACGTATAATGCATCTACAGATTCCTTAAGTGAGGAATTATATGAATATAACCCAGCAGAGGAGGAAGCATTAATAGATCCTTTATATGCCTCCATGGATGAAAGAGGGATAGTGGAGGAAAACAATACATCAAATACTAATATAGTACCTACGGATTCCATTGTAACTGCTGATACCTTACTGTCCGATCAATTGGAAGACACGATTGCATCAAGAAGTTTGGGTAGGGGAGGCCTGTCTTCTGAAGGCTTTGATTTTACACCATTGAACCGCTCAGATTCTATACGCATGTTAAAAAATAGGGCTGAACCGGATAATCGACCATTGGGTAAACTGTCCCCAGAGCAAATTGCTCGGTTAGATTCAATTATCGAAGTAAACAATTATGAACAGCGAGCTGCGACCGTTGCCATCAACAATGCTCGTTCTCAAAAGAACAATTTCTCTAATAAAGTAGCTCAAATTGATAATTTAGAGCGTGAGTATAGAAGGTTTCAGATTGCCTGGTATCAGAAATACACTACTGCGTTTGCTTGCATAGTTATGTTTTTGATCGGAGCCCCTTTGGGAGCAATTATTAAAAAAGGTGGTTTGGGAATGCCTGTTCTGATGTCGATCATCTTCTTTATTGTCTATTACATGCTGACCATCACTGGAGAAAAGTGGGCTAAAGAGGGAATTACAGATCCTATATTCGGAACATGGTTCTCGAATTTGGTTTTGCTGCCTTTTGGATTCTTTTTCCTCAAACAAGCGAGGAAGGATGCACGATTATTTGAGCCGGATACATATGTGGAATTTTGGAATAAATTGCTATTATTTTTCAAGAGAAAATTTTCCAAAACATAAGCATCGCTTTTAAAATCCAAATTATTACTGTACCTTTGTGGCTGTTTAAATTTAATTTAACTAGACATGTATTTAACTACAGAGAAAAAAGTAGAGCTATTCAAGAATCATGGCAGGTTAAAGTCTGAAACTGATACAGGTTCTCCTGAGTCTCAGATTGCATTGTTCACTTACAGAATCAATCACCTGACCGATCACTTAAGAACACACAAGAAGGACCACGGTTCTCGCTTGAGTTTGTTGAAACTAGTAGGTAAAAGAAGAAGCCTTCTTAACTACTTGATCAAAAATGACATCGAAAGATACAGAGCTGTCATTGCTGACTTAGGATTACGTAAATAATTGAAATCTTTTGTAAGGTTCTCTCCTAGAGAACCTTACTTTTTTGCTTCTCCCCCGATATTAAACCTTACTTTTAAATCTTAGTACATTTATTCTTAACAAACACGTATGTTACCAAATCTTATTACCAAGTCTATTGTTCTCGAGGACGGTAGAGAAATTACAATTGAAACTGGAGCGTTGGCTAAGCAGGCTGATGGTTCGGTAGTCGTTAGAATGGGGAATGCCATGTTATTAGCCACGGTGGTCTCTAAAAAAGAGGCCCAAGATGGAGTTGATTTTTTACCTTTATCAGTTGATTACCAAGAGAAATTTGCTGCTTCCGGTAAAATCCCTGGCGGGTTTTTGAAAAGAGAAGGAAGACTTTCTGATTATGAAATTTTGATCAGTAGAATCGTCGATAGAGCGATTAGACCGATTTTTCCAGATGATTATCATGCAGACACGCAGATTGCAATCACCCTTATGTCTGCGGATAGTGATGTTTTACCTGACTGTTTAGCAGGTTTGGCTGCTTCTGCTGCTTTGGCAGTTTCAGATATCCCGTTCAATGGACCGATCTCTGAAGTTCGCGTAGCAAAAGTGGATGGTAAATTGATTATCAACCCGACACCTACACAATTGGAGGTGGCTTCTTTAGAATTCATCGTAGCGGGTTCAATGGAATACATCTTGATGGTAGAAGGTGAAGCAGACGAAATCTCTGAAGAGGAGATGGTAGAGGCTTTGCAGTTAGCTCATGAGGAAATCAAAAGACATTGTCAAGTACAGTTGGAATTAACCAAGGCTGTTGGAAAAGAAGAGAAGAGAACGTATAGCCATGAGAAATCCGATGAAGCTTTGTTTGAAAAAATGCACGCTGAATTGTATGATAAGTGCTATGAGGTTGTAAGCAAGCAAATTGCCAATAAATCTGAGCGTTCTGAATTGATTAAGGCGATCAAAGAGTCATTTGTAGAAAGCCTTGGAGAGGAGCATACGTTTGAAGCGAGTTTGATCGGACCATATTTCTCCAAAATCCATAAGGAAGCGGCAAGAAACTTGACATTAAACGAGCAGAAACGTTTAGACGGAAGAGCCTTAAACGAAATCAGACCAATTTGGTCTGTGGTAGATTACTTACCATCAGCACATGGTTCTGCGGTATTCACCAGAGGTGAAACTCAATCCATCACTACATGTACCCTTGGTACAAAAATGGATGAGCAAATGGTAGACGGTGCCATGATTTCTGGATTCAATAAGTTCTTCTTGCATTACAATTTCCCAGGATTCTCTACAGGTGAAGTAAAACCAAACAGAGGACCAGGCAGAAGAGAAGTAGGTCACGGTAACTTGGCGCAGAGAGCTTTGAAAAAAGTTATGCCTAAGGATGATGAAAATCCGTACACTATCCGTGTTGTTTCTGATATTTTGGAATCTAACGGTTCCTCTTCTATGGCAACTGTATGCGCAGGCTCTTTGGCTTTGATGGATGCAGGTGTGCCGATTAAAGCTCCTGTTACGGGTATTGCCATGGGAATGATTTCAGATTCAAAAACTGGTAAATATGCAATTCTTTCAGACATCTTGGGTGACGAAGATCATTTGGGAGATATGGACTTCAAAGTTACCGGTACTGCCAAAGGAATTACGGCATGTCAGATGGACTTGAAAGTAGAAGGATTGGATTACAATGTATTGAAAGAGGCATTGCACCAAGCTAAAGAAGGCCGTTTACATATTTTGAATGAGATCAATCAGACATTGGATGCTCCAAGACCTGATTTGAAACCTCATGCGCCAAGATCATTTATGATGTCAATTCCTAAGGAGTTGATCGGAGCTGTAATCGGTCCAGGCGGTAAAGTCATTCAAGAAATCCAAAAAGATACAGGGGCTACTATCGTTATCGAAGAAAAAGATAATCAAGGTAAGATCAATGTATTCGCTAACAATCAGACTTCTATGGACGGTGCGATTGCCCGTATCAAGGCGATTGTTGCACAACCAGAAATTGGTGAAACGTACACTGGTAAGGTTAAAAATATACAGCCATTCGGAGCATTCGTAGAATTCATGCCAGGTAAAGATGGCTTGTTGCATATTTCTGAAATCAAGTGGGAGCGGTTGGAAACCATGGAAGGTGTGTTAGAGCCAGGTGAAGAAATCATGGTAAAATTGATCGATGTCGATAAAAAGACAGGTAAATTCAAGCTTTCTCGAAAGGTATTACTTCCAAAGCCTGAAAAATCTGATAAAAAAGATTAATGTTACTAAAGTATTTAGTACTTTGAACTTTCATGCAGTAATATTCTGTTATTAAAAATCGTAACTGATAAATAAAATTCTCGAATGAGGCAGCTAAAAATTAGCAAACAGATTACCAACCGAGAGAGTCAATCCCTCGATAAGTATCTTCAGGAAATAGGTAAAGTTGACCTTTTAACAGCTGATGAGGAAGTTGTTTTAGCCAAGAGAATCCGCGAAGGCGATCAATTGGCTTTAGAAAAACTCACGAAAGCAAACCTTAGATTTGTGGTGTCTGTTGCAAAACAATACCAGAATCAGGGACTTTCTTTGGGCGATTTGATCAATGAAGGTAACCTTGGTTTGATTAAAGCAGCTCAGAGATTTGATGAAACCAGAGGTTTTAAGTTCATTTCTTACGCCGTATGGTGGATTCGTCAATCTATTCTTCAGGCATTGGCCGAGCAGTCTAGAATTGTTCGTTTACCGTTGAACAGAGTAGGTTCTTTGAATAAAATCAGCAAAACTTTCTCCGAATTGGAGCAGAAGTTTGAGCGTGAGCCATCTCCGGAAGAGTTAGCGGAAGTCTTGGAAGTGACTGCGAGCGAAGTTGTGGATACCATGAAAATTTCTGGTAGACACGTTTCTATGGATGCACCTTTCGTTCAAGGTGAAGAAAATAGTTTGTTGGACGTATTGGAAAATGATGGAGATGAGAAACCGGATGACGGTTTGTTGAATGAGTCATTGAGAAAAGAAGTTCAGCGGGCACTTTCTACGTTGACATCTAGAGAAGCTGACGTGATTACTTTATACTTTGGTTTGAATGGAGAACATGCGCTGACCTTGGAAGAAATTGGTGAGAAATTCAATTTGACCAGAGAGCGTGTAAGACAAATTAAAGAAAAGGCCATCAGAAGATTAAGACATACTTCTAGAAGTAAAACTTTAAAGCCATACTTAGGATAAGATACGTACTGTATCTTTGATTACTGAAAAAGGGGATATTTTCCCCTTTTTTTGTGTCGTAACTTAGTTTGTTCCTGTGGTTCCTGAGATTGAGTCAACTAGAGATTTTAGGGAAATTTAACAGGATTAAACTTTGTTGTAAATTGTATTTTAACAAAATTTGCCAACTTTAATAAATCACACATGACAACTACTGTAGAAAAATTGAAGGTTTTGATCATTGGTTCAGGACCTGCAGGATATACAGCAGCAATCTATGCCTCCCGAGCAGGATTGAATCCAGTACTATACACAGGTGCACAGCCTGGAGGTCAACTAACCATTACTACAGATGTAGAAAATTATCCAGGATATCCTACAGGTGTTCAAGGCCCTGAAATGATGGAGGATTTCCGTAAGCAAGCAGAGCGTTTTGGTACGCAAGTGCGCTATGGTCAAGTAACTAAAGTTGATTTCTCTGCAAGACCGCATAAAGTAATTGTGGACGATCAAGTTGAAATCCAACCTGAAACGGTTATCATCTCCACTGGTGCTTCTGCTAAATGGTTGGGTATTGAAAGTGAGGAGCGTTTGAATGGAAAAGGTGTTTCTGCCTGTGCGGTTTGTGATGGCTTTTTCTTCAGAGGACAGGATGTAGCGATTGTTGGGGCTGGGGATACAGCTTGTGAAGAAGCATCGTATCTAGCGAATATCTGTAGCAAAGTATATATGCTTGTACGGAGAGAGGAAATGAGAGCTTCTCAAATCATGCAAAAACGTGTGTTGAATAATCCAAAAATCGAGGTGCTTTGGAATACAGAAACCGAAGAGATTTTGGGAGAAGAAGAAGTAAAAGGAGTTCGTGTATATAACAATCAAACCAAAGAGTCTAAGGAATTAGCTATTTCAGGCTTTTTCGTAGCAATTGGTCATCAACCAAATACCGATATTTTCAAAGGTTTTATCGATATGGATGAAAATGGTTATATCAAAACGATTCCTGGAAGTACCAAAACCAATATTGAAGGAGTATTTGCCTGTGGTGATGCGCAAGACCACATTTACCGTCAGGCAGTAACAGCCGCAGGTACAGGTTGTATGGCTGCATTGGATGCTGAAAGGTATCTCGCAGCTCAGGAATCTTGATAAACCCATCTAATGAGATTAAAAAGTCTATTTTATAGTATAGTGTTTTTGTTGAGCATAGGTTCTTACAGTTCCTATGCTCAAACATTTCCGAAGATTATTAAAAAATCTAAGCAAGATCAAATCATTACTGCACCATCAAATCCATTGCAGCGTGATTTGAGACTTTTTGATCCTCAGAAATACCTTTCCGACATCACTCGTCAGACAGATTCGCTCCTTTATAAGGATTTTGTAGATCTTCGTAAACGAATGAGCATTGTGGAAGAAGATACGCTATCATTAATTTGGGCACCAACCAATCAATTGGCGCAGGTTTCTGAAAAAATTCTTATTGACAGTATTTGGGTAACTGCCTACGAGTATTACTCTGCCTGGGATAGTCAAAAGATCAATATCTACAATTTCAACCCTAAGGACTTCAAAGACACGGTATATGTCAAGTTATATGACACCTTTTTTGGTACCGATTACAAAATGCCCTTGGATGAAACCCGGATAACTTCGGAATTTGGATTTCGGAGATATCGCTGGCATCATGGAACAGATTTGAAGTTGACAGTAGGTACGCCAATTTATTCTGTATTTGATGGAATTGTAAGAATTCGCTCTTATGATCGGACTGGGTACGGATATTACGTCGTAGTCCGTCATAAAAATGGTTTGGAAACGCTTTATGGTCATATGTCCCGAATCACCGTGGATGTCGGCCAGGAAGTTAAAGCAGGGGATATCTTAGGGCTAGGTGGAAATACCGGCAGAAGTACGGGACCTCACCTACATTTTGAGGTCCGCTATCAAGGCTTATCCATCAATCCCACACAAATTTTTGATTTTAACTTGGGTAGATTGCGAAGTGATGTATATATGATCACAGCTTCCAGTTTTGATCATGTTGTACAAACCCAACAATCCGTCGTGCACCGAGTTAGGAGTGGAGAAACCTTGTCCAGTATTGCAAGGAGATATGGTGTCAGGGTAAGTACGATAACCCGATTGAATAATATTTCAGTCAATTCTACCCTACGGGTAGGACAACAATTAAGAATTAGGTAGTCCCATGAATAAATTAGATGTACTAGTCATTGCCGCTCATCCGGATGATGCTGAATTAGCCTGTTCGGGAACCATTGCAGCACATGTTGCAAAAGGCTATAAAGTTGGAATTGTAGACCTTACGATGGGAGAAATGGGGACCCGAGGTACACCTGAGCTCCGTTTAAAAGAAGCTGCTAAAGCTGCTGAAGTATTAGGGTTGTCTGCTCGCGAAAATTTAGGTTTTAAGGATATTTATTTTCAAGATGATGAAGCCCATCAATTGAAAATTGTGGAAATGATCCGTAAATACCAGCCGGAAATCGTATTGGCAAATGCCATCACCGACAGACATCCTGATCATGGCAAAGGAGCTTCTGTAGCCAGTAAAGCTTGTTTCATGAGTGGTCTTCGAAAAATTGAGACAATGCTAGACGGTCAGGCGCAGGAGCCTTGGAGACCGAAATTTGTATACCACTATATACAGAATAACTTTATCAAACCTGATTTTGTGGTTGATATTACGCCATATTGGGAGACTAAGCTTGCAAGTATACAAGCGTTTGCTTCACAGTTTTATGATCCCAACAGTGAGGAGCCTGAGAGCTTTATTTCATCCCAAAGTTTTCTTCCATTTATAGAAGCGAGAGCCATAGAATTTGGCCATAGCATTTTCTCAAAATATGGGGAAGGCTTCACAGTGGAGCGAATGCTTGGAGTAGATAATTTATTTGACTTAAAATAAAAATTGCCCCGCTTATGGGGCAATTCTTTTTATTGTCCAGCTGTTGTCCGATTCTAGTGTATATAATATTCGGTCATGTAAACGGCTTGGCCTTCCTTGCCAAAACTCCAAAGCTATTGGAGATACCCTGTATCCACCCCAATGTGGTGGTCTCTTGATTGTTTCTGGTCCTAATTCTTCTGAATACTTTGCTTCTCTTGCTTCTAGAAAAGCCCGATCAGGAATTACTTGACTCTGAGGAGAGACCCAAGCACCCACTTGACTGGAAAATGGACGGGAAAAGAAATATTCATCGGACTCCCCAGTACTGACTTTGGCGACTGTTCCTACAATTCTTACCTGTCTTTCCAATTCCGGCCAAAAAAATGTCAGGGCTACCTTTGGATTTTCCATCAATTCTTTTCCTTTACCACTTTCATAATTGGTGAAAAACACAAATCCCTCGTCAACCCCTTTTAAAAGCACAATTCTGCTACTAGGAAAGCCATCTTTTCCAAGCGTACTCAAATTCATGGCGTTAGCTTCCAATACTTTTGCATGCAAGGCTTCTTTAAACCAACGATTAAATTGTTGGATGGGATTTTGATCCACATCACTGATATCAAGTGATTTAAGGGTGTAGTCAATTCGAATATCTGCTAATTTCATATGGATACATGTATTTTGCTTAAAATTAAATCAGTTATTGCATTTAAAAAATTTAGATTTATATTAATTGCCAAATAAGATAATTTTTATGAGACAGAAAATAACATCAAAGCCTAAGGCAGGGCAACTGTTGATTTCAGAGCCATTTTTGCAAGATGAGAATTTTGTTCGCTCTGTTGTTTTGCTATGCAATCATGATGAGCATGGGTCTTTTGGTTTGGTATTGAACAAACTATCTATTTTGAAGTTAGATGAGTTGTTGGACGAGGATTGCTTGATTCCTTTGGATGTATACGTAGGTGGGCCGGTGGAGCAGAATACGCTACACTTTATTTACAGGGGCGAACGATTATTAGAGGATAGTGTTGCCCTTATGGATAATCTATGGTGGAGTGGTGATTTTGAAAAGTTGATGTTAGCAATCAATAATGGGTCTCTTAGAGAAGAAGATGTACGGTTTTTTATCGGTTACTCCGGTTGGGCAGAGGGACAGCTTCAGGAAGAATTAGAGCAACAAACTTGGATTCTTTGTGATACGATAATTACAGAAAATATTTTTGATGCTTCACCGGAAGAGTTATGGAAGCTTATATTGAAAAATATGGGAGGGGAGTATCAACAAATGGCAAATTATCCAATTGACCCAAGATTAAATTAGTGAATTTTATTACATTTGTTTGATAAGCGCTTAAATAAGTAAGTTTCAATTATGGACAACGAGAAAGAAATGCCTGAAGAAGGCAAGGTGACTCCTGCAGAATCTTCTGCTGAGAGTAATGAAGAGATTACCAATACAACTAATGAAATCACTGATTCATCCACGGAAGAATCAGTGAAAAAAACAGAAGACGAGCCTGTTGCTGAGGAAATTGTTGCCGAAGAAGCTTCAGACGTTCAGGAATCTGTGGAAAAAGTAGCTGTAGAAACATCCGATGATCAGGAATCTGAAGAACATTCCGAGGAGGAAGAAGAGGAAGTGGATTATGCTAATTTTTCTAAGCAAGAATTGATTGCGGCCTTGAAGACTTTTGTAGATGCTGAGAATGTATTGTCAGCTGAAAAAAGAGTCAATGAAATAAAAGCTGCTTTTGATGAGATCTTTTCTTCTGAAAAACATGCCGCATTGGACCAATTTGTTGCAGGAGGGGGAGAGGCAGATGATTTTGCTTACAAATCTCAAGAATCTGACAAACTTTTCTTTGCTACTTACAACCTTTTTAGAGAGAAGCGCTCTCAGTTTATCAAAGCTCTCGAAAGGCAAAAAGAAAAAAATCTGGAGTTGAAAAATGCTATCCTTGATAAGTTGCGTGATTTGGTTGACGGAGAAGAAACCACACACAGTATCAATGCGATCAAGCAAATTCAGGATGACTGGAAGAAGATTGGACCTGTTCCATCGAATATGAATAAAAACCTGTGGGCATCATTCAATGCCCTTATGGACAGGTTTTATGATAATAGAAGTATTTATTTTGAGCTTAAAGAGCTTGATCGTAAGAAGAATTTAGAGCTAAAGACTGAAATCTGTGACAAGGCGGAGGCTTTAGTAAAAATGGAGGACTTAAAGGATGCTATTAAGGCCTTAAATGACCTTCATGAGGAGTTTAAACACATAGGCCCAGTTCCAAGAGAAGAACAGGAGCCTCTATGGCAACGCTTCAAAGCTGCATCTGATGCAGTTTATGATAGAAGAAAGGAATTCTATGAAGATCAAAAAGGTAAGTTGAAAGAAAACTTGGTGATCAAAGAGGCTTTAATTCAAAAAATTGCTGCTTACAAGGACTTCTCAGCCACTAAAATTAAAGAATGGAACAATAAGACTAAAGAAGTTCTTAGCGTCCAAAAAGAATGGGAGGCCGCCGGTCCTGTTCCAAGGGAAATGGGTAAAGAAGTTAACAAACAGTTCTGGGGGTACTTCAAGGACTTCTTCCACAACAAGAATATGTTCTTCAAAGAGTTGGATGAAATCAGGTTAGTTAATAAGAAAAAAGCAGAAGAGCTAATTGAAAAGGCTGAAGCTTTGGTAGGGGATACAAAATGGCAGGAGACAACCAATAAGATGATTGCCTTGCAGCAAGAATGGAAAAAAATTGGTCCTACTCCAGAAAAGGTTCGAGACGAATTGTATAAGCGTTTTAAAACTGCTTGTGATTCCTTCTTTGAAAATAAAAGAAGTGCTAATAATCAAGCTAACAAAGAATACGAGGATAACCTTCGATTGAAAGAAGATATTATATCCAAAATTCTAGCAGCTGCTAAAGATAGTCCTGCTGAGGAGACCCTAGAGGCTTTGATCAATCAATATAATGGGATAGGCTTTGTTCCTAGAAAAAATATTAAGGATATTCTGGCTAAATTTAATCAAGCTGTAGACACGTATGTAGATGCTTTGGGTTCTACAGGAGAGAGTAGGGAGGACTTTGTGTTCCGTCTTAATCTAAACAAACTTCAAGCAGATCCAAACGGCAACCGTGTATTGAATAAAAAAGAGTTTGGTATCCGTAAGCAGATTACAGATTTGGAAAACAATATTGGTTTGTGGAAAAATAACCTGGAATTCTTCGCAGCCTCCAAGACTGCTGATAAGTTGAAAGTGCAGTTTGAGGAGAAAATCACCAAGGCAGAAGCCGAAATTGAGAAGCTGAAGAAAAAACTTTCGATTTTAAGAGAATTTTAATGTGCTCAGAAATAAGGAGATAATAAAATCTCCTTATTTTTTTTAAAAAAAGGTTTTGCACGTTTGAATCATGCCTCTATATTTGCATCACCAAATAGGACAAAGGGTTCGAAAAACAATAAAGCCTCCTTAGCTCAGCTGGTAGAGCAACTGACTTGTAATCAGTAGGTCGCTGGTTCGATCCCGGCAGGGGGCTCTCAAGAGGACAACATTAGTTGTCCTCTTTTTATTTTTACTTACCATGAAATATTTTGTTTACATTCTTTATTCTCCAACGCTAGACAAGTTTTATATTGGTTACACAGAAAATATAGTATCCAGACTTGATCAGCACAATAAACATATTTTTAAGGGATCCTATACAGATAAAGCAGAAGATTGGGAAATATTTTTTTTGGTCGAATGCGAAAGTGAGCATCAGGCAATTGCAGTTGAAAAGCATATTAAGAAGAACAAATCAAGAGTATATCTAGCCAACATTAAATTGCATCCTGAAATTTCACTAAAACTTTTAGAGATGTATAAATAAGCCTCCTTATCCCGATAGCTATCGGGATGGTAGAGCAACTGACTTGTAATCAGTAGGTCGCTGGTTCGATCCCGGCAGGGGGCTCTCAAGAGGACAACATTAGTTGTCCTTTTTTTTTGCCACTAATCAGTCGGCTCTCGCAGAAAGCGCTGAATGCGCGGAAAAAACAGAAAATCATCTCTGGATTAATAAACCCTATGTAGAATCCTAACTCCGTCAGGAGTTAACTACCGAAGGTTATTAGCCCCGAGTGTCAACTCGGGGTCTGAAAAGGATTTTATTTTGAAAAAACCCCAACTCCGGATGGAGTTGAATTCATACGACAGGAAGATTATTGACACAGATGATCAATAGATTTTCACAGATAACCACAGATGGTTGGCTGCCGCCAAGTGGGGCTCACTGAAAGCGCTGAATACGAAGAAAAAATGGAAAATGATTTCTGGGTTGAAAAACCGTATGTAGAACCCTAACTCCGACAGGAGTTAACTACCGAAGGTTATTAGCCCCGAGTGCCAACTCGGGGTCTGAAAAGGATTTTATTTTGAAAAAACCCCAACTCCGGATGGAGTTGAATTCATACGACAGGATGATTATTGACACAGATGATCAATAAATTTTCACAGATCTCCACAGATGGTTGGTTGCCGCCAAGTGAGGCTCGCTGAAAACGCTGAATGCGCGGAAAAACAGAAAATCATCTCTGGATTGATCAATCGTATGGAGAACCCTAACTCCGACAGGAGTTAACTACCGCAGGTTATTAGCCCTGATTAACAATACTATGTTTGAGATGATTATTGATTATAAGGAGAAATTTCTAACATTTAATTTATTTTTTTCAAAACTCTCTTTTGCAAAAATGTTTCCGATTTTGTATTTTAACCCTATTATAATTTTTAAATTATTTAAAAATTATAAATATTATTTAATTAATATCAATC
>NZ_BMYF01000023.1 GCF_014652135.1 Mongoliitalea lutea
GTTTCAGACCATGCGTCAACTGAGACTTACTTATGGGGAGGCGGAGCAGCTGTTCCGTAGGATGGTATTTAATGTTTTGGCACGTAACTGTGATGATCATACCAAAAACTTTGCTTTTCTGATGGATCAGGAAGGTAAATGGAGCCTTTCTCCTGCTTACGATATCTGCCATGCTTACAGACCGGATAGTGTCTGGGTCAGTCAGCATTGCCTGAGCATTAATGGTAAAAGGAAAGATTTTTTGATGGACGATTTTTTGGCGATAGCCAAGCAAAATTCTATCCGTAACCCTCAAGGCATTATCCAGGAAGTACAGGAAGTCGTTTCCCAATGGATGGATTATGCACAAAAATACAAGGTGAATTCAACGCTTGCAGAAGCGATTGCTGCTACTTTGGTCAAGTTGGTGTAGCGGATGTTTTGTTAATCAGGTGTTACTTAATGGAGTTTTTTGACCTTTTAAATGGGTAGCTATCACATGATTAGGGTATTGGTAGTGTTCTGAATTTCATGGAATTTTAAGGGTGATATTTCACGCGGCGACCGCAACGGTAGAAACGCAGCGTTCGCAGCGAGATGATATCAAAAATCGCCGCGTTCGCCGCGCTTTTCTTTGCGCTCGCCGCGTGAAACAAAAATCCTTAATCCATGAAAAACCTAACATTCTTTGTCTTTTTGACAGTAATCATTTCCTCCTGCAAGCAAGAACGTAAGGATCCCGCAATTTTTTACTATCCTGCTGAATGGGAACCACAAGAAGCTATATTATTGGGCTGGGCTGAAAGGGAACCTGAGTTTTTCCCCTTGGCTGCAGATGTGGCACGAGCGCTTGAAGGTTCCACTTCTGTCATATTTGTATCAGATACCAGCGAAAATCCTCAAGTATTTAAGGAATATCTAGTAGAAAATGGCCTAGATACGGCTTCATTTACTTTTTTGACCATCCCTATTCGGCAGGCTTTAGCCTTAAGAGATATTGGGCCTGTGTATCTGATCAATGGGTTGGGAGAGAAAAAGGCAGTCGATTTCAGGTGGTCATATCAGGACTTCTTTGAGCGCTTTTTAATTGAGAAAGGAGAAGAACCTGACTCAGCAAAGGTATATGCCTCGTTCTTTGACCGAAATCAAAAAACAGATAGCCTGATAGCAGCAAGGAATGGTATCGAAGTCATTACTTCTTCATTGAACCTAGATGGGGGAGCAATTGAAGTCAATGGTAAAGGTACCATATTGCTGAATGAAGAGTGGATGTTTATGGTCAATCCGACTTCAACCAAGGAAAGCATGGAGCAGGAGTTGCAGCGCACATTGGGTGTTCATCATTTTATTTGGGTAGGGAAAGGCCTAGTAGAAGATGGTGATGTGTCGAAAATCATCATTCCTGGATATGTTACTATGGGCACCGCTGGTCATACGGATGAATACATTCGATTCGCCAATGCCAATACGATTCTTCTAGCCTGGGTGGATGAAAAAGAAAAAGATTTGCACCCTGTTCATACTGAAAACTATCTGAGAATGAAGGAAACGTATGATATTTTGATCAAGGCAAAAGATCAAGATGGCAGGCCTTTTAAGATCATTAAGGTTCCCATGCCAGACCTTCGGCATAGGCCTAATGTGGTTGTAGAAAAATGGGCAATGAGTGATTCTACAATTGGAAAAGAGTATTTTGCCCCTGATCAGGGCGTGCAAGTCGGAGATACACTTCAGTATTTGTCGTCTTCTTCCTATTTGAATTTTTTGATTTCAAATGACAAGGTTTTATTACCCACCTACCTACATGTAGGCAGTTCGTCTGAAAAAGAAGAACGCGTAAAAGAAATCTTTTCAACTCTATACCCTGATAAAACTTTGGTTTGGATTGATGCTACAACCTATAATTGGGATGGTGGAGGTCTTCATTGTTACACCAAGCAAGTGCCTAAGGTAAATTGAGAATTAGGGATTTTTTATCAAACCATCACATCATTAGGGTATTGTGGGCAACTAGAAATTGAAAGAAATTTAGGGGAATAGTTTCACGCAACGAGCGCAGCGGAAAAAACGCAACGAGCGCCACGTGAGGGTTTTAAATTCGCTGTGTTCGCTTCGATTTCCTTAGCGTTCTCTGCGTGATACAAAAGATCTTGTTAATATGAAGTCATTATTTATACCCCTGTTTATTTTCTTGTTTATCAGTGATGCTTTCACACAATCTGATAGGCTTCAGGCATATAATCCATCAGGAATGACCCATTGGGAGCCATTTATCGGGCAATGGAAAGGAATCGGCTGGAGGTTGACAGAGGATGGTCAACAAACAGAATGGCATCATGCCTATAACATCCAATTCAAACTAGATGGGAGACTTCTAATGCTGGAAAATACCACCACAGTGAAAGATGAGGTACACCACAAAAGCATAATCCTAGGAACTTATGATGAAAATGCTAATAATTTCCCCCTTCGTGTGTACTCTACCCTAACTCCAGAAGGGGATTATTCAGGAGTTTTTGAACACGGGGCATTCATCTATTTCATGAACAAGAACTTACGTTTTTCCATGCAGGTAAATGAAAAAGGACAGATTTATGAAATCGGGGAAATGAAAATGGGCGATCAGTGGGTGCAGGTTTTTGAAATGTTATCCTCCAAAGTGGATTAATTGAAAGTACTATGAATTTTTAATGAAATGTAAATATGGATATACAGTCGAATCATTCATCAACCTGGTCACTTCCAAAAAAGCTGTCCCTCCGCTTCGCCTTTATTTTTACCGTCCTCTTCATTTTCCTGTTGGATTGGTATAGCAATGCATTTTCGTTGGGGCTATTCTATTTAGGAGAGTTAAATAAGGTTTTGGATCCGGTCATTTTTTGGATAGGAGACAAGCTGTTTGGTATCGACTACCCGATTTTAACCCCCACACCGGGGAATCACAGCGACAGCACCTACATATACATACTCTATTTCACCATGATAGCTCTCTCTGTCATTGGAGCCATAGTTTGGAGTTTGATTGATCGTGCACGTAAGAACCTAGATGTTCAATACTACTGGCTCACTGTTATTATTCGGTATTTCTTAGCACTTAATTTATTGGCTTTTGCACTGGAGAAGTTTTTCAAAGTGCAGTTCCCCGATTTAGGTTTTTATCAATTGTCAGAGCCTTTAGGTGATATGTCTCCAATGAGCCTGGCATGGGCTTTTTTTGGATACTCTTATGGCTACAACCTTTTTATGGGCTTGGCAGAAAGTGCTGCATTGCTGCTACTTTTCCGTAGAACAGCAAATTTTGGTGCCCTTCTTACTGTGGCTGCAATGGCCAATGTGGCAGCGATTAATATCAACTATGACATCCATGCGAAGGTTTACGCATCAATGATGTTGTTGATGGCCCTGTTCCTTCTACTCCCAAGTATTAAATCTTTATACAGATTCTTTTTTTTCGAGGAGGCAGTATCACTTAAAATTCAAAAAGCACCGATGTTCAAAAAACGATGGATGCGAGTCTCAGCCTTGGTTTTCAAATGGATTGTAATTGTGGTACATGTGGGTTATTTACTAAATCTATATTGGGGAATCCATACTAGAAGCCTAAACCGAACCCCCGCAGAGTTATATGGTATTTATGATATTGAATCCTTTGTACTAAACAATGACACGCTTTCATCAGGTAATTCATCACGCTGGAATCAGTTTGTTTTTGAAAGAGGCAGGAACGCGGTTCGTATGAGTCGTGACAGCATTGCATTTATGTACACAGATTTTGATGAAAAACGGATTTTTGTATTCGATGATGAGGTTCGTTTGATGTTGCAGATACAGGAAATATACAGAGAGCAGGGAAGTTTTGATAAAATGGATTCTTTGCTCATTGAAAAACAAGCCGGAATTGTCTTGTATTATGATTTGCTTGACGCCAGCAGGGTTGATTTTAAAGGTATATTTAACAATGACTCTTTATTGATTTCTGCCAAACGAGTTCCCATCGAAATCAAAGACTTTAGATTGATGAAAAGCAAGATTAACAAGGTAACGGAAGTTCCTTACATGTATTGAAGTAAATGACATTTTATGAAACAACACCACTCCCGGTTTTATCTTATCATCACTATCCTACTTTTGCTCTTTGTTCTGATTGGCTTCTCGCGAACTTTTTATTTAAGGCAATTCTTCGAACAGCCTGAACGTTGGCAACTTGACCAACTTCCATTGGTTTATGTAATTCACGGCATTGTGTTGACTGCTTGGTTTATGCTGTTGGTGCTGCAGTCGGCACTGATCAATCTTCGCAAGGTATCTATTCATAGGAAGCTTGGATTCGCTATGGCTTTTTTAGCAGTTTTGGTGGTTTTCACCGGTGTTCAGGTAGTGCTTGATTCCACACCAAGGTCTATACGAATGGGTCTACTTGATCCGGAAAGTATAAGCGAAATGAGAGGGCAATCTTTTCCCTTATTTCTAGACCTCTTGTCACTTGTGGTTTTTACAGGTGCCATTGCAATAGCCCTTGTATTTAGAAAAAATCCGGTACTTCATAGAACCTCCGTTTTGACCGGTTCATTCGCATTTATGGTGGTAGCGCTCGCACGGGCAACAGCATTTGTGTTTCCAAGTTCCGGGCTAGGTCTGCTGGTTGCCTTATTTTTCTTGCTTCCCATTCTATTGATGGTGCATGACTGGATTATATTTAAGCGCTTCCCCAAATATGCTTTCATAGGATTTATGGTCTTGTTGCTTATGGTCGTTTTTGCATTTGCTATTCCGCAAACAGATTGGGGATACCGCTTTTTCATAAACTACTTGAGTGGGCTTATTTGATGAAGTAGAAAATTAATAAGAGTTAGTTAAGGTTAGCATGATTACTTCTTTATCACATCATTAGGGTATTGTGGGCAATTTGAAATAGAGGGAAATTTAGGGGAATGGTTTCACGCAACGAGCGCAACGAATTTTACGCGGCGTACGCAACGAAAAAAACGCTAACCTTTTCCCGAATTTCGGGAGATTGCCAAGAGATGACTTCAAAAATCGTGGCGCTCGCCGCGCTTTCCTTTGCGCTCGCCGCGTGAACCCCAAAACCAAAAACACATGAAAAAACTCACACTTTTCACTCTCTTAGGATGGATCTTTTTTGCTTGTTCCAGCCCTTCCCATGATCTCCTGATCACCAATGTCAATGTCATAGATGTAGTCACGGGAGAAGTACTCCCCAACCGCACCGTGGCCATTGATGGCGATGAAATCACCGCCATTTATACCAAAACAATTAAGCCTAGTAAAGGAACTGAAGTGGTAGATGGAACGGATAAATACCTGATTCCTGGACTTTGGGATATGCATGTTCATAATAACTGGAACTACGAAGATACCAATGACCTGATGCTGGCTAATGGTATTACAGGTGCAAGGGAGATGTGGGGGAATATGGCCATTCTAAGAAAAATGATCGAAGAGAGAGCGGCAGGAAAGCCTATTATTGATATATATTCGGCAGGAGTATTGACGGATGGGGCTCCTAAAATATGGCCTTCTTCTGCGGAAGTGACTGATCCCACAGCTGCGGAAGCATTGGTAAGGTGTCAAGTTCGGGCAGGAGCAGATTTTATCAAGGTTTATTCTATGTTGGACAGTGCTTGCTTTTTTACTATAGGAAAAACAGCCACAGAATTGGGCGTTCCATTTTCAGGGCATGTTCCTGAGGCAGTACCTATTTTTGACGCCCTTGCGGCAGGAATGCTTACATCTGAACATCTGTATGGGTTGCACCAGTTGGGTATTTCTGAACAAGAAAACAAGCAATTAGATAGTTTATTTGAGGTTGGTAATCAGTTTGAAGCATTCAGGCGGGAGCTGAAATTTTTCAATTCTTCAGTTATGAAAGAAAAGCTTCAAAAATTGGACCTATCAAAACATTGGTTTTCTCCAACCATGGTTACCAACAGGGGGATTAGGTCTATGCAGGATAGTGTTTTCACATCAGACCCTAGGATTTCGTATTTGCCTAATTATATGACAGAGGACTGGAAACCAAGAAGGACTATGGGAAGCCAACGGATGATGCCGAGCTTAGCGTTGATGCAGCAATTGTATCAAAATGACTTTCAGATTTTAACTATCCTGATTGAAAGTAAAGCCCAAATCATAGCAGGTACAGATTATCCCAATCCTTGGGCCTTCCCTGGATTTAGCATGCATGATGAATTGGAAATCTACGTGCAGGCAGGTATGATGCCATTACAGGCTCTACAAACAGCTACGCTCAATCCGGCTAAAGTCATGAATAATGATCGAATTGGAAGTGTTGAAAAAGGGAGATTGGCAAGCTTGGAACTGCTAAATAGCAATCCTTTAGAGGATATCAATGCAGTCAGGGATATTGAGAGTGTGATTCTCAGAGGCAAGACATTCAATCGAGGCGAATTGGATGATATGCTTGCCAATGCTAAAAGGAAAGCTGCTTTGCCTGACGTGATGACCCTTTTAGGACCTAGGGTACAAGAAGGAAAGTTGGATGAATTATTGTATCTATTGGAAACCAAACTGGATAGCCTGTCAGAACATTATCACTTAGCTTCATTGGAATATGGACTTAATGGTATGGGGTACCAAAGTTTGAATGGTGAAAAAGGTGTTGAATCAGCACAGGAGATTTTTGCTTTGAATACCCGCTTGTTTCCACATAGTCAAAACGTTTGGGATAGCTATGCAGAATGCTTTTTGATGCAAGGGGACACAACCAATGCAGTCGAATACTACCAAAAAGCACTGGATATCTATCCCTGTAATCAGGTAATTGAGAAGCGATTGCTGGTGTTGAAGCCTTAAGTTTAACCCCAAATCTACACACTATGAAAACACTTGCCCCTTTGTCCCAATCCAAAAGAATCGATCTGGTAGATTCTTTAAGAGGATTTGCCATTTTCGGAATTCTGATGGTCAATATGCCAGCTTTTTTCAAACCAGGAGTGGAGTTGATCATGTTACCTTCCTTTGGAGAAAGTACCATGGAGATCCTTTCCAATGGTTTTATTTACTTCTTTTTCACTGGAAAATTCTTCGTCTTGTTTTCCCTCTTATTTGGTTTTGGCTTCTATATCTTTCTTCATAAAGACGAGGAAGTAAGCAAACAGAATATCAGCTTATTTCGGAAGAGGCTTTTCTGGCTCTTGATTATTGCCATTGCACATATTGCATTGCTATGGGAAGGAGATATTCTTTTTTACTATGCCCTGTTTGGATTCTTATTGATTCTGTTCAGAAAGTCCTCTACCAAGAAAATCATCATTTGGATGCTGGTATTTTTATTGATTCCCATCGTATTTGTAGGTTTGATCAGCATGCTGCCTCAATTTCTAGCCTCCAACCCAGAGGCATTGCAGGCGATGGAGAAGGGCAGTCAGGAGCAATTGGTAGCTACCCAAGATTTAGTTCAAAGAGCCTATCAGGTTTACAATTCAGGTTCTTACAGTGAAGTTATTCAGATGAATATTGAGCAATGGTTTTTCTTATTATCTGGGATAATTATCTTTTATCCCACCTGTATGGTCATGTTCTTGATGGGCTTATTGATAGGAAGAAGTGGCTTTTTTGCCCGAACCATGGAGTATGAACAGCAACTCAAGAAAATCTTTTGGATATCCCTGCCAATTGGAGTTCTGTTAAATGTAGGCCTCTTACTTTCCCTTGCCAATGCCAATCCGGCTTCTTTGGATCATTGGGCATTTATCGGAAGGACCACAGGGGTTTTAGGGGGGATAGTGATGATGTTTACCTATGTTTCAGGCTTTATCCTGTTGTACAATCGAGAGAAGTTTCGAGGACTGTTTTCGGGCTTTTCAGCTGTAGGAAGAATAGCCCTTACCAATTATATTTCACATTCATTGATAGCCTTGTTGCTGTTTAGGTTAGGTTTATTTGATTTGTTTGGAGAAATCGAAGTCTGGCAGGGTATCTTGTTGGTCTTAGCTATTTTCAGCTTCCAAATTTCCTTTAGCAAATTTTGGCTAAGCAAGTATAGGTTCGGTCCATTGGAGTGGTTGTGGAGGTCGGTGACTTATGGGAAAATACCTGCATTTAAATTGTAAATTACTTTAAAAACCACGTTATGATATCAAATACCAGATCAAGCACTCCCCATTCAAATAGCTTTGTTACCCTTACCGGCTATTTATTAGTAGCTATTGTTTGGATCAGTTCAGGGCTTTTTGGATTGTACATTGTGGCCCACTATGGTGGAAGTTTTGTTAGTAGTAAGATGGAGCAATGGAATGGTTTATTCAATCCCAATCTTTATGACCCGAATTATATCCAAGCCACAAGAGGCATGGCATTACATTTTGTAGCAGGGGGTATTATTCTGGTTTTGGGAAGTATACAGCTACTCGAGTGGGTACGCAATCGCTTTTTGAATTTTCATAGGATAGTTGGTAGAATTTATATATTCGCATGTTTGCTGACGGCTTTAGGAGGATTGACTTTTATTTTTCTTCGGGGAACTGTTGGAGGCCCCGTCATGAACGTGGGTTTTGGAGCTTATGGTATAGCCATGTTGATATGTAGCATTCAAACTATACGCTTTGCTAGGATTAAATTAGTGGAACAACATAAGGCTTGGGCTATTCGATTGTATGCTTTGGCAATTGGTTCTTGGCTCTACAGGATGTACTATGGTTTTATGTTTTTTACAGGATTTTTGCCTCTGGAGGCAAGGGAGTTTAGAGATCCAATCGATGTATTTATGATTTTTTTCTTTTGGGTTCCCAATTTGCTGGTCGCTGAATTTTTTATCCGCTCTTCAACCAACAAATTACCCAAATCCATTCAACTATCCGGTTCCCTTATGCTTTGGTTGGTTATTGTTTTTATTTCGCTAGCTACTTACAATGTCACCAAAGGATCTTGGGGACCCGCTATTTTGGGTATGTTTGGACTGTATTAGGACGATATTTTGGAAAAGAAAATCCTAATAAGAAAATAGCTAAAAGAAGGCTTTAAGATTTCTCAAAAAATATTTGCAAAAAAAACAGGGCTGAAATTGGTTTCAGCCCTGTTCATTTAAAATATGTTTACTGATGTTTTTAGGTCTATTAGCTTAATCTACTTTCTTTTATATTTATCAAACCAAGAATACAAGTACAACTGGGTACGCATATAATTGGAAGGATTGGTGCCTGTACCGTGGTATTCGTTTTGGAAACGGATCATTGCGGTAGGAACTTTCAATACTTTCAATGCTTGATAAAATTCTTCTGTTTGTGAAATGGGAGTTCTCAAATCATCTTCTCCACACATCAGCATAGTAGGTGTTTTCACATTTCCCACATACATCAAAGGCGATCTTCTGATATGCTCACTTGGATCATCCCAAGGGTACTCCTTGAAATTTTTATACCAACTTACACCATCCGTATTTCCCACAAAGGAAAGCCAGTTGATCACAGGAAAGTTGACAGATGCAGCTGCAAATCTATCTGTATGCCCTACTATCCAAGAGGTCAACACACCACCGCCACTTCCCCCATAGACGAAGAGGTTTTTTTCATCGATGAACCCTTTTTTGATGACTTCATCGACACCATTCATGAGATCATCATAATCCTTTCCAGGATAGTCGTTTTTGATAGCATTCCCAAAAACAGATCCATAACCTGAAGAACCTCTTGGATTGGTGTACAGTACAACATATCCTTCCGCTGCATGATGTTGCCAGGTGAAATTGAAGCCTACATTGTACATGCCATGAGGCCCACCATGGATCACCAATATCATCGGGTATTTTTTGGTTGGGTCAAAGTCAGCTGGTTTAACAATCCAACCGTGAACGTCAAAATCGTCCGTAGATTTATACCAAAGCTCTTCTACTTCTCCCAATTGTACGTTTTTCAACATACTTTCATTTAAACTTGTTAAGTTTTTAAGGCTTGGGTTGGTGACATTGAATGCAATCACTTCGGCTGGAGTATGGTAATCAGTCATGATTCCCACAGCGGTTCCATTTTTATTGATGTCAGAAACTGTCAGCAGATGGTTGCCTTGACTCACTTGCTTATGACCGCCTCGGATGGGTGCAAAATAGAGATTTCTTGTGCCATTGTAATCTGCATTGAAATACACGCCAGAGTTGTCAGTTGCCCAAAACATGCTTGCAGGAGACCGATCAAAATCAGCGGCTAATTCTTTGGAGTTTTTACCGTCTATATCCATGATATAGAGTTTATTTTCTATATACGTATCATCCGTCCAGTCATACCCTACATAGGCGACTTTTTTGCCATCAGGTGATACCACGGGAGATCGGTCTATTCCATTTCTATCGGTTAGCTGTCTGATTGCAGTCGTTTCAACGTTGACAGCGTAAACATTCGATTGCCTGTATTCGTATTCAGCCTCCTCAACGCGGAGACTGGTGAAGAGAATTTCTTTTCCATCAGGTGTCCATTCTACACCACTATGATTCCAATTACCCTGGGTGATTTGTCTAGGTGTTCCACCCTCGGCTGATACAATAAAAATATGGGTAAAACCTTCTTCTAAGTAACCGACTCTATCACGTTTGTAATTCATCTGGGTAATTACTTTTGGGCCATCGGTCCATTTAGCACCCTTTGGTCGCTCCGGCATTTTGATGTTCCAAGGCTCACTATAAGGAACAAGCATGTTGAAAGCAATAAATTTTCCATCAGGAGACCATTTCATGTTGGAAGGAGTTTTTTCTACACGGGTGATCTGAGTGGCTCCCTCCGAATCCTTATATTTTATAAAAATTTGACTTCCACTTGGCTCGCCTGAGGACATGTAAGCGATTCTTGCGCCATCTGGAGACCAAGCAGGAGAACTTCCTTTCGTGAAAAACCGATTTTTGCTACCATCAGCATTCATGATGAATAATTCATTTCGCCTGGAATCATTCACCTTATCTACCCAGCCTCGGGTATAAATAATTTCTTTTCCATCTGGCGAGATTTGGGGGTCAGCGACACTGATGATGTCAAAAAACTGTTCTAGTTTAAGTTTATTTTTTTCTTGTGCAAAAGATTCGGTCATGCTGGATAGAAAGAGTATCAAGCATCCCAATAAAATGAGTGTTCTTGTATTTTTCATAGACGGTATTTTTGGTGTAGGATTAAAAATAAGGAATTCTCATTCTTTTTGATACGCTGAATGAAAATTATTATATGAATGGAAATCAGTTGTATTTGAAAATTATTCTCAAAAAAACCACCAAGGTTTTTATTTCCTGGTGGTTTTAGTCATTTGCCTTTGTCTAGTCCTGAAAATACTTGACATTTTTTAGAATAATTGACTCTTTATACGCCACTAATATATCGCTGCTAGGCATATATCAACTTGTTTCACGTCAGCATATATCAATCTCTACCCCTCAAAATCTCTCATTGTCTTGTGTCCTATATCTTAAGTCTTTTGTCTTGTATCTTATGTCTCATTTCTTGCTTCCTACTTAAAAGCAGGAATCCCTGTGATCTCATGACCCAAGATCAACAAGTGGATATCATGGGTTCCTTCGTAAGTGATTACAGACTCTAGGTTCATCATGTGGCGCATCATGGAATACTCTCCCGTGATACCCATGCCACCATGAATTTGACGTGCTTCCCTGGCAATATCCAAAGCCATCGCTACATTATTACGCTTAGCAAGTGAAATATGTGCTGTTGTGGCTTTTCCTTCATTCATCATTTTTCCTAGTTTCCAGTTGAGCAACTGGGCCTTGGTGATTTCGGAAAGCATCTCCGCTAATTTCTTTTGGATCAATTGGAAAGAACCAATCGGTTTATCAAACTGAATTCGCTCTGCTGCATATTTGCGAGCTGATTCGTAGCAATCCATGGCGGCACCCACAGCACCCCAAGCGATACCAAAGCGAGCGGAGTCCAAGCACATCATAGGAGCTCCAAGACCGCTTTTGCCAGGAAGTAAGTTTTCTTTAGGAACTTTTACATTGTCAAATACCAACTCACCCGTTGCGGACGCTCTTAAGGACCATTTACCATGAGTTTCTGGGGTAGAGAATCCTTCCATACTGCGCTCCACAATCAATCCATGAATTCTTCCAGCTTCGTTTTTAGCCCACACTACAGCAATGTCAGCTTTTGGAGAGTTGGAAATCCACATTTTGGCACCGTTCAATAGGTAATGGTCCCCCATATCTTTAAAGTTGGTCACCATGCCTGATGGATTTGAACCAAAGTCAGGTTCAGTCAAACCAAAGCAACCGAGCATTTCGCCGGAAGCTAGTTTGGGCAGGTATTTATGTTTTTGCTCTTCGGAACCAAATTTGTAAATCGGATACATGACTAAGGAACCTTGCACAGAAGCCGTAGAACGCATGCCGGAATCCCCTCTTTCAATCTCTTGCATGATCAATCCATAGGCAATGTAATCCAGACCACCTCCGCCATATTCGGCAGGTATTTGAGGTCCAAAGGCACCTACATCTCCGAATTTTTTGACAATTTCATAAGGGAAATGTGCGCGTTGAGCCCAATCTTCGATGTAAGGACTGATCTCTTTTTTGACAAAGTCACGGATTGAGGAGCGAATCAATAGATGCTCTTCTGTCAGTAAATCATCTACCTGGTAAAAGTCCACCCCCTCAAATGTATCTTGCTTGGACGATTTGTGTACGGCTGTCAGCTGTTCCATAACAGTTTTTGGTTTATTGCTAATTATAACGGATTTTTGCGCACGAAGTCGCATTCACGACTTGAAATAAATACAAAGAGCTGATAAATACTATTGTACCGCTCATTAATTTTAGCACATGAACCCAGCACAAACCCCAAAACACATTTTAGAGAAGATAGAGCAACTTGAGGAAAAATTTAAAGCTTCCGGTCAGGACCTGTCCTCTTATTTGGAAGGATTGCTTTATGCAGATTATATGACTTATTGGGATTATATCAATCTCGATATCCTCCTTTCACTTCAGCAACCTCGAACATCATTCAAAGACGAAAAAATCTTCATTATCTACCACCAAATTACTGAATTATACTTCAAATTGATCATTTGGGAACTAGAGCAAATTGCGGATCAACCAAGTATTGAAGCTGCATTCTTCAAATCTCGATTAGAACGCGTATTGATGTACTTTGATCAATTGATTTCATCTTTTGCAGTGATGTGGAAGGGGATGGAAAAAGAACAGTTTCTTAAATTTAGGATGTCTTTGTTGCCATCTAGCGGTTTTCAAAGTGCCCAATATCGAGTGCTAGAAATTCAATCGACTGATGTGCATCAATTGATTCATATCGATAGAAGAGATGCACTTTTGAATGAATCGGATGTCGCTGTATTATTTGATAATATCTATTGGCAACATGGTGCTAAGGAGTTGGCGACTGGAGAGAAAACGTTGACTTTAAAGAGTTTCGAGAAAAAATACGGCAAAGAACTCAAAGAGTTGATTGAGCTATATGGTGACAAAAATATTTGGAAAAAGTATCTAGCATGCGAGGATAAAGACGATGAGTTGAAGGAGCTGCTCAAGAGCTTGGATTTAAAAGCTAATGTTTTCTGGCCCTTGGCTCATTACAAATCGGCTGTACGCTATTTACAGCGTGATCCCCAAGATATTGCCGCTACAGGTGGTACTAACTGGCAGAAATACTTGCCTCCACGCTTCCAAAAAGTAATCTTTTATCCCGAACTTTGGACCCAAGAAGAAATGGATGAATGGGGCAAAGGATGGGTAGTGAAGGAGATATTTGGGAATGAGGAGAGTTAGAAAAGAGACTTGCCTGCTGCAAGCAGGAGACGAGAATCGAGAAGCGAGAGATTAGAACCAAAGCTCGCAGAATACACGGAAAACGCAGAAAAATTCGGATTGAAAAATTTGTATCAAAAGAGAAATTAGGAAGTTACAAGTTAACTCAATCAATTGCCCCGGGTTTTAACCCGGGAAAAAATGAGTTTCTCCTGATGCATATAGTTGGGTTTTAACCCACTACCTTGGAACGTCAGCAAATACACCAAATCATCGGAATATACCTTTGAAAACTGTAAGGATTGGGATTTATCCATTTAAAAAGAAGCAAAAACACTGGAGACAAAAGAAAAACAATGAAAAAAGTGTCAAGTATTTTCAGGACGAGACAAAGAATCAAGACAGGGGCGTACCAGAAACTTGATTTTATCTTGCTGACAATGATATTAAAATACTCCTAACCTGTCAGGTATAGTGCTATTGACTGTCGACAGTGGACAGTGGACCTTTCCACTAATAACTCAATTACTAATTCACTAATCACCACTTTAAGGATAGACACCTTACGATGAAAAAAGAAATTCAATTACAATTAACGCCGGAGGTGGCGTACACAGAGGACCTTTTTAAGGAAGCTGCTTTGAGGGCTGCTGGTATATCTTTAGCAGAATCAGATGTTTATGCTCGGCAGGTCAAACGATCGATTGATGCACGCAGCAGGCAAGTAAAGATCAATGTAACTGCTGAGGTTTTTGTGAAGGAAGTTCCAGAGCCCATGCTTACTTTTCACAACGATTATCCAAATGTCAGCAATGCGGAGCAAATCATTATTGTTGGAGCAGGGCCAGCAGGGATGTTTGCTGCTCTTCGGGCAATTGAGTTAGGCGTCAAACCTATCTTAATCGAAAGAGGTAAGGATGTTCGTGCCAGAAGAAGGGATCTGGCAGCTATCAATAAAAGTCACATCGTCAATCCTGAGTCCAATTACTGTTTTGGTGAAGGAGGAGCGGGAACCTATTCGGATGGTAAACTATATACCCGATCCAAAAAGAGAGGTGACATCCGCCGGATTATGGAGATTTTTGTCGCTCATGGAGCTACAGAAGAGATTTTGGTTGACTCCCATCCTCATATTGGGACCAATAAATTACCCAAATTGGTTGCAGAACTCAGAAACTCCATTTTAGAAGCAGGAGGAGAGGTTTTATTTGATACCAAGGTGGTAGATTTTATCTTGGATGGAAATGAAATGAAGGGTGTTATCCTTCAAAACGGAGAAAAAATCCTTGGCAAGGGCGTGATTTTAGCCACAGGACACTCTGCTCGGGATATTTTTCTTTTGCTTCACCAAAAGCAAATCTTAATTGAAGCTAAGCCTTTTGCTTTGGGAGTAAGAATCGAGCATAGACAAAATTTGATTGATCAAATCCAATATAGTTGTGCCGTAGATAGGGGACCTTATTTGCCTGCTTCTTATTATTCTTTGGTACAACAGACAGAATATCAAGGGAAGCAGCGAGGAGTGTTTTCGTTTTGCATGTGCCCTGGTGGATTTATTGTCCCGGCCGCTACTGCACCAGGAGAATTGGTAGTCAATGGCATGTCACCCAGTAGAAGAGATAGTAAGTATGCCAATTCGGGGATGGTAGTAGCAGTGGAATTGGAAGATTTACCGCAGTATGCGCATTATGGCCCCTTAGCCGCAATGATGTTTCAAGCAGAAGTGGAGCAAAAGGCTTGGAAGATGGGGGGAGAAACTCAGGTTGCTCCAGCGCAGCTTATGGTCGATTTTACTAACAGAAAGGTCAGTGAGTCCCTATTGGACACATCTTACCAGCCAGGACTTTCCTCGGTAGATATGCATGCGGTATTACCTAAAATGATATCAGAAAGGTTAAGACAGGGCTTAGTTGCTTTTGGTAAGAAGATGAAAGGGTATTTGACCAATGAAGCTCAACTGATCGGAATAGAAAGCAGAACTTCCTCTCCTGTGAGAATTCCACGCGATAAAGAGTCCTTTGAACATCCGATTATCAAGGGCTTGTATCCTTGTGGTGAAGGGGCAGGGTATGCTGGAGGAATTGTTTCCGCTGCCATGGATGGAGAGCGATGTGCAGAGCGATTGGTTGAGAAGTATGTAAGACGTTAAAATTCAATAAGCTATATAAAAAATGTCTTCCTATCATAGTGGTTATGAACCATTCAGATCGGAAGACATCTTTATTTCAATAAAATCAGATTACCGATTGTTGAAAGCCCTCAACTTCACCTGTGTGAATTTGCGCTTGGTATCCAATGGGAAATCTCCTTTCATCATCCAATCATAGTAAGAAGGTTCTTCTTTCAACACCTGTTCGATTGTTTTGCCTTTGTGTTTACCAAAATTAAAACACTCTTCTCCTTTTTCATTAAAAATAAATCGACCGGCCAGATCCACCATTTTCTCGTTGAGAATGTTGTGGATTTTTTTCATGTCATTTTCGAAGACTCCAATTTTATTCCCCAGCAGATCTTCGGCCGTTTCTCCTGCATATTTTTCAATTTGGGCCTTGAATACTTCATAAGTTGCTACGGTATCCGCTTCAGCACTATGAGCGTTTTCTAAAGATTTTCCGCAATAGAATTTATAGGCGGCAGAAAGATTTCTCTTTTCCATCATATGGAAGATTTTCTGAGCATCGAGGATATTTCTTTTCTCGATATCGAAATCAATGCCTGCTCTCAAAAACTCTTCCACCAACAATGGAATATCAAATTTTAGCACATTAAAGCCTGCTAAATCTGCACCTGCTAAAAACTGATGCATGTCTTTCGATAAATCTTTAAATGTTGGTTTATCTTTCACATCCTTGTCATAGATGCCATGGATGGCAGATGTTTCGGCAGGAATGGGTATGGTTGGATTGACCAACTCTGTTTTTAATTCCTCTTTTCCTCCTGGATGAACTTTTAAAATGGAAATTTCGACGATTCTATCGGTAGAAACATTCGTTCCCGTAGATTCGATGTCAAAAAAAGCAATGGGGGTTTTGATATTCAAATTCATGTCTTAATTCGTTTGTTCGATTTTATTTGTAATGTTTTGGAGATCCATGTCATCGTAATTGCCTGAACTCATGAGTAATAAGTTGGTTTGATGATAGTTTTGGCTTTCCAAAAAGGATTTTAATTCCTGGATATCTGTAAAAAGCTTCAAGTCTGCGCGTTGGAACCCTTCGCGAAGCGTAGCAAGGTCCATCAATTCCAGCTTTTTCAAAGATACGGCTTTTGGATTTAAATAAATAATCGCCTCATCCGCCATATCAAAGGTATGCGCATAATTGTGTACAAAGTCTTTGTTGAGCGAACTGTAGGTATGTAATTCTTGTACAGCAATTAATTTTCTTTCAGGAAATTGATTTTTTACTGCCTGTACGGTTGCCTGCAGTTTGGAAGGGGCATGCGCAAAATCCCGATAAAGGATAGATTGGTCGGAAGATGCCAGTACTTCTTGCCTTTTTGCAGCACCTTTGAAGCTTGCGATTGCCTGATAAAATTGACTTTCGGTCAAGCCTATCTGTAAGCAAACCTGGAGGGCACCGGAGAGGTTTTGTAAATTATGGGCCCCGAATATATGGAGTGGGATTTCACCCGTAGCTGTTGATAAATAGGTTTTTCCAGCGTCAATCCTATGGGAGTGGACACCGTAAGGGATTGTTTTGAATGCTGGGTTGGAGACTTCTGCTGCCAAAGTTTTTACTTCGGCATCTTCTTCGCAATAAATCCAAACCCCCGTATCAGGAGTCATGGTGATGACCTGCCTGAATTGGTCTTTGTATCCTTCGAAGGTTGGAAATACATTGAAGTGGTCCCAAGCAATGCCACTCATGAGGAGAATGTCGTGATGGTAATGGAAGAACTTCGGCCTTCTATCCTCCGGAGAGGTTAGGTATTCATCTCCTTCAATGATGATAATAGGAGCATCCGATAGTTTGACCATCAAGTCAAACCCTTCTAATTGAGCACCAACAAGATAGTCGAAAGCGAGCTGATGAAAGCTTAAGACATGCAAAATCATAGAAGTAATGCTGGTTTTGCCATGACTTCCTGAGATGACAATCCGAGTTTTATCCTTACTTTGTTGATAGATAAATTCTGGGAAGGAATAGACCGGAATACCCAATGCTCTAGCTTGTTGTAATTCTGGATTATCGATACGCGCGTGCATGCCTAGGATGATTCCATCCAATCCGGGGTGGATTTTTTCAGGGAACCAACCTTTAGCGGTGGGGAGTATTCCTGCTTTTTCCAGGCGTGTACGGGAGGGTTCGTAGATTTCATCGTCAGAACCTGTGACGACGTAGCCTTTTTGAACCATGGAGAGGGCGAGATTGTGCATAACAGCACCGCCGATAGCTATAAAGTGGTAATGTTGACTCATACGACTAAAAGAATATCCAAAGGTACTAAAGGGAGGAGAGATTGTACGGTAAATGTGGGATTCTTTTGATATTTTTAGAAAGTCATGATTTTCAAGTAATTGAAAGCGTTGTGGATATCTCGTGGGTAAATTGTTCAAAAACATTGGGTTAAAGGAAGTACTTTTGTTGATATGGCAGAGAATAATCCCGGCTCTAGAGATAGAGTGATCGGTAGGAAAAAACCCGATTTGAATACCAATTTAGGAAAGTTACCACCACAGGCACTTGATTTGGAAGAGGCTGTGCTAGGGGCATTGATGCTTGAAAAAGAGGCGTTGACTAATGTGGTGGATTTGTTAAAAACTGAAAGTTTTTATAAAGAAGCGCATAAAGTTATTTATCAGGCTATTTTAGAGTTGTTTTCTGAATCCCAACCGATTGACATGCTGACCGTCACTAATCAGTTACGGAAAACAGGGAAATTGGAAATTGCAGGGGGAGCATTTTTTATAACAGAATTAACCTCGCGTGTATCTTCTGCTGCCAATATAGAATATCACGCCCGTATTATCATGGAGCAGTCTATGAAGCGGGAAATGATCAGCATAGCCTCAGAAATTCAGCGGGATGCTTACGAGGATACCACGGACGTATTCGAGCTGCTTGATAAAATGGAGCAGTCACTTTTTGAAATTTCAGAAAAGAATATCCGAAAAAACTATTCCGATATGCGCTCCATTATGAAGGAAGCGATTTTGGAATTGGAAGCGAAAAAAGGACAGAAAGATGGATTGACGGGTGTGCCTAGTGGTTTTACTGCTTTGGACAGAGTTACCTCGGGCTGGCAAAAATCTGATTTAGTGATCATAGCTGCCCGTCCTGCCATGGGTAAGACAGCATTTGTATTGTCTGTTTTGCGCAATGCAGCGGTGGACCATGAAAGACCGGTTGCAATTTTTTCATTGGAGATGTCTTCCATACAGCTGGTCAATCGTCTGATTTCTTCAGAAGCTGAACTAGATTCAGAAAAAATCAAAAAGGGAACCTTAGCAGAATATGAATGGCAGCAGTTGGTTCACAAAACTGGAAAGCTCTCAAAGGCGCCGCTGTTTGTGGATGATACCCCTGCCTTATCTATCTTGGAGTTACGTGCCAAGTGTAGAAAATTAAAAGCTCAACATGATATTCAGCTGATTGTGATTGACTACTTACAGTTGATGTCAGGGGATAGTAAGTCTGGTGGTTCGGGTGGTAACCGTGAACAAGAGATTGCGAGTATTTCCCGAGGGTTGAAAAAATTGGCGAAAGAGTTGAGTGTGCCGGTGATTGCGCTTTCGCAGTTGTCCCGAGCTGTGGAGACACGAGGTGGAGATAAGCGTCCACAATTATCCGATTTGAGGGAATCAGGAGCGATTGAGCAAGATGCGGATATGGTAATGTTTTTGTACAGGCCCGAATATTATGGTATCACAGAAGATGAAGATGGACATTCCACGATGGGTGTGGGTGAGGTGATCATTGCTAAGCACAGAAACGGTTCGTTGGAGAATGTCAAACTCCGCTTTATTGGAAAATACACGAAGTTTACAGATTTGGAAATGAATGTACCGTACAAGCCACAAGATGTATCTTACAGCACCAAATTCCCGAGTGCAGCTTCTGGAGATTTTGAAACCGGAAATACTATCAGGTTACAAAGCAAAGCCAACGGAGATGATGATCCATTGGCAGGAGGATGGGGCGGTGAGCCTGCACCTTTCTAAGGAGTATGCTCACAGAAAGCGCTGAATCCACGGAAAGGAAAGGAATGTAACCTTTAAGGTCTTTCAGACCTCGAAGATTTTTACCACGGGAAGAAGGTTGTCCACTAATGGCGCGACTGGCTGCCTCAGACAGGAATTTGGGGTTCTTGCGGAATCCACGGAAGAGGCTGAAAGTTATTGGGGAAATTCGGTCGCATGGCTCCCTTAAGGCTGTCCACAGATTTCACAGATTGGCACAGAAAGGGTGTTCTCGCAGAATACACAGAAAGCGCTGAAAGTTATTGGGGAAATTTGGTCGCAGGGCTCCCTTAAGGCGGTCCACAGATTTCACAGATTGGCACAGATAAGGAGTGCCTGCAGCTTGCGAAAAGGAGAAAACCAAATCTAAAACCTGCTTTCTGAAATCTAAAATTTATTGGTGTATCCGAACAACCAGGGGCGTAGCCCTGTGGTCTTCGTAGTAATTGATATAATACGTGGTATCAGAGGCGCGTAGCACTGAGGTCTTGTCAAGCAGGATGATTTTTTGACACAGATTGAAAATTTGATATTCACAGATTGACACAGATGGATTTGCTGACGCAAATTGGGGCTCGCAGAAAGCGCCGAATACACAGAAAACCCTGAAATCGATGTTGTAGCCCTGACCCGTGAGGGTCAGCACAATAGTAACCATGGGTTTCCCAACCCATGGACTGGAAGACCTAGGCACCTCTCATCTACCCTGTAGGGGTAGTACTCCTTGAGGAGGCTGTCCACTAATGTCACGAATTGCACGAAGGGAGGAGTTCTCGCGGAATCCACGGAAGACGTTGAAAGTAATGGGGGAAATTCGGTCGCATGGCTCCCTTAAGGCTGTCCACTAATGGCACGAATTACACGAAAGGGGGAGTTCTCGCGGAATCCACGGAAGACGCTGAAAGTTATTGGGGAAATTTGGTCACAGGGCTCCCTTACGGCGGTCCACAGATTTCACAGATTGGCACAGATAAGGAGTGCTTGCAGCTTGCGAAAAGGAGAAAACCAAATCTAAAACCTGCCTTCTGAAATCTAAAATCTATTATTGTAACCGGGCAATTAGGGGCGTAGCCCTGTGGTCTTCGTAGTAATTGATATAATACGTGGTATCAGAGGCGCGTAGCGCTGAGGTCTTGTCCAGCTAGATGATTATTAGACATAGATTGATAATTTGTTCTTCACAGATTGACACAGATGGATTTGCTGTAGCAAATTGGGGCTCGCAGAAAGCGCAGAATAAACTGAAAACCCTAAAATCGATGTTGAGGACCTGACCCGAGAGGGTCAGCACAATAGTAACCATGGGTTTCCCAACCCATGGATTGGAAGACCTAGGCATCTCTCATCTGCCCTGTAGGGGCAGTACTACTTGGGAAGGCTGTCCACTAATGGCACAAATGACACGAAAGGGAGGAGTGCTCGCGGAATCCACGGAAGACGTTGAAAGTAATGGGGGAAATTCGGTCGCATGGCTCCCTTAAGGCGGTCCACAGATTTCACAGATTGGCACAGATAGGGAGTTCTCGCAGAATACACAGAAAGCGCTGAAAGTCATTGGGAAGATTTGGTCGCATGGCTCCCTTGGGGTTGTCCACAGATTGGCACAGAAAGTTGGGCTTTTAGAATATAATGAAATCGATGTTGAGGACCTGACCCGAGAGGGTCAGCACAATAGTAACCATGGGTTTCCCAACCCATGGATTGGAAGACCTAGGCATCTCTCATCTGCCCTGTAGGGGCAGTACTACTTGGGAAGGCTGTCCACTAATGTCACGAATTGCACGAAGGGGGGAGTTCTTGGGGAATACGCAGAAAGCGCTGAAAGTTATTGGGGAAATTCGGTCGCATGGCTCCCTTAAGGCGGTCCACAGATTTCACAGATTGCCACAGATAGATATTTCTCGCAGAATCTACAGAAAACGCTGAAAAAAAGTAGATGAAAAATTTGGTCGCATGACTCAGGAATTGGCACGAATACGCAGATAGTTTCTGATTTAAGACCTCAGGGCTACGACCTTCTGAATGATTTCAAACAGGCATGTTCTACGAAGATTACTGGGCTAACCCCTCTTATGGGGTTTACCAACCTTACAAAAGGAATCAACATAATTTAATTCCCAAAACCTCTATATCCAAATATCTAAATATCCATTAATATCCACCAATATCTCGTCAGCCAATATCCATCAATATCCAATATCAATCAATACCTACGCCAAATCCGCTCAATCTGATTTATCTATGAGAACCTCATTTACAAGCTTGCAATTTCTCTCATCATTCTTCAATTCTCCGTAATCTTGTGCCAGACCATAGAAAAATACCTGAATCTGGGTATTTTTTGCTTGGGATTGAAAAGTTAGCTTTACATGTATACGACTATTCTAGCATGAAAAAAACAGCAGGACAACTCATTTACTCACCATCCGATCTTTCCAATTTTATTCATTGCAAGCATCTGACTACGCTTGATAAAGAGGCCTTGGACCATAAGCGAGAAAAACCAACCTACACCAATAAGGTAATGTTGGCCTTGCGGGAGCGGGGAGTGAAATTTGAGGAAGAAATGCTTCAAAAGTTCGAGCAAGAAGGGAAGCGTATTGTGATCATTCAGTCAAAAGATGCTAATGCAGCTCAACAAACAATCAATGCGATGAAAGAGGGCATTGAAATCATCTATCAAGCTAGATTAGGTAAGGAGGGGGAGTGGCAAGGCTGGGCAGATTTTTTGATTAAGGCAAATAAGCCTTCTGCTTTAGGAGATTATTCTTATGAGGTGATGGATACCAAGTTGGCCACAGAAACCAAAGCGGCAACCATCATACAAATCAGCTTGTATTCCCAAGCAGTAGGGGACTTGCAGGGTTTGATGCCGGAATATATGTGGGTCAAAACGCCTGAGGGAGAAGTTTCTTACCGGGTGGATGATTATATTGCTTATGTGCGATTGGTGAAAAAGCGGTTTTTGCATGCTATCCAAGAAGCCGAACCTGCGACCTATCCAGATGCCGTTCCGCACTGTGACATCTGTACTTGGTGGGAGGTCTGCAATCAACAACGTAGAAGGGACGATCACCTTTCTTTTGTGGCTGGTATGGGCAAGACGCAGATCAAGGAAGTGAAAACTCATGGGGTGGATACCTTAGGGACCTTTGCTCAATTTGAGATAGCACCGGAATTTAGGCCTGCCAGAGGAGCCAAACAAACCTATGAAAAACTCCAGGGTCAGGCGAATATCCAATGGAGAAGTAGGGAAGATGGCAATAGACCGATCCATGAATTGCTGGAAGTGCAGCCAGAAAAGGGATTCTGCAAATTACCCGAGCCGGACAAACATGATATTTATTTAGACTTTGAGGGGGATCCCTTGGTAGAGCCAAGCGGATTGGAATACATGATTGGATGGTGTTATCAAGGGGACTATTATGCCAAATGGGCTAAAAAAGAAGCTGAAGAGAAGCAGCTGTTTGAAGAATGGATGGATGGGGTGATGGCAATCAAACGTGCGAATCCCGGCATGCACATCTACCATTATGCACCTTATGAGACAACCGCTTTAAAGCGCTTAGCGGGAAAGTATGCCAGTAGACAGGAGGAGTTGGACGAACTCCTTCGCTCCCAAACATTCGTGGATTTATATGGGGTAGTGAGACAAGCTGTGCGGGCCAGCGTAGAAAAATATTCCATCAAGGATTTAGAAAAATTCTTTGGCTACGAAAGGCAAATCGACTTGAGGGAAGTATCCAAACACAAGTCCATGTATGAATTTTTATTGGAAACGGGAAAGGTAGATGAAGCAAGTCCCGAAATGATTGAAGCTATTAGACAGTATAATGAGGACGACTGCAAGGCTACAGAAAAGTTACATGTGTGGCTGGAAGAACTTCGATTGGAGGCTATTGGGCAGGGTTTTGAAATTCCTAGACCAGAACCACAACCAATGGAGGCGGGTGAAAAAACCAGTGAATTTTTGGAGCTAATCAAACCAATCTTCGAGCAATTGATGAAGGATGTGCCAGGTGTTCCCAGTGAACGAACACCCGAGCAGCAAAGTAGATTCTTGCTGGCGCATATGTTGGATTGGTATCGAAGGGAGAAGAAAACCAAATGGTGGGAGGTATTACGGCTTAAGGACTTGACGGATGAGGAGTTGCTGGAGGAAAAAGGAGCAATAGCCCTGCTTACCTTTACAGGGAATAGCTTTCCCGATAAAAAATCCACTGTTTATGAATACAGGTTTCCAAGGCAAGAACTTGAATACAGTTCAACAAGCCAGGTTTTAAGGTTGGGTGAAACTAATCCGGGAACTATTCACTACTTGGACACTGAAAAAGGAATTCTTCAATTGAAAAAAGGACCGAGTGCTAATCACGAGGAACACTACTCTAGAATAATTTTTCATGATGATATCAATCAGAAAGTCAAAGAAGATGCTATCATTCGTCTAGCAGAATGGGTCAATCAACATGGTTTGGAGAATACTGATGCCACCTATCGGGCAGTTCGGTCTTTATTACTGAGAGAATATCCGCAAACCACAGAAGAAATCCCACGACAGGAAGACAGCTTGGAATTGGCGAAAAATTGGGTTTCCAAATTGCAAGACAGCTACCTACCCATTCAAGGCCCTCCGGGATCAGGGAAAAGTTACACAGGAAGCCGGATGATTCTGGATTTAATCAAGCAAGGTAAAAAAGTTGGTATCACTGCCATGTCCCATAAGGTGATCACTTCCTTGGTGGGTAAAGTGTGGGAATTACGAAATAAGGAAGGTCTTTCCTTTATTGTTTCTCAAAAAGCGAGTGCTGGAGATAGAAGGGAATGGGATATATTCACCCAACCGAGTCAGTTGGAAGTTATTTTACAAAAATCAGATTTAATTGCCGGAACCCCCTTTCTATTTGCGAATGCAATAGCAGACCAACAATTGGACTATTTATTTATCGATGAAGCAGGACAACTATCCTTGATTGATACCTTGGCCTGTGGTTTATCTGCTAGGAATTTGGTGCTCTTGGGTGATCCGCAGCAATTGCAACAGCCTCAACAGGGTGTGCATCCGGATGGAACAGAGGTATCTGCCTTGGCACATATCCTTCAGGGGCAGCAGACTATACTTCCAGAGCAAGGCATTTTCTTGGATAAAACCTATCGCATGCATCCTGCGATTTGTGCCTTTGACTCTGAACAGTTTTATGAAAACAAGTTACATGCGGTACCCGGCTTAGAGCGACAGGAACTATCTGGAAACACCTGTTTCCTTGGTGCAGGATTGCGTTTTGTCCCTGTAGTCCACGAGGGAAATACCAATGCCTCTCAGGAGGAAGTTGAGAAGATTAGGGAGATTGTACAGGAATTGCTATCAGGCGGGGTGAGGTATACCGATCATGAAGGTAAGAGCAAAACACTCCGATCGGAAGACATCAAGATCATAGCGCCTTACAATGCTCAAGTTAATCTCCTCAAGGAAGCCCTGCCTAGTATAGAAATTGGGACGGTAGACAAATTCCAGGGACAAGAAGCCCCAGTGATGATTTATTCCGTAGCTACTTCCACTCCAGAAGATGCGCCAAGAGGCATGGATTTTCTCTACAGCCCCAACCGCTTCAATGTAGCCGTTTCCCGAGCCAAGGCCATGTTTATCCTCGTTGGTTCCCCAGCCATCTTCGAACCAGAATGTAAAAGCCCATCACAGATTAAGTTAGCCAATCCGTTTTGTAGGTTTTTGGAAGTTGAAAAAAATGAAATAAGGTTGAAATAGGCTTCGCTAAATAATGGGGGATATTTGTAGACGCGATATTGGTGGATATTAATGTGCAGAAAGATTTTTGAGGTTGGAGAGTGGAACTATGCTACGCGAAATAAAGTGGAAATAAATTGAAATAGGGTGGAAATAATTTTTTGGATATTGGCTGACGCGAGATTGGTGGATATTATTTGATATTTAGCTATTGTTGGATGGATAGTCTTGAATTATCTAGAGGAATTTAGATTGCAATAGTTTATGAATTGAATAATTAGGTGGAAATAGTGGTTTTGATACAATTTTGCGTCAGCAAAAAAACTGTGTAAATCAGCGTTGATCTATTTTCATCTGTGTCTTAAAAATTGGTATAGCAGAAGGACAAAACCAATATGTTCACCATTGCTTTTAATGCGGTTGATAGGGGCTTTAGCCCTGTTATCTTCGTAGAAAAGTCGGTCTAAGATATTTCCAGAGGGGCGTTAGCCCTGAGATCTAAATAAAGAAGTGGATGGATAAAATTCCGAATGTTGAACACCAAATGATGAATACCGAACAAGCAACTCCATAGGTGTTCAATGTAAAAAGGTCAATCCCAATTACAGTGGACTAACTAAACAATCCACTCCGGAGGAGTTCAATCCCTTTAGGGTATTAACCCCGAGTCGCAACTCGGGGTAAAATGTAACCAAGCCTGAGGATACCCCCAACTCCGATAGGAGTTGAACTTGGATACACGTTTTCAGCAGGGATAAATTCAACTCCTCCGGAAATAGGCTTCCAATGGAGACCCTTACCTCTTCATCCCCGAGTCATCACTCTGGGCTAACAACCTTTGGTATTAAACTATTTTCGGAGTTAGTTTGATCTATCTTCATTCACCATTCGAAATTTAAATCACATGAACGTGTATGGATAATGCAACCTTCGCTATATTTAAACTCCACCATCAATCGTTTATTATACGAACGCTCAATCTACATTTTCCATTTTAATAACTATTCCAATAGCTTTGGCTTCGGCTCCTCTCAGCCATTGTCTGACACATTCATGCCTAATCACTCAATCAACTATTCACTAGTCACTCTCAAGAAACAAGAAACAAGATGAAATAAGCTAACTTGAAATATGCCCTAACGGCCAAATAATTTAAGAGCGTTAAATATAAGAATTGTTAAAAAAGGATCCCTAGTTTAGGGAAATGTTCTTTTTTTTCATCCTTCCTCCCTCATCCCTCCTCCTTTCTTTACGTCCATTCCTCACAAATCAACTGAAGTTTTGCAAAGGCAGAATCATGCAGATGTAGGCGGACACCATCGAGGCTAAGGTAGCTGTCTTTGCGCTTTTTTCCTTCGAGACTGAGATGAAATAGGTGTTCGCTTGTATCTTCCAACATTGCTGCATAGAGAGAGGTGCTTTTTTCCAATGCCAACAACATTCGATTCACCTTACGAAAGATTTCACCATCAATCATCGCGGGTTCTGAATCGGTAGGTACAGTCAGATAGAAGAGAAATTTGTCAAAATCCATTTTTCGGCCAAAGCGATACACTGTCTCAATATCTTTTTGGTCAAAGAAAATGTTGATACCGCAAACTGCTCGTAAGGCTTCTTTCAATTCCTTGTTAGGATGGAATTGCTCATAGACCTGAAGTGCATGCAGCATCAGGGCCGAACCGAATGTGGATGCTCTTCGAACCAATTTGGAATGCATGCTTCTGACAAAGCGCCAATTCAAATCCCCATTTTCTCCTGCTGCAAGGATACGTTGCATACTTGTGGTAAGGTAGGCACGGATTTTTCGGGGATCGAGCTCCAATCCTTCTGCTGATCGTAACAAAGGAAGGTAAGTCAAACTCTGATTTCTCAAGCTCCACAAGGCTTTCAACCATAAGTCCGAACTTTTGTGAGGGAATTCATTACTTAATAAATACCTCCAATCCGCCATTAAAAAATCTAGTTTATAAAGTAAATCAAAGGTCGGCCAAAAGCTTAATTTGGTTGGAATATGAATGCGGTGATGGGCAGCATTAAGTTTTTTCTCGATTAATAAAGGAGGGATGAAAATCTGCAGATAATCTTTTCGGCAGCTTTCGGTATCTAATTGATTACCTTGGTATAGAGAAGATGTTGCAAATAGACAGACCTCAATCCTTTTTTTACTCGATTTTATCAATTTAAACCAATTGGAATATATTTCTTGAATTATTCCGGTGACCTTGGAAGTAACCTGATTCATGAAATATTCATCATCTGTCATGTAGCGATACATTTCCTCCTCTTCCTGGTCATCAAAGTCTTTTTCCACAAACCAAGATAGCTGGGATAAGGGTGTTTCTCCTGCCTTTACCCGTTCATATGCTTCTTCATCTGCAATGAAATAGCTTGTATGGATACTGTTCTCTGTTTCCTCTAAAGGGAGTTGAAAGGAATAACGGTTTTGGGGATGATAAATGGTATAAAGGTATCGCATGTCAGTTTGATTTTTCCAGCTACAAATTTACTGAATGAATACATGTGGTTTGGGAGAATATAAGCTTGCAATTATGGCTCGCAGAAACCGCGGAATCCACAGAAAAAGAGGTTGTCCACGAATGGCACTAATTACACGAAGGGGGGAGTGCTCGTGGAATCCACGGAAGACGCTGAAAATGAATATGGAAAAATTGGTTGCAAGGCTCCCTTGGGGTTGTCCACAGATTTCTCAGATTGACACAGATGGATTTGCTTCTGCAAATTGGGGCTTGCGGAAGGCGCGGAATCCACAGAAAAGAAGGCTGTCCACGAATGGCACGAATTACACGAAGGGGGGAGTGCTCGTGGAATCCACGGAAGACGCTGAAAATGAATATGGAAAAATTGGTCGCAAGGCTCCCTTGGGGTTGTCCATAGATTTCTCAGATTGACAGAGATGGATTTACTTCTGCAAATTGGGGCTCGCGGAAGGCTCGGAATCCACAGAAAAGAAGGCTGTCCACGAATGGCACTAATTACACGAAGGGGGGAGTTCTCGAAGAATTCACTGAAAACTTGGAAAGAAGAGGGATGTAACCTTTGATATATTCCAGACCTTAAAGGTTTTTGGCTAAGGATAAACACATTTTCACAGATTACTTATCTTTGTTTGAAAGCAAACTAAAATAAAGGCACCAAAGAACAATTGATGTCAAAATATCCAATCGTCTTGGAAAGAAAATGAACACTTCCGAGGGTTTTGTCAGAAGATTTAAAAATCTTTGAAAAAAATTATTTTGAAATACCATGAAGCTATCCATCCGTTTTTTTAATGACCATGAAGTACGGGCTGTTTGGGATGATGAGCACTCTAAATGGTGGTTTAGTGTCTTAGATGTGGTAGGAGTACTGAATGAAGAATCTGATTATACAAAGGTCCGCAACTATTGGAAATATTTAAAAGCCAAATTATAGAAAGAAAATACTCAGTTGGTTAGTGTCACTACCCAACTGAAATTAATTGCGGCAGACGGTAAAAAGTATAAAACCGATATGTTGGACAGCGAAGGAATTATTGAACTATCCAAAAACTTTCCAAACAACAGGGCAACTAAATTTTTGGATTGGTTTCTATATAGCGATACTAGCATTGACGGGCAAAGTAAAAAGAAAGCCTATACGCTATTTGAGAGCAATTTGATTAACGATTTTGAAGTGGGTACTACCAAAGGGCTTCAACAAATTCACGCCTATCTGTTTGGGGGACTGTATGATTTTGCCGGACAAATCAGAGAGAAAAGTATTTCAAAAGGTGGTTATAGCTTTATTTATGCTCAACACTTAAAGAGTGTCTTGAAGCAAATAGATGCTATGCCACAAAGCACCCTGCAAGAGATCATCTCAAAGTATGCTGAAATGAATAAGGCCCATCCCTTTCTGGAGGGCAATGGAAGAAGTACGCGGATTTGGTTGGATATGATGCTGAAAAAGCAGCTTAAGAAATGTGTGGACTGGAGTAAAATCAAAAAAGAAAACTACATGAATGCCATGATCATTAGTACAATTGATAGCAGTGTATTGCTGTATGTGATAGAAGCAGCACTTACCACCAAGATTAATGATAGGGAAATGTTTATGAAGGGGATTGATTATTCTTATTACTACGAGGAATAAAAAGCTCTTGCGGAATCCACAGAAGGCACTGAAAGTCATGTGGAAACTGCGGTCGCATAGCTCCCTTGAGGCTATCCACAGATTTTACAGATTTGCACAGATAGGGATTTATCGCTGTAAAATGAAACAAAAATCGATCATCTGAAATTCAAAATCTACTTTGTCAAACTCGGACATATAGGGGCGTAGCCCTGTGTTCTTTGTAGAAATTGATGGTATGCGGGGAATTAGAGGCGCGTAGCGCTGAAGTCTTGTCCAGCCAGATGATTATTAGACACAGATTGATAATTTGATCTTCACAGATTGACACAGATGGATTTGCTGCCGCAAATTGGGGCTCTCGGAAGGCTCGGAATCCACAGAAAACAAGGCTGTCCACGAATGGCACTAATTACACGAAGGGAGAGCTCTCACGGAATCCACGGAAGACGCTGGAAGTCGTTGGGAAATTAGGTCGCGTAGCTCCCTTGAGGCTGTCTACAGATTTCACAGATTGGCACAGATAGGGATTTATCGCTGTAATATAAATGAAACAAAAATCGATCATCTGAAATTCAAAACCTACTTGGTCAAACCCGGACATAAAGGGGCGTAGCCCTGTGTTCTTTGTAGAAATTGATGGTATGCGGGGAATTAGAGGCGCGTAGCGCTGAGGTCTTGTCCAGCCAGATGATTATTAGATACAGATTGATACAGATGGATTTGCTGCTGCAAATTGGGGCTCGCAGAAGGTACTGAATGTACAGAAAACCCTGAAATAATACCTTATACCTGACCCGTGAGGGTCAGCAGAATAGTAACCATGGGTTATCAAACCCATGGATTGGTAGACCCAGGTACCTCTCATCTGCCCTGTAGGGGCAGTACTATTTGAGGAAGTTGTCCACTAATCACACGAATTTTCACGAAAGTAGGAGTTCTTGAGGAATCTACTGATGAAGCTGAAAAAAGATATCGAAAAAAAATAGTTGCATAGCTACCTTGGGGCTGTCCACAGATTTCTCAAATTGACACAAATGGATTTGCTGCCGCAAATTGGGGCTATCGGAAGGCTCGGAATCCACAGAAAACAAGGCTGTCCACGAATAGCACTAATTACACGAAGGGGAGAGCTCTCACGGAATCCATGGAAGACGCTCAAAATGAATATGGAAAAAATCGACGAATCGCTCCCTTGAGGCTGTCTACAGATTTCACGGATGTCACAGATAGGGGGAGTTCTCGCAGAATACACGGAAGACGCTGAAAATTTTAGGAAAAAATTGGTCGTATAGCTTCTGGATTAATTCTAATTCATAGATAAATATTGATTTGTGGAGACCTTCGAGTTAGTTCTCTCTGTATAGTTTCAAACCCACATAATCTAGGAAAAACCTTGTTTTAAAACTAATCATTTAATTAAATTTCTCCCATGATCAAAAACTACAACATGCTGTTATTACCACCATTTTTCCACCCTCGATAAAAATCCAATATCCTAATATCCAATATCCTAATATCCAATATCACCCAAAAATCCGTTCTCTATCTGTTATTACCGTCAAATCTGCGAGAGCTTTGTAAGCTTGCAATTCTGAAAATTCCATTTTTATCCACTCTACCTTTGTAAAGGTTAATTCAACAGATAATTTAACTATCCTATGGAAAGATTAGAGAAAAAAGCGAGGATAATGGCAGAAATGATTATTCAAACAGCAAAGATTTATCATGAATCAGAGGAATCTGAAAAAGGATTAATGGAAACTTTGGTGGGAGCGGGGATATTCTATTTGCCCAATCATCCAGGTTTGTTCAATAATAAAATAAGTAAAGAGGCTTGGATTCAATTACAAACGAAGCCCGAAAAGTTGAAATTGGTGGCGGAACACGCGATTCCAAGAAAAGTGGCAGGAAGACTTTTGTACACAAAATATTTGCTGCTCTTGCAAGAAAACCCATTGGCCTTGGTTGAACTCTATGAAAAGTATTTTGGTCGGTACAACTTGGTCTTGAAGGAGGAAAATGATCGATTACGCAAGTTTCAAAAAGCCCAAATTTTTGTCTCGGAGGAAGAGGCCTATGCCTTGGCAGGTATTGAATTGGTAGATTTCACCTATGAGGAGTACTTGGAGTTCCAGAAGTTTCAGAGAGACTCGAAGAAAAAGGCTTCCAAAAAAGTAGGCATGGCATAGGTTTACAGCAATCAGCTTATGTTAGAAAAGAAAAAAACACGGCTTGTCAATTCTTTTCTTACTGACGAATAATCAACCAACCTATATACTTTTGTTCGAAAATGCTGCACTTATCCAAAATTTTGTGGAAATGATAAACCATGGACTCAGGTGTAGGAATAAAAGTGTTTGCCGATACTAAAAAAAGTCCTTAGCTTAATGAAGGAAATAAACTCTTTTTCACCCATTATAAATGAAAGTATTTTCTCTTCACCGTATCCGATTTAAGGAATACGTAAAATATTTCATTAAACATACTTTATGCGCAGATTGGCCGCGCGTTAATTGCTTTGTTTTACAAAAAAATAATGAACTATGAATTTTAAAGAATTTCTTAAGGGCTTCCTTCTAAAAAGAGAGTTACAACTACCCGATGGCAGACCATTGTATGAATATAAAATTTCAAATGCCAGGTATAATGCGTTAAAAGTATTGCTTGAACATAATTGGGAGGAAACAGTAGAGTGCTATGCCAGTTTTGTTTTGTATTCTGTTGACTTTTTGAGATCTGAAATCTCAGAAGGGCATCTTAGATGGGATTATATTTTTAATTCCGTAGGAAAAGGAAATTTCAACACTCCTCAGAGAAGAGCTTTGATTGTTGAGCAAGGCTTGAATTACTGGAAAAGGAATGTTTTCCAAGGACAAAATATGGAGTTTCTAGAAACATTAAGATTTGAATCCGGATTACCCAATTCATCTCTTCATGATGGTAATAATTTATCGTCATTGATAAAGTATGCGTTTCAGTTAGTAGAGAGTTACAAACTCACTGAAGAAGAACTTATTCCATTCATAGAGGAAAGGATTGAAAAATACTCAATTCCACAGGTGTTGAGACAGGAGTATTTTTATCAATTGGTCTCAAAGCTTTGTTTTAAGTTTTTAGAATTCAAGCAGAGATTTGATTTGTCTAATCAATCAAATCCAACTGAATATCTCCAATCTCAATTAACTAATTGGAGAGCTGAAATGCCTTTAAAAGTTGAAGGTGAGAGGATGAATGAATTCTTCAACAATATTATATCTGATATTTCCAAGTTGAAGAAAACAGAAAGTTTGGCTTTTGTTTTTGATACGTTACTAAAAGATGATATTTCAGGTTTTACTTTAAATACTTTTCTGAGCCTCCCGAAAGGTATTTATAGTCATGAGGCCTTTGGGTTGAGCGAAGAAGAATTTAACAAGTTGCCAGGATATTTTTGTTTGACTTTAGAGATAGATGGAAAACCTAAACCACTTACTGGTTTTAATAAACAGAATAATGGTAGAATTTCTGCTCGTGGAGCAGATAAAATTTTGTTGCCTCAGGATATCTTTGAAAGAGAATGGGAGTTGACTTTCACCTCTGAAAATATGGAGGTAAGAGTTGAAACAGAATTGGCAAAGTATTCTAAGATAAGCTTTAATGAGCCATTAATCTTTGTCAAAGATATTCTTGAAAACTGGGTTTATAAAGGTTCAGCTCCTTTGAAAATTAAAGAAACCGTCTGCCGCATTGTTTTTGATGAATCTATTTACAAAAGTAAAAGTTCGATTCAAAACTTAGGAAAAACAAGCAAACTGTTATCTGTTTTTCAAACTGTAGTTGATCTTGAACTTATTGAGAAGGAAAGTCAATCCTCACTTTGGATTAAGCTAGCACAAGAAAATGAACACATTAAGGTTCTCGATTTTGCTCAAAAGTTCCTTCCTGAATCAGGTTCATTTGATTATTTAGTAGGAAATAAACACATCTTTTTAGGCATTCCAAAAATCTATCTTTTAAATAGAAAGCTTGGAATTAAGGAATTCTTCACGGGTATTATAGAGGTTTTCTCAATAAATAATCAATGGTCGAGTGTTAATAATGATGTAATAGGAAGTAGAAAGTTTCGATTCAAAGATAAAAATGGAAATGTAATTGGAGTAAAGACGTTGAATATCCTTCCTTCTGATTTTAGAATTATTCTTAATGATAATGCTAAAAGTATCGAATTACTGACGCAGTGTAATTTCCAGGTTTTTGTTACTAAAAATGGTATTTTGACAGATTTAAACTCCTCTGGAAACTCTGTAAAAATTACTATCGATCCTGCTTTTGATGATGCATCGAAGACATTCATTAATTTTGGTATTAGCTTCGAAAAAGGTGAAATAATTGATATTAAAGTTCCTAATCCAAGCTTTACAGAAATTTTTGTCAATGCTGAGGGGAAAGTGGTTGAAAGGTCTTCCTTTTCACTTTCTAGAATTCACGGTTTAAGTATAACCAATAATAATTTCAATGGAGTAGCTACAAAAAAGATCTATAAGCTAAAATTATATGATATTCATGATCAAGATGCTAGTGCATTAGAAATCAGGAAAGAAGTTTGGGTTGATGCTTTTTCTAGCAAAAGACTACCTCTTTATCAATGGACTCAGCAAATAAATCAGCTTTTTGCTTTGACGTCAAATACAAGAGCAAAAGTCCGTATATCTTCAGAGAAACCCCATCATTTCCTTGAAATTTCAAAGTATGATTTTGATCTAGGATATGATGGAATAACAGGGCAATTGTTTATCAATGATTATGATTTACCTCAGGAATTAACTCTATGGGCATTTAGGTTGGACCAAATCTTTAATCCCCAAAATATAGTCACTCTTGAGCTATTACAAGGCCAATGTAATGTTTCCGAAAGTCTTCCAGAAGATGGGATTTGGTTTATCTATTCTAATAAAGAATCAGATATCTCTGTTGTTCCCAAAGTAATTTTAAAGGATCAGAAAGAAGTGTTGATGGATGAAAGACCTATAGAATATCTTTATGAAGCCAGTTATTTAGATTATAATCAACGCATAGATAGGTTTAAGGAGTTTTTTGATAATCATTATTTGAGTTTTGACCATCCAGTATGGAAAGAACTTTATGAATTATATCAGGCAACTGAGGGTCTTCCAATTAGTGCGCTGGATGTTTGGAAGGGATTGGTGAAATCTCCAAAAGGGATGTTAACTTTTCTTTTTAGCCAATACGTTGATGCTTCATTAATTCAAAAGGTGTCAAATGAATTGGGCTTTATTTGGCATTTGGTTTCAGTTTACCGCTGGAAAGAAGCATTTGAATCTTGGAAAACCTCTATACTGAATTCTAATAATTACTCGCAGATTTATGAAATTTTCAAATCTTCGAAACTTAGTTTAATACAAAATCAACTGGGTTTACATAGTTTAGTTGAGCTTTTAAATGAAGATTCTCAATCAATTAACTTAACTCTTCTATCATACCTGTTAAACATAGATGTCAATGGAGGTGAAGGCCGACAAGGTATAAGGGCTAGACATCCAGATGGAGTCTATTGGGCCTCCTATGCTAGAGAATTCATTTTGGATAAATTTAAACAACTACCTAAAGATTTAAAGGATGTTTTTCCTTCTGGCCTGGCTAACTGGCAAAAACCTGTGTTGTATTTACCTGTAATATTGGCTTATCAATCCATGAACAGTAGATTTATTAAAGTTTATGAATTAAGTCCTGAAATTTTATTAGGTATAAAACTAAATATAGATTTTGACCGAGACTACTTTGATGATGTTTATTCAAAAGTTCAAGGCTTCTGTTTCACTCACAATAAAGAAAAAACCACCTAACCATAAGATATGAAAGGCTATTATCACTCCCTCTTTTCTGAAATTTCCCAAAGATCTGTCGATGCTACTTTGGGTGTATTAGGAATTCGAAATCCTCAATTAAGAAAGCATATCAAGGATCAGCTTACAGATGAATTAGGCCAAGGAAACAGAATCCTTGCAGACCCAGTATTTGAGGCGGCATTTCCTTGGGCTGAAGTAAAAGAAACTTTTCAGGATTTGGGAAATAGAAATTTCCTTCATCCTACGTTCGTAGATGCTTTAGATGCTCAACATTCTCATGTGACTTACCACATCGGGCCAGCAAAAGACCTTTCAGGACAAGCATTAAGGAAAAACTGGAGACCAAGGACACACCAATTAAGGTCATGGGAGATTTTGAAGGAACCCAACCCTAAATCTTTGATTGTTACAAGTGGTACCGGTTCTGGTAAAACTGAATGTTTTATGGTGCCGATTATTGATGATTTGGTTAGGCAACATAAAGAAAATAACCAAAAACTGGAAGGTGTTCAGGCGCTATTTATTTATCCATTGAATGCTCTGATAAATAGTCAACGGGAGCGAATTCTATCCTGGACCATGAACTTTGAGGATAAGGTTAGATTTTGTTTATATAATGGCAATACACCTGAGTCTGTTAAGGCCGATTTTGTGAGAAATAGTCCTAAAAATGAGGTATATGATAGAAACACTTTGTGGTCTTCTCCTCCGCCAATTTTGATTACTAATCCAACGATGCTGGAGTATATGCTTATTCGAAGCAAGGACAGGCCTATTCTTAATGCCTCTCAGGGAAAATTAAAATATATTGTTCTGGATGAAGCACATACTTACATTGGTTCTCAAGCTGCTGAATTGGCGCTTTTGATCAGGCGTGTATTAAATGGCTTTGGGGTAGAAGCGGAAAATGTAAGATTTATTGCAACATCTGCTACTATTGGAAGCGATCAAGAGGCAGAAATTGCTTTAAAAAGATATCTGGCAGATATCGCAGGGATAAATGAAGACTCTATAGAAGTAGTTGGTGGAAGTCGAACCATTCCTGCTTTGAATGCTGGGGAGAGCAATAATTTGACTTATGATCAGTTGAATGAGCTTGATATCAATCAAAATATTAACTCATTTTATAACAATGACATGTTAAAGAAGCTGAGATCTTATTTTATAAGTCCTGATGGTCAGCAGGCTAAAGCAAGAAAACTTACACAAATCGCAGAATTGCTCTTCCCAGGCCAATCTGGAGATATAGAGAAACAGAAAGATGTTTTGCGATGGATTGATTTAGCCTCAAGTGATCAGCTTAAAAAAGATGAAATCCATTTTCTTCCTCTAAGAGGTCACTTTTTTCATAAAGTATTGAATGGACTTTGGGCATGTGTGGATAGTAGTTGTAATTGTAAGATTAATACTCCTTTGGCTCATAATTGGCCATTTGGGAAAGTTTACACCCAACAACGGTTGACATGCGAATGTGGGGCACCTGTATTTGAATTGGTTTTTTGTTCAGAATGTAATGAACCGCATTTGCAGGCAGAAATAATTCATGAAAATGGTACCCGTAGGATCTCACAGGTTAGGAAAAATAATTTGGATGAATTTGAATTAAATCAAGAGATTCCCGGAGATGAGGATTTTGATGGAATCACCCCAGTTCAAACTGACCAAATTTTAATTTACCCTAGGTCTATTGATGGGTCAATTGATGATAGAATAAATTGTGATGGAAAGTTAGGAGCTGATCCAACTAATTACCCCATTAGAATACATTTTAGTGATCAGGGTGAAACTTGCTCTAATTGTGTATTTAGCGGTGCTGGTCAACAGGAAGCTATGCGAGGAGCGTATCTTGGCATGCCTTTCTATATATCCAATTTGATTCCTTCTTTGCTTGACCATGTTAAAGATGGGAATAACCCACTCAATCAGCCTTACAGAGGTAGAAGACTATTGACATTTACTGATAGCCGTCAAGGTACAGCAAAAATTGCTATAAAAATTCAACAGGAGTCTGAAAGAATTAGGACAAGAGGTTTGATACTAAAAGCATTATTATTGGAAGATAACACACCACAAATATTAGTCTTAAATCAACAAATACAAACCCTTCAGGCTGTAGATCCTCTTCCGCCAGGGGTTCAAGATATTATTGATAATCTTCAAAACCAAGTTGATCATCTTCAGCTTAAGACGAAAACTTACTTGGAAGAATTACAATTTTTAGTGTTGGCTCAAGACATTTCAGAGCATATAAAAAGGAGTTATTTACAATTAAACCATCAAATAGGTAATAATGTTAATAATGTTACAAATATTCTGCTTATTAGAGAATTTTCAAGAAGGCCGAAAAGGGCCAATTCATTAGAAACACTTGGTCTAGTAGCAACTAATTATCCCAAACTAAATAATGTTATAAATTGTCCAACCGAATTTCAAAACTATGGATTGACAATTAATGATTGGAAAGATTTTTTAAAAGTTGCTTTAGACTTTTTTATCCGCGATGGAATTTATGTTTCAATCCCTCATGATTTAATTAACTGGTTGGGCGGCAAGTATTTGCCTAAATTTCTTATTGCTCCAAACTCACAAGACAATCCTCAAGGAAGATTTAAGCGATGGCCTTCCTATGATGATTCAAGAGGAATCAGGCAACATAGATTAGTTAGAATTTTAGCACATGGGCTCAATATCGATCTTTCTCAAATTACAAATCAAAAAATAGATCACCTAAATTCTATCATGGAACGAGCTTGGAATGCCTTGGTAAATGCTCAGCTCCTAGAACAAATTGACAATGGTTTTCAACTAAATATCAATAATATCTCATTCTGCTTAATGAAGAAGGCATGGCTTTGTCCTATTACTAGAAGGTTTTTAGATACGACCTTTAGGGGATTTACGCCTTACTTGCCAATAAATTCTCAAGTTGGACAATTCCATTGTGGTGAACAAAGAGGAATGCCGCAATATCCAACAATAATTGCCCCTGATGATCTAGTTTATAGAGCTCAAATGAAAGAATGGATTTCCAATAATCAAATTATTAATCAGCTTAAGGAGGAGGGTCTTTGGTCAGAGCAAGCAGATAGAATTTTAATGGGAGGCAATTTTATTCGGGCAGTTGAACATTCAGCTCAAATTAGGCCTCAAAGCAAGTTGCAGCGATATGAAGACGAATTTAAAAAGGGATATATTAATGTATTAAACTGTTCGACAACCATGGAAATGGGAGTGGATATTGGTGGATTATCCATAGTCTGCAATAATAATGTGCCTCCGCATCCTTCCAATTATTTGCAGCGAGCTGGTCGAGCTGGCCGAAGAAGTGAGTCTAGAGCCTTATCAATAACCTTGTGTAAAAATAATCCTCATGACCTTCAAGTGTTTCAAAATCCATTGTGGGCATTTGAAGCACAAATGAAAAAACCGAAGATTACACTATCTAGTGATAGAATTGTAAGAAGGCATCTTCATGCATATCTATTTGGTTGGTTTTTGAATAACAATCTCACTAATTTAGATGGAGTAACGATTACACTGAGAGCCGATTGGTTTTTTGAGTCTAACCCTAGTATCAATGATCAGTTTATTCAATGGTTAGAAAGTCTTTTAATTAATTGCCCTGAAGGTTTACAACATGGCCTGGACTACATAAAAAGGAAAAGTGTTTTAGAGGGTATTCCACTTCATGAAATAATTATCCCAGCTAATGAATTATTGGAAAAGATTCAGGATAAGTGGAAAGAACAGTTAGCCTATTATGAAAGTGAGATTCAAACGATCCCAAATCAGGCAAACCCTACCTATCCACAATTCTTAAGGAGGATTCAAGCTGATATGGCAAATCATAAAAGCACTTATTTGCTATCTATTTTGATTTCAAATGGGTTTCTACCTGGGTATGGATTTCCGACCAATATTTCCACTTTCAATAATTACACATTTTCTGATTTTATTGCTAATCAAGCAGTTCTTGAAGAAAGAGAAGATAATGTTAATCAGATAGCAGGCAAGCCAACTCGAAATATGGCCATAGCTCTGACTGAATACGCTCCTGGAAGTCAGATAGTATTAGACGGAAAAGTATTCACCTCTCGAGGAATTACATTGAATTTCCAAAATCCTAATGATGGGGTTAATAACCATCAAGTTATCCATACTGCATGGAGGTGTTCATCGTGTGGCAAATCAGGTGTTTCTTCTTACGGAAATGCTACTAGATGTACTAACTCATCCTGTCCAAATCCGGCCGATATCGAATTCTTTGAATATTTGGAGCCAGCTGGTTTTGCAACTTCTTTTTATGAATTGCCAACCAATGATATCTCGAGCCAGAATTTTGTTCCTGCCCAGATTCCTTGGGTAAATACACACACTGAAATAAAGCAGTTGATTAATCCATCAATTGGTTTTTATTATTCTGATGAGGAAGGAGAAATCTTCTATCATAATAAAGGTGAACATGGGAATGGATTTGCTCTTTGCTTTAATTGTGGGCACGCCCATTCTTTGAATAGAGATGGTTCAATACCTGTTGGATTTGAAGATCACTGGAAACTAAGAGGAAAAAATGCTGCGCCAGGGAATAATGCAAAATGTAATCCATCTCCTAATCAAATAAGAGCAAACATCTCTTTGGGCTTCACTGATAAAACAGATGTTTTCGAATTGTATTTAAAGCACCAGAATACAGCTGAATATTTTCTGGTGTCCAACGAAAATAATAAAAAGCTTTCTTGGACTTTGGGAGTAGCCTTTAGACATGGTCTGGCAAAGACCCTTGGAATTAATGCAGAGGAACTTGGAGTCACAGTAAAGCAGGTGGTCAACCAGAATTTAACTAATCAACCCATTTATGCAATTTGCTTATATGATACCAATAGTGGAGGTTCTGGTTTTGCAAGCTTGGCTGGGCAACCGGAGATATTTAAATCCATGCTAATATATGGTAAGGAATTGCTAGGTTGTCCAAATTGCGAAAATGCGTGTCAAAACTGTTTGCTACAATTTGATACCAAACAATATGTAGAATACTTGGATAGAAGAGTTGGATTAAGCTATTTAACAAATGACTTAATTAATTCTCTAGGCTTACCCAATGATGAGAAGATTCTTGGTCAAAATTCCCAGTTTTGTCAATTTGATTTCTTCAAAGAATTGAAATTGAGCTTCCACGGCAAAGGAGAAAAGTTACAGCTTTTCATCAAAGGAGATGTTGAGGACTGGGAAATAGCTGAATCCAGTATAAGAAAACATTTGTCAGAACTTGTTGGGCAATTCGGGAAATTTGAAAAATTGGAGCTGTGGTTGGAAACACCTTCTTTTAATAACCTAAGCCCCGACCAAAGAATGGATCTATATTACCTTCTAGCGGCTAATGTCAATATAAAGGTATTTCATTCTGGAAATTTGCACTTAATTGAATATGGAGAAATATTAGCTACTAGCTGGAAAAATAATTCACCAATTTCCTACGCGAGTAAAGAAGAAAAGTCAGTTTTTTTGGATGAAAAATGGGGGGATACTCAAGGCTCAATGCTAATCAAATCCACTGGTTCATCTTTCAATCTTCATGGTGTTGAAGTAAACCCTAATGATTTAATTCCTACAGTTGGAGGAAATTATATTCATATCCAATTAATCCAAGAGCTTAATACAAATCTGAGAGATTTTGGCAAGGCATTTTGGGATTTAGTGATAGAAAGGTTGAATCAGCAAGGATTTCCCTTAACTTATTTTGGTAAATTAAAACTTGTGGATTATTCAGATAGATATCTTCAAAATCCATTTACGGTGATTCTTTTATCAAGAATTATTGATTCAATTCCTTATGAAAAGAAAGATGATTTGGAAATTGAAATCTCCACACTTCTTCTTGGTAAAGACTATTTTTACGGACAAAGAAGTGTTTATGAGGGATGGTTTAAAGAAGAAAAAGATATTCGTGTAGAATTTATCAAAGAGCTTTTGAGGGATTTTCCAAACGTTGAAGTTAATTTAGGAACTAGTAATCGTGACTTACCTCATTCAAGAGAGTTGAATCTTGAATTTGATAGTGGCGTGGTTCTAAACATAAAACTTGACCAAGGAATGGGATATTGGAATTGCAATAAGTATTCTGTTTTTCCTTTTCAAAAGACAATTGATGACCAGATAAAATGGACTCGGCAAAAAATGAATTCTTTACAAGCAATAAATTCAAATATACATCCGACTTACTTCTATCTTGTGGTAAAGTAAATATTGTCTTACTTTCAGCAGAAATAAAGTGAAATTGATGCCTTAACAATAAATGAAAAACGATAAGATTAAGTTATCCCAATTAGAAAGCTTCCTGATGAAGGCAGCTGATATTTTAAGGGGCAAGATGGATGCCTCTGAATACAAAGAGTTCATTTTTGGGATGCTGTTTCTGAAAAGAATGTCAGACGTATTCGACCAAAAACGGGAATACCTTAAAAAGAACGACTACAAACATTTAGACGCTGAAACACTTAGCGAAATACTGGAAGACAAACTGACTTACGGAGAGACATTCTTTGTGCCGCCAAGAGCGCGGTGGAATGAAAAATTCATTGACGAAAATGGCGTTCAGCAGCCTGAAATAAAGCACCTGCAAAACAATATTGGACAAATGCTGAACAAGGCATTGGACGCTATTGAAGAATCCAACCCCGACACGCTTTCCGGTATTTTCAAAGGGCGTATCAACTTCAACAAGGAAGTGGACGGAAAGCAGATCGTGAAAAATGCCGACCTCAAAAAGATGATTGACCACTTCAACGAGTTTCCGAAGTTGGTGAATGAAAATTTTGAGTTTCCCGATCTGTTGGGTGCAGCTTATGAATACCTGCTCAAACACTTTGCGGATGAAAGCGGCAAAAAAGGTGGACAATTCTACACGCCCAATCAAGTGGTGCGGTTACTGGTGCAGTTGATTAAGCCCGAAGCGGGAATGTCTATTTATGACCCCACAGCTGGTTCGGGTGGTATGCTCATTCAATCGCATCAATACATTGAAGAGCAGGGGCAAAATGCCAACGACTTGGAACTGTTTGGTCAGGAGAACGACCCCACGGTGGTGGCCATTTGTAAGATGAACATCATCTTGCACAACATCAACAAATACACCATTGAGTATGGCGATACGCTGGAAGAACCGCTAAATGAAAAAGACGGACAACTTATTCAGTTCGACAGGGTAATTGCCAATCCGCCTTTTTCGCAAAACTATAATCGGGCGACCATGCAATACTCAGCTCGCTTTAGCTATGGTTTTGCTCCCGAAACAGGGAAGAAAGGCGACCTGATGTTTGTGCAACATATGTTGGCAAGCTGCAAACGCACAGGCAAGGTGGTTGTAGTAATGCCGCACGGGGTACTGTTCCGTGGTGGCAAAGAGAAGGAAATCCGGGAGAATATGCTCAAGGCTGATGTACTGGAAGGCATCATCAGTTTGCCGCCTCAGTTGTTTTACGGCACGGGAATTCCCGCCTGTGTGATGGTGTTCAACAAGAGCAAGCCCGACAGCCTGAAAAACAAGGTTTTTATCGTAAATGCTGATAAGGACTATGCGGAAGGCAAAAAGCAAAACACGCTTCGCCCCGAAGATGTGGAGAAGATTGATTTTGTGTTCACCAACAAAATTGAAGAAGCCAATTACTCCAAGTTGGTTGACGTGTTCAAGCAAGAAGATGGCAAAATAAGCATTGAAGAAAACGATTGGACACTCAACATCCGCAGATATGTGGACAATACGCCCCAGCCCGAACCCGAAGATGTAAAAGCCCATTTAATAGGCGGTGTGCCCATTTCGGAAATTGAACAGGTGCAGAAGACTTTGGCCCCCAAATTCGATTTTGATGGCTACCAACTCTTCAAAGACAAAAACGAGCACTACAAAGATTTTGCTATCACGGAAAAAGCCGCCATCAAACAAACGGTGGAAGATGACCAAAACGTGATTGATACCCTTACCGAATTAGGCATTCACTTGGCAGATTGGTGGCAATTAGCCAAAGAAGATTTTTCTACGCTTGCACCACAAGTAGATGAACCACAAGATAACGTGGTTGCTGAACCAATGGGTGTTTATCTCCGATTGGGTGGCGATAGATTCCCGAGAGTGCGCAAAGAACTGTTGGATTCCATCAAAGAAAAATTTGTACCCGTAGGCGTACTGGACAAGTTTCAGGTGGCGGGTGTGTTTGTAAACTGGTGGGACAATATCAAGTACGACCTCAAAACCATTATGCAAAACGGCTGGGATGCCGGGCTGATACCGGATGAATACCTGATTGAAGAGTTTTTCAAAACTGAGAAAGCCGAAATTGAGCAGATAGAAATAGAACAAGCTGACTTTGAAAGCCAACTGGAAGAAGCCGTTGAAGAAGCTCTGAATTTGGTGGAGTTTGAAGCAGACGAAGAAGAAGGCGAAGTAAAACAAACCCCTGCACTCGCAAAAAGCGAATTGGGCAAAATGATTGATTTCTACACCGAAGAAAAGCAACAGCCCGAAAAAGCCAAACCCTACCAAGAGCAGGAATCCAAAATAAAAGACTTAGAAAAATCCATTAAGGACTGCAAAGCCAAACTCAAGGAAAAGCAAGCCGAACTGGAGCTGAAAATAGAACTGAAACGTTATGGCAGTGATGATGTAAAAGCCGAAAGCAATGCCCTGCTCACAGCCACCAAAAAGGAGCTCAACAACTTAGATGCTGATATTGAAAGCCTCATTAAAACCTTTAAAGTCGATTTGAAAGAGACGACCAATTATGATAAAATCAAAAAATCGGTAACTGCCCTAGAGAAAGAATTGAAAAAGGCAAACAATGATGCCGCCAAACTCAATTTGGTGCTGGAAGCCCAAAAGCAGTTTAAAGAAATTACCAAAGCCTACAATGCACGGGTAAAAGACAGTGGCATACTGCAAACCAAGCTTGACAGCATTGATGCCCTATTGGAAGAAATTGGCGGAATGATAACCACCGAAGAAAGCCAAAAGCTGATATTGAAAAAGCATTTCGACATTATCAACGACCAACTGCAACGCTACCTCAATGCAGAAAAACGAGCTTTAGTAGCTGCTTATGAAAACCTATTTGATAAATATTACACTTCTGCCCAAGCCATAGAGCAAAAGCGGGAAAATACTATGTCAGAACTGAATGATTTTCTTACCCAATTAAACTATTTGAGCTAATGGAAGAAAATCAAGTGCATATTCCGGATGGGTGGGATTTAAAGCCTTTAGGTGAAATTTTCAATTTCAAGTATGGTTCTGGTTTACCTACTAATCAATTTAGCCCAAGTGGTTATCCTGTTTATGGAGCAAATGGTATCATTGGCTGGCATTCTAAATACAATTATGAGAATCAAGAAATTTTAATCAGCTGTCGTGGTGAAAACAGTGGCTTAATTAATTTAACTGAAGAGAAGGCATTTGTTACCAACAATTCAATTGTTTGTTCTGAGAAATTCGAAATAGACAAAATATACTTCTACTACAACCTAAAGAAAATACCAAGAACTGCAATGGTTTCTGGTTCTGCTCAACCGCAAGTTGTTGTAAAAGATTTGAACAGAATTGAATTACTTTTTCCCAAATCCAAAACCGAACAAACCACCATAGCCCGCATCCTATCCAAAGTAGATGAAGCCATAGCCCAAACCGAGCAACTGATAGCGAAATACACCCGCATCAAAACGGGCTTAATGCAGGATTTGCTCACCAAAGGCATAGACGAACACGGCAACATCCGCAGTGAAGAAACCCACGAGTTTAAAGACAGTCCGCTGGGCAGGATTCCGAAGGAGTGGGAAGTGAAACGTTTAGACCAAATGACAAAGCCCAATAGCCCTATTGTCTATGGAATCCTGATGCCTGGGAAACATTTTTTCGGTGGAATACCTGTAGTGAAAGTAAAAGACATATTTGACGAAAAAATACATTTTGGAGACCTTCTTTTCACGAATCCGAAAATTGCACTCGCATTTAAACGTTCAGAATTGATGAAGGACGATTTGCTTTTCACCATCAGGGGAACCGTAGGTAGATGCGCATTTGTACCTGTAGAATTAGAAGGGGCAAATATTACTCAGGATACAGCTCGTATAAGAGTTAAAAATGAGTACAAAGAATATGTTAGATATACCTTTGAAACACCTGATTCCAAATTTTACATCCAACTTAATACGATAGGACAAGCCGTAAAAGGAATTAATTTAAAGGCACTGCGTGAACTTAATATTCTTGTACCACCGCCAAATGAAGCCCAATTAATTGCAAAAGAATTAAACACGTCAAACAATGTTTTATCAGCGGAAGCTATAAAGCTTAGAAAACTACAATCCCTCAAAACGGGTTTGATGCAAGATTTATTGAGCGGTAAGGTAAGAGTTAAAATTTAACTATGGCAACAAGTTTTTTACATTGGAATATTAATCGAAAGGCTGGCTTTGAGAATGAAGTAGCAAAGCTTGTCAATATGGATGATATCAAAGCTGACATTTTATTGCTTGTCGAAGCGGAAAATGTTGATGATAATGAAATAAATAAGTTGACTGGATTAACACGATTAAAAGTTGAAGATTGGAAAGAAACTGAGCTTACACCTCGTTTTTACTCAAAACTACCATTGGATGTCTTTCAATTATTTGAAATTCACGATTCATCAAGATATGTATTTGCCAGACTTAATATAGCAGAGGAAAAGGAGATAATAATTTGTGGTCTTCATATTCCAAGTAAGCTAACAGTTAATGAAAAAACACAATATTCAGATGCAAGACAGATTGCATTGTTTATTAGTGATATGAAAACGAGGAGTAATGTGGGGCATAATAGATTTTTAGTTTTTGGAGATTTCAATATGAATCCCTTCGAACCTGGTATGATTGAACCTGACGGTTTTAATGCAGTGCTTTCCACTACAGAAGCATTAAACGAACAGAGGACAGAATTTTATAAAAAGTTTGATTATTTCTACAATCCAATGTGGTCCTATCTTGGTGATAGAAACTATTTGACTGGAGATTTAAAATTGGCAGGTAGCTACTATTTTAGAAAAACCAGGGATGTTACACTAACATTTTGGAATGTATTTGATAAAGTAATAATAAGACCTTCTATAATCGACATTTTTGACTTTTCTTCAATAAAAATTATTGATGATAACGGTATTGAGAAACTGGTAACAACCGATTTTCAATTACGAGATGATTCATTCTCTGATCATTTACCCTTGACATTTAAACTTTTCATATAATGAATAAAAAAGACGAAATAAAGAAGTTTCTCCCAAAGATTGGAAGCCCTTTAGTAAATGAACTGAAAGCAAAATCACCAAGGGCGGTATTGCAAGAGTATGGTGATGCAATCGATGAATCTTATCCAAACTATTTTAGAAGTTTTATTACTGAAACATCAAGGATTGAATCTGAATCAGAAGCTGTAATTATGAGTTACTCATTTTATTTAATTGCTTTTATTGCAAAAGGCTATAACTATAAACTTTTTGAAGTAATTCCGAAATTTCCTGATAAGCCCTACCCCGTTGAATTAATTTTATTTGATAGACAACCTTCAAATGAAGGTGAATTTGAATCTGAAAAAGAACTCAAGGAGAAGTTGGATTCATTTTTTCAAAGTAGTTTCTTCAGTAACGTAGTAAATAATCTGAGCTCTCAGGTTGATTTGTATAATGAAAGTAGAAATGAAAAACTATGAAGCACAATCCAAGATATATACTCAAGCACCTTTCTGTCCGTGTACCCTGGCACGATAACGGCTGGAACGGCAGTATTTGCAACAACCCCAAAGCCAATGGTGCTTGTTTGATTTTAAAAAATTGTGCCCTCAATCGTAATGATGAACAAGAGCAGGCATTGGCAGGCAAACTTTTGAGTGATTTATCCGAAGAGCAATATCCGGTGTGCATTGGTGAAAGGGCTACGTTTATGGCTCCTTTTGGCATAAACAAAACATTGAAGCATCCCTATGCACTCAGTTCACCCAATACACACGGGCATTTGAAACCCACACGGGTTCAGTTTCCTGCTTTTGGTGCAGCAGCAGTGCCTTACCATTGGATGCTGAAAGAAAATGCCAAAGAAAAAACTGCCCTATATGAATTAAACTATGATGAAGCCAAAGAACCGCAATTGGACTGGGCTACCAACGGTGGCGACCATTGGGTGCAGGAAATTGGCAATCAAAAAGCCTTACTCAATTGCTTCTTTGAGCATTTGCAAGAAGATACTTCTTTGGTTTTCTTTTATGCCAAGCAAGTGCCCTTTGTGGAAGAATCAGGCAGGGTGCTGGCAGGTGTGGGCAAAATCAATAAAATCATAGCTTCAGAAGCTTACGAAGGCAGCAACAACCGCTTTGGTGCAGCCTATTGGGAGCATATGATTTTACATACCATTCGCAAGGATGGGAAAAACGGCTTTTTGTTGCCTTATCACGCAGCTATTGAATACCAAGAAGAAACCCCGAGTTTTGATGTAGCTGAATTGGCCGTAGTTGTTCCCAACGATAAACGTTTTGAGTTTTCGTATGGCACTGAGCACGTGAGTAACGACAGTGCTATCAGGGTTTTATTAGACTGCATCAAATCATTGGAAAAAGCTGAAGCTTTAGGAATAGGCGAAAACCATCAGGCAAGCATCCAATGGATACACAATGAAATTGCACAACTCGAAAAACTCAGAGGTGCCTATCCGGGTATGGGTGCAGCACTTTGTGCTTTTGGCATTGAAAAAGGACATTTTGTTTCAGCCGAAATCATCAACCAACTGAAAGATGACAAGGATAACCCTTGGTTGCTTTTTGAAAAGGCATTGGACGATTCCAAAGGTATTTTATCAGATGCCGTGGCAGGTTTAATTCCCTTCAACTCCAATAAACTTTACAAACGCTTAAAAGAAAAAGCCACTCCCACACGCATAAAGTTTTTGCATTTGCTGAGCCGTTTCGATTTAAGTATAGAGCAAGCAAAATTTCTGTTTGTAGAAGAAGAAAGGGAAGCCTTGGGCATCATTCGCAAAGACGAAGAATACCTGAGCAATCCTTATTTGATTTATGAAGATCTACGCTTTACCCTCACACCGGTAGCACTCAGCACCATTGATTTGGGGCTGTATTTAAAAAACGCACCTGATAATATATTGCCCGACCAATTGGTGTATGATGATCCCTTTGACATACACCGCATCAGAGCCATTACCATTCAGCAATTGGAGTATGCAGCCATACAAGGTCATACCCTATTGCCACGTAAAGAAATCATCAAAAAAATAAGAGATCTTTCCCTTTCACCCGCTTGTGGCATCAACAGCGATTATTACGAACTGGCAGAAGAGTGTTTTGCAGGAAGCATTGTGTTGGAAGAAATGAAAGATGGTGAAAGAGCCTATCAGTTACAACGCTTTGCTGAAACCAGAAAAATCATCAGTCAAAAAATAAGTGATAGGGTCAATGGTAAGCGTTTGCCACTTACTGCCGATTGGTTAAATCTGTTGGATGAATCATTAAAACCCTTCACGAAAGGCGAACCCGACACGCAGGAACTGAATGCAAGGAAAGAAAAAGCGGCAGCCTTAAAGGAAATTGCCGAAGCTCGTTTCTCGGTTTTGATAGGTCCGGCAGGCACAGGAAAAACTACTTTGCTCACCATTTTAGCAGGACAAAAAGAAGTTGAAAATAATGGCGTATTGCTTCTAGCTCCAACGGGAAAAGCAAGAGTAAGAATGGAAGAAGTAGCAAAGAACCTGCAAGTAACTGCTAAAACTTTGGCTCAATTTCTATCTGGCTATGGCAGATACAACGGAGAAATTCAGCAATATGTGCTTTCAGAGAGATACTGCGAAGGTCAATACGAAACCGTGATATTGGATGAAGCCTCAATGCTCACCGAAGAAATGCTGGCCACTACAATGGATTGCCTGAAAGGAGTCAAGCGTTTCATTTTGGTTGGCGACCACAGGCAATTGCCGCCCATTGGAGCAGGTCGTCCTTTTGTAGATATTATCCACCACCTAAAGCCCGAGGGGATTGAAACGGCATTTCCACGAGTAGGAAAAGGTTATGCAGAGTTAACCATCAAACGCAGACAAGGCGGCTCTAAACGGGAAGATTTGCAATTGGCCGAATGGTTCAGTGGCGAAAGTTTAGAACCGGGAGCCGACAGCATCATCAATCAGATTTTGACCACCCCAAACTCGCAATACCTGCGAATGGAAAGTTGGGAAAATGAAGCAGAGTTTGACAAAGTATTTGAAAAGGTACTGGTAGAAGAATTGGGATTGAGTGGAATTGAAGATGTACAAACCTTTAATAAAACACTTGGGTCTAATGATGGCAGGTATTTTAACTTCAAAGAAGCCGCCAATAAAGCTGAGTCTTGGCAAATTCTTTCTCCCATTCGCGAAAAAGTGTTTGGTGTTAGAGCCATCAATCGAAAAATTCACAAGCTATTCAGGGAAGACAAAGTAAAATATGCCCGGGATAGATATGGGAAAATCCCTTCGCCTATTGGCTTGGAAGAAATCGTGTATGGTGACAAAGTCATCAATCTCTTCAATGCAAAACGAAATCCCAAAGATGTTTGGCCTAATGCAGATGCATTGAATTATGTGGCCAATGGAGAAATTGGAATGGTAATCGGTCAATTCAAGACTGCTAAAATGACCTTCAAAGGAAAGCCGCAGAATACGGAAATTGAATTTACTTCTCAAAAGGGGTTTAAGTATTCATTCAAGTCTTGGGAATTTAAAGAAGAAAAAAATAATCCTTTAGAGTTAGCTTATGCATTAACGGTTCACAAAGCACAAGGTAGTGAATTTGGGAAAATATTTTTAGTTATTCCAAATCCTTGTTTCCTGCTTTCACGGGAAATGCTTTACACGTCATTGACCCGCCAAAAAGACAAAGTCATTCTCTTATTTCAGGGCAATGCATTTGATATAAAAGGATTGGCATCACCATTAAAATCGGATGCGCTCAAACGTATCACCAACCTGTTTGTAAAACCGGAATTAGTAGAAGTGGAAGGCCAGTACCTTGAAAAGAATCTAATTCACCAGGCCAGTGATGGCAAAATGCTCCGTTCAAAAAGCGAGTTGATGATTTATCAACGCCTTATTGACAACAAGCTAAATCCACTGTACGAAAAGAAACTCACCATTAAGGAAGTAGAAAAGCTTCCCGATTTCACCATTGAAAACGAAGAGTCGGGCAAAGTGTATTTTTGGGAGCACTGCGGAATGTTGTTTGATGCTGAATACAAACAGCGTTGGGAAGAAAAATACCAATGGTATAAAGAAAACGACATTCTGGAAAAAGGTGGAGCAAACGGCACTTTAATCGTAACCGAAGACAAAGCCTTTGAAATGGAAGATGGAAGTGTGCGTGGGGCAATCTCTGTAAAGGAGATAGATGAAATAATTGCAAAGTTTTTTAAGAGATAAGATATGATTTTAAGTAACGACAATAAATACAGGGGCAACCTGGGCAATACCCTCAAGCTGGACGAATACAGCCACGTTGAAAAACCATTTTTGGAGCAACTGGCAGGCTTGGGTTGGGATGTGCTGGAGCTAAAAATGCAGCAAGAACCCGGGCAGAGTTTCAGAACTTCGTTTTCGGAAGTGGTGCTCAAGGCCAAACTGCGGGAAGCATTGATGAAAATCAATCCGTTTCTCACGCCTGCACAGGTGGACGAACTGGAACGAAAAATCACCACATTTCAAAAAAACAGTCTGCTCGAAAACAACCAACAGGTGCTGCACTACCTGCTGGAAAATACCACCGTATCGAAAAACGAACAAACAGGCGAACTCAGCCCTACGGTGCGGTTTATTGATTTTGAAAACTTGGCGAACAACAGCTTTGTAGCCATTTCGCAGTTCAAAGTAAGCGTTACGGGAACCGACCACCACATCATTCCCGATATGGTGTTATTTGTAAATGGCTTGCCCGTGGTGGTGGTAGAAGCCAAATCATCCAAAGTAAAAGAACCCATACCAGAAGCCATTGACCAACTGATGCGCTACTCCGAGCAGCGTGGCGACACAGGCGAAGGCAACAAAGAACTGTTTTACTACAATCAGATATTGGTAACTACCTGCCGCACCGAAGCGAAGTTTGGCACCATCACCACACGCATAGAAAAACATTTTTACCGATGGACAGACCCATATCCCAAAACGCTCAATGATTTGGTACACGGGCAATCCTCACCCAATGACCAACAGCGATTGGTGGCGGGAATGCTCGACCGAAGGAACCTGCTAGACATTATCCGTGTATTCACCGTATTTGCCACCAACGACAAAGGACAGAAAATCAAAATTGTGGGTAGATACCAACAGTTTCGTGCGGTAAAAATTGCTACGCAACGCCTGATAGAAGGCAAAAACCCAATGGAACGGGGGGGGATAATTTGGCACACGCAAGGTTCGGGCAAATCGCTTACAATGATGTTTATGGTGCGGGAAATGAAACTCCGACCCGAACTGATGTCGTGGAAAATCATTTTTGTTACTGACCGCACGCAATTAGAAGAACAACTTACTGAAACAGGGCAAAGTATAGGCTTTACTATTAAGACGGCTACGTTTATTGATCCTAAAAAGGAGCCTAATGGGCAAAGCCTAAAAGAGTTATTAAGGAATGATAACTCAGATTTGGTGATGGCAATGATTCACAAGTTTCAGGAAAACGGAGATTTATCAGGTTTGGAAATCTTCCCTGAGCTGAACAGCAGCCACAATATTTTGGTGATGACAGATGAAGCCCACAGGTCGCAGTATTCATTATTGGCGGCCAACCTTGATCGTGCAATACCGAATGCAACCTCAATCGGTTTCACTGGAACACCCACCGCCAAAACAGAGAAGAAATACAAGGACTATATAGACAAATACACAATGCGTCAGGCCATAGATGATGGCGTAACCCTGGAAATTGTGTACGAAGGCTTTACCCACAATGCCGAAGTAGAAGACAAGCAAGGAATGGACGATAAGTTTGCAGATGTATTCAGCGAATATCAGCTCACCGAACGCTTGCAGATATTGGGCTTTGGCAGCCGTGATGCGTATCTGGACAGTATGAGTACCATAATGGACAAAGCCAAAAGTATGGTGAACCATTATGTAGAACATATTTTTTCGGGTGGCTTCAAAGCTCAAATTGTAGCCAATTCAAGGATTGCAGCCGTTCGATACAAAGCCGCCATTGATGCCGCACTCAAAGCAAAAATTACAGAGTTGGAAGTTGACAATCCTATGCTGGTTAAACTTGATGTGCTGAGAACCTTAGAAACAGCCGTAGTGATTTCGGGCAGTCACAATGACGAACTGGAAATAAAAGCCTACACCAATGCTAACTACCACAAAAAGAGCATCAAACGATTCAAATTGCCTTTTGGCAAAACAGACGAAGAAGACAAGAGCCTGAACGGCAATGTGGGTATTGTTATCGTGAACAATATGCTCCTCACGGGTTTTGATGCTCCCATTGAGCAGGTAATGTATTTGGATAGGGTAATTGTTGCCCACAACCTTTTACAAACTATAGCAAGGGTAAACCGAGTTGGCCCCGAAGGCAAAGACAAAGGTTTTGTGGTGGATTATGTAGGCGTAGGGCATCACCTCAAACGGGCATTGGATGTATATGCCGAAAAAGAATTGCAGGAAATTGTGGACTGCATTTCGGATGATGATGCCGAATTAAACGATTTAATAAAAGCACATCAGGATATTTGGAATTTCCTGAAAGTTTACGGTTTGGAAGACCTTTCGGATTCTGATGCCTTTTTTGATGTTTTTTATGATGAAGACATCCGCTTTGAATACATCAAGTTGTACAATACGCTAACAAGTTGTTTCAATAACGTTCTACCACGCAAAGAAGCCCTGGAGTTTTTCAACGACTGGAAAGCTTTTACAGAAATCAATGCCTTGGCAAACAAACATTTCCGTGATGGCAGATTTAGTATGAAAGGCATCCCGCCCAAGCTACGAGCCATTGCAGACGAGTATCTAATCTCCAAAGGCATTGAGCAACAAGTTGCTCCTATCTCCATCATTGCAGACGACTTTTTTAATAAAGTAGTCGCCACCAAAAAACGAGAAAAGACCAAAGCTGCCGAAGTAGAACACGCCATTCGCCACTTCATAGATTTGAATATTGATGAAGACCCGGAGTTGTTTGCCTCCTTTGCTCAAGCATTAGAAGAAATTCTGAAAAACTTCAAAGGCAACTGGAAGCTGATTTATGAGGAGTTGGAAAAATTGAGAGAGAAAATCAAGAACCGAGAAAAAGAAGAAACCTATGGTTTAGACCGCAAAAAGCAGATGCCATTCTTCCGCATTTTCAAAGCCGAGTTGTTCGACAATCGGGATTTGTCAGAAGACGAAATTGCACGAAACGTAAACTTAACGCAGCACATTTTCAACTTGGTTGCCACTGAAATAAAATTGACAGGCTTTTGGGATAGCACCCCTGCACAGTTGAAATTGAAAGCGGAATTGCAGAAAATGCTTTTATCGCCTGAGTTCAAAGACTTGCCCAACATCATCATCAAGCGAAATGAAATCATTTCGAGAATAATGGAATTAGCGAAAACCAATCATTTCAAAATAGTGAACGAGTAATGGTAATTGAGTATCAGGTAAAATATTCCAACCGCAAGACCCTTAACATATCCGTTGAAAGGGACAAGAGTATTGTTGTTCGTGCTCCGCATTACCTCACAGCCGACAAGATTGATAAAATTGTTCAATCGAAAAGGCAATGGATAAAAGAGAAACTGAACCACGCTCAGAAATATCCTTTGGTTACAGAGAGCAAAGAATTTGTAAGTGGAGAAACGCTGATGTACTTGGGCAAAAACTATCAGTTGCTCGTAATTGATGAAGAATTTGATGGCATTGAGTTTGAACAACGTTTCAAAATTTCAAAAGCTAATCAGCACAAAGCCAATGAGCTATTTAAAAAGTGGTATTTAAAACAAGCCTTGATAAAGATTGAACCTTTAGCGACCAAATACGCAAAGAGTCTGGGTGTACAATATAATCAGTTCAAGACATCAGAAATGAAATACAGATGGGGTTCTTGCACACCTGCCAATAATATCATTTTCAATTGGCGAATCATAAAAGCTCCAATGTATGTTTTAGAGTATTTAGTAGCCCACGAGCTAGTTCACTTGATTGAGAACAACCACACGCCAAGATTTTGGAACATTCTTTCTATTCAAGTACCCAACTATGAAAAGGCAAAGAATTGGTTGAAGAAAAATGGACAACTTTTAGAAATTGATTTTTAATGATTCTGAAAGTTTATTTTATATTTCAAGAAAAGTATTCGGAATTTTTCAATTTTTAAATCAAGGATATGATGCAAACTAGTAATTAGGGTAAAGCTTATAACCCTTATTTATTTGAAACTCTTTTTAGACATAATTATTTTGAGCAAATCCAAATTTATGATGTTATTTGATTTAGTAAACAACAAAAAGTTTGTATTATTGATAAAACGCTCGTATATAAAATCAAAATCTTGTATAAATGCTAATGGGGTATCCGGTTAATCATTATTTGTTTTTTGAAAATCTGGCAAGAGAAAATCAAGAAAATATTGAGTCATGGTTTGGTTTTAATTTTTCCTTATATGAATATCCGCCTACATACAAGTGGGCAAATTTTATACTTTGACAATAAGTGTCAATAACTTTCAGGGCTGAATTGTAAGTGTTTAATTGGCTGTAAATAAATAAGAAGGCCATGAATATTCTACAATTCAATGAAAGATATCCTGATGAGGCAAGTTGCATCCATTACTTGAAGGAACAAAGGGAAAGAGAAGGTGTCATATGCAAGAAATGTAATTCCAGGGATCACTACTGGCTTAATTCCCTCAATATGTTCCAATGTAAACATTGTGAATTTAGGACAGGGCTGAAAAATGGTACTATTATGGAAAACAGTAAGTTGCCATTGAGGACCTGGTTGCTTGCAATGACACTTGTAAGTGCAACCAAGAAGGGATTTAGCTGCCTTGAACTACAGAGGCAGATGGGTCATAGCAGATACGAGACTGTTTTCAGACTGTATCACAAGCTCCGGGAAGCAATGGGTAAACGTGACAGCCAATATAAACTTGAGGATATGGTCGAATATGATGAGGCTTTTGTAAGCAAGGCAACAAAATCTTCCGAAAAGACGAAGCTGAAGAAAGGCCGTGGAAGCCAAAAACAAGCTTCAGTCGCTGTTATGGCTGAATCATCTATTCTTGAAGACTTAATTACCGGAGAAAAGGACAAAAGCTGCAGATATTTCAAGATGGTCAAAATAGATAACTTGAAGGCAAAAACAGCCGAAAAACTGATAAAAGGACTGATAGACAAAAAAGCCGTGCTCCAGACTGATGAAAGTACGACTTATTCTAACATAGAAGATTGTATCGATGTTCATGTAAGCGAACTATCCTCCACAAAAGAGGGCAAGTTCAACCTCAAATGGGCACATATAGCAATAAGCAACCTTAAAAGGGATCTAACGAAGTACCATATGGTTTCAGAAAAGATGCTTCAAAACTATCTCAATGAATTCTGCTATAAACTAAACAGAAGATACTTTGGTGAAAAACTCTTTGACAGACTGGTTATTGCAAGCATTTGCCCCTACTTGTATACAAGCGGATAATCATATTTCCTTATATGCATATATAATTCACAGTCCAAAATTAAACCCAAAATTTGATGAGGATCTGCAAAAATCATTTCAAAGATTAAATTTGATTACTGGAGAAGATTTTCTATTTACTTCTTTTGTTGATCCTCCAAAAGCATGGTTAAATTGGTTGCATTCTAATGAAAAATTAAATAAGGTTAATCAAGTTTTTTTTTCAAAGGAGCAGATTAAAAACCCTAAGCTTATAATTAAAACTTTAGATAGTTCATTGACAGCTTTAATAATCTCTGAAGAATTAGGAGTCAATGTAGATAATTTACCATTTTTAGTTGTTACTCCTCATCCAAAAGAAAATTATTTTTATTTATTGAATCTTAGCAATGAAAACCTTTTGTCAGATATGGCTGGTTTAACCGAGCTATCAGTTATAATAAAAATGGGGGGAGAGATGGAAGAAGCAATTAAAAGCACCGGTTTATCATTAAAGAAAATACAACTTGAAATACCCCTTGCAAATATTTTTCACAAACTTTCTTTTAGACTTATTAAGGTTTCGAGAAACAGGAGGGTTCTTAATGAATTAGGTGTTAAGTTGTCCAGTTTGAATAGCGTTTTTTCCAAACCATCTAAAGTTTCTGATACACAAAAAAGTGAAAATGATTTAATATTTGAAGGATATCAGATAGTAAGTAACAGATTAAGCAGCGTAATCTATAAAAATATAAAGGACAGAAGAGGTAAAAGTAAAGATTTTGATTTGCACATACTTTCTAATTGTTTTGGTCTTAATATTGAAGAACTCCTTGAGTTTAAAAAATATATTGAACCTTCAACATTCACTTTTTTATTACAAGGTGCTAAATTAAAACTTGTGTATTCCGTTTTTTTTGGTGATACAGGTCCTTTTATTTTACCGTTCGGAAAAGCATTTGAAATAGAAATGTCTTATTCTTTGGTTCATTGGGTCAGAAATCAATATGAAATTCAATTACCTGAGTTTTTCTATAAGTATCAACCAAATATGGAGATAATACTTGGAGAACCTCCTGGTTTTAATTTTAATTTTTTAGATCCCAAAACTCAAGAATGGAGACCTCCAATGATAGGCGGACAATTAATTGGGGTGAGTTTAGTTAACAAAGGTAGAAAAGCACAACCATTTGATACATTTGAGGATTTTCAGTCATTTTTAACTCTTGGATTCCGTATTAAAAATATTAGAAATAATTCATGTCATCCAAGTGAAACAACTTATTCGGATTTGGAAGAAATTATTCAAATTTGGAAAACACTGTACCAAAAGGGACTCCTGAAAAAGTTATTCGGGTTAAAAAACACCTTCAGAGTAAAATGAGATTTTATTGGTTTTATGTCATTTTATGTTTCATATTAAAGATATGATGTTTAAATAAAATTTCTAAGTAAAAAAATGCAGCTAAATTAAAATGATATGTGATATTCTGGGGTGGGTAATTCCTATCTTAAAATGAAATTTAAGTTAGGCCACTTTTTTAGAAAGTTTTAAAAACTTAATCAAAGGTAATGCATACAAGATACGCTTACATCCGCTACATGACCATAGATGCCGAGTTGAAGAAAGATGGTGTGTTTATGGATGATTTGATTTTGGCATGCAGGAAGGCAATTGCTTTCGAGACAGGATCTTTGCTTGAGGATGTAAGCCTTTCAAAGCGGACCTTACAGGATGATTTAAAGGAGTTTAGGGAATCATTTAATGCTGAAATAATAGAGGAAAAAAGGCTAAAGATTGGAATTGATAAAAATGATAGAAATAGGGGTAATTTACAAACCAAAAAATCCAAATTAAAGACCTACCGATATAAAAACCCTGAATTTACCATAGCTAATCAACCAGTTTCCAAAAAGGAAAGGGCTAGTATGATTGAAGCCATGGGGGTTTTGCACAGGTTGAGTCATATGAATTCTCTCTCCTGGTTGAAGGATATTGTACAAGGCTTGGAACTGATAAAAAAAGATGGTGTTCCTAATGATGAAATCATCTCTTTTGAGGAAAACCCACAACTAAAAGGAATAGGCTATTTGGGGCAGCTTTATGATTTCATTTCAAAAAAGCAGGCTTTAGAAATCAGGTATTTTTCACATAACCTTAATCAAGAGTTTCTTTTTGTCGTTTCTCCATATTTCCTGAAACAGTATAATAAACGTTGGTTTTTATTTGCAAGATCGCACCAAAACACCCTTGAGAATCCCGATCGTCTTTTAAATCTACCTCTGGATAGAATTCAGGAAATAAAGCCATCAGATGAATCTTATGTGGTTAATCATGGTGTAAGGCCGTCAGAATATCTAAAGGATATCATTGGTGTATCCTTCGATGAAAGTAGTGGAATAGAAGCTATTCAGATCAGTGTAGATTCTAAGCAATATCATTACATAGAAAGTAAGCCGTTACACAGCAGCCAGCAAATTATTTCACGAAATGAGGATGAGGTGATCATACAGATCAACGTATATCCCAATTTTGAATTAGAATCTCTTTTATTGTCAAAAGGCGAGTATATAAAAGTAATTAGTCCTGACTCTTTGAAGTTTAGAATGAGTGATAGGATAGAAAAAATGAAAAAAAAATACTGATTTTTTATTTGCGCAAATTGGCTGCGCGCTATGTCCCTTGATTTGTATCATCAACGGCAAGGGATTTGAAATTAAATAGAGAAGATCGTATTCCTGGCTGTTAGATGAAATGATCAGCCGACAAAATTAAGGTTTTGTCAAGGTGCCCTAAGGATTAGGGGATTACTTGTTTTATTTTACCATTAACATCTTCTTCCATGCATATCTACCTTATCGCAGATACTGCTTCTATGCAGCTTACCGAACGTTTGTTGGTTTACCTAAAACCTTTCTTCACTCCCGCAGTACAGTTTCATATCCGGCCCTACGAAGGTGACTCTCAATCCTATTGGGCCTGGGATGAGCTTTTTGCTGTAGGTCAGCAGGAGAAAACTAAAAGTCTGCTTCCGGCAGGGGAGCATTATTTCATCTTTTTGGTCCATGGCGCCAATGAGTACAACTGGTTTGGTGCTGTCAATCCGGATGCGTCTACGATTGCTTTTTTGCAGACCTCCAATTGGGGAGAACTTAACCACAAGGATGACTTATATCCAGTTGCCTATCATTTAATAGCTTTGATTACTTCTATGAAGTTCTTTGGAAATCATATTAAAGATGATATCTATCATGAAGTGAGCAGAGGGTGTATGTATGATTTTTCTGAAGTAAAGGAGGAAGTGAGCTTTAAAATGAAGGCAGCCAATATTTGCAACTCTTGTTTGTCAAAGATAGCCCAATTTTCAAAAGACAGAGTAGAGGCTATGGACTTTATTCAGCGTGTATTCTTAGTATTACGATCGATAAGGGATAATATATCTTCTTTGGATTTACAACAATTTTTTGGAAAGCCAGAATATTCACTAACAGTAGACGAGGATGCGAATTTGATTTTACATATAGACCATCAGCAAGTTGTACTTCCTATTTCAAATGGGAAAGAAAAAGCTTTATTCTTTATGTTGCTTAAATACGAAAGTGGATTAAGTTATCGAGATTTTGAAAAAGAAACGATCATGATTGAGTTCCTTAAGATTTATCATAAATACTTTGTTGTTAACGGGTCTTTAAACGAGTTATATAAGCAAGCTCAACGACAATTGGAAGATGGTACCTACCGTAAGCATTTAGAACCTCTAGTATCACGCATGAGAAAAAGACTAAAAGCTTGTCTTTCGGCCTATCCTGAAATTCTACAGTCAATCAACATTCAAAGTAGAGGAGGTGCCTTAGTAATCCCAATTCAACGAAATTATTTGCAAAATAAGTTAGTGAGAAGAGGGTTAGCTTCCTAAAGAAAAACTAATTGATAATGACAAAGGAGAGAAAAGCTTCAATTGAAACCTAGAATTAATTGAGAAAATTATAATATTCAACAATCTAAACTAAAAAAACATGTCACACGATAACTGGTCTAAACTTTACGATAAAGTATATCAACTTACATTTGGGGGAATCTATGAAAGCTTCACCAATACTACGCTTCGAGAAATCAATAAAATTTTGCCGGCTGGCAGCATCCTGGATTTCGGGGCAGGTACGGGTAGATTGTCTATTCCGCTTGTGCAACAGGGATATGAAGTAATTGCAGTTGAGCAAAGCAGCGGAATGGTTGATGTTTTCAAAGAAAAATGTGCAGAAAAGGGCCTTACCTTTCCAATTTATCCCTGTTCCATTGCCAACTACTCCAATGGTTCAGCCGATCTGGCCTTGGCAGTATTTACGGTCTTGAGCTATATCATCGATGAAGAAGAAATGCTGAAAAGCCTTCAGAATATTACAGATCATCTCAATCCAAATGGCCTCTTTTTCTTTGATCTACCTGACAACGTTTTTTTTGCAAACCCTGTGTTATTCAATATCAATAGGCCAGATTTTCAAAGAAAAGTCACCATCAACCCATCTGGGGTCCATCAAATTTTCAACTATCGGGAGCAAGGTTCATTGGTTTTCGATGGTGCGACAAAAAATTATGAGGATGAATTTCCCATCAGACAATGGGATTGGGCCAGCATCGATAGGCTACTAGTGATGGCGGGATTGACAAATACCGGAAGAACATTTCCGACATTTAACGGTACGGGTTCAACTTATAAATTGTATCAGAAGCGATAAAATAATTTCCCATCAAGAAATGGGTGTCCCAAACTTTGAAAGCCATAGGTGAGATACCTGTACCCGTTTATGTTATCCCGGGAAATCATGACCATGGTGCTATGGGGACAGTTTGGCATCAATCGTATTTTTTAGAAGAACGACTTACCCTTGCGCCGAATCTCCATCTACTAGTAGAGGCAGTTCTTGTGGAATTAGAGGAGGTTATCCTGTTACCTTGTCCGCTATTGAGGCGTCATGTAAACTCAGACCTTACAGAATGGCTGCGTTCCGGCGCAGAAATCTATCAAGGATTGGCGAACAAGCCCGCATAGTACTGGCCCATGGTTCTGTGTTTGAATTCGGTTCCGCTTCTTTTGAGGATGAGGAAGATGTAGGCTATACCTCTGCCAATCTGTTGACCTTGTGTAAACTTCTACACTGGATTAGGAATGGGGAATTAGGTGGAGGAAGTTGTCACAAATTTCGACAATATATGTGACAGATTTTTGTCGCAAATCTATCCTTTTTTTGCGATAGAAGGCTGTAGCAAACTTTTCCATTTTTTGTTACAACGATGGAAGATATCTTGTCACAAATATTTACTAAATTTGTGACAAAAAAAAAGAGATATAAATGATACAAAGCATTGAGAAACAAATAGAAAAATCGATAAAAAGCAAGCCAAAGGGTTCTTTGGTTTTGCCAGACGATTATTTAACTGTTGGCTCATCAGAAGCCATTCGAAAAGCTTTGGATCGTTTAGAGGAAAAGAAGGTAATTATACGGGTAGCTCACGGTATTTATGTTCGTCCTAAAATCAGCAAATTGATTGGCCCTCTTACACCTTCAGCCGAGGAAGTAGCAGAAGCCATCGCCAAAAGAGACCGAATGCGTACAGTGCCTACCGGCAGTTATGCCTTGAATGCTTTGGGGTTGAGTACGCAAGTACCTATGAACATTGTATTGCTTACAGATGGCTCGCCACGAGAAATCAAAGTAGGCAAGCGTACCATCAAATTCAAAAAAACAACACCAAAGAACCTATTGGCAAAAGGCAAAATCAGTCGCCTGGTTATTCAGGCCTTGAAGGAAATAGGTAATGGTAAGGTGACAGTAGAAGAAGAGCAGAAAATCCTTGATTTACTCCGAAAGGAAGACGTAAAGGATTTGAAACACGATATTGGCTTAGCACCGGTATGGATTCAAAAAATAATGAAAAAAGCATTGACGGATGGCAAAGATTGATTTTTACAATATAGAAAAAGAGGAGAAAGCAGCCATCTTTTCTGAGATTGGTACGCAATTAGGTATGAAGCCCTTTGCCGTGGAAAAAGATTGGTGGGTAAGCCGCACCTTGGAAATCATCTTTCAAATGCCGGTAGCGGAGCATTTGGTATTTAAGGGTGGCACATCTCTCAGCAAAGCTTGGAAACTCATCAACCGATTTTCGGAAGATATAGATTTAGCGATTGATAAAGAGTTTTTTGAAGGATACCAAGGCGAAATTTCAAAAACACAGATAGGTAAACTAAGAAAAGTAGCAGGAGCCTATACTACAGGAACTTTCTTTGAAGAGTTAAAGCAGGCAATTGAAGCCAGAGGATTTACAGAATTAGATTTTGTGGTAATTGAAGCTAAAGACAGCGACCAAGATCCAAGAGTATTGGAAATTTACTACCCCAATGTGATAGAACCTGATACCGAATATATCTTACCAAGGGTGCAGATAGAAGTAAGTTGCCGTTCGTTAAGAGAACCATTCACAGTTAGATTGTTCGGTGCTTTGGTAGATGAGTTTTATGAAGGAAAAGATTTTGCCGAACCGCTTTTTGAAGTGTCTACGGTCAATGCAGAACGGACATTATTAGAGAAACTGTTCTTGCTACACGAAGAGTTTCATCGACCACAAGACAAAATGCGGGTAGATCGATTAAGCCGTCATGTATACGATATTTACCACCTTACCCAAGCAGGTGTAGCAGCAAGAGCCATATCCGATAAAGAACTTTTTGAAACCATTGTAGCCCATCGTTACAAGTTTTCAAGAGTGGGAGAAGTGGATTACAATCTTCATCATCCACAAACGCTTAATCCCATTCCACCAAAAGAAGTCATAAAAGATTGGGAAGCCGATTACGCCAAAATGAAAGAAGATATGATTTACGAAGAGAATAAACAAAGTTTTGAAGACTTGATCAATAATTTAAAAGAATTAAGAAAACAACTCCAAGCAGTTGAATGGAAGTTTGAACTTCATTTTCCAATTCCTAATTGAAATGACTGAACAGTGGATCATAAAAGATATAGAAAAACACATTGCACACCGCAATAGAGTGGTCATAATAGACCCATCAGGTGAGTGTGCCTACTTATTGCCCTGCATTGAAAAGCAAAACTATACCATACTCAAAACCGAAACTTCCAACAAAGAAGAATGGCAGCGTATCAAGGAAGAATTGATGCTACGCTATGAAGCAGAAAGTAAGCACAAAGCGGAAAAAGTAGTTTTCTATGTTACCCGCCCAAAAACAGAATTGAGCTTTTTATTCGACTATTGCTTCACCCACGGTTGTGTTGATTTATCCAATCCTGTGGAGTGGTTGCGTAAGAAACTATTTACCGGCACAGGGCACCAAATCACATTGGAAAACCCAATGCTGCTTACAGCTGCCAAATTGGGCATCGGCAAAGACCTTGCTTGGTGGAAAAAGATTTTACAAAACTTAGAAGAATTAGTGTCCATTGAAGATGAATTAATTCCTTTTTTAAGTACACCCGAAAGTTTTTCCAAAGGCAAAGAAGCAGATGTTAAAAGACTTTTTGAAGAAAAATTAGTTGACCTACTTGGTCAAACTTATCGCAAAGTACCTGCCAAAACATTGGCGATAGAAGTCTCATCAAAAATTACAGCGAAGATTTGTTTCGCATTATCTGCAAGCTTGTATTTTCAAAAGTGTTTTTATCCTTTAACTTAACTTTGTTTAATTTCAATTGAATGGACTATGCCAATAACCTTTATCCATACCGCAGACTGGCAGATAGGGAAGCCTTATGCAGGAATAGAAGATGCTGATAACCGAAGCAAGTTAGGAGCTTACAGAATTGAAGCTATTTCCAACATAGCCAAGCTATGTAAGGAACATGGGGCTTCTTTTGTTGTGGTAGCAGGTGACCTTTGGGATTCTGTTACTCCCATCAAGAAATGGGTGTCCCAAACTTTGAAAGCTATAGGAGAGATACCAGTACCCGTTTATGTTATCCCGGGAAATCATGATCATGGAGCTATGGGGACAGTTTGGCATCAATCGTATTTTTTAGAAGAACGACTTACCCTTGCCCCGAATCTCCATCTATTATTAGAGGCAGTTCCTGTGGAATTGGAGGAGGTTATCCTTTTACCTTGTCCGCTATTGAGGCGTCATGTAAACTCAGACCTTACTGAATGGCTGCGTTCCGGCACAGAAATCTATCAAGGATTGCCTAACAAGGCCCGCATAGTACTGGCCCATGGTTCCGTGTTTGAATTCGGTTCCGCTTCTTTTGAGGATGAGGAAGAAGTAGGTTATACATCTGCCAATCTGTTGACATTGGGCAAACTTCCACACCATGAGTTGGATTACATTGCCTTGGGAGACTGGCATGGGACCAAGCAAATAGATGCTAAATCTTGGTATTCCGGTACTCCGGAACCCGATCGCTTTCCCAAAGGAGCGGGACATGATCAGGGGAATGTCTTGCTCGTGACAGTTGACAGGGGGCAGGTACCCACTGTAAAACCGCTTAAAACTGGCACCGTATCATGGCTGAAACACGAAATTTCTTTAACTGGAGATGGAGGTTTAGAAGTTTTTGATGCTTCCATGCTGGACTTATTAGGAACAAGGGTAGGAACCGACTTGCTTCACTTGAGTTTGACAGGAAGCTTGGGATTAGAAGCTTATTTAGCCTTAGAGCAAAAGCTAGACACCTATACCAATCGCCTGCTACGCCTCAAGTTGGAAAACAAAGTCCAATTGAATCCCAGCGCTGAGGAATTGGATAGTCTCCAACGGAGTGAAAAAGATCCCTTGATTGCAAGAGTTGCAGCCAAGCTGATTTCCATAATTAACCAAGGAGGCGAACAAGAACTAATCGCTAGAGAAGCCTTGAAACAGTTGTATTTTACCACTAAAGCCATTTAAATCATGCTAATTCGGTCTGTCAAACTTAGAAATTTTAAGAAGCATCAGTCGTTGGATCTGGACTTTCATGAGAAACTCAACCTTATAGGTGGTCCTAATGAGGTTGGTAAAAGCACTGTTGCTGAAGCTATTCATGCGGTATTGTTTTTTAAACATGGTGGAAGCACCAAAGAACAGAAGGAATTACAGTCGATTACGAGTACTGACGGCCCCTCTGTGGAGCTTATATTTCAAATAGGAGAATGTGTTTACACACTAAAGAAAACCTATTTAAGAAATCAAGCCTGCACGCTTTCCGCTCCTGGTCAACCGACGCTTACGGGCACAGCTGCGGAAGAGGCTTTGGCAAAATTACTGGCAACGCAAGCTCCGCTGGGTTCACCTTCACAGGCCAAAGGCGAGTGGGCACATTTATGGGTTTGGCAAGGATCTGCTGGTAATAATCCCGTGTCTGCTCTCGTCAGTCAGCAAGCCAAAATGTTTGCTCAGCTCCAAGAATTGGGCGTAATGGCCGCCATGGCATCGACTAAAGATCAAAAAGTTGTAGAAACTTTTTCTAGTCGTCTAAACCAAATTTTTACGTCCACAGGAAAATCAAAAGTTGGGTCCAACCTTTCAAAAGCTGAATCTTCAAGTACTGAGGCAGAGGAAAATTACAAAAGCATTTCCCAAGAGATCTCCTCATTAGAAGATCAATTGAAAGCGTATTCAGAGAAGCAGCAGGGCTTGGTTAACGCTGAAAAAAGATTGACTGAGTTGGAGGAAGAACGTAAGTCAATCCAAAAAGAGTTAAATGAGATTCAGGTATTAGATGAGCGTGTAAAAAAGGAAAAAACACTTTTAGAAAACTATCAAACTAAAGAAAATGAACTGAAAGCAAAGATCGATGCTATCAAAGCACTAACATTAGAAATTCAGCATACAGAGATTGAGTTGAAGCCTATGATGGATTCAATTAAGGCATTGGACCAACAAATACAAGAACTTCAGACAACAATTGGGCAGGAGGAAGGCTTATTGGTGGAGTTCCGTAAGGAGGACGTTGCATTAAAAGAAGAACTAGATTTTTGTGAATTAGAGAATAGGATCTTGGCCAAAAGAAAGGAGATCCGCATGATTACGGAAAATCTGGCCAAAGTGAAGGGGATTCAGGCAAGTTTATATGCATATAGAGAAAAATTAGTGGAATTGCCTCCAATTGAACAGAAGGATTTGGATACCTGGACGACTTTGGAAAGTCACGTTCAAACTGCAGAAGGTGTATTGAATGCGATTGCTACAGAGGTAGAAATCTTGAACTCCCAGGAGCAGCTTGGCTTGAATGGGGAACAAGTACAGGGGAAAAAGTTATTAACCCAATCGGCAATCTTTCAGTTGAATGGAAAAGATTTGTTGAAAATCACGCCGGGTGGAGGGGAGAGTTTAGAAAGTGCTACGCAAAAGCATCAAGCGACCCTGGCATCCTTACAAGAGTTCAAGAACCGTTTGGGGCTTCAGAAAAAGTCACAGGCTCTTGAAATCGTCCAAAAAAGAAGGGAATTGTCCGGGCAAATAAGTAATGAGTCAGCCAAATTGGGTGCGTTAGATCGACAAGAACAGTTGCAACAAGTTAAGGTTAAATCAGAAGCGGAATTATCACAATTAGATTTACAAAAAAATACGTTAGTAGAACAATCCCCCCATTTAAATAATCTCCATGAAATTGATTTTGAAAATCATGGTAAAGAGATTCAAAAGAAAAGAAATGCTCTTCTTGTCAAGATTCAGGAAAAAAGCAGTGCAACTGATGCTTTGAAAAAAAGAGTGAATGAAGTAAAAGCAGAGCAGAATAAAATACATGAGAAGTCCCTTTCGATGACTGAAACCCTTGCCGAAAAGAAGCCAAGGCTGAACTTATTGCTGGAGCAAGGTGGTGAAGAGTTGGATGCATTTGAAACCGTTCAAGAGTCGAGGAAAGTTCAAGAATCCGTATATCAGAGAATTAAGCTGGAATTGGAAGATATGATGCCGGAACATATCAATACTTCCGACAAACAGAATCAGGTGGCATTAAAAACATTATCTGACCAATATAGGCAACTGGAATTGGATTTGGCTACTCTGAAAGGAAAGTTGAATCAGACAGGTGAAAGAAATCCCTACTTGGAACAGCAAACAGCATTTACAAGATTGGAACTTTTGAGAAATCAATTGCAAGGCCTTCGGCAAGAAGGAGAAGCGATTAAGCTGTTGAATCAATTGTTTGTCGAAGAACAGCAACAGTTGACCCAAAGCTATGCGGCTCCATTTGCTGAAAAAGTTCAGCACTATCTAAGTTTCATTTTCGGAAGAAATGTTAGCGTAAACATTCAATCCGACCAATCGGGTACTTTTAGTAAATTAGAAATTTACAGGGATCAATTCCGGGATTTGGGGACAGTTGATTTTGATAAACTCAGCGGCGGAACCAAAGAGCAGATGGCTGCTGCCGTACGATTGGCGATGGCGGAAGTGCTTGCCCCAGCCTATGGAGGGTATTTACCAATGATATTTGACGATGCCTTTGCCTATTCTGACAAGGAGCGCCTAAAAGCACTACCCGACATGCTTTTTTCAGCCGCTGAACGTGGGCTTCAAATAATTTTATTGAGTTGCACCCCACAAGAGTATGGTAATTTGGGGGCATTTGAAGTGTCATTAAATTGAATAAGGAGGTAAGGGTTGATTTTTTGTGACAACCCATGTCACAGGTACCGTCTTTTTTTGCGTTTTTTTGCAGTAGTTCTAAGCTCTTGCTACCTTTATTTTACTTCTTTGAGAGAGGGTATTCAATCCTCTATTAGCGGGCATTCGGTCGATATGTCAAGGTCCCTTCGGGGTGTTTCCATCTGTTAAGTCTTGGTTTCTTTAATTCTCTTCCATGCATATCTACCTTATCGCAGATGCTGCCTCTATGCAGCTTACCGAACGTTTGGTGGTTTACCTAAAACCTTTCTTTGCTCCCGAAGTGCAGTTTCATATCCGGCCCTACGAAGGTGAATCTAAGTCCTTCTGGACCTGGGATGCGTTATTTGCAGTAGGTCAGCAAGAAAAAAGTAGCAGTTTACTACCAATAGGGGAGCATTATTTCATCTTTTTGGTTGATGGTGCCAATGAATACAACTGGTTTGGTGCTGCCAATCCGGATGCGTCTACGATTGCCTTTTTGCAGACCTCCAATTGGGAAGACCTTGGTTACAAGGATACCTTGTATCCGATTGCATATCATTTGATGGCATTGGTGACAGCGATGAAGTTCTATGGGAACGATTTGACAGAGGATATCTTCCATGAGGTCAGCAGAGGTTGTATGTTTGACTTTACAGAGTTCAAAGAAGAAGTTCGCTATAAACTACAGGCTGCTCAAATCTGTCCGGACTGCCTGTCCAAGATGGCACTGCAGGCTTCCGATAGATTGGGGGCAATGGATTACATTCAGCGGCTTTTTTCCTTGCTTCGATCGGTCAAGGAACAGTTGTTTTCAATTGATCTACATCAGTATTTTGGAAAATTGGATTATCAGCTTGAAATTCAGGAGGATACTTCCTTGGTGTTGATGGTGGATAATCGCAGCATAGAACTCCCTATTTCCAATGGGAGAGAGAAGGCCTTGTTTATATTACTCTTGAGACACGAACAAGGGTTGAGCTACAAGGATTTTGAAAAAGATATGATATTACGGGAGTATCTAACAATTTACTTCACCTATTTTGTCCAACAAGGTTCCTATACCATGTTGCTCAATCAAGCCAAAGAGCAGATTAAAGCCAGAATCTTCCGTAAACACCTAGAGCCCTTGGTTAGTCGTATTCGGAAAAAACTGCAAGGCTGTCTTGTCGCTTATCCGGAGGTCCTTAATGCCCTATCTATTCAATACAAAGAGGGAGCTTTGGTGGTGCCTATGAAGCGCGTAAAAGTGGTGAATAGGCTGGGGAGGAGTGGGTTGGCTTCGTGAGTTGGGATACTGAGATATTGATGGATATTGGATATTAGGATATTGTTTGTGGGAGAGATTGATGGGGTAGAGAAAGGAAATATGCTTTGAAAATAAAATTGAAATAATGGTAGAGATATTGATGGATATTAGATATTAGGATATTGTTTGAGGGAGAGATTGATGGGGTAGAGAAAGGAAATAAAGTTGAAATAAGTTTCGCGAAATAAAATTGAAATAATGTGGAGAGATATTGATGGATATTGAATATTGTTGGAGGGAGACATTGTTGGGGGTGGAGAAATGAAATATGCTTTGCGAAATAAGGTGGAAATAATTGTAGAAATAGATGTTAGGATATTGCTTAAAGAACTATGATTCAGAATCTTTTCAAATTGGGTGGTGATTGGGACTATCAATGAAAGTGGATTTTTACTAATGACCAAAAAGGGCGTTAGCCCTATGTTCTTCGTAGCAAAAGCGACATTGAAGGTGTCCAGAGGGGCGTCAGCCCTGAGATCTAAAGAATGGTTCAATCTTATAGAAAAAATCGCTAGTGCTGGCAAAACCCATGTTGCGTCAGCAAAAAAACTGTGTAAATCCGTGTTCATCTAGTTCTTTATCTGTGTTAAAAATATAAAAAGGGACAGTTTTCCATGTCCCTTTATGGTTATCAATCAGTTGAGACTCGGAGGCATTAATTCTGCGGGTACCTGGTCGCCTTGCTTGCCAAGAAAGTCAAGTCGTTCCAGAAACATCTCATTATCAAACATCAAGACAATTCGAACGAGGTTCAATTTTCCCTCCTCCGATAGGCTAATTCCCTGCTGAATTTTGTACTCAATGCTGGAAGCATCTTCTTCATTTTCTGCAACCAATAGATACTCATCAATCATATCCAGCATGATCCAAGGGCCAATTGCATAAAAATTATAGCCTGCGTAAAGCAAGGTTCGTTGTTCATCCGAAGTCTTGTCAGTACCAGCCAAACTATTTTTAGCCAATTCATACTTTTCTTTCATCAAGGATTTTGCCTCTTCCCTGGATTGAATTCCATCTAGTTTTCCATCCAATAGGTCAAGGAAATTGGCAGTACCCTCTTTACGGTATTTGATTAAATAATGAATGAGGTTATTATGGGCTAGGTCTGAAGATCTAAAAGCCGAAGCCTTTACCAACTCCCAATGGTCCAACAAATGAATGATCTCATGCTCCCATAGATTCATGTCGGGAATAGCCTCTAGATTTCCCTCCAAAAAGTGAAGATATCTATTTAGTAAGCGTTGATTTACATGAAAAACATATATGCCTTTGCCTGGATTAGAATCAGCATGATTATAACCAGCAAGAGCTGAACCTGCGTCTGAAAAGTTTTGATAGTCTATAAAAATTTGAATGTTCTTGAAGAGATATCCTTCCAGAAGTGGTCCCATTCGCAACAAGGCTTTCCTAAAAATATCTTCGGTTAATTGTTCTATACGTTCATACAATTCGATATTTTCATCGCGCATGTAAGATGGTTCCCCTTCCTCAGACTCTCCTTTGACATATCCAGGAAGCCAATCGATAAATTCTTCTTCCATATGGGAATCCTCATCTAATGGATGTGGAGAAAGGTAAGCAGTAATCTGAACGTTGTTCAAGTAGTTTTCGGTAAGTTCTTGCATGGTCTTAAAGGATAGTATAGTTGCATTCGATTTTCACTTCTTGGGTATAGTTATGAGTGGTTTTCATTTGAAAGTCCTCAAAAGCTTGATTTTTCAAAGTTCCCCCATTGATGTTAACAGTGTTGGAAAGCAAAGGCTTTTTCTTATAAGGCCTGATATAGGGGACTTTAAACTCAAAGGATTCCTGTTGAAAGGAGAATCGAAGCATAAGAAAACCTGTATGTTCGAAATCGGAGATAGACACTTGGTTTATCCGAGCAGGAACAGTGCTTTTAGGAGCTTTGAATTGAAGTCTAAGTGTGGACATAGTTTTATCTGATTTGTATGGAACAAAGGTACTGGTATATAAAATACTGTTTTGGAAATTCTAAGCTTGCAAATCCCAAAAGTCAAGCGGGTAAGGAGCATAGGTGACCGTTGGGTTAGGGATAGATTGGAGCTCTTGGAAATAGATGCTTCCTTCTGACTCTAAACAGGAAGGAGTGAGGTGGATAGTTGTTTCTAGGGATATTCCTTTTGCTTCAAGCTTTTTTGAAAGGCTGCTCAACTGTTCTTTGGCTACTGCAGCTGTTACTGGAAAGAAGACATCTGATACGGGGGAAATATCTTCCCAATACCAAATCTGAGCATCTTTCAGAAGGGTATGTTTAGTTCTTTTAGAGATCACATACAAGGAGTTTTTACTCCTTTGGTCGGGTAATCCTAAGAATTGCGTATTCAAACTGTCTTTGGGGTGCAAACCTGTATGGACAAATGAACGGTTATTGAGCATCTCCGCGGTTTGATTGGTGATGAAGGCTTTGCAGTATCGGATATTCTTACGGGCATGACCATAATTTCCTACATCCCAATAGTGGTTGAAATTCATGCCTACCACCTTGTACAGTCCTGATTTATCCAACTGCTTGGTCCAGTTCTTTCCAATCATATGGTCTCCTTCAAAGCCTCTAATCCAAATCAATGGTTGAGCGTGCTTAGCAAAGAACGTGTCCAAATGCCTTTCGGGAAACTCTAGAAAACCTGTTTGAATGGTAGCCAATACTTTTGGTGCGATTTGACCGCTCTTACTCAAGGCTAAATAAGTTGCCAAACCCTCTCCATGATAGATGTACAGTTTCAAGTGCTTATTCAATGGTCGAAAAATAACCTCGTAGTACACTAACCAATTGGCTTCTTTACTGCTTTTGTAAAAAACGTTTTTATACTCTCGTAAAAAGTCCTCCGTGTCAAAAGGATGTACCGGTCTCACGTAACCATGACTTCCTAATGATGTTTCAAAGTATTGATTCCCATGGGACTTAATAACTTTTTTTTCGACCAGTTTAAAGTCATAGTGAAGAAAGAATTGCTCACCATACCAGGTTTCAATTTCTTCTTTCGAAAGGTAAAGATTGGTATAAATAAAAGTATCTGTCATGTGTCCAAAGCGAAGAAGTGGATTGATATCCTTTCCTGCCCCAATATTAAAGAAGGATTTTTCAAACTGCAGTTGTGTGATTTTTTCCATGTCTGTGGCTGTTTAATGCTGCAAAATTACTGCTGTCCTACCTGTATTTTGGAGAATTCTAAGCTTGCAAAATCAAGTAGGACCCTGTTGGTAAATTGTCTAGAGGTTATAGAAATCCAATTCTCTGATTTTATTCTTTTTCCTTCCATGTTGAACTAACTTGCGCAATGCATTGGAAAATTCCAGCCCCTGGCGGATGGCTTTAAATTCAAAGTGATTGGAATAGGGGTCTGAGGATATCACGTTTACATTAGAAATACCTACAATTCTATAGAGGAAGGGTGCATTGTGCTGAATAGCCTTGACCCGGAAGTAGTAGAGTTCTCGTCGATTGACGGTGAATACTCCTCTTCGTTCGATTACATATTCCCCATAAACCTCAAATCTCCAGAAATACACATCTAGAATTTTATAGACCATAATTAGGAAAGGAATGACCAAAGGAGACCCAATGAGTCCAAATAGGATGTACCCAAAGTTGATCCACTGAGACGGTTTTAGAATAGGTGGGTTATTCATTTTTTGCTTTCAATTGTTCACCAATACTCTTCGGAGATTTTCGAAGGTTTCTTCATTCGTATACAGTTCATGGCTTTGAAACTCATCCTGCATCCCAAACATGGTCAGGTTGCTAGTAGTGATTAGGCTGAGTTTAAATTCAGGAGTAGCTATAAGAATTTGTTTGGAATGGGAATGAAGAGGTTTATGGAATAAGAACAATTTCTCAGAACTTCCACCTACCTTGTTTAATAGGGAAGTTTCGATCTCAGGATTCCAGATTTCCATTTGAATGACTAGTTGAACTCCTTGTGGAAGATCCGAAAGAAACTCATGAATGAACTCCATATCAATTTCATAAGTGGAAATATAGATATGGGTAGCTTGTTGAAAGTCCTCATGTTTCAACAGGGGGAACAAAGGGATTAGGTCATAGGTAAGTTTCATGGAGGGTATTTTTAAAGGATGATTTGTTGTTTTTTAAGGTATTTGAAGCAAGCAACTCTATGTTTGGCGGCTACTTTTCTTGCGCGCACCTCATAGTAATTTTCAAAGTACCCCACATCTTCACTTTCTTTGTCATAGGCTTTCACATCTTTCATGTTTTTCAAATCCAGGTAATGTTGGTACTCATGGATGGTGGTGTCGATGATGTCCAGTAAGTTCTGATGACTGCCCCAGTAAACAATAATTCGTTTGCCATTGGTATAATAAACACCACTAAGCTTGGAGTGCTTGTAATACATCAACTCGACAGAAGGTGGATGATTCGAGTTGGATGCCAATCCCAAATTTTCAACGCACCAATCCACAATTTCCCGGATAAATTGTATTTTTGTAACATTAAGTGATTCAGCATCTTTAATGCTTAGTTCGTAAGCGAAAAAATCATAGATGCCAGTAGTCAACCTTTTTATGAGATAGAAGACTAGGCAGATTAGCACCAAACTTATCAACCAGGTAATGAATATTGAACCGGTTAAATCATAAATAAATTCAAGTATTTTCATGGTCTAATTTTTTCACAAAAATACCATGGCTATAAGTGTGATGTTCAAAAATGCAAGCTTAGAAAGTTGCTCTCGCAGAAACCACAGAAGCCAAGGAAATGAAGGCTGTCCACTAATGGCACGAATTACACGAAAGATAGGTTCTCACAGAAACCACGGAAGACGATGAAAGTTTTTTGAAAATTCGGTCGCATGGCTCCCCTGAGGCTGTCCACAGATTTCACAGATTGACACAGAAAGTAGGACTTTTAGAACACATTGAAATCGATGTTGAGGACCTGGCCCGATAGGGTCAGCACAATAGTAACCATGGGTTTCCAAACCCATGGATTGATGGGCAAAATCACCTCTCAACTGCCCTATAGGGGCAGTACTACTTGAGGAGGCTGTCCACTAATGGCACCAATTACACGAAAGGGAGAGTTCTCGCAGAAACCACAGAAGGCGCTGAAATTTTTTGGGAAAATTTGCTCCCATGGCTCCCCTGAGGCTGTCCACAGATTTCTCAGATTGGCACAGAAAGTAGGACTTTTAGAACACATTGAAATCGATGTTAAGGACCTGGCCCGATAGGGTCAGCACAATAGTAACCATGGGTTTCCCAACCCATGGATTGATGGGCAAAATCACCTCTCAACTGCCCTATAGGGACAGTACTACTTGGGGAGGTTGTCCACGAATGGCACGAATTACACGAAAGGGGGAGTTCTCGCAGAACCCACGGAAGACGCTGAAAATGAATATGGAAATAATGGTCGCATGGCTCCCGTAAGGATGTCCACAGATTTCTCAGATTGGCACAGAAAGTTGGGCTTTTAGAATATAATAAAATCGATATTTAGGACCTGACCCACGAGGGTCAGCACAATAGTAACCATGGGTTTCCCAACCCATGGATTGATGGACCAAGGCACCTCTCATCTGCCCTGTAGGGGCAGTACTATTTGGTGAGGTTGTCCACAGAAGGCACAGATTTCACGGAGGGGTGAATTAGAAGATTTCCTTAGTAGCTGACATTAAAGGATGGATAGATTTATAAAATTTGGTCGCAGGCTCCGGGATTGGTAAGGATTGATTTGTTGGGTTAACAGTAGATTTTTTGGGATAGTTAAATGAAATAATGTGGAAATAAGTAGAAATAATGCTTCGCGAAATAAAATTGAAATAATTGGTTTGGACTCAAAAGGGGCGTTAGCCCTGCGATCTTCGTAGTATTGATTTACGATTTCCGAGGAGAGGGGCGTTAGCCCTGAGGTCTTAATCGGAGGGGTATTTGGATAGCAATTGCAGAATGTTTTCATGTCCACAGCAGGCACAGATAGAGGGTGTTTAGAGGGAATTAGGGGAAATCTATAGAATTATCAATGATATCCGCTAGGAGTATCTACTTTTCTAGTCCTATCATTAGCGGAAGACGCAGCGGGGAGGAAGTCAGAAAACCGGGCCGGCAGTGGCCTTGTGGGCGGAAGGATTTTTCTGACTAGACTTTTTGGTTACTTTTGGGACGATGCCAAATGTAACGAACATGATTTTTAAAAGTTTGGATGGTTGTTATTTCAATTAATGATTTTAAATATCCGATTAGGGCTACTTGTAATCCTCCAGGGTAATCTTTTTAAAACTTAGGGATTATTTGGCCTGATAAGACGGTTCACCCAAGGAGATTGAAAATCTCCATTTATCTGTTTCCCGAAATTGCAAATTTCGAGAAGCAGGTATCCATACCTAACTCCAAAAGGAGTTCAATCCCGCAGGGTATTAGCCCCGAGTAGCAACTCGGGGTAGAAAAAGGACAGGCCATCCATAATTCCCGACTCCGGTAGGAGTCGAAATAGGAGGGAGTAATGGTAGTTAAAAGATCTATTGCCCAAAAACAATGGTGCACCTCACCCATCTGTGTCAATCCGTGCCAATCCCTCAAAATCTGTGTCAAAAAAATATCAACCCAATAATTCAACTCCTACCGGAGTTGGGAGAATCAAAATAAATCTATTCACATAAACCCCGAGTGGTGACTCGGGGCTAATAACCTTCGGTAGTTGACTCCTGTCGGAGTCTGATATGAGTTCTCCAATTCCAATGTTTGAGCATTTTTGATTTCCATGAAAGATGAAAGTGGTCCACAAAAGGTTATCCAGTGGTGGCAGCCACCTTTCTGTGTCAATCTGTGCCAATCCCTCACAATCTGTGTCTAAAAAACATCATCCCCAAAAATCTCTCCAAACCCCAATATCCACCAATATCCTCAAAAATTATTTCAACCTTATTTCTACTTTATTTCGCATAGCATATTTCCTCCCACTACCCACAAAAATCTATCAATACCCCAATATCCATCAATATCCACCAATATCCAGTTAAATATCTGCGCTAAATCCGTTCAATCCGCTTTATCCGCGAGAACCACCCAAACTAAATCGATCAATTCCCTGTTAATTCCAATAAATCCAAAATATACCATGAAAGCAGTTGTTTTAAACAGAAGTGTAACCAATCAATTAGAAATTAAGGAAGTAGAAAAGCCGAAGGTGGGTGTTGGGGAGGTGTTGGTGCAGGTGAAGGCTGGAGCGCTCAATCATCGGGATGAGTGGTGCAGGCAGGGATTGTATCCCAATTTGAAAGATGGGGTAATTTTAGGTTCGGATGGAGCAGGTCTAGTGGTAGCCTTGGGTGAAGGACTGGATGCTTCCTGGCTAGAGAAAGAAGTCATCATCAACCCTTCTTTGAACTGGGGCTCGGATGAACGTGTACAAGTAAAAGAATATAAAATTTTAGGGATGCCTGATAATGGCACGCTGGCAGAATATATAGGCATAAAAGCAGATAGGCTTCAAGCTAAACCAGCTCACATGTCTTGGGAAGAGGCAGCAGCTTTGCCTTTAGGTGGGTTGACTGCGTATCGTGCCTTGATGGTTCAAGGAAGGCTCCAAAAAGATGAAAAGGTATTAGTGACTGGTTTTGGAGGAGGCGTTGCTCAGTTTGCTGTACAGTTTGCCTTAGCAGCAGGTGCAGAAGTATATGTCAGCAGTAGCAGTGAAGAAAAACGTCAAAAAGCACTTGCTTTAGGAGTAAAAGCTGCCTTTGATTACACGAATGAAACTTGGGTGAAGGAAGCAGTAGGACTTTGCGGAGGTTTTGACTTGATCATTGATTCAGCTGTGGGAGATACGTTCAATAATTTGATTAAAGTAGCTAATCCAGGAGCCAGAATAGTTTTTTATGGAGCCACCAAAGGAAATCCAACAGGTTTTGATGCTCGAAAAGTATTTTGGAATCAACTACAGATCATTGGTTCTACCATGGGGTCCGACCAAGATTTTGAAGCTATGCTCGCATTTGTCAATCAGCACCAAATCAAGCCGGTAATTGACCAAGTTTTCTCCTTGGATGAAGCTGTAAAGGCTTTTGATCGAATGAAAGCGGGTAGTCAGATGGGGAAGATTGTATTGAAAAGTTAAATAAAAATAGAAGGAAAGTGACTTCATCAACACATGGTATTTGTTGCAATACAGTATCATGTGTCACTTTGATTAAAGGATTACGGGATAGTGTAGTTTTAGGTAAACATCCATAATCATTCATTTAATTTCTCCTACCCCCGCCTTGTTGATTGCGATATATTTGTCTAGTGAATTCCCTATTTACGCCACTGAGCTGAACAGCTTGCTTAGGTGTAATGACTTTTATAATGGATTCCATAAATGCTGCTTCCAAGTCGAGCATTTTCTGCTGATTGGCTAGTCTTTTTTGTATGATTTCCTTTGCTTCTACCTCCGATATATTAGCTGCAGAGATTCTATTTAACCCCACCAAAGTTTCCATGATTGCTGATCGTTGCTCGTTATATTGGTTAAATAACGGCCAAAATTTCTCTGCCTGATCTGGTTTCAATTCTAATCTGTTAGTGATAAATGCAATCCTTGCAGACTCCAGCTTTTCTCTATCGTACCCTCTTTGCTCCTGTCTTTGGGCAAAAGCATCAATGCTTATAAGGAAAAGCATTCCTATAATGAATAAATATTGGGTGATTTTCATAGCAACTTTTAATTAAAACCAAAATTCATCAAATTCATCATCTTCGTAGTCATCAAAGAAATCCCATTCACTTGCTATCAAGTCGTCTAATAGTTGGTTTGGATTATCGCTTAAATTCAAGATGTCTTCTGCTTGCCAATAATCAGAGTTAATGTAGAAGTTGATTTCGGTGGATAAATTATTGTCGAAATTATCGTATGGGATTTCGTCTTGATTCCAGAAGAATACACCTAGGAGCACCATGGCTGCACTAAGACTTGCTGCTAGCCATATCTGTCGCATTTTTTTAGTTGATGCTCTGCGTCTCTGTATGATTTTGTCAGGCAAGCTCTCAAAGTAGCCTTTTGGGGCTTGATTGAAATTGGTATATGGATGTTTTGGTAACATATTTCGACGGTTAGACTGGTAAAATTCCTTTAGGTTTATTCATTGGTTAGAATTGATTCAATTTTTTTTACCGCATGGTGATAAGATGCCTTCAAAGCCCCTATGGAAGTATCTGTAATTTTAGAAATTTCTTCATAACTCAAGTCCTCATAATACTTCAAGTTGAAGACTAAGCGTTGTTTTTCAGGGATTTTGAGGAGTGCTTTTTGGAGTTTGAGGCTGATCTCATCTTCAGTAAGTGTAAAAGATTGATCTAAATAGTTTTCCAAGACCTCCTGATAATCCTCAACAGGAAAGAAGAAACGTTTTTTTTTATTTTCTAAAAAAGTCAAGCTTTCATTGGTGGCAATTCGGAACAACCAAGTAAATAAACTGGAGTTTTGTTGGAATTTATGAATGTTTCGAAATGCTTTGATAAAGGTGTTTTGGGTGATATCATCCGCGTCTTCATGAATCAAAACCATTTTCCGCACAATGCCATACACTCTCCGTTGATAGGTTTCAATAAGCAACCGAAACCCTTTCTCCTTGGTGGATGGGTTTTGAATCAGTTCTAAAAGTTCTAAATCAGTTAAGGACAACATTCTGACGTTTGACTTTTGGAAGTTAGAAAAGTTTAATGATTGATGGGAATTAAGGTAGAAATAATTAGAAATAGATGGGTGGAGATATTGGTTGATAGTAAGATATTGTATTCATAGAGCGATTTTTATGCTTGAAAAGATGGAACTAAAGTAAGGATAATTAGAAATATGGTTGAAAGTTACACATGAGCTTTTGGAACAAAAAAAAACCTGATTGCCTGTAAAAATAAGACAATCAGGTTTGGTAAAGGATTAATAATCTTACGTTTAAATTTCCAAAATGTAATCAAGAATCCCAGCATTTTTTCCTTTAGGACGGGTTACCAGGAGCGGGAATTGGTCATTTAATTGGATCAAGCGCTCTGCCATACTTCCAATAAATAGGGCAGTAGCGGCTGTTCTGCCTTTGGCACCTATTACGATAGAATCTGCGTTGATTTCTTTGGCTTTGGCCAAAATGTCTTCTACCGGGTCATCATCCTCATCTTGGGTATAAACCGGCTGAATTTCTATTCCTTTGGTGTCTATCTTGCGGATAAACTTTTTGAAGTTGATTTCCGCATGCATTTGCATGATAGAAGTAAATTCATCGTAGCTCTTGCCTGTAAAATGATAACCCGATGGAATGGTAAATACGTTTTGGCAAACAATTTCAGCCTGACCACCATATTTCTCGACGATAAGAATGGCTTCTTCCATAGCATCTTTAGAGTAGTCAGAAAAATCACTTGGTACCAGCAAGCGTTCCATTTTAGGAGATGAACCTTCCGGTACAATTAATAAAGAACAGGAAGCTCTTCGTGCAAGTCGTTGGGAAATGACCCCAGTGCCAGGAAGATTGACCTTTCTCCCAACAATAATCATATCTGCAGATTTCTCGTGGGCAAGTTTGAGGATTTTTTTGGAAAGCTGTCCTTCTTTCACTACAAAAGAGAACTCTATACCTTCATGGTCGCCAAAGAATTTATCTACCACCTCTTTCATGTGGGTCTTCTTTTCCTCCACCATGTTATCGATCAGGTTGGGGAATTCTTCCAGTACTTCTTTCGGGATATGCAGGTTCCGAATGACATTAGTGAAGTAGATTTTTTTGGTCTGATTGGCTTTCGAAATAAAGGAAGCAAAGCGTACCAAGGTTTCATCCAAGGTGCTATTGTCCAAGCAAACGATTAGCTTTTTGATTTGGTACATGGCTTACAACGATATGACCATGCAAAAATATTGAATTAATTGAGGACTTAGGATAGAAGGGCAAATAATATTTTGTTTTTGGGAGTTAAAATCTGAATTATCAAACGAAATATACTGCTTAAAAAACTAACAATAAAAAAAGTCACCTAAATACTTGTTTCTTTCTTTCTTTCTTTCTTTCTTTCTTTCTTGTGGCAATAAAATTAATGGCCGTTAATTTTTTCATAAATCAATAACCAAAACAAAATTTTATTATGATTAAGAAAGTATTATTCGTGGCATGCTTTGCTCTTATTGGGGCAACATTTACTTATGCGAGTCAAATTGTTGAAGAACCATCTTGTGTCCCTGTAACCACATCTTGTCAAATTCAGACAATAGTTTGTGGTGATGATATTTGGGAAATTATCGAAGGAGCGATTGAAGCGGATGAAGTAATTTGTCCTTAGAATTTGCATTAAGGGGTAATTTAATTACCCCTTATTTTCAAAAGTTTAAACAATAAGTTATGAATGCTATATTTATTTTATTCTGCCTTTTTTTTAAAATGGAATTTCAGCAAGATGAAAAGCTATCATCTCACGTGATTTATTATGAAGTAGATTTCATTTCAGATTCTACCGCTTTAAATGTGGTTTCTACAGATTTGATGGTTTTATATGTAGGAAAAAAATATTCTAAGTTTCGAAATTACTTTCAAGAACAGAGAGACTCTATACTAGAAGTTTCAAAACAAAACCCAAATCCTAATCCTACATTGATTTTAGGTCAAGTAAATCAAATTCAAAAACCAAAAATGAAATATACTATTGTTAAAGATTGGGAATCAAAATCTTATAAGTATTATGATAGGATTATTCCTGACAATTTTTTCTTTGAGGGGAAATTAAGTGAAGAAAGTTGGGATATATTGAATGAATACGACGATTATGAAGGGTTTAAGGTTCAAAAGGCAATGACTACCTATGCTGGAAGAACTTTTGTTGCGTGGTTTTCAGTTGATATACCTATAAATGATGGGCCTTACGTTTTTGGGAATTTACCAGGACTGATTGTAAAGATCAGCGATACCAAAAATCACTATAACTTTAAAATGGTCGGTATTTCTAAAATGAATAAAAGTTTAGAACATACCGTGAGTCCAAGTCCAATAAAAGTTACCAAGCGGAAATTCTTTCAATTAGAATACGAATACAATGCTAATGTCCTCGAAAGGTTAGCAAGTGGAGGGATTACTGTAGTTGATCCAAATCAAGCAAAAGAAGTTCAAAAAAGATTTGAAAGGAAAAATAATCCATTGGAGTTAGAAGTATTTCACTAGTAGGTATTTATGAGTAATAGATTTTTAAAGTCACTTTTAGTGATTCCTGCTCTGGATAAAAGACTGTTTTACCACTATACTTTTTTTATCACTTTTTTATTCTTGGTGCTCTTATTGTCAAAGGTAAACGCACAGACGAGTCTTTCTGGAACGGTTAAGAAAAGCAGTGATGGCAAAGGAGTTTTTGGTGTCAATGTGTTGGTCAAAAATCCTCTGAACCAAACCACACTTTCATTTGGGGTCACCGATGATACAGGTTTTTTTAGCGTACAATTGCAGTCAGAGCAGGATAGTTTGGTAGTGTTGTTCCGATCACTTACTACCCAAGATTATCAAATAACAATTTTTAACAAGAGCCAAAAACTGGAAGTGGAGCTGCAAGAAGCTTTTCAAGAGATTCCAGAGTTTACTATTAAGTCCATCAAGAACCCTATATCTTTTAAGAATGACACCTTAAGTTATTCTGTTGAAAGCTTTATGAATCAAAATGATCGAGTCATTGCTGATATCCTAAGAAAACTTCCTGGTATAGAAGTACTGGAAAATGGAAGAATATTGTACGAGGGCAAAGGAATTCAAAAATTTTATATTGATGGCATGGATTTGCTTGAAGGGAAATATAATCTTGCGAGCAATAATCTTCCTGCAGATGCTGTGGAATCCATTCAAGTTTTAGAAAATCATCAACCCTTGAGGGTGTTAGATAGTCTTGTTTTTTCGGATAGAGCCTCTCTCAATCTAAAGCTTAAACGAAAAAACGTATGGGTTGGCACGGGTAACTTAGGAATGGGGGCTGCGCCAATAATGTATGAAGGTAAATTAAGCCCTATGACTTTTCGGGAAAATTTGCAGATGTTATTCAGCGCACAGTCGAATACCTCTGGAAAAGATATAGGAAAAGAGCTAACAGTCTTAACGTTGGAGGACCTTCAAGAAAATATAACTAAGCAATCAGATTTTAAGCCTTGGTTTGGGTTGATTCCTATGTGGGTTCCATCTATCAATCATGAGCGTTTTTTGTTTAACCAAAGCAATCTATTTTCTGTCAACATATTAAATAGGAATAAAGAAGGTGCTGATTTTAGAGCTAATATTTCTTTTTTTCATGATAATAATAGACAACAAGGGGGGATCAATACGAGCTATTTTCTGCCAAATGATACGCTTAAAATCAACGAGTTACATCAAAACAGGTTTTTCACAAGAGCTTTAGACGCTGATATTTCATGGATAAAAAATGAGAAAAAGTCCTATCTCAAAAATAGTCTTAACATTAATGTGTTAAATAACAGTGAGTTAGGGGCCAGTTTTTTGAATGCTACAGATTGGAATCAAATAGTTGATTTACCATTAGCATCCATCAGTAATAGCTTTCATACCTTGAGGCCAATCGGTAAACAATTGGTAAATATTAAGTCCGATGTAAGTTTCAAACAAACAAACCAAAATTTTGAAGTTAGTCCAGGGAGTTTTAGGGAGCAATTAAATGATAACTTGCCCTATGAACGATTAAATCAAGGGCTGGATTACCAATCTTTTTTTGCCAATCAATCCTTGGGGATAACCAAAGGACTTAGAAAAAGCTGGTCCTTCGCTGGTGATTTAGGATTTTTATTTGAAAGGAATATGATGCAGAGTGATTTGAATACCATGGTTGATACTCCGGAGCAATTGGTGCCGGATGTATTTAGAAATGACCTTTCATTTAGGCAGTTGAAGACTTATGTAAACTCTCAGTTTAATTTAAAACAGGATAACTTTAACTTGCAATTTAAACTTCCCTTAAGTTATTTGGATATCCATGTAAATGATGAACTTCTGGCTCAACAAAGTAAATTTTCTAGGATATTGATTGAACCTCAGTTGTTTATGAGATTTTTTTTGTCAGGTAAATGGAATACCACCGCTAGGATTTCGAGGACAAATGATTTCAAAGGGATCCATGATATTCATTATGGATTTATTCTACGGAATTTCAGGACTTTTCAGCAACGGGCAACGTTGGTTCCAGAAGTTTTAAGTCATAAATTGAGTTACGCCATTAATTATCGCGATCCTATCAATTCAATTTTTTCTAGTCTTACGTATAATTTTTCACACCATGAAATGAATACTATCATGGACAGTGAAGTAGCCCCTTCTGGTGAGGTCTTTTATCAAAGTTTGGACAGAAAAAATATAGCTACGAATCATTTATTAAATGTACGAGTAAGCAAATACTTTCCTCTTTTTAAAACCAATCTTACTTGGAATGGAAACGTTCAACATCGTGAAAATGAACAAATCATTAATAGAGAATTAGCTGATATCCGTTACAACTTACTGGGTACTGGTCTTGAATTGCAAGTAAGACCAATCAAAATTGCTAATTTTTCAAATAAGACCAGCGTAAACCTGATCAACTCTGAAATTGGAGAAAGGAACACAGGTAGGATACAGCAATTGACTAATTTATCTTCTTTGGATGTATTCATTACCGAAAGCCAAACCATTTCATTGAAATGGGAGCACTATGATAACCGATTGTCTAATTCAAGAGACGTAACTGGATTTCTTGACATGAGCTATCGGTTCAAATTGGAAAATAAAAAGTGGGACATATCTTTACAAGGACAGAACTTGCTGAATAGTACAAATTTTGAGACCTTCACAGCTGATTCGTTTTTTATCCGTCAACAAAATTTTCTTTTGAGACCAAGGCAAGTTCTGTTATTTGTAAATTTTAGTTTTTAAGAATTCAAGAGAAGTTCGGTTTTCTAAATAAAATGGATTTTGAACATTACTTTTTCCATGACAACTACTCTTCGATAATATCCGTATATTTGCCAAAGGGATTCAGGTCGCTGACATGTTCCGACTTCACAATTTAATTACAATACCGAGTGAAGCCCTTTCCAAAACCAGGCCTCATCTCTCCCGATAGCTATCGGGAGGACCTCGTATCTTCTGATGCAGGATAACAGTGGAAGGTTGCGGATCTAAGGCAGCTCAAAGCTTGTCTATACGGAGGTTTGGTAACACTCTAAGGCTTGAATCCTTTTATTTTTTCTTTAATAGTCGCTTGCATGGTGGGTGCAATTTTCCAAAAGTATGCGCCTAATCCGTAAATGACTGTAATAATGCTTGACCGGAGAACCAAATTCATCCAACCTGCATGATATCCGTCAAAAATGTAATTCTGTACTCCAAATACGAAAGCTCCCAATATCATAATTTTAAGCAAATCCCAACTCCAAGGATGCATCCGAAGTTTCCATGCGATAAAGCCGTATTTGACCATATTAAAGAGTAATAAAGCCAAAAAAGAAGCTATAGCGGCACCCTCAATTCCGTACATTGGAATCAGCCAAAAGTTAAAGGCAATAACTGCAATTGCCATCACCACCGTAGCCACAATATTGAAAAGGTAATATTTCGAAAATAGGATGATCTCTGAATTGATGGAAAAGAGTACATCCAGTAGTTTAGCTCCTCCAATAATCAAGACAATCCACTTTCCTGCTTCGTAGACTTCTTTGTTGGGGACAAAGGCGTAGATATTCTCAATATTGGCCCAGATGCCAATGAAAATCAATAAACAAATAAACGCTTGTGACACCCCTAAGTCCTTATATAATTTCGATATTTTCCCATGTTCCTGAGCACTGAAATATTCTGAAACCAAGGGCATAGCAATTTGTGAAACAGCTCTACGAGGCATCTCAATCACTATGGCAATGGAAAACCCTATGGTATAGATGGCATTTGCTTCCAATCCGATCATGGAACTCACCATCAGACTATCTACTTTCATAATCAACAAAGCTCCGGTAGTGGCTAAGAGGCTGATAAAACTGTACCGCAGAAATTCTTTTTTGAAGGTTGGAGGGAGTTCTCCAAATTCAAACTCCAACCCAAAAATTTTTCTAACCTGCATGTAAGCAAAGGTTCCTACCATCGTGATTCCATACGCAAAGCCCATTCCCCACATCAGTTGGTCAAATGTAATCCATTCCATCAGATAGAGTAAAAACGTAATCCCTAGAAGTAATCGGATCAATACCTCCCGAAAGAAGGTAGGCATGGCGATTTTATAATAAGAGCGACAAAAAGCATCGGCAATGGAATTGAGTACCGCAAAAAGCGTGATGACCAGTACGACTGGGAGGAAACCCAAAATCTCAGCCGAATTACTTGAAAAAGCTTTAATAATGGAGTCATTCAACAAGAAAAAAATCAAACTTACCGTAAGAAAGCCTGCTAAGGTTAAAAATAGGGAATAGGTCAAAAACGAAAAATGATGCTTATGAAGCCTTGGGAAAAATTTGGTAATCCCATTTCCCAAACCAACTTGTGCGAAAGGCACTAGCAGTAAAGCCATGTCCTGCACTGTCCGAAAAGTACCAATTTGCTCGGGTGACATGGCGTAAGGCATCAACCAAAGTAAATTGAAATACCCAATAGCAACTCCAACATAAGAGAAGGCGGTGGTGAGGATACTTTGGGAAGCCTTTGCATTCATTTGGGCAAAAATAAGGATATAGTCTGGATTCTTAAGGTGATTAAAAATAGTTTATTTACATTGGTTAAAACATATCGCTTGCTTCTGTTTTTGAAAGAAAGTCATTTTAAATGTTCCCTAGTACTATTTCGGTAATAGATTAACGCCAATAAACTATTTTCAATTCTTAGTAAAGAATTGTCTTAATTTTGGCTAACTCCGAGCGTAAAACAGATTAGGGATGATAGATTACAGATTTAAGGTTTTTCTAGAAGTTGCAGCGAAAAAAAGTTTTTCGAAAGCAGCACAAGAATTATTTGTTTCTCAGCCTTCGGTAAGTAAGCAAATTAAGTTACTTGAAGCAGAACTCGGTGTTGCTTTGTTTGAAAGGAAAGGCAATCACATTTCCCTTACAGAATTGGGAGAAAAACTTTATTCTTTATTACAAAGCGCAAAGCTTATTCAATCTGAAATTGATTCTGTTTTTACAGAGAAAAAAGACAACTTAGCTATTAGTGGCGAGCTTAAAATAGGATCAAGTACTACGGTTTCACTTTATGTATTCCCCTCAATTATGGCTGAATTTCATAAAGTTTTCCCAAATGCAACGATTTTACTTATTAACAGAAACAGTGATAATATACTTAAGGCACTTCAAAATTATGAAATAGACTTGGCCTGTGTTGAGATCCCAAAAGGCCTTAACTCTGTAAGTGTTTCCTATTTTTTTGAAGATGAGATCATTGCGGTATGTTCTAGAAACAGCCCCTATAGAAATGAGGTACTCAGGAAAGAGACTATTGGAGATATCCCGCTTGCTCTTCGGGAAAATGGTTCTGGGACTTTAGCGGCATTGATTGAAGGTTTGAAATCATGGGATATTAAGTTAGGTGATTTAAAAATCAGGGCGCGTTTAGGTGGAACTGAAGCTTTGAAGAATTATTTGATAAAAGGTGAGTATGTAGGATTTTTATCCAGAATGGCAGTGCAAGATGAGATAGAGAATGGAGAATTAGTTGAAATAAAAACCTTTGGTTTAGAGGTGTTTAGGAGCTTTTATTTTGTGAACAGAAAAGGTGAAGAAGCTGTTGGTCTTACAAAAAATTTCATTAAAATGGCAAAAAAAAGGTATTCCATTTAGTTATGAGGTATAATACTTTGATATTTTGAAGTTATGTTCATTGAATAGAATTTTGAGGTATGAAAACAACGATTAAAAACATCTCTTACCTCAAAAGTCTTGAATGCACTGCATGTGGAAAATACTTTGACCCGTTCTCAATTCAGACGTTTTCAACATGTTGCAATAAGCCGCTAAATGCAACATACGATGTTACTGACGGTCTCGAGAAAGAAGTTCTTTTGAAAAGACCTTCAACCTTATGGAGGTACAGGGAAATGCTACCTCTTTTGGATACAGACAACTGTGTGTCTTTAGGAGAAGGAATGACTCCCATGGTCAGTTTAAATAATTTAGGTGCTCAATATGGTTTCGAAAACCTGTTAATGAAAGATGAAAGTCTCAATCCGACAGGTTCATTCAAGGCTAGAGGGTTAAGTATGGCTGTATCAAAGGCAAAAGAACTTGGAATAAAATCCTGTATCATTCCGACAGCCGGTAATGCAGGAGGAGCCATGAGTGCTTACTGTGCTAAAGCAGGAATGCAAGCCACTGTTATAATGCCTAAAAATACGCCTAAATTATTCAAAGAGGAGTGTGAGTTATATGGAGCGAATTTGATTTTACTGGATGGACTGATAGATGAATGTGGGAATCTCGCAAGTGAATTGGCTGCTCGAGGAGATCTTTTTAACATGGCAACATTGAAAGAACCGTATCGACTGGAAGGTAAAAAAACCATGGGATATGAAATAGCTGAACAATATCAGTGGGATCTTCCTGATGTAATTATCTATCCAACAGGAGGAGGCACAGGTTTGTTAGGTATTTGGAAAGCATTTCTAGAAATGAAATCTCTAAAGTGGCTTTCAAATGATAGTAAGCTTCCAAAAATGATTGTGGTACAATCCGATCTTTGTTCACCTGTCTGTGATGCTTTTGAAAATTCAAATAATCATCGAGGTTTTAAAATGTCTATTGCAAATGGGTTATCCGTTCCCAAAGCTTTTGGTTTAGATATGATAATCCAAGTATTGAAGAGCTCTCAAGGTAGAACTATCAGAATTTCAGATTTGGAAATTTTAGATGGGGTGAGAGAAATTGGGAAAAATGAAGGGATTGTAATATCACCAGAAGGTGCAGCTGTTTGGGAGGCTTTGAAAAAACTCAAGAAGCAAAAATTTATTAATCCAACTGATAAAATTCTATTGATAAATACGGGTAGTGGATTTAAGTACATGGAAAACTATTAAAGTTTTTGATTTTATTGGTATTTTGTATGTTTAGTTTATATCCTTAAATGATTATTTAAAAATTATGATTTAAAATTTGTTTAATTTTAAAGTGCTAATAAATAATATTTTAATTCACTAGTGTCCGAGAAACGATTTTAAAATAAGGGTAGATTCAATTGCTTAAACCTACCCTATTTTGTGTACTTTGTGTTTACGACAACATAAATTACACAT
>NZ_BMYF01000024.1 GCF_014652135.1 Mongoliitalea lutea
GAAAAAAACGATAACTTTAATCGCCATTAAAACGGTAACTGAATACCCTTGATCAAAGGGTGGTCAAGATAGCCGGATCGGTGGTCAAGATCATCGGAATCTACAAATACCAACTCAGCGTAAAAAGCTCCGAGAAATAACCGGAAATTCTAGTCGAGGAAAGCAAAAATATCGAGTGGTTGTATTTTCGAATATGGTGTTGGTTAGCATATTGAAGAACTTTGGGAGATGACAAAATTGTGAGAGTATATTTGTCATTGGATTGACAACTTTTACAAATTGCTTCTAGGCTGTGAACGATGTTGTTTTCATCAAATTGTTGATGAGAAATTATTCGCTCTATTAAAGCAAGATTTCCTTTGATAAACCTCCTCCAGTTTTCATTTCTTTCCCTGAGCGTCCCTCTGATATTTCTAGGGAAATAATACCTATGAATTTCAGGGTTGAAAAAGGAATCCATCTGAGAAAGGAAAGTTCTGAATAATAGATGGTTATTTTTATTCAGAACCTCTTCTGAGAATAAAGCTTGAATTTTCTTACCTTTAATTACCAAATCATTGAAGTCGTAGTTTGCAATTTCTAGAATAAAACCAATTTGACCATAAAAATACCTGTGCGCCTCCAGTTCAATAAACAACGCCTCCCAATTCAATTCTGGGTGCTGAATGATCAATTGTGACTTGAGAATCTCTTCACTGACTTGTTCTCCATCAAAGAATTCTATGCACCCGTCCAATTGAGCAATTTTTTGATATACATTTTCAGAGCCGATAGATTGTATCAAGGTATCAATACTTTTACAGGCATTTCTATGCAGGTAAGCTGTTTCAATAGGTGTATTGAATATAAGATTCCCCAGGACTCTGGCCCATTGTTCAAAAAATGTAAAGTCCCCATTAGTATGAATAATATAACGAGACAGCGCATACTGGTAGGTATTGTTCGGAAAGTTAAGGCCTTGATTATTTTTAAAAAAATACTTTTTCAATGAATTGGTCTGGAAGTTTTTGTTAAAATTATAATCATTCTCCTTTACTTTTAAATTATCTAATAGTCTGATGTAGAGGTCAATATTCCTAGAGAAGGTTTCATTACTTTCCAAAAGGGGTATTAGATTTTTTTGAGTGGAAGTTCTGAGTAATTCAATATGCTTGTCGGTATTGATCTCTGATGCGGAATTCTCACTGTTGTATTTTTCTAACAGATAGTCACTCAGATATAAATTCTTGAAAAACTGAAGGTATTTATTATCAATTTCTTCCACATCCTTAATTCCTTCCGCATAAACCCAGAAAAGGTCAAACCAATCAATGTCTAATTTTCGGCCTAAATTCGGGTCACCAATTTTACCTTTATAATTTTTGAGTAGCCATGCCTTAAAATTTTCAAAACCGGATAATGACTTTCCCCGGGCATTCATTTTAACATACAATTCATCGGTAAGGTCAAATTCATCCAAATCAAAAAAATCAAAGGAAACCGTATTTAATTTCGTCAAAGCCTCCCAAGCTTGGTCAGAATTGATACTTTTTTCTTTTACAAATCTTTCTATTTGATCAATTACTGATAGCATGCTGTTCACAGTGGGGTCTTTTTTCCAAGAAGTAAAAAACAGCTCATCGTTCAGAATCCCTTGAGCTAAGCCTTTCTCTAATTTCAAATCGAAAATTCTTGGTTGACAGATCAATTGCAAAAACTCTTTTGAACTATTTCTTGTGGTGTAGGTAAAACGCTTTAAAATATCTAGGCACTTTTCATCCTTCTTTATAAAGACAAAATACCAATGGATCAAAAAGAGTGTAGTCAATCTCTGCTGACCATCGAGCGGGATAAATGTAACAATTTCAGATTGTTGCTCTGATTTTTTTGAAGTTGCAAAATCAACATTCAAATAAAGATTTGCAGCATAATGCTGTACAGCTTGTAATAATGAATCAATGCTGTGTTTGTTTTTTTCGAGTAAATGGAAATTTTCTTTCCCCTCTAACTTTCCATAAATAAAATCCAGGTGCAGTTTTTTACTAGGCTCTAAGCATGATGATAAAATAGCGTTTATTAATTTCCGACTGATTTCCTGAGCACTCTCTCTGCCATAAGTGTAGTCTCTCTGGATAGTTGGGATTTCTATGCTGTAATCAGTAATTAATTTCCAGAAGCTGATTTTCTTTTCGTTGTTCATAAATCTTTTGGGAAGTATTTATTTAACTGGCTTTTGGTATGTTCCTTGTAATTTTCCATATCCTTTAGTCCAAAAATTTTATCGGTTATAGTTTCTTCTCCTTTCGAAAAAGCTTTGGTGAATACATCTTTAGTAGCATTGGGAATAAATGTGATTTCATCTCTTGGTGAATTCTTGTAATAGATTTCTAGGATCTCCTTTCGTTTTTCAATAAAAATCCTATTCCCCAATTTGCTATTTGTATTCCGATCAAGTAAACATAGATTACCTATTTCATGAAGTGATAACTCATCACCTATTTTCTCAATCACCTCTTCATAGATTGCCCGTTCATCTTTTTCAAATCGAAAGTCCGTGAACTTTGCATTCAAATCTCTTTTTTTGTTAAAAATTTCAATCAGACTCTCAATTTTATTGGCTAGTTCAATGAATGCTTGGTTATTATTTTCTTTAAAATATTCCTGATAGGACTCTAGCCACTCTTTAACTTCTCTGATGGTTTGGAAGCCTCTTGGGTTTTGAGGGTTGATGTGTTCCACACTCCATTTTTCATCGAGGTAGAGATTGAAAGGAAACTTTTCATCAGAAGCCCGATTTAAATAATCTTCGATATTCAACAGGAGTAAGATATTCTGGCAAGCTAATCTATACTTTTCATAGTGGAGATTTTCAATCCTATGGAACTGTATTTTTTTACCTTCAATATCTTTCACCTTTGAAAGTTGATGACGAATTTCGGTCAAAAGTCGTTCCTTGAAATCTTCTTTTGAATGGCCTTTACTCAATTTCACTATACTGGATAATCTTTCGTATTTCGTCACGATTAAGAATCCAATGTAATGGAAGAGCTCTTTATCAGTGTACCATTCCTCTATTTTGTTAAAAGTCTGTTTGATGGCTTGCCAGTCTAATCGTTCATTTTTTTGAAACAAGTTATCGTATTTTTTGTAGGAAGTCTTCCTTTCTTCCTCTGTTTCAATTTTTGTTACATCATTAGCTAAATCTATAATCAAATCTATCCGAGTGTCAAGATTCTTGTAATAATCATTATCACAGATGAATGACCAAAAAGTATCATCCTGTAATTGGTTCTCTATCTGGTCCCAATCATTCGCAAGATCAAAGGCCTTTAACTTTCCAATTTCATTTGAATTATGTTTTTGAATATCCAAAATGAACAAAGCTTTTATAAGTTCAGAGTTGGTTAAAGGGATTTTTCCTGCATTTAGGTTCAGAAAAATAGTCTCTGGTGAGATATCAGTATTATTTTGCGAGATATCATACCAAATAACATGCGTCGTATGATTGAGTTTAGTAAGGAATTTGTCTTTATCTGCATTATTTTCTCCAAACCACTTCTTGATCTCTTGATAGACTTTGAATAAATAATATATGTCAACGTTATTATAGCCTTCATTTTCGTTGGTGAAGATTTCCCACTTAGTATACTCATCCAATAAGTGTAACCTTCCTTCCAAAAACTCCCTTGTTTTTTCCCTTGTTTGGTAAGAAATACTGAAGCAAGATTGGGCTTGTAAAAAATGCAGGATAAGGAATATTGACGTGATTCGCTGTTGTCCATCAATCAATTCTACTTCCCCATCATTGTTCAAATGTACGATTATAGGCTGCAAGCAATACTTTCCATGGAAGTGATTATTAATGTCATTCAACAAATCTCTGATTTGCTCCTCATCCCATTTATAGCCACGTTGATAATCCTTTACAACAAAATGAAGGCCGTTTAACTCACTTATGGGTCTAAAGTCTATATAGTCTGTTTGCATATCTATTTCGCTTTAATTTCTTTATTAGAGCTACTTTCAAAGCTAACCATTTCAAGTTTTTAATGCTTTGAAAATCCTGATCATTCATAGTTCTATTCGTTTTAAATATTTCTTCCTACTTACAGGAAAGTATTCATGGAGCTGATTCCTGCATTCAATAACATTTTAGAAAATTCAAGTCCGTTGATCAATTGGACTTCATTTTCTTTGGCAAGGTTTTCAGCCCTTTCATTGAAAGTGTTGGCTGTTGTAATTACCCAGGCAACTTTATTGTAACCATCTGCTATACTTTCCTGATTGGTTTTGTAATCTAGGATTTGATTGGTGCCCCATTCGTTGATTTGCCCTTTTTGAAATTTTCAATGCTCGTTTCAATGCTTGTTTTTAAATCATTAATAGCTGCATTGGTTTGTCTGATTTTCATTCTTGCGGTCAATTGCGCATCTGCGAATTTGTCCCTGGGAATTTGTTTGTAAAGTATTTTAACCTTTCTGGTAAAACCCAAGTCGAAGGCATTCCCATGAGGAGAAATTAAGTGGATTCCATTTGTGGAAATGGGTTTGCCATCCCAAGACTTCAGGTCCTCTGAAAATGTCTCGGCAATCAATAGAGGTCTTTGGTCTATAATTTCGCAGACAGCAAATGTTCCTTGACTTGGAACTACCACCAGGTCTCCCTTGGACATTTTTAGAAAATTCCAAAGGCTATGTCTTGGTCTAGGTATTCTGCCCCAGAAGTCCTGAAACTGTTGATTGAAGTAGGCCCAATCGTCTTCTAAAACGCAATCGATCATTTCTTTGTAAGAAAAGTCTGAAAATCCAATAGTTAGGTATCCTCTGTCCAACAGGGGATAGGACAACTCCGCAACGTGCGAAATTCTATGAAGCCAATAATTCATTTGATCTTATTTTTCTAGGTTAATAAAATTCCTTTGATCACATTTTCCACTTTCTTCTTTACCATTTCCTTTAATCGCTCTGGTGCATCCACCCTTACTTCATCACCATGGGAGAGGATTTCGGCTACCAGTTCGTATTCTATTTTGACTCGGAGGCCGATTGTTAGAAGTTTACCATCATCTACCAGGATTTCCTGACTTGGGTGGAGGGGAAGGGATTTGATATAGCGACCCTTGAATTCAGTGAATGTTAGGATTACATCCTCTACAGGATTTCCAGGAGTATTGATGATACCGAATACATCTTGGAAATACCGCTCAAAGTCCATGTTTTGTAGAGTTTGAAATCGTTCTTGCAGGATATCCAAATTTCGAATTCTATCCAATCCAAAAACCTTGAACACCTTGCCTTCATCCAAGGCAAGCAGGTACCAGCGCCGTTTGAATTCCTTTAACGCAAGGGGTTGTAAGGTTCTGTCCTGAAATTGACCCATCCAGTATTTTTCGTAGTGGATGGCAATCAATTGTTGCTGTTGGATGGCTGCTAGGATTGGTGTAAGGTGCTCAGTCCCTCTAGCTTTTCTCTGCTCAAAAAGCAGGTAGGAGGGGACCTTTCGTTGCTGACCAAAGACCTGAAGCATGTCAAAAGCTTCTAGCAAGTGGGTGTTTTCTTCACTGCTATCCCCTGGTACAATGCTATAAAGCGCAGTCTTAAAGTCAAAGGAAATATCAATACCAAAAAGAGAGGCAATTTCTGAAAGGTCTCTGTTGAAGGTCCTTTTGGAAATGCAGAGTTCATGCCCAAGTTCCTCTCCCTTGCGCGCCAAATGCTTATCCAAAGTCTCCCAATCAAATGCTTTTCTTTTGGCCAATTTGATGATTTCTGTCTGCCGGATCAGAGATGTTAATTTGCTCATAACCTAAAGATAGGGTTACACTCCGCCAATACGCGTCTGAGGGTCTGATTTTTTAGAAATTAATTTTTATGTGAAGATTGTCAGGAAAATTTTTCCGTAAATTTTTTTTACTCAGTCATTCTTTGGCATAGGCTGGGGATAGTTTTGACCAAAATCAAACTAATACGGACATGGACTTATACAAAAGACAAAAAGAGCTATTAGAGAAACAAGTTATTCTCCAACAAGCCAAAGAAACATTAAAGCGAGAGTTTGTAGGAATTGATGGAGTCATTGAAGAGGTCGTCGATGCTATGAGTTCTTGGTACCTGTTTCCAGATATTCAGGAGAAACCAGTGATTATCAATTTATGGGGATTGACTGGAGTGGGTAAATCCTCCTTGGTCAACCGATTGGTACAGTTGATAGGCATGGAGCAAAAGTATTTTAGCTTTGACCTGGGAGAAACTGATAACAGAGATTGGAATGTTCAAAGGACCTTGGAAGAAATTTATGATAACGTCAATGGATATCCTGTTATCCTCGCCTTGGATGAATTTCAGAATGCCAGAACACTTGATGATTTGGGGAGAGAAAAGGAGAAGAGTCCTTCCCGAGTAATCTGGCAGTTATTGGATTCGGGAAAATTTAAGGTTTCTAAATTCAATTTGCATTTGGATGAATTGTTTGAGTTTATACAGCGTATTCGCTTTCTTATTTCGAATGGAGTAGTGGTTAAAAATGGAATGGTAGTGGAAAACCAAAATTACTTCATTCAAAAAATGCATTTGAAAGATGTCTACATGGTTTATGGAGAGGATGAGAAAAGCTCATTTTTAAGAACTGATGAAGTACTATTTGTCCCTTCTAAAGTATATGGCATCATTTACAGTTTTGCTAAAGATCGCTTTTCGAATAAAATTGAATTTGAGGAAAAATTATTAACATTTGATGGCTATGAAACCCTTTCCTTTTTACTGGAAGTTTTTGATTTGGCCAATAGTCCTAAGAAGGTGGACTGTTCTAAAGGATTGATTTTTGTCATGGGTAATTTAGATGAGGCGTATACGATGAGCCATAATTTCAACCCGGATATGGATGCGGATGAATTTCACGAACAGTCCCTCAAAATCACTGTCCCCCATATCAAGAAAGCTTTGCAGAAGCGCTTTCGAAATGAGCAGATTGCACGCTTAGGAAATCTTCATATCATTTACCCAGCCTTCAGCAAGGCATCCTTTCAGAAAATTATCGCCTTGGAATTGGCAAAAATTGAGGAAAAGGTACTCCACAACCAAGGGATAAGAATGCTTATAGATGCTACGGTTCATGAGTTGATCTACAAAGAAGCAGTATACCCTACACAAGGCACACGACCGATTTTTACTACTATCCATCAAGTTATCCATTCAAAGTTGGGCAGGATCATTACAGAAATGATATTGAATAAGTTGAATGTTTGTTGTGTCAAGGTGAAGGCTAAGGGGGAAAATATACAGGTTGAATATTATCAGGGAGAAAGCGTAGTTCACATATTTTTCCTTGAGCAGCCATTAGTATTGGAGGAGCTGAGAAAAAGTAAGCAGGACGATTTTCAGGCCATTTCAGCCGTTCATGAAGCAGGTCATGCCATCATTTCGACTATCTTGCTTCGTACCATTCCTGAAGTTGTTGTCTCAACATCAGCTGAGGTGGGAACAGGTGGTTTTGTCCATACCAAATTCAAATGGAAGTACATTTCCAAAAAAGAAATCATCAACCGCTTGGCCTTGTTTTTAGGGGGCTATGTGGCTGAGCGCTTGGTTTTCGGGGAAGAAAACCTCACCACGGGTGCAGAGAATGACATTAAGAAAGCCACTGTTTTTATTACAGGGATGTTGAAAGAGGCGGGAATGGGTGACGTTCCAGGAACTTTTGACGCAAAAGGGGTTGAAACAAAATACTATCTTCACGACGAAGCGAATAAATTAAATCAAGAGGCAGAGTTTTGGATTTTAAAGGCTATGGATTTGGCTGAAAAAACATTGGTTGAGCAAAAGGTATGGTTATTGAAAATGTCCGATTTTCTAAGTGACCATAGTCAGATGCGGAAGGAAGCGATTCTTGAAATGACTAAAAATCACGCTGTAAATTTTGAACTGAATAGCCTTATTGAAGATGGGGATTTTCTTTTTTACCGAAAGCATTTGAAAGATCAGGTTTCAGGTCTTGAAATCAATAACCCTCCAAAGCCAGTTAAAGATGCTTGGGGAATGTCTTTGAATAGGATTTATAGGGGAGGAGCAGTAGAATTATGAACCAAGAACCAATTATCATTAGTTGAGCGAAATACTATTGAAATTACTATAGAAATCGGATTGAAATAACTGTTCCAGACGAAAAAGGGGCGTTAGCCCTGTCAGCTTCGTAGTATTAATCTACGTTAGTCCAAGGAGAGGGGCGTTAGCCCTGAGGTCTTAATCGGAGGGGTATTTGGAAAGAGATTGGAAGATGTTTTTTGTCCACAGATGGCACAGATTTTACGGAGGGATGATTTAGAAGATTTCCTTGGTAGCTGACATTAATGGATGGATGGATTTATAAAATTTGGTCGCAAGCTCCGGGATTGGGGATGATTGNGAGCAATTACCAGAGTTACCGGCCGACCCAGAATTGGGTCGAATTGGATGTTGAGAGGGTGTTTTTGTTTGAACGCTGTCCGAGATTTGTTATCACGGTCTGAAGATGAATGAGGATTTGTAATCTTCGAGGGCAATCTTTTTAAACTTAGTGATTATTTGGCTTGATAAGACGACTACCTAAGGAGATTGCAAATCTCCATTTATCTGTTTCCCGAAATTGCAAATTTCGAGAAGCTGAACTCACTCCGATAGGAGTTCAATCCCGCAGGGTATTAGCCCCGAGTAGCAACTCGGGGTGAAAAGAGGATGCCCCATTCACCATTCCCGACTCCGGTAGGAGTCGAATTAGGAGGGAGTAATAGTAGTTAAAAGGCCTATTGTCCCCAAAACAACGCCGCACCTCCCATCTGTGTCAATCCGAGCCAATCCCTCAAAATCTGTGTCTAAAAAATATCTCCCCCAAGACACAACTCTTATGGGAATAAAGTAAATCAAAATTATAAGCCGAATGCATCAAGGGACTAACAGAATTGGATTTTATTCTAATTAAAACTCTAATGATTTCTTATAAAAAGTTTTTATCTCATCAGGATTAGTTCCTTTGTAAAAATGAACAAATGCGTAAAGGTTGACAAGCTGAACTTTCAACCATCCGTTTTTTATATATTTCCTTGCGGAAACTTTAATCTTTTTGTTTATAATTTTGAACCGATGTCCCTTTCTAATCCTCTTGGTAAGTTCGAAATCTTCCATAATGGAGTATGCTTCATTGAACCCATTAAGAGAGTTGAAAAATTGTTTGGTAATAAACAATGTTTGATCTCCTCCACCAGCAAAAACCCCATTGAATTTGGTAAAAAATGAATTGATTTTTAAAAGGAAATGATTCGAATCAAACGAATACGCATAACAACCCGATGAAAATCCTTCTTTTATAGAATCCAAAATATCTTCGAAAAATGTCTCTACAATACGGGTGTCGGCATGAACGAAATACAATACCTCACCATTTGCTTGGGATGCACCATAATTCATTTGGGCAGCCCTACCTGATTTTGGGGATTTAAATAGTTTTAGGTTTGGGTATTTACTGAAAATCTCCATAGTTTGGTCAGTGCTACCTCCATCAACTATGATTAGTTCTACAGCTTTATCCAGACATACCTTTTCAAGATGAGCTATAAGCTCATGTGCTTCTTTTTCTTCATTGTATACGGGAATAATTAAGCTAATCTTGGTGCTCATATTTTGATAAAGTTTGTGGCTTTTATCCAATCTAGTTCGGTATCTATATCCTGAAGGGGTTCAAGTAAACTATAGGATGCGTCTTTTTTATTTAGTCTTTCAATCGTTTCCAAAAGTACTTTTTCGGTACTCCAAGGGATATTGATGAAGATATCTGGTAATGGTTTGCTTAAACCAATTAAATAATACCCTCCATCATTAGCCGGTCCTATACAACACGCTACTGCTGTCAAATCTTTAAAGGCGGCTACTAGATGATCCTTTTGAAGGTCTAAACAGTCTGTTCCTACAGTGATGATGGATTGGTAGCCCAATGAAAAGATTTCGGAAAAAGCATGGGTGATTTTTTCACCGAGGTCATTTCCTACTTGGTTTCGAAGATGGAAATGTTCGGGTATAAATTCAGGTTTTTCTGTAGGTACAGTGTCCAGATAGATGTAAATATCTGCTTCGGCGGATACTTCACCGAGGATTTGGTACGTATGAGAAACGAGCTTTTTGTAAATTTCTAATGCTGCATGATTGCCAGCGGTGGCCGCTACTCTAGTCTTTACATGCCCAAGTTTAAATTCTTTCTGAAAGACAATGATTGCTTGAGTTTTCATAGGTTAAGAAGTAGCTCCTCCACAGCTTGAGCCTGCTCCCGCCGTACAACCGAAGCAATGTTGATTGACGATTATATTTCGGTTTAAAAGAGCCTGCGTGTTCCAATCTTTTAAATGTACATTGCTAGGACAATCAACTTTTAAGTCCAACATTTGATTGAAATCGCAGTCATAGAGAAAGCCATCCCAGCTGACAGAAATAGTACTTCGACACATGACATTGGCCGCAGCCATAGGGTTATATGATTCAATCAGCTTTGTCATGTAGGATTCATAATTGCCACTTTTTACCAAGAAATCTAAAAATCTAGAAATAGGGATATTGGTGATTGTAAACAGTGAGTTGAACTCTAAATTATACATAGACTTCAATTTTTTCTTAAATTCTAACTCTAAGGCTTGTTGGTCAGCAGGTAGAAAAGCCCCTGATGGATTGTAAACAAGATTTAAGATTAACCCTGAGCCATCTATACCATAACCAACGGCATTTAACATTTCTAAAGCTTTGATCGATTTGCCAAATACTCCATCTCCACGTTGAGCGTCTGTTTTCATTGCAGTGAAGTAGGGCAATGAAGATACTACTGTTAGGTTATGTTGTTTAAAAAAATCAGGTAAGTCATGGTATTTTGGGTTTGCTAAGATGATGGTTAGGTTACAACGAACAATTATCTCTGCTGTTGTTGTAATTCTTCTGATTTCTTCAATAAACCATCGGAAATTTGGGTTCATTTCGGGAGCTCCGCCCGTCAAATCAATCGTTTTAACATTGTTTTCTTTAATTACTTTAAGGCAATCCATCAATGTTTCCCTGGTCATAATTTCTTTTCTGTCGGGTCCCGCATCTACATGGCAATGTTTACAAACCTGATTGCACATTTTTCCCATGTTAATTTGCAAAATATCCAAACTAGTTGGTTTTAAAGGAAATAAATTGCTTTGGTTTAATTTATCTTGAAATGATACCTGATTTAATGTCGATGCTAGAATTTCCAACTCATTATTAATATCGGCTAGTGGGTGGTTCAATGCTTTTAAAGATTTCATTTGCTAATTATTATTTTTTATTCAGTTCCATTAACTTGAAAAACCATCTAGGTAAAGGTTTGGATGTATTGATCCATTTTAAATGAAAATACAGTTTCAATTTCTCTATAATAGGAATTTTATGGGTTTCAACAAATTCGATTAATGTTCCGTCAGGATCTTCGCAATAGGCGAATTGTCCGGCGGCTTTGCCCATATCAAAACTATTTTTACTATTAACTGTAAAGGGACTTTCCGTTCGAGCACATTCCTTCTCAAGTTCGTCCATTCCATTCACATCAAAGCAAATATGAATAAAGCCTAAATCCCCCCATTGCCTATTATTGAAAATTTTAGATGGCGTTCGTTGACAGGCTTGGATCAATTCCAGTTCAAAATTCCCAAGAAGTGTTGAAAAAGCGCCTTTCTTTTTTTTGGATTGGATCAAAAAAGCTCTTTTAAACTCTTGATTACCGAAAGGAAAGCCTTTTAAATCTTGAAATGTATTTCTATCGAAGTAATGGCATGTAGAATTGTGAATGAGCTTTTTGTAAAAATTGGCAGATGTATCAATATCACTGACGCCAATAATTGCTCCTGAAACACCCCCTGTTAGTTTGTTTGATTCCAGTAGCCAATCATTGTGTTCAACAATTTGAAAAAGGTTTCCGAAAGGGTCATGTACGAAAAAGCACTGTTTTCCTGTAGGGTCTTTTTGAATCCCTCCGATTATGTATAAACTTTCAGAGACATAATAATCATATGTTTTCTGAACGTCTTTAGATTTTATTTTTATTGCAAAGACACCTAAGTCTCCTAATGATATGGTGGTCTCTGGTTTAGTGGGCTTCCTACTGGTATATTCCCAAATCTCTAATCCACCACCTCCTTGGAGATTTAAAGCTAGGATAGCATATCTGTCTTCTACCTTTCCATTCGTATATTTTGTCATGAGTTTGGCAGATGCTCTGTCTGCAAAAACAGGCAAGTCCATTCCAAAATATTTCTTGTACCAGTCCCATGCAGCTTCTGCATTTTCAACGCCTATACCTATTTGTTGTATACCACTGATAATAAAGTCATATGACTTGCTTATTTCCTTGGAAGGGTCTATAATGGTTTCACCATTTACCATAGCTTTTATTTCTTGAGTATAACATAATTTTTTATCGGACTTTGCATGATAGCTTTGACAAATTGGCCATTTTCATAATAGAATTTATTCACATTCCCATTCACATGAACTTCATAATAGTCTTTTTTCTTTACTAAAGCTGATACTATCCCAAAGTTTTCTGCTAAAAATTGTTGTTGGTTTATAGGTTCTTCAAAATACATCCGGGAAGTGCTAAATAGTATTTTAGTGAATATAGACTCGGAGTTTTCAAATTTGTAACTTTTTGCATCAACCTGATAATAATCATCTGACCATTTTACTGTACTTGAATAATCTCCTCTGTTGGTTTTTGTTTTGGAATAAGAATGTACCAAAATTCCGTTTTCATAAGATGTTTTTAATTGATAGTCAATAAATACCCGTCCAAAAAACCAAAAATTCACGTTTGAATCAATGGAGTACATGCTTTTTTCTGCATCTGAAACTTTTGAAGCGCTCAAGGTTCCAATGGAGATTCCTGCCACCAAAATATCACAAGTCAAAGTTTGCGATTTGGTAGTTGAAATAATAGTAAAAAGGAGTATCGTAAGTAATGTTTTATGGTAACTCACTGTTGATTTATTTTCCATCAACATACGTAATTTTTTTTGTTTTTGGATTTTATATTTTTGACTTGAAATAGGATTTTTCTATACATTTCTTTCTGTAGTTGTTTAATCAACTTTTTGAGTCTGTTTGGGTTTTCTAAAAGTCACATCATCAATCTTTGTAAGAATTGAAATTTATAAAAACCAATCGAAGGCTATTCTACGTAGATTGCGAAAATTTATTGTTATGAAAAAATGCTACACTTGGTTAGGTGTTTTTGTATTCGTACTCTCTATAAGTTACTCCTACGCACAAGGTGATAAAACCGTCAAAGGAATAGTTTACGATGACAAATCCCGGACTCCTCTTGTCGGAGGAAGTGTTTACTACACATTTAATGGGCAGTTGAGAGGTGTAAATACAGATTTAGAAGGGGGATTTACAATTAATGTTCCTATTGGTGTTTCGAGTTTGACAGCCTCACTTGTTGGCTATGATAGTAAGGTATTTCCTATTTTTGGGAATGATGTTTTTTTTGAGGTTTACCTGTCCGCTTCTGCCTCATTGAATGAAGTCGTTGTAACAGCGCTTGGTTTGGAAAGGGAATATCAAAACCTTGGATATGCTTTGCAGCAAATTAGAGGTGAAGATATTAGTGAGGTTAAATCTGTTAATTTTTTAGATAATCTTAGCGGAAGGATAGCTGGTGTAACTGTTTCTCAAGGTTCTTCTGGAGTAGGTAGTACAAGTAGGATTTCTATCCGTGGAGAATCATCTTTTACCAATAATAATCCATTATTTATTTTGGATGGACTTCCCATAAATAATTTAACGTTAGTAAATATTACAGACGATTCTGCTAATGGATTTATGGAGGTGGATTTTGGAAATGGGGCGATGGATATTAATGCTGACGATTTGGAGTCTGTTACTGTTTTAAAAGGTCCTGCAGCAGCTGCACTTTATGGTGCCCGGGCAGCTAATGGTGTGATTTTACTTACATCAAAGAAAGCACAAAAAGAAGGAGTTTCAGTCGCTATTAACTCAAGCACTTTTTTTGAAAGGCCCTTTAGGTTGCCAAGGTTTCAAAATTTGTATGGACAGGGTAATTCTGGCTTATTCGAATTTAGAGATGGACTTGGAGGTGGAGTGAATGATAATATTACCTTTAGTTTTGGCCCAAGATTAGATGCAGGTTTGTTGATCCCTCAATTTGATAGTCCAGTTACATTACCAGATGGAACTGTTGTACGTGGTGCAGATACACGAGTTCATGGAGGTTTACCTATTACCCCAACACCATTCGTATCTAATCCCAACAACCTTCGTGATTTTTATGAATTAGGTTTGACGACAATCAATAATGTTTCTTTTTCGGGTGGGGCTGATAATTTTTCTTCCAGGTTTTCGGTAACAGATGTGTCTAGTCAATCATTTATTCCTGGAACAAATCTGCAAAGAAGGTCATTTGTAGGAGCTTTGAATTATAAGCCTAGTGACAGACTTTCTATTTCAGGAAATTTCAATCTAATTAATTCTGGAAGTGATAATAGGCCTGCTACCAAGTATGGTTCTGAAAATATCAATTATTCCATTGTCGCTTGGATGGGAAGACAGACAGATATGAGTAGTCTTCGGGATTATTGGCAGCCTGGATTAGAAGGGATTCAGCAATATTCCTATAATTACACCTTCTTTGACAATCCTTATTTTACGCTTTTAGAAAATAGGAATAGCTTCGATAGAAATAGATTGATAGGTAATATTGTTGTTTCATATGAGTTTAATGAAAAATTCTCTGTTTTTGTACGCTCAGGGACCGAAACTCAGTCAGAAGAAAGAGCATTTAGACGTTCTTTTAGTTCCAATAGATTTCCATTGGGAGCTTATGCAGAGCAAAATTTAACCTATCAAGAAACGAATACAGATTTCTTAGCAACTTACAGTGATACTTTTGGGGATATTTCCTTTGATTTTTCAGTAGGAGGTAATAGAATGGACCAGCAGGCTTCAATGGATCAGTTACAGACTCTACAGTTAGCACAACCTGGTATTTTCACATTTGCAAATGCTGCTAGTCCACTACAATATTTCCAAAGCTTTGCTCGTAAACGTATCAATTCAGCTTATGCTTTTGCCCGTACTTCATATAAAGACTTCTTGTATTTAGACATTACGAGCCGTACAGATTGGTCCTCTGCATTGGCTAATGAATTTGGTACAAATGCGACCTCTTTTTCTTATCCTTCTATTGCAACTTCCTTACTCCTGAGTAACGTGCTGCAGCTTCCTAGAAGCATTAATCTTTTCAAACTTAGGGCTAGTTATGCAGAGGTCGGAAATGACTCAGCTCCATTTCAGACAATTGGTAATTTTACAAGTAGAACTCCTGTGTATGCCAATCCTAGTTTTGGAGATCAGAGTGTAATTCCTAATGCGAACCTTCGACCTGAACGGATTAACTCTTGGGAAATAGGTACAGATATTAGATTGTTTTCCAATCGTATCAGTATTGATTTAACGTATTTCAATATGCTTACAAAGGACCAAATTATATCACTCCCAATTCCAATTTCTTCTGGCTACGATCGGCAAAATGTCAATGGAGGTGCAGTAAGAACATTTGGGTATGAAGCTACTATTGATTATAAAGCCATTCGAACAAGTAAGCTGTTTTGGAATATTCAGGCCAATTATACTCGCTATGTCAATAGGGTAGAGTCACTTCCGGGAGGATCTTTTACACTTGCCTACAATAGAATCTATGATAATGTCAATCAAACAGTTTGGTATATAGTCTCTGAGGGTGGTCGCTTGGGAGATATGTGGGGTACAGGATATCTGAGGAATGAGAACGGTGATTTTATAATCAACAGCCAAGGTGGATACATAACGGATAATACACTTATCAAACTAGGAAATATGAATCCTGATTTTTTGGTTGGAATTCACAATTACATTTCGTTTAAAAATTTCCATGTTTCAGCCTTAGTGGATGTTAGAAAAGGTGGACAAATTGTGTCCCGAACAACTGCCCTCGCAGGTGCTGGAGGACAATTAATTGAAACTGTAAATAGACCTGAGGAGGGAATTGTCGCTAAAGGTGTTGTTAACATTGGCTCTGCTGATAGTCCAGTTTTTGTGGCTAATACTACACCCATTCCTGCTGAAACGTTTTACAGGCAGTTTTATGACAGAAATAATGAAGAAAATAACACGTTTGATGCTGATTTTATCAAACTTAGAGAGCTATCTATTGGTATGGACCTGCCTTATTCTTTGTTGAAAAATCGCTCAAGGCATATGAATGTTTCAATTATTGGTAGGAATCTTTTTATGTTAAGTAAGATTAAACATTTCGATCCTGAACAAGTGGCATTTCAAGGGCAGAATGTATTGGGAGGAGTGGAAGATATGGCCTATCCTACGGCGAGAAGTATGGGGTTTAAGTTCAGTTTGAATTTTTAAAAAGCGATTATCATGAAAAATTATATTATTATTCTGGTTATATTACTTATGACGGCGTGTGATGCTGATTTTACCAACATCAATACCAATCCAGTAGTTTCTGTCTCTGTTCAGCCTGAATTTTTATTGAGAAAAGTACTATTTGAATACTCTGAAAATGCTTCTTATGAAGGATTTGTTGCGGGGAATTTATTGGCTCAATATTTTATGGCAGTAGATTTTAATTTATTTGATAGGCATGGCTTAACGCAGCCTCAATATGGAGGGAATCCTTGGCCATTCCTGTATGAAAATTTGAGAGATAATGAAATTCTTCTTCAATTATCCAGACAAAATCCAACTTTTGCTATTTATGAAGGACCTGCGCTGGTAATTAAAGCGATGTTGTTTGCTAATCTTACCGATCTTTACGGAGACGTGCCTTATTCGGAGGCTTTGAAAGGAAAGTCTTCGGGGGTGGTATTTCCTGCATATGATAGTCAAGAAGAGATTTATCTTGGTGAAGAAGGGCTACTCATGCTGTTGACTCTGGCTTCAGAAAAATTGAGGCTGTCTTATGGTCCAAATAGATTGATTGGAGATGTGATTTATAATGGGAATCTTCAAAACTGGCTTAGCCTTGCAGAAAGTTTACGATTTAAATTATTGATGAGAATATCTGGTAAAGTAGATGTTCGAGAGCAGTTGAGTAAGCTGGTTCAAGATGGGTATTTGATTATTAATCCTGAATCCAATGCTGTGTTTCGCTTTACATCAGCACAGCCTAACAATTTTAGAATGTCCACGGCCAGGATTGGAGATTTTAACTTGTTTTTGATGTCTGAGACTATTCAAAGGCAGCTCGAACGATTTAATGACCCTAGGGTAGGGGTTTATTTTAGACCATCTGCTAATGGGGAAAACCAGTTTAGAGGTTTGCGAAACGGCCAAGATGCCTCCCAACTATCTATATCAATTGCTGATTTCAGTCTATCGGGAAGAATTTTCAGAGAAGCTGCTGGTTCCATGAAGTTCCCATGGTTAACAAGTTTTGAATTGAAGTTTTTGATGGCAGAGGCTGCGCATAAAGGTTTTGTACAGCTAGATGCATCAGTTTTGTATCAGGAAGCTGTAAAAGAAGCTTTTGAGTATTGGGGTGTAGCCGTTCCATCAAATTATCTGGTACATGGTCCGGCAAGCTTTGATTCAGCGGAGGATAAGTTGGAACTTATCGGTACTCAAAAATGGCTTTCTATGCCTGTTAACTTTTATGAGGGTTGGATTGAGCAGCGTAGAACAGGTTTTCCTTTGTTGCTTCCATTAGTTGCCTCTCTCAATGATGGCTTGATGCCTAATAGATTACCATATCCTGCTTCGGAAATTGCATTAAATAATCAAAACTTTCTAGTGGCTTCAGGAAATACAAATGGGAATAGCATAAATGCCAAGGTTTGGTGGGCACAATAGTTTTTTTGAATATGGAATTCAATCTCCTCTCAGTTGATGTTATACAATGGCTGTTATTAATAGTTGGATTCTCCTTACTTCTCATTGTCTCTCCCAAAGCTAAAAATATAGCAGAGTTCTTTAAAGGCTCCTCCCTGACGGAGGAGCCAAGTTATTTTGCATTGGTTTCTAGTTTAGTTATTTCATGGATTTTCGCCAAATCAATTATGAATGCGGCAGATCTTGGCTATACGTTCGGTATCCTTGGAGGTGTAGGGTATGGCATGTATTACTTGAGTTTTTTTGTAGTAGGAATTGTCATCTATCGATTACGATTTAAATTGGGTTTTTCGAGTCTCCATGATTATTTACGATCGGGATTTGGAACTATGGCTACACATGTATTCAGTTTTTTGTTGGCTCTAAGATTGTTAAATGAAGTATGGTCCAATGCAATGGTTATTGGGCTTCATTTTGGCACTTTAAATTCAGTGCCATATTTTTCATCAATAGTTATTTTCACTATCTTAACTTTAGGCTATACGCTTAAAGGGGGGATGAAAAGCTCCATTTTTACGGATGTCATTCAAATGATTTTATTTTGTATCCTTTTGTCTGTGATGATCGGAATGATTTTTCCTGAATTAGATACCACCACTGATACTTTGTTGAGTTCCAGTGTCTGGTCTTGGGAAACAGGTCTAAATTTTTTGGTTGTTGCAGTTTTACAATCCTTTAGTTATGGTTTTCATGATCCTGTGATGACAGATAGAGGATTTATTACAGAGCCTAAAAAAATGTTGCGTTCTTTTTTTATTGCTGGATTCGTAGGATTTAGCCTTATCGTTCTTTTCTCCTTTACAGGCATTATTTCCCGTCAGCTACCAATGGAATCACAGGTTCCTACCAGTAGGTTGGCAGGCTATTTTGGTGTTTCTATGCTATTGCTGATCAATTTGGTAATGCTTACTTCAGCATCTTCCACTTTGGACTCTACATTTACTTCTTTTACGAAATTGGTAATCAAGGATATTCGGATTGTTTCGGAAGAGAAATTAACCTTGTGGAAGGGTCGTTTGATAATGATTTTCCTAGCTATTATTGGTGTGCTACCACTGTTTTTTTCTCCTTCCTTACTTGCAGCGAGTACAGTCAGTGGCACCATGGTTTTAGGTTTGGCTCCAATATTTCTATTTCCTATAAAGTCAAAAAAAACCTATCCGCATTTGTTTTTAGTTCCAGTATTAATTGGTTTGGTTGCCGGGATAATTTATATATTCATTCCTGAAAACCATTCTCTGTATTTTACAGGAGGAACTCATGCAAGCTTGTTATTTGTCAATGTAATTGCATTTGTATTATCATTTACTAGTTACTTTATATTGCGGTTATTCATTTATGACACATTTACAAAAGGTTAAAATTGATTGTCAAGTAAAAAAGCTTCTCTTCTTTGGAGGTGTTTACAGCAATATTCATGCATTGAAAGCTTTGAAAAAGTATGCTATAGACCAAGGCTTTGGTTCTCAGCAAATTTTCTCAACTGGGGATATCGCTGGATACTGTGCTTTTCCAAATGAATGTTTTGAATTAATAGAAGAGTGGGGGGTAGCTGGAATTAAAGGTAATGTGGAGGAGAATCTGCTCGACGGGAAAGATGATTGTGGTTGTAATTTTGAGGAGGGGACGACTTGTGATGTTCTATCTAAAAACTGGTTTTCCTATACCAGTCGCATGTTGTCCGAAAAGTCCAAACAGTATATTTCAACACTGCCAAGTATACTTTCAATTGATTTTGCAGGAAGAAAAATACAATTAATTCACGGTTCTTATCCTGAGACCGCAGCATTTGTTTTTGATTCTACACCTTGGAGTGAAAAACAGGCAGTATTTGAGCAATTTGATGCGGATATTGTGGTTGGAGGTCATTGTGGCTTACCCTTTATTTCTAGTAAAGATGCTAAGGCATGGATAAATCCGGGAGTGATTGGTATGCCTGCAAATGATGGAGAGCCTTTTGTCTGGTTTATGACATTGACCCGAATCTCTGAAGAGACTCGGGCTTCTTTAGCAGTGAATTACCATAGAATATCCTACAATTATCAAGAGGCCGCTCGGGCTATGCTAGACAATTGTCTTCCAGGAGCATATGCAAAAACGATTTTGACAGGATTGTGGGACAACTGTGATATTTTACCTCCAGAAGAAACTTCTCGTCAAGGAAGAAAAATTGGATTGACTCACTGCCGAATTTAAAATCAGGGTGGTTAATACGTTGTTCATTATAGGCCTGATTGATAGTTTATTGGTGGAAATTATAGTGTATGATGATAATCAAGTGTCTGAAATTGATAGTAAAAATCCAAAGGTGGTAATTACATCGTATATTTAAAAAGTTGGGATGTTTATTTATGGTGAGTTTTTTAGTTTCAAAAGGTGGCTTTACTTAAGGCCACCTTTTATTTCTTCAAAAATTTCTTTAGCCATCTTTTCATATCCTATATCAGAAGGATGAATTCCATCAGAAGCAAAGAAGTTGGATGAAAACCCAGACTTCCATCGGTGGAAATAAAGTTTGTGTTTTTTTTTATTTAGTCGATTGATTTCATTGTTTAAAATATGCCTATGAAGCCCAAGGAAAAATCTCAATATTGATGGTATAGCTGGAAAATGGTTTACGGGGGGAATTTCGGGAATAATTATCTGATGACAATTTGTATTTCGTCCAACGATCTTCAAAAATTCTTCTATTTCATTTCTGAATTTGCTTGGAGGTGTAAATTTGAAACAGTCATTTGCTCCTATGAGTATGATTACTTGATCAAATACTATTGGAATATCAGGTTTTGCATGATTCAATAGTCGGTTAAGACCAGCAGCTTTTAATCCGTTCTTTCCCAGGTTGAGCACATTCCATGTTCTATCACTTTCTGAAAATATCTTTGCCGCAAAAGTAGTATCTGGACAACTTGCCCCTACACCTGCGGCCGTGGATTCCCCTATAATTAAGACCCATTTTGAGTTAGTGGGTCTCGTTAGATTCATAAATGTTGAATGTTGTGGTAACCTCTGTACTTGTTGCCGTAGTTTTTTTCCTTTCCAATAAAGTAAAGGGAAGAAAGGAATTAGTAGAATTAACTCGAAAATATAAATCAGGCGATTCATCATGTGTACTAAATAAAAGAAAAGGAGGGCTCACCCTCCTGATTTTTTGGCCTTGTAACCTTCTTTAAGTAAGAGGTCAAGGGCTTTGTCCCTTAGGTCGCCTTGGATGAGGATTTCTCCATCCTTAGCAGAGCCGCCGACCCCAAATTTATTTTTCAGCAATTTTCCTAGCACTTGCAAGTCTTCATCTGAGCCCACAAATCCGGTAATCAAGGTGACCTGCTTGCCACCTCTTGCTTTTTTGTCTAATTGTACCTTAAGCTGCTGTTGGTTAGGTGGGAGAGTTTCTGTTACCTCATCTTCCGATAAGTTGAACTCAAAGTCATCAGATGTGGAATACACCACGCCGTCTCGTTTTTTCCAGTCGTTGTTTTTTCTTGTACTCATCTCATTTTTTTGCTTTCATGGTCCATACGGGCCTTTTTGCAGCATTCACAACATCCTCAGCAATACTTCCCGTCAAAAGATGTAAAAATCCTGTGCGTCCCGTTGTAGCCATAGCAATCATATCTGCTTGTATGTCATCTGCATAGTCCAAGATTCCTTCTTCTTCAGATGTGGAATTATATATTTCCATTGATTGAGGGGAAAAACCAAATTCATCAACAAAAGTCTTCATTTTCTGAAAAGATACCCTGCTGTGTTCAAACATACTTGGGGTATTTATTTTCACTAAATGTAGCTCACCATCAATTACATCTATTGAATTTTTCAATCGCTGAGCCACGCTGGCTGGAACTTCATTGAAATCAGATGCGAAAACAATTTTTTTAACATCTGATGGGGAGATTTCAGATTTGATCGTAATTACGGGACAAGCAGCATGACGAACTACTTTTTCTGTATTTGAGCCGATTAAAATCTCTTCTAGTCCAGAAGAACCCTTACTGCCCATGACTACAATGTCTGCATCTACATCTACTATTTCCTTGGAAATCCCAGCAAATGGATTCCCGAAAATCATTTTTGTTTCAAATGTAAAGCCAGCATCTTTGAATTCCTCTTCTAGCTCATTCATTTGTTTTTTACGCTTTTCAATAAGCTCAATCATAAAAATATTGGCAGTTTCGTTGCTCATTGCTCCCGCTTCACCAAAAGAGCTGAAGCTAGTCGGCGTTGGCAATTCAATGACATGCAATAATTCTAATTTATTTTGGGTTTTTTTAGCTAAGCCAACTGCAAAATCCAGAGCGAAATTAGCTTCTTTGGAAAAATCGTAGGGAACAAGAATGGTTTTCATAGTAGTTTGAATTTTCATGGGAAAATACAAAAAATCCCTAAATTCAAAGAATGAATAAGTTAATTATTTTAGAATAAGTAAGCCTACTCCAAAACCTAAGACCCATAGTAAAGTTGAAACTGCCATTTTTTTCAGCAAAGGATCGATCTTATTTGCGGTCTGTTCCCGTTGAATTCCAAAACCTACTGAAATCATCATAGGTAATGCGATAAATCCTCCCAAGGCTCCCCAGGCATTTTGGGTCCAAATGAAAGCAAGCAACAAAGTATTCCCCCCTATGATGAGGGACCAATTGTAAACGATAGCTTTTTCACGACCTATCCTCACAGGTATTGAGCGCTTACCAGCTTTGGTATCTGATGGGATGTCCCTGATATTATTTATATTCAAAACAGTTGTGCTAAATAACCCCAATGAAATAGAAGGTATCCAAACGCCCATTTCAAGTGTGAGATTATGTAGAAAAAAGGTCCCCATCACACCTAACAATCCAAAAAACAAGAATACTGAGATATCCCCTAGACCTATATATCCATAAGGATTGGAACCTGAAGTATACGTGATGGCAGCATAAATGGCTGCAAGACCTAAACCAACAAATATCAAAATTAATTGCCAACTCTGAAGCGCAACAAATAGCAACGATATGCCAGAAATGAATGATAGTATGCCGCAAATGAACATGGCACGTTTCATTTCTGGGAGGGTGATAATGCCTGATTGCACAGCTCGAACCGGACCTTCTCTATCCTTGCTATCCGCTCCATGAACGGAATCCCCATAGTCGTTTGCAAGATTAGAAAGCACTTGTAGAAATATGGTGGTCAAAGATGCTAAGATTAAAATTTCCCAGTGCATATCACCAAAATATGCAGCAAGAAAGCTTCCCAAAAAAATACTCGATAAAGCTAAAGGTAGCGTACGTAAACGAAAGGCATGAAGCCAAGCTTGTTTTTTACTGGTAAGTGCTGTTTCCACAAGTACGGCGGATCGATAAAATTATTCCATCTTGGCTACTAGCAATGAGTAGCCAAGGTGGAAATACATGACAGAATTTAAGCCTTGATCAATTCTAAAATTTGATTGTCCATTGGCTTGACAGAAGAAGGGAAGAATTTAACCAATTCACCTTTTTCATTGATAAAGTATTTACAGAAATTCCAAGATGGCTCTTTATCATTCCATCCATTCAGATCTTTGTCAGAAAGCCATCTGTACAAAGGATGCTTGTCAGCACCTTTAACGGAAACTTTATCCATCATGGTAAATGTTACCCCAAACTTTGATGAGCAAAACTCCTTAATCTCCTCATTGGTACCAGGCTCCTGACCGCCAAAGTTGTTAGCAGGGAATCCTAAAATAGTGACTTGGTCACCGTATTGCTCATGCAGCTTTTGAAGATCTTCATATTGCGGTGTGTATCCGCAACGAGAGGCTACATTGACCAATAACAATTTTTTGCCTTGGAACTGAGAGAAATCAATCTCATCTCCATTGATGTCTTTCATTTTGAAGTCATAAATCGTCTTTTCCATGAGCAATTGGTCTAGTGTAGAGATAGTTTCAGGATTTTGCTTTTGCACGCTAGAAGTGCAGGCAAAAATGATTAGTAAAGAAAATAGCAGTAGTTTGTTCATATTACATTCGGTCTGGAACTTTTATACCTAGTAACTCCATACCGCGTTTGATTGTTTGTGCTGTTTGGAAGGATAAAGCGATACGGAAAGATTGGATAAACTTTTCTTGTTCGTTGAAAATCGGAAGTTCGGCATAGAAGCGATTGTATTCCTTGGCCAAATCAAAAAGATACTGTGCCAAGATTGCCGGAGAGTAATCCTCTGCTGCTTGGGTTAATTTCTTTTCGAAATCATGCAGGATTATGATTAAATCGCGCTCTGCATCTTGAATACCTGTTAGATCAGCGAAGGCTTCTGGGGTGTAAGAAACACCAATTTGAGCAGCTTTTCTCAGGATAGAAGCAATCCTTGCATGGGAATATTGAATAAATGGCCCTGTATTTCCTTGGAATTCTATGGATTCCTGAGGGTTAAACAACATGCGTTTCTTAGGATCTACTTTTAACAGGAAGTATTTCAAAGCACCCAATCCTAGGATTTCGTACAATTCAGCTGCCTGTCCTTCGGTAAACCCGTCGATTTTCCCTAATTCTTTGGTATGACTTTCTGCCGTATCGATCATTTCCTGAATCAGATCATCGGCGTCAACTACGGTACCTTCACGGGATTTCATTTTGCCAGTTGGTAGGTCCACCATACCGTAGGACAGGTGATACAAGCCTTCTCCATAAGAGCGGCCTAATTTTCGCATGATTTTGAACAATACATCAAAATGATAGTCCTGCTCGTTGCCTACTACATATACGGATTTATCGATTTGAAAATCATGGTATTTCAAATCTGCCGTACCCATATCTTGGGTGATGTACACAGAGGTACCGTCGGCACGTAAAACCAGCTTTTCATCCAACCCTTCGTCCGTCAGGTCCACCCAAACAGAGCCGTTTTCTTTTTTGAAGAATACCCCTTTGGATAACCCTTCCTCTACAATGTCTTTTCCCAAAAGGTAAGTATCTGATTCGTAGTAAAACTTATCAAAATTCACTCCCATTTTTTGGTAGGTCGCATCGAAGCCTTCATACACCCATCCGTTCATCAACTTCCACAAGCCTACAATTTCTTCGTCACCACTTTCCCACAATCGCAGCATTTCTTGTGCCTCAAGCATCCATGGAGCTGATTTTTTGGCGTCCTCCTCACTGATGCCTTGTGCTACAAGTTCAGAGATTTGGGTTTTGTAGGTTTTATCAAACAATACATAATACTTACCAGCCAAGTGATCGCCTTTCAAGCCACTACTTGAGGGGGTTTCACCATTGCCTAAGTGCTTGTATGCAACCATGGACTTGCAAATATGAATCCCACGGTCATTGACCAAATTGGCTTTGATGACTTCGTATCCGGTAGCTTTCATGATTTCAGCCACGGAGTAGCCTAAGAAGTTATTTCGAAGATGTCCTAAGTGTAGAGGCTTATTAGTGTTCGGGCTACTGTATTCCACCATGACCTTTTTGCCATTGGCGGGCAGTTGGCCGATTTGTGGCTTGCTCATGAGTCCTTGGAAAATATCTAACCAAGATGCTTGATTGACCACCAAATTCAGGAAGCCTTTAACCACATTATAGGCACTGACTGCTTCACTTGCGTTTACCAAATAGTCCCCGATAGCTTTTGCAGATGCTTCTGGATTCAATTTGGTTACTTTTAGGTATGGGAAAACTACGAATGTGTAACTACCCTCAAACTCTTTTCGGGTAGGTTGCAATTGTAAATTTTCAACTACTACCTCGTGGTTGAATAGTTCGGCAAAGGCCTGTTGAATAGATGAAAGTATTCCTTGTTCTAAGCTCATAGGTTTTAAAAGTGTTCGACGAGTGATTCTGTAGTGGCCTCCAAGATGTCAAATGCATTTTCAGCCATCAAGTTTTCAGTATCCAAAGTTGGGTTAACTTCCACAATTTCCCAACAACAGACCCGCTTATCTTTAATCAGTTCTGCATTAAGTTGGAGTGCTTCTTCCACAGTCAGTCCATTAGGGACGGGAGTTCCTGTACCAACAGAAATAGACGAGTCCAAACTATCCACATCAAAGGAGATGTAGATTTGATCGCAATCCTTCAGTATCTCTAACGCTTCCTGGGCTATTTGAGCCACACCTTTCTTGCGTACTTCTTCTGTTTGGAAGTTTTTGATCCTATATTTTTCAATCAAGTAATCTTCTGGTTGCTCTGTGTCCCTAACAGAGATAAAGACGATGTCTTCCGGTTTTACTTTTGGAAAATCACCTCCGATAACTTTGATTTTGTTCCAAAATAGTAAGGTTTCTTCCGAAGGTTGGTTGACCTTACAATCCAAGTTGTCAGTCTGAATGCACATAGCCAAGGGCATTCCATGCATATTTCCGGATGGGGTGGTGAATGGAGTATGCAAATCAGCATGTGCATCTATCCAGATGACACCTAAGCGCTTTTCCGGATGAGCAGCTTTGATTCCCATGATGGTGCCAGCAGCGGTAGAATGGTCACCCGCCAAAATGATAGGGAACATTTTTTCCAATCGTAGGGTCTCGATAGTACTATACACATTTTTCAAGACATGGTAGACGCCATCGATGTATTTGGCATGGGGATACTTATTTCCTTTGAAAAGAAAGTTATTGGCATCCTGCACGTGCACGGGTTCAAACTTTGTAAAGAAGTCGGATGTTTTGTCCAAACTTGCGATTTTTAGCGCATCAATGCCCAAACTGGCACCTCGGGTACCAGCAGCAATTTCGGAGCGTACTTCAACCAATTTTATATTTCTCATCACAAAAATTCTGGGTTTATTTCAATTGAATCGCGCAAAAGTAGCGAAAATACCCCAATAAGCCAGATTTTGCTAGGGATTTCACGCTTGAAAATCTGCTATATTTGTCCGTATGAAAATTGTTTTCTTCTTCGGTTGGCTGTTATTTATGCCTTTTGGGATAGGATGGGCGCAAAGCACTGTGGGTGATATAGTGCCTTTTGTGACTACCTCGGAAGAAGTAATGCGTGTAATGTTTGAATTGGCAGAGATTCAGGAAGGTGATGTACTACTGGATTTGGGTTCAGGAGATGGCAGGATTCCGATCGCTGCATCCAAACAGTTTGGCATCAAAAGTTTGGGCGTTGAAATCGACCCTGATCTCGTGCAGTTGGCTGATTCCTTGGCCAAAGATGCAGGGGTGGAAGATTTGGTCAAGTTTTATCAAGGAGATCTCTTTGCTTTTGACTTTAATCAGGCGAGTATTTTGATTATCTACCTCTTTCCGGATATCAATGAAAAATTACTACCGAAGATTCAAGCCATGCCCAAAGGTTCCCGTATAATTTCCCATCAATACCCCATAGGAGACTGGGAACCATTGAAAACGGTGGAAGTTACAGGCGTAGATGGTAAAATACAGCGATTGTTGTATTGGGAAATAGATTCATTCTTTGAATAATAAATCAAAAAATCTGTAGGTGGTCCAATAATTATTTTTTAGCGTATATTGATCGATGAAATTGGCATTATTCATAAAACTATTTATCCCTTTATTTTTTTCTGCAGAGACAGATACACTTTCCGAAAAAAGTTCGTCCTTAACCGTTATTCCTGTCGTTTACTATACGCCTGAAACACTTTTATCATTAGGGTTAGGAGGTGCTTTGACATTCAATTTAGCCAATGAAAATCATGAAACTTATGAAAGTTTAATTGTTGGAGGAGCAGCTTACACACTTAGAAATCAATTATTGTTGTTTTCGAATTGGAGAATTTTTACCGATAATAATAGATCGATGTATGCAGGTGAATTAGGATACTATCGCTATGTTTTTTTCTTTTTTGGATTAGGTTCGGCTCCGGTTGACTCCAATAGAGAGTCTTTTAATGCAAACTTACAGCGATTAAGAGCAGATTATTACAAAAAATTGAGTAGTTCTTACCCTGTAAGTTTAGGTTTAAAATCAGTGTTGGATAATTACTATAATATTGAAAGAGATGCCTTGGGTCAATTAGAAACACAGTCCATAGTCGGTAAAGATGGTGGATATATCGCAGGTTTTGGCCCCTCCATGTTGCTAGATACAAGAGATAGTCAGTTATACCCTCAAAGAGGGATGTATCTAGAAAGCGGGATTACGTTTATGAGATTAGGGAATTCTAGCTATGACTTGATTTATGCTGATTTTAGAAAAATCTTTTCTATTAACAAGAAGAATCTAATTGTTATTCAATTACTTTCAGAACATACGTTCGGCGAAGTTCCTTTTTTTGCAATGCCTATGATAGGGGGGAATAAAAATATGAGAGGATTATTTGAAGGACAGTTCAGAGATACTAACATGACAGCATTGAATGCTGAATTTAGAAAAGAGGTTCTTCCACGGTGGAAAGTGGTTTTATTTTCTGGGTTAGGGGATGTTTATGGTGACTATTCGGAAACTACATTTTCAAATATTAAATTAACTTATGGCACAGGATTAAGATTTAAACTTCGAAAATCTGAGAAATTAAATTTAAGGTTTGATGTCGCTCGTGCGCATAGGAGTGATGTGTATTTTTACCTCACATTTGGAGAAGCATTTTAATTTTTTACTAAATCAAGCATCTTTAAGATAAAAAAGGGGAGGTTTTACCCTTCCCCTTCTTCGGATTCCCAGTTACCTCTATTTTTAATGATATCGTATGCCTGAAAAATAGCTTCTCGCATAGAGCCTTCATCAGCAATATTTTTTCCAGCTATATTGTAAGCCGTGCCATGGTCTGGAGACGTTCTTACGATTGGCAAACCAGCAGTAAAGTTAACGCCTGAATCGAAAGCGAGTGATTTAAATGGGATTAGTCCTTGGTCGTGATACATAGCTAGAACACCATCGAACTTTTTTTGATGCATCATTCCAAAGAAACCATCAGCGGGATAAGGTCCGAAAACTAATTTGCCGTGGTCTTTGAATTCCCGAATGACAGGATTGATAATTTCAATTTCCTCTTTTCCAAGCAATCCGTCTTCTCCAGCATGAGGGTTTAGACCTAAAACTGCCACTTTTGGCTTATTGATTCCAAAATCATTTTCCAAGGAATTTAACATAAGGTTTAATTTCTTGCGGATGTTTTCTGAGGTTAATTTCTTTTCAATTTGAGTTATAGGGATATGACCAGTAACGAGGCCTACACGGATATCCGGAGCGACCAAAAACATCAAGCTATCTTCCGACCCAAAGGCCTCTGTTAAATACTCAGTGTGGCCGATAAACTTCTTCTCAGGTGAATTGATATTGTTTTTATTCAAAGGCGCAGTTACCAAACCATCAATTTTCCCTGCTTTCATGTCCCCAATGGCTTGATTGAGAGCTGCTAATGCCATTTTTCCCGACTCCTGAGTTTCTACACCCGGCATCACCTCTGGACTTTCTTCGAGAACATTCACTAGATTTACTTTTTTGTGATGGACTTCATCTACCGAACGGATTTGCATGAAATTAAAATCTTCTAATTCTAACTGCTTACGATAGAAGGCCATAGCTTTACCATGCCCATAAATTACAGGAGTTACCAATCGCATAATTCGATTGTCTAATAAGGCTTTCATGGTTACTTCGGCACCGATTCCATTAATATCTCCAATACTTATCCCGATAATGGGTTTTTGTTTTCTGTTACTCATTAATTTCTAATTAGCGTACTAAAGCTTTACAAGGACTTCACATAAGATAGTAGGCCTTTGTGATAATTGTCTTATTTTTGGATTGCAATTTATATAAAAATATCAAAGATAGCCGCATGGACAAAGTCAAACCCAAAAAACACTTGGGGCAACATTTTCTGACAGATTTAAGGATCGCTCAACGAATAGCGGAGGCCGTAACTGGTCATTGGGATGTGAAAAAAGTGTTAGAAATTGGGCCTGGAATGGGTGTTTTGACAGACTTTTTATTGGAAAAAGACTGGGATTTGTACCTGGTGGATATCGATACAGAGTCTATCGCTTATTTGCATCAGAAGTACCCAAAGCTGGGAGAAAAGATAATTGAGGGAGATTACCTCAAAAAGGATTTTGCCCCGATTATGAATGGTGATTATGCTGTTGCTGGAAATTTTCCTTACAATATTTCTTCACAGATCTTTTTCAAGGTTTTGGAAGAACGAGCGCATGTGACAGAAGTGGTATGCATGTTGCAGAAAGAAGTTGCAGAACGTATCGCTTCTCCAAAAGGGAATAAGGATTATGGAATTTTGTCTGTGTTATTACAAGCATTCTATGACATAGAGTATCTGTTTACAGTGCCTCCAGGAGTATTCAATCCGCCTCCCAAGGTAAATTCCGGAGTGATTCGGCTTCAGAGGAATTCGGTCCAAAATCTAGCATGCGATGAAAAATTGTTCTTCAAAGTTGTGAAACAAGGTTTTGCCACCAGAAGAAAGACTTTGAGGAATTGCATGAAAGTATTCAATGTATCGCCGGAACTTAATGCTGATCCCGTGATGGACAAGCGGGCAGAGCAGCTGGATGTCCAGGAATTTGTTAGTTTAACCCAAAAAATACAGGAATCTTGGAACCAATAAAGTCATTTTCATTATCCAAAGAATACTTAGAAAGTCTACGAGAAGGTATTGATAATCAGAAGATAGACTTTATTCAAGAGTCTTTGGAGGGAGCGAATGTAGCAGATATTGCGGCGATCTTGGATGAATTGAATATGGAGGAGGCACTTTATGTGCTACGCTTACTCAGTGCTGAAATTGCTGCGGATATTCTGATTGAACTGGAAGAAGATTCCTTATTGAGGGTCATTCGTGAAATGGAGCCGTCGGAATTAGCTGCTTTTATTGAGCATATGGATTCAGATGATGCAGTTGATATTTTAATCTTGATGTCTTTTAAGGAGCGGGAAGAGGTCATCTCCTACTTGACTGAAAAAGAAAAGTCTGCCAATATTTTAGATCTTTTGCGCTATGATGAGGATTCTGCGGGTGGGTTGATGGCCAAAGAATTTATTAAAGCTAACCAAAATTGGAATGTTGTTCAGACTATTGAGGAAATCAGGAGACAAGCCGAGCGGGTAGAAAAAATATTCTCTATATATGTTGTTGATAATAAGCAGCATTTATTGGGAAGAGTTTCATTGAAAAAAATTATTTTAGCAGCTTCTGATACAAAAATAATGGACATATATGAGCCAGATATTGTATCTGTGCCCACCCATGCTGATGGTGAGGAGGTAGCTGAAATTATGCGTAAATATGATTTGGAATCCATTCCGGTCGTGAATGCTAAAAATAGATTAGTTGGTAGAATTACAGTCGATGATGTGTTGGATTTGATTCGAGAACAGTCCGAAGAAGATATTCAAGCGATGACCGGTATTTCTGCAGACGTGGAGGAGTCCGACTCAATTTTTAAAATTTCCAAAGCCCGCTTGCCTTGGTTGCTTATTGGTGTCATAGGAGGTTTGATGGGTGCTCAAATTATTGGCTTTTTTGAAGAAGGTTTGAGTAAATATATTGCTCTTGCTTCCTTTATTCCATTGGTAGCTGCTACAGGGGGGAATGTCGGTATTCAATCATCTTCTTTAGTTGTACAGACATTAGCGTCTAAATCAGTATTTGACGATACTCCATGGCAACGCTTTATCAAAGGTGTCTCAATTGCTTTGGTTAATGGTGTTGTTTTAGGGATTTTTGTTTTTTTGGTAGTCCATTTTGTGTATGGGTTTGAAAGTATTTTTGGTGTAACGGTAGGATTAGCAATGTTTTGTGTGGTTTTATTAGCTTCATTTATGGGTACGGTAACTCCACTTGTATTAGATAAATTTGGGATAAATCCTGCAATTGCCTCGGGTCCATTTATTACAACTGCTAATGATCTTCTAGGCTTAGCAGTTTATTTTGGTGTTGCTATGGCTTTATTGAAGTTATAGCCTATTATTTCTTTTCAAGAAAAATTGTGTAAATCCGTATGAGTAAAAAAAGTATATTGGTAGTAGATGAGATGCACCTTTCGATCATTTCCCTACTTCAAAATAGTGGGTTTGATGTCAATTATCAACCTTCCATAGATAGGGAGGGGATCTTATCCATTTTAAATTCTTATCAAGGCTTGATTATCCGTTCTAAAACAGTGATTGATAAAGAGCTTATCGATGCAGGCAAATCATTACTGTTTATCGGAAGGGCAGGTGCAGGCCTTGATCAGATCGATCAAGATTTAATTGGAAGACGAGGCATTAAACTTTTTCATGCTGCAGAAGGTAATATGGATGCTGTAGCAGAGCATGCCATCGGGGGACTTTTGGCACTTTTCAATAATGTGTTGCAATCTGATGCTCAAGTTAGAAATGGAATATGGGATAGAGAAGGTAATAGAGGCATTGAGCTTCATAGCAAAACAGTTGGTATTATTGGTTTTGGTAATATGGGTTCTGCATTTGCTCAGAGGTTGCTAGGGTTTGGTGTCAATATTCTGGCTTATGACAAGTACAAAAAAGGTTTTGGAACCGATAGTATTGAGGAGGTTTCTTTAGATGAGATTTTTGAAAGTGTAGATGTACTTTCTGTTCATGTCCCTTTGACTGCCGAAACGACGAGTTTTTTGGATCAATCTTTTTTTAGTCAATTTAAAAAGCCAATCTTTTTTATTAATACCGCTAGAGGAGAATTGATCTCCTTTGATACCTTGAATTGGGCTTTCGACCGTGGAATTATCAAAGGAGCTGTATTAGATGTTTTAGAGAATGAAAAATTTCAACGTTTCACAAAAGTCCAGCAACAGGCATTTATGAAGCTGGCAGCACGCAAAAATGTTGTTTTTAGTCCGCACGTAGCGGGATGGACTGTGGAATCCTATCAAAAGATCAATCAAGTGTTGACTAAAAAGATTTCTGCGGTATTTGAAGTAATGTGAATTTCCTAAACTTGGATAAATTAATCCAATCGATCAAACATGATTCATTAATCTTCATATTGGAGGCGTAATTGTTTTATCATTCGGAATTTTATATATTTGTGCATCAATATAGCAATTTGTATAGAGGAAACGGTTTCCATCTGGGAGCCGTTTCTTCTATTTTTCATAGCAAGTAAATATTTAATACGAACATGGGAAAAATTCAGTATTACACAGAAGAGGGCTTGAAGCGTCTGAAAGATGAACTTCAAGAGTTGAAAACGAAAGGTAGATCAGATATTGCCAAACAAATTGCTGAGGCAAGGGATAAGGGTGATTTGAGTGAGAATGCAGAATATGATGCTGCTAAGGATGCCCAAGGTTTGTTGGAATTAAAAATTGCCAAGTTGGAAGAGGTAGTAGGAAATGCTCGAGTTATGGATAATTCCAAAGTGGATACTTCTAAAGCTGGTATTTTAAGTACTGTCAAAATCAAAAATGTAAAGAATGGTATGACAGTAGCGTATACCTTAGTCTCTGAAGAAGAAGCAGATTTAAAATCAGGAAAAATTTCATTGGGATCTCCATTTGGGAAAGGCTTAGTGGGGAAATCCGTGGGCGATATTGCGCAAATAAACGCTCCTGCTGGAGTGCTCGAGTTTGAAATTCTTGAAATTTCTTACTAAAAAAAAGTTATCCCGATGAATATCCATCGGGATTTTTTATTTTTAACCCATGTCAAGTATATTCACAAAAATAATCAATCGAGAAATTCCTGCTCATATTGTAGCGGAGGATGCGAATTACATAGCTTTTTTAGATATTATGCCTTTGTGTAAAGGGCATGTACTAGTGGTCCCCAAAAAAGAAGTGGATTATATTTTTGATTTAGATGATGAAACACTGGCGGGCTTGCATGTTTTTTCAAAAAAAGTAGCTAAAGCTATAGACAAAACAATACCGTGCACCAGAGTAGGTGTAGCGATAATTGGCTTGGAAGTTCCCCATGTCCATGTACACTTGGTTCCCTTGCGAACAATGGATGATATCAATTTCACAAGGGCTAAATTGAAACTTAGTCAGGAAGAGTTAAAAGCAATTGCAGAGCAAATTAAAAAAGGATTCTAACGATTTTTTATATGTTGAAATTTCCAGTAGCAAAAAGAGTTAGTCCAAATTAATTGGACTAACTCTTTTTTTGGTGGTATTCAATTGACTATGTCAACTGTTTTAGCCAGTATTTTTCAATCCATTGGCTAGTGCTGTAGTTATTTGTAATAACCGGGTTATGATTTCTTGGTTGTCTCCATTTGGATTTTCAGCTCTCCAAGTTTGAAGATTAGAGATTTGATAGTGATGAAGCGTTTCAACAGCTTCTGTTCGTCTACCTAAGGTATCCAATAATGAAGCTCTACGTATACTTCTTGGATTTTTGAACATCATTTCCAATTCATCTAAACATAATTTATATTCTGCTTCGATGATATTCAAGATGTTGTTTCTGACGGCTTCATCTTTAACCAAAGAGGCGTAAATTTTCATCCATTTTTCATTGGCGTTCAATACATTGGTTTCCAATTGGATCAAAACATAACGGAAGAATGGCCAACTGTCATGATTTTCTCTTAAGAGGGAGTAGAGTTCAGGTTTTTCTGTTCTTAACGTATGCAGACCCGTTCCCATACCAAACCAACCAGTTAGATTGAATCGACTTTGTGTCCAGCTAAACACCCATGGAATCGCCCTTAAATCTGCTAGTGTCCGTGTTCCTGTTCTTCGAGCTGGTCGGGAACCTATCTTACTGAGTTCTAATACATCGATTGGAGTTGCTTCTGCGTAAAATTTAATAAAGTCAGGATGCTGAATTAAATTTTTGTACTGTGCTTGAGCAGCCCCTGCTAAATGCTCAAATGCTTTTAATTTTTCAGCTGCAACCTGCTCTCCTTTAATTGCTTTGGCTGTTTGAAGTACAGTTCCAGATATTAACATTTCCAAATTATACACAGCATTCAAAAGATTGGCAAACTGTTGAGCAATAGTTTCACCTTGCACAGTCAACTTGATTTCTCCTGTCAAACTACCTACAGGCATACTTTCTAGAAAGCGGTGATATTTTCCTCCACCTCGACTGATAGTTCCGCCAATTCCATGGAAGTATTTAAAACGAATTCCATGTTTTTTTGCGACTTGGCTCAAAGCCTGTTCTGTTTGATTGATATTCCACCTACTGGCGACAATTCCACCATCTTTATTACTATCAGAATAACCAAGCATGATTTCCTGCACTGCAACACCTTGATTTTGATGGACAGGATGGGCAAGGTATGCTTCCATGATGTCTGGTGAAGACTGTAAATCATCAATAGTTTCAAATAGAGGGACGACAGGGAAATCTCCATACTTAATTCCAGCTTCTCTCATGAAGAGATAAACTGTCAATAAATCATTTAACCCTCGCGTCATGCTCACTATGAAAGAACCAATACCATCTTTTCCAAAAATATCACAATGATGTTTGACAACCCTATAGCAATTCAAAACCTTGTCAGCTTCTTCACCATAACTAGTTCCTACTACACCAAAAGGTCTATTGGTTTTTAATTCTCTGTTGAGGAATTCTGTCTTTTTTTCTTCTGACCACTGACTGTAAGGTGCTTCCTGAGGATATGCATGCTGGATTAACTGCTCCAATGCTTTATCATGAAAAGCAGAGTTTTGTCTGATATCTAGTTTTGCAAGGTGAAACCCAAAACATTGTAATTGGCGCTCAATCGGGAAAAGAAGAGTTTCAGCAATTCCCTGAGCTCCAATACTTATCAGGCTTTCCCGCATGATTTTCAGCTTGTTGTTGAGTTCATTCACATTTTGAAATCCTTTTTCAGAATTTTGTTCCTTGGTGTGTTTAAGTTTGATCAAAACAAGATTGATAAACTGTCTCCAAGGTTCAAATGGGTTTCGCTGAACTGCATGGCTCCCTTCTTCTCCCAAAAATCCTTCCATAGCTTTAATCTCTTCCTCAAAATAAGAAGGAAGTGGATTTCTTATACTCGAGAAGGATATTTTAGAAGCTAATTCCCGTATTTGTTTTTCGATTAATTCCAACGCAGATTTTCGGTGCAGCAGGAGCGTTTCTGCTGTAATTTCGGCTGAAACATAAGGGTGACCATCTCTATCGCCACCTACCCAACTGCCAAAGCTAAGGATTGGGAAGTTATCGGGATTTTGCAGGGCATGTTTATCAAAACCAGCTTCGATCCAGCTATTTTTTAACTGTTCATCATGCTTAGCCAATGCTTTAGGAAATACTTTGGTGAAGTAATGTAACACATTGTTTCGCTCCGATTGAATGGTTGGTTTTTCCAAGTAAACTTCACCTGTTCTCCACCATCGCTCGATCAAGGTTTCAATTTCCCTTTCAATACCTTTGAACTCTGTCCTTGAGAAAGAGCTGTTCTCTAATTGTACCAATTTAAGGTATAAATCTCTGTGAATCTCCAAAACAGAAATACGTTTTGCTTCGGTGGGATGCGCAGTGAGTACAGGTGTTATTTCTGTTGACTTTAATACGTTCAATAGTTCTTTTTCAGAGAATCCATCTGCTTTCAGACGCTGAAATGTTTCTCCCCAAGAGCCTCTGATGCTTGATGCACCATTATGATCAACTATTTTTCTTCGGAACTGAACTGCGGCATTTTCTTCTACTAAATTCATCAGTTGAAGATAAATACTAAGTGTCTGTATATGCTTCGATTCTTCACTTTTGCTACTCAAAAGATCTGGTACACCTCCGCGGATTTCAAAACTTTTAACAAGCTCATGTTCTCCGAGATTTATCAAAACATTTTTAAAACGTTCAGTAAGAAAATCCATATCCTTGCGGATTTTTTCAAAAAGTAACTGCTGACTTAATTCTGACATAGTGTTTTAGGTTTTAGAGATTACTTACGTATTAAAGGTAAAAAGTTTGCTTCATTTGGCCTAAAGCTTTTTCATATCTCTCCAAATTATCTTCTGAAATCAAAAATAGATGACTTTTATCTGTTTTGATTGCATGGTATATGAATAGTAATATATTTGTTGAAATGAATCTTTGACAATAACTCAATTAATCTTTATGGAACAAATGTTTATCTACATTGTCCCCTTGTTGGGGATTATCGGTCTTGTCGTCATGGCAATTAAATCAGCTTGGGTAACCAAGCAAGATGCAGGAGATGAAAATATGGCAGAACTGGCAGGTCACATTGCCAAAGGAGCCATGGCCTTCTTAAAAGCAGAATGGAAAGTCCTCGCTTATTTTGTTGTGATTGCAGGTTTATTGCTAGGTTGGTCTGGTACACTGATCGAAACCTCCTCACCCGTCATTGCTATTTCATTTTTGATCGGTGCTGTACTTTCAGCTTTTGCAGGCTATTTGGGGATGAATATAGCAACCAAAGCAAACGTTAGGACCACTCAAGCGGCAAAAGGAAGCTTGAAAAATGCTTTGAAAGTATCTTTTACAGGAGGTACAGTTATGGGGCTTGGTGTTGCAGGATTGGCTGTTTTTGGAATGGGAGCTTTGTTTATCCTATTTTACAATATGTTTGTCCTTTCTACAGGAGGTGATGTGAATGGTGCAGCTATGGAAACAGCATTGGAAGTACTCGCTGGTTTCTCACTTGGAGCAGAGTCTATCGCATTGTTTGCCCGTGTAGGTGGAGGTATCTACACCAAAGCAGCTGATGTGGGTGCTGACTTAGTAGGTAAGGTGGAAGCAGGGATTCCTGAAGATGATGTTAGAAATCCAGCGACTATTGCTGATAACGTAGGAGATAACGTAGGTGATGTAGCGGGTATGGGTGCTGATTTGTTTGGTTCCTATGTGGCTACGATCCTTGCTTCGATGGTTCTCGGAAGAGAGATTGTATCTGATGATAATTTTGGAGGTATTGCACCAGTATTATTGCCCTTGGTAATTGCTGGTATGGGATTGATTTTTTCTATAGTAGGAACATGGTTTGTTCGAATTAGTAAGGACACAGATTCAGTACAGGCTGCATTAAATAAAGGAAACTGGATTTCTATATTATTGACAGTAGCGGCTTCCTATCCTTTGATCATGTATATGTTGCCGGAAGGTGAGTTGGTACTTTCCCGTGGAGGGTCGATTGCTTTCACCAAAATGGGTGTTTTCGGTGCTGTAGTTATTGGTTTGATTGTCGGGGCTTTGATGAGTATGATTACGGAGTATTACACAGCTATGGGTAAGAGACCTGTAAATTCCATCATCAAACAGTCTTCCACTGGTCATGCAACCAATATCATTGGGGGGCTGTCAGTAGGTATGGAGTCAACAGTGCTTCCAATTTTAGTATTGGCAGGTGGTATTTATGGATCTTTCCTCGCAGCCGGTTTGTATGGAGTTGCGATAGCTGCTGCTGGTATGATGGCTACTACAGCTATGCAGTTGGCTATTGATGCCTTTGGTCCTATTGCGGATAATGCAGGTGGCATTGCAGAAATGTCAGGTTTGCCTAAAGAAGTTCGTGAGCGTACAGACATCTTAGATGCCGTTGGGAATACCACAGCAGCTACTGGTAAAGGTTTTGCGATTGCTTCAGCTGCGTTAACGGCTTTGGCTTTATTTGCAGCTTATGTTGGTATTGCAGGCATTGATTCCATTGATATTTATAAGGCAGATGTACTAGCAGGTCTCTTTGTCGGAGCAATGATTCCATTCATTTTCTCTTCCTTAGCGATTGCAGCAGTGGGAAGGGCAGCTATGGACATGGTGAATGAAGTGAGAAGACAATTCCGTGAAATTCCTGGCATTATGGAATACAAAAACAAGCCAGAATATGAAAAATGCGTAGAAATATCCACTCAAGCCTCTATCCGTGAAATGGTTGCTCCGGGAGCTATTGCCTTGATTGCACCTATGGTGGTCGGATTTGCCTTCGGGGCAGAAGTGCTTGGGGGTTTGTTGGCAGGTATCACGGTGTCAGGTGTGTTGATGGGTATTTTCCAAAACAATGCCGGTGGTGCTTGGGATAATGCGAAGAAGTCTTTTGAAAAAGGTGTGATGATTGATGGGGTAATGCAGTATAAAGGTTCTGATGCTCACAAAGCTTCTGTTACAGGCGATACAGTTGGAGATCCGTTTAAAGATACTTCCGGGCCTTCTATGAATATTTTGATCAAATTGACATCTATTGTAGCCTTGGTTATCGCTCCTCATATTTCTGAAAAACCTCACGGTTCGCATGCCATGAAAGAAACAGTAGAAATCAAAAAAGAGATTACATATGTAGACAGTAAGAAAGTCGAGAAGATAGAAAAGATAGTGATTACAAAATAAAATCAAGAGCCTCTGAGAAATCAGGGGCTTTTCTATTTTTTTAGCAATTTGAGTTAAATCATACTAATCATTTAAAGGATTGGTAGGCAAAATTAATTGAATCAAAGCATTTTGGACGGAAATACTTAGTCTTTCTTTAATTAAAAAAGAGCTTAATATATCAAGTATTTTTCTCTCATTTTTTTATAACTGTCAATGTCGGTTTGCCAAGATTCGCGTATTTGATTTTCGTTTTTGCCTGATATAATATCTTTTCGTATTTGGTCTGTTCCTGCTAACTTATCAAAGAAGTTGTTGAAAAACTTTTCTTTTTTACCTGAGACAGTGTATGCATGAAGTAGGTACTTCAAGGTGAATCGATGATCCAAGGATTCTTGTCTTAAATCTACACCATAGCATAGTTTGTTCTGTTGAGGAGGGTTTTTGGACATTCCGACAATGCTAACGGGTGTAAAAGTGAAATCTCCAAATTTTGGGTCGGGATAGCCATAAACTTGAAAAGGATATTGGGTACCTCTTCCTAGTGAAATGTCTGTACCTTCAAAGAAACATAAGGAAGGATATAAACGAATCGATAAATCGTTGGGTAAGTTTGGAGAGGGCTTTACAGGGAGACTGTAGCTAGCTGTTCTACTCCAGTTTTTGACTGGGATTATTTCAATAGGTGCTTTTACTTTATTTTTGAGCCAACCTTCTCCATTGATCATCTGAGCTAATTCTCCAACGGTAAGCCCATGAACTATCGGTATAGGATGCATGCCAACAAAACTTTCAAACCCTTTTTTAAGTACAGGTCCATCAATATAATCCCCGTTCGGATTAGGTCTGTCAAAAATCAGTATAGGTTTATTTTGTTCTGCGCAAGCCTCCATGACATAATGCATAGTGCTGATATAGGTGTAAAAACGAACGCCTACATCTTGCAGATCATAGATGATGATATCCACATCCTTAAGCTGTTCAGGCTTTGGTTTTTTATTATCTCCATATAGTGACACGATGGGTAACCCTGTATTTTTGTCGATTTCAGAATTGATAGTTTCTCCTGCGTCAGCATCTCCTCGGAAACCATGTTCTGGAACGAATACCTTCACTACATTCATTCCTTCCATCATCAAAAAATCTACCAAATGCATCTTTCCTTTTGATTCGAGAATAGCAGTTTGGTTAATTACAAGTCCAATTCTCTTCCCTTCAAGTTTAGGAAGATAAATTTCAGGCTGTTCTGCAGCTGTAAGAATCCTTTCATGCATATTCGAATGCAAATTCTGAGGAACTTTATTGCTTCCAATAAATGGTTGAAGCATGAAAAAAAAGGAAAGAATTATTATTTTGAGCATGATCGTAGTTATTTTGCGCTAGATTTTGACCAAAGTACTAAATTAATTGAACCTATCGTATTTCATTTCTAAAAGAATCAGTTTCCAGCGTGCCGGCGGATTCACGGGGACTATACACAGGATTGCGGTAGCTTCCGTTGCGATAGGATTGGCGATTTCTATGATATCTTTCATGATACTTGGAGGCTTTCAGCATGAGATTTCTCAAAAAGTATATGGTTTTACGGGTCATTTTCAAGTTACTAAATTTATGTCAGGCAATGCCTTTGAGGAAGTGCCTACGTCGATTCAATCAGACTTTTACAAAAATCATTCCCAACTTCCATTCATAGAAAGACTCCATGGATTTGCACATAAGCCAGGATTACTTAAAGGGGATGATGAAGTAGAAGGGGTGCTACTCAAAGGATTGACATCTGATTTTGATAGTATTGCATTTATGCCTTCTTTGGTAGATGGTAGATTTATTCAATTTCAGGATTCTTCGGCAAGTAATGAGATTATAATTAGCAAGAGTATTGCCAATAAATTACTGATTGGATTAGGAGATCGAATTACCATGTATTTTGTTCAAGACCCTCCGAGGTTTAGGAGATTTGAAATTGTTGGGATCTATGAAACTTTTTTAGAAAATTTTGATGAAAAAATCATTCTAGGAGATTTACAGACAATCCGTAATCTGAATGGTTGGTCCGAAGATCAAGTAGGTGGATTTGAGGTCTTTGTAAGCTCCTTAAACAATCTAGATCTGCAAGCAGATGAAATCAATCGCTCTTTAGATTTTGATTTGAAATTGACAGATGTGAGGGATAAATATGCTGAAATCTTCGATTGGCTCGCTTTATTGAACAATAATGTCTATATATTTTTAGGCTTAATTTGTTTTGTTGCCGCTTTCAATATGGTGTCCATTCTATTTATATTGATTATGGAACGTACACAGATGATCGGAATTTTAAAAGCTTTGGGAAGTAGGAATCAACAAATCCGTCGAGTTTTTATCTGGAATGGGGTGAGAATTATCGGAAGGGGATTGCTAATAGGGAACAGTATTGCTTTGGTCTTTGGTTTTTTACAAAGTTATTTTTCATTAATTCCTTTAGATCCAGAGAACTATTATATGACAACTGTACCCATCTACTGGAATTGGCCTGTGTTTTTAGCTATTAATTTAGTGGTTTTATTGGTTACTACTTTAGTTCTGTTTATTCCTGCAATCGTGATTTCTAATATTCAACCAATAAAATCAATTAGGTTTGATTAGGCTTGTATTTAAAAAACCAGCTACGAATTTTCATTTGTATTACCCCAAAAACAGCTTCTTTGAAGATTTTAGTACTCATTTTTGAAGTTCCTTTGGTGCGATCTGTAAAAATGATAGGCACTTCTTTTATTTTAAAACCTAGTTTCCAGGTTTTGAATTTCATTTCAATCTGGAAAGCATAACCCACAAATTTTATTTTTTCCAAGCGAATATTTTTTAAGACTTGGACCTTGTAGCATTTAAATCCGGCTGTAGCATCTTTGATGGGCATTCCTGTTATAAACTGTACATACTTACTGGCGAAAAATGACATCAATACCCTAGTCATCGGCCAGTTTACTACATTCACACCTGTAATGTACCGCGAACCAATTGCTAAATCATATCCTTCTAAAGCACAGGCTTTATATAATCGAATAAGGTCTTGTGGATTATGGCTAAAATCAGCATCCATTTCAAAGATATACTCGTAGCAGTGAGCTATTGCATATTGAAAACCTTCCAAATAGGCAGTACCCAGTCCATTTTTCCCTTCCCTTATAATCAGGTGTAATCTTTCTGGATATACATTTTGTAAGCATTTTACCCGTAAGCTTGTACCATCAGGGGAATTATCATCAATAATCAAAAGGTCAAAGTTTCCCTCTAAAGCCATAACAGCTTGTATGATATCCTCAATATTTTCGGACTCATTAAAAGTGGGAATGATGACTAGTTTTTCTTTTTCCATAAAATCAAGTTTCAAAAATATGCTTAATCTGGAACAAAACAGTCATAGAGATTTAAAAAACCTTAAAATGACTAATATTGCATTGAAAATTAACTTTATGAAACTAGCAGTCATTACTTACCAAGACCGTGGGGCCTATGCCGTGGAAACTGTGCCTGATGAAGATAAACTCCTCAGTGAGATTTTGGATAGCTTATCCATTGAATATCAATTTGAAATCTGGTCAGATGAATCGGTCAAATGGCAGCAGTATGACATGCTTTTATTGAAATCGCCTTGGGATTATTTTGACTACTTTCCTAAGTTTGCTTATTGGTGTGAACAGATTCAGTCTTTAGGTATTCCAGTATTGAATGATTTAAGGACGGTATTATGGAATTCTAAAAAATCATATCTATTGGAAATTCAACAAGCAGGATTAGGAGTTGTACCTACAAAATTGATACCGATGGGTGATGTGAAGGAATTAGTAAGGATAGTAGATAACTCTGGATCAGATAGTCAATTTGTAATAAAACCTGCAATAAGTGGAGGCTCCAAAAATACCTTGAAATTTGCACTGCATGAATTTGCTGATTTGCTTCCAACATTGGGAAAATGGCTTTCCGTAGAGAATTATTTATTACAACCTTTTGTGCCTGAAATCGAAAGGGTAGGGGAATATTCTTACATCTATTTCAATGGGAAGTTTTCACATGCATTGTTGAAAAAAGCCAGTCCAGGAGAGTTTCGGGTCCAACATTTTTTTGGTGGGACCATTCACTCCCTTGAGCCTGGTGCCGATGAGTTGGCAAGTATCAACCCCTATATTGAGCATTTTGCTATTAGTACGCTCTATGCCCGAGTGGATGGCGTATGGAGAGATGGGGTTTTTCTTTTGATGGAGTTGGAATTAATTGAGCCGTATTTATTTTTGTATACCCATCCTCAAGCCATGGACAACTACCGATCCGCGATCAAAGCCCGTTTGCAGGTTTCAGCTTAGCAGTTCTCCATTTGCATTTGGGCAAAAGCACTTCCTTTGGAAGCTGCTTTCAAAAGGTCTTGACAACCAGTCGGATCTTTGAGTAGTTTTTTTGCGGCCCCCCTTCGGGCAAGAGCTTCTTTATGCTCTGGGTTGGCCGCTAATACCTGATCAAAGTCCTCTATTGCCCAACTTAAATAACCTATGGTCATTCGAACTAATCCTCGATTATAAACAGCAACCAAATTATCAGGATCATATTTCAGGCACATGTTAAAGGAACCTGCTGCACCCAAGAGGTCCCCAATTTGAGACCTTGCCATGCCTTGATAGAAATAAACAAGGGGGTGTTTGTCGTTGATTTCTTTGGCTAGCTGTAAGAATTCATCAGCACTGTGATATTTTTTGTTTTTAAGTAGGGCTTGACCCAGTTGAAAAAGAATATCAAAGTCTTCTGGATCATTTTTGGCTGCTAGGAGGTAGAAATTTTCAGCTTCTCTGTAGCGTTCTTGTTCCCAATTGATTTTTCCCAATCCGGCAAATGCCTGCGCATGTTTGGGATCTAATTTGAGAATGCTTCTATAATCCTCCTCTGCTTTTTCCCAGTTTTTTATTTCTTCATAGGCTCTCGCTCTGAGATGAAGGGTATTGATATCTGTTACCTTTAAAAAAAGTACTTTTGAAAATTCATCAATTGCCTCTTGGTAGTTACCTGCACGAAATAACCGTTCCCCTTCCGAAAAATTCCCGATGCAACCCCAAAGAAGCGCACTACATCCGATTAAAATTGCAAAAACTTTTCTCATAACTAATTATTATTCATGTAAAACTAACAATATAAATTAAATAGGCAAAAAAAAATTACAGAATTGAAAATCCAATTGTAACCTATACTTCGTAATTCTACAAAAATGGATAAAATTATGGTCAAACGAATAATTATAGGATTGATAGCAATCTTCTTGTTTTTGATTGCCACACTTGCTGTACACATTTACTTGGTGACAAAACCTAGTCCAGGAGCTATTAGTAGCATTAGCATGGGAAGAATAGATTTTAATAAATCTATTGATTCTTTAGAAACATTGGCTATAGTCCAAAAAGCTAAAAGTCTAGAAGGTGTTCAAGATATTCGTGTTAATGTTGAATCTGGTTTTTTGATTTGTTTGTACGATCGTAAAAAGTGGTCCGGAGATGATTTGTCCAATTGGATTAGTGAAGAATTTAATATGTCTGCCAGTTTTTTCAGGCCTACAGATGAAATGCTTAGTCAGTCATGTCCCGCTATTGATAAAAATTCCCTCACATTTAAACTGGGAGATTTCTTCCAAAAAACTTTTGAAAAGATACACTAAACTTAATTATTATGAAAAAGACAAATTTATGGCTAATTGGATTAATGCTACTTGGTGGAGTAGTATTGAGTTCATGTAATGATGATGGTCCAGACCCAATTATTGATGATTCCTTCTATTCTCAAGTATTAGGAGGAGAAACAAAAGTCCCAGATCCGATGAATCCAGGACAACAAATCGAACAAGGGTTTCTTAACCTTAGGACTGTTGTAGTCAATACGGTTACTACAATAGCAACTAATGAAGGTGGCAAATACAACAGCCTCCAACCATATTTCTCTGTGTTATTGAATGAGGTAGGTAGAGGAGAAACAACAGGATTAAACATGCTAGTGATGGACTTTACGAAGTTTTTAGCAGAAGCAACTGGGGCTCGTAACTTCAGTTATACAGGTCTTGATATGGAAGCTGCTCACGATCCTGCGCGAAATCCACGGATGAATGGGTTAATCAATAATGCAGATTATGATTTATTCATCCAGGCAGTAGTAGAAGGTGCTGCTCAAGCGGGGATTACGGACAATGCTGTCCTAGGACCTGTAGGTCAGTTGCTCGAGTCTGTAAGAGCTCCAATTGTACAGCGTGGTGGAAATGAAAGCCTAGATCTATACACGAGGTTAGGAGGTTCGGGATTGGTGAGTGATCCTCAAAATCCTGGTCAGCTGATAGAAGCAGGTTATATTCCTTTGCGTGCGGTTGTTACGGAAACAGTTCTTGTAATTGCTACCAATGAAGGTGGGAAATATGAGGATCTTTTACCATCTTTTTCGGTCTTACTCGCCGAAGTTGGTGCGAATGATTTATCGGGTTTTGGATTACTAGTTTCTGGATTTAGCAATTTTCTTGCCGAAGCAATTGGTGCTCAGAATATTAGGTATACAGGTTTGAATATGGCAGATGCTCACAATCCTATGGTAAATCCAAGAATGACAGGTGTGGTTACCGAATCTGATTATGATTTATTTATAGAAGCGGTAGTAGAGGCAGCATTAAAGCTTGAAGTTCCTATGAGTATTATTCAAGAATTTGGTGCTTTGCTAACTAGTCCAGGGTTACGCTCGGCGATTGTACAAGGATAAATCAATTTAATAATAAGTGTATCTAAAGTCTATTTTGATTCGATTCAAAATAGACTTTTTTAATTAAAAATGGCTTGATTTTCAATTATTTGTCTCATGTCTTCTATTGATACTGGTTTTTCTAAGAAATCAAAAACAAACGGATATTTTTCTGCTAGCTTTTTATCTGAAAGATTAACAGAAGACGTTACAATACACACGTGAACAACTCTTTTAGTGGGGGTTTTTAATAAAAATTCTAGAAAATCCCAACCTGAAAATTCAGGCATATTAATATCTAAGAAAACAATTAGTTTTTGTTTTAGGTGCGGGCTATTATAAATGTCATTTATTGCTTTGGTGCCTGACAAGTACTCGATCGGCTTGTAGTCATGGAAAAATTTCATTACTACTCTACTGATGAGCATGAGGTCAATTTCCTTGTCATCGATGATTACAATATCAAAGTTTGTCATATTGAAGCCAATTAATCTATTTTAATTTGTTCTGTACGTATGGTAATATCTCGAACGATTTCGTCTAATTCAATTGCAGACTCTCTTATAAATTGTATCAATTGTTTAAGATCATCAGAAAGATTATTAGACTCTTCTTCTACATTTATTAACTCTATCAATCCCATCATTCTAGACAAGGGAGCGCGGACTATATGGGATTGAATCCAAGCAATTTCCTTCAATTTTTTGTTTTGGGTTTCTATAGCTTGAATATATTTGGACTTAAATGTAATGTCATTGATAAGGACAATTTTTGCGCTTTTTCCGTTAAAGTCAATATCATTAGCATAGACTTCAACATCCATTACTTCTCCATTTCTTTTTTGATGTTTAAACACTCCGCTTAGATTGATTCCTTTTTTTGATAAATCATTTTGAATAGCCTGGTAAAGTGCCGGTAACTCTTCTACTGGACGGATATCCGTTATTTTCATACTTAAAAATTCTCCTTCATTAAATCCATAAGTTTCCACCGCGGATTTATTGACTGCTAGAAATTTCAATGTCACTTTTTCATAAACCCAAATTGGCATAGGCGATAATTGAAAAAGATCTTTGTATCGTTTTTCTGAGCTTATTAGTTGATTTGTTACTTTTTTTCTCTCTATTGCATAAATAATGCTTTTGTAAAGGGCTAACGGGTTTAGTTCATCTTTTAATTGGTAATCGGCAATGCCTAACTTTAGTGATTTTCTACTAAAGTCCACATCAGGGTAACCTGTTAAAATTATTATAGGTGTTTCAGGTAGCAATTCCGCTATTGATCTAATTAGTCCTTCTCCACTTAGGTCTGGTAGGCTTAAGTCCAACAACACTACGTCAAAAAAATTAGGGTTATTCTCAATTATTTTTTTTGCATGAAAAAATGATTCTGCCTCCGAAATCTTAGGTAGAATTATAGTGTCTTCTAAATATGCCTCAATTAGGACACGATCACCCTTGTTATCGTCAACTATAAGTATTTGATATTCTTTTCTGTCTTTTATCATACATGCATTTTAAATGCTTGTGTAATTGATTTTATTTATAGTGAAATATACTGTTGTTCCTTCATTTTCAATAGAATGGATCCAAATATCTCCTTTATGTTGGTTGACTATTTTTTTACAAATTGCAAGACCAATGCCCAGATGTGAAGAAAATTGGGAAGCTCCTCCTTTTTCAAATATGTTGAATATCTTTTTTCGTACTTCCTCTTTCATTCCTAAACCGTTGTCTTGTACCTCTATAAGCCATTTATTTTCCAATTCTTCTCCTTTAATTTGTATAGCCAAAGGCTTTTGTGGATTTTTGAATTTTAAAGAGTTTTGTATCAAGTTGTGGAGGACTTGACGAATTTGAGTTTTTATTCCAAAAAAATGTAAAGGATTTTCACAAATTATCATCGCATCTGTATCTTTTATTTGAACCCTCTCTAGAGTTTTCACATCATTGATTAGTTCTTGTAAGTTTAATAGTGTTTTTTCGTCGTCTACACCAGCAAGACTAAAATCGAGTATTCCCATTATCAAACCTTTCATTTTTGCAGCTCCTTCCAGCGCATATTGAATATATGATTTTCCTTTATCATCTAATAAATAGCCATATTTATTATCCAATAATTTTAAAAAACTACTAACCATCCGAAGTGGTTCTTGGAGATTATGGGATGTTATTTCAGTAAATTTTTCCAATTCAGCATTTGATAGTTGCAATGCTTCGGCTCTATTTTTTAATTCAATATTGATTTGGGCGATATCAAATTCTTTTTTTCTAATATCGGATATATCATGTAAGACAATTAATGTGCTTACTTGATCTTCTTGATTGATTTTAATTTGCTCTCCCGACACTAAGAAATAATAAATTTCTTTATTTCTTTTTAAGGCAACCTCTTGATTTTTGATGTTTTTTCCATTCAAAACCAAGGAAAAAGGATTTTCTTCTTTTGAGATTGGGTAAAGGTCTCGGCAATGAAGAAAATCTGAATGGCTAATCAGGTCTTGAATGTTTATGGTATTTGGTTTAAGCTGTAGGATATTCCTGGCTTTTTTATTACTTAGAACGATTTTGCCAGTGTGATCGATTGATAAAATCCCTTCAGAAAGGTTATCTAAAAGAGAATTCAAGAACTCTTTTTCTTGAGTTAGTTTACGTTCATAGTTTTTTATTTTACTAATATCTTGAGTTGCTCCAATTATTCGCACGGGATTTCCTTCTTTGTCTTTAATGACGACACCTTTATCAACTACGTCTGCATACCGACCATTGCTTTTTCGAAACCTAAATTCTTCTTCCCAATAAGTTTCACCTGTTGTTTTTACTTCATTCAAACGTTTAAGGACTCTTGGTAGGTCTTCGGGATGGATATGATCATTCCAAAAATTCGTATCATTAGTGAAAACAGTCAAAGGGTATCCAAATAGCTTTTCGAAGTTTTCTGAGCGATACACTTTACCTGTTATCAGAGACCAATCCCAAATGGTATCAGAGGTTGCTTTGGTTGCATATCGAAATCTTTTATTACTTCTTTTCCAGCGCCTAGTCGCTTTTTTTACTTTTTGTTCTAACAATTTAGGTTGCTGTGCTAGAAAAAATGCAACAAATCCAAAAACAATAGATATAATTGTGCGAAAAATTAGGGTTCCTTGAATTTTATTAAATGCTAATGATTTTTTCAGCTGTACTGTCAACTTCCAATCTCCTTCACTTATAATCTTTTCAAATTTAAACCCGTTGAATGTGGTCAGTTCGCTTGAATTTGGGAAGAAGGTATTTATACTTTGATCCTTAGAACTGAATTTTACTAATTGAATGTCAAAGAGTTTACTCAGTTCTAACGTATCAAGAATCTCTTTTTGAAATGTTTCTAATTTTATAATTGCAACACTGAATCCCCAAAAAATATTACTTTTAAAAATCGGAATTCTTCCTACAATTCCTTTACCTCCTTGCTTAAGTTCAAATGGACCTGCAAAAAACATTTTTTTTCTTTCTATTGCTAAAACAGCTTCACTAGCTGTTTTAGGGTCGTCTAAAATATTGTAGCCTATCACAACCTCATTACCTTCAAATGGGTAAACATACATTATACTTCCTCCTTCTACAAGTTGTAGTACATCAATAGAAGGGAATGTTGTTAGAATTTGAGCGGCCTTTGAGTCGAGAGTATTTTTATCCTCCTCAACTAATTCATATGCAAATTGAAGTGAAGATGCGGCAATGTATGCGTGATTGAGGAGCGTATTTATTTTTTTTTCAATAAAGCTTGCTTGTTCTAGGACGCGCTGCTGTTCGCTACTTTTTTCGATTTTGAAATCTTTATAGGTTATATATTGAGAAATAAAAATCGCTATAAAAAAAGTGATGATTCCAGTGATTAAAGGTGACTTATAAGTTAATTCTAGCGATTTCTTGAAAATCATAGACTGATCTATTTATCTAGAAGGAAAAAACTTGATCTTAAACAATAATCTGAGCAAATCCAGACTCTCCTTTTTAATTTATCGATGGATTTGTAAAAATTTTTCATAATGAAGTAGTCGTAAACTATTTCTAATATAGGAAATTTTCGTGAGTAATTTAATTTTTTCTGAAGGATTTAATTATTTAAATTTATACTAAATAAACTATTTCTCCTGTTCTAACTGATTGGTCGCAGGCAAGAGCTATTTTCAGACTATTCAATGCATCTTCTAAATGGTTGTTTAGGTCAATATTTTCTACGATTGAGCGGTAAAAGTATGTTTGTTCACGCCGGCACAGCTCATCGTGAGTAGGCTCATCACTCAGATCTATCCATTTATCTTGGTGAATAAATTTATTTGAATTGTTTATTTCTGATGAGTGGATTTTAATACTTTCTGTTTTCGTATGTGCATTAACGTTGTCAGACATTCCACTACTAGCAGCATCTTTTGCAACAATTGAAACAGCACCTTTTGGTCCAAATACATCCTTTATGAAAAAAGCATTATCTGAAATCATTGGTCCCCAACCTGCCTCATACCAACCTATTGAATTGTCTTCAAAACGGATTTGTAGTTGACCGTAGTTGTAGTTTTCTTTTGGAATTTCATCTGAAAGACGTGCTCCAATTGCCGAAACAGAAACTGGTTTTGAACGGGTCATTTGACACATCACATCAATGTAATGTACTCCACAGTCAACAATAGGGCTTAGCGATTGCATTAGATTTTTATGTACATCCCACATAAAACCTTGGCTTTGCTGGTTTAAATTCATTCGCATTACTAAGGGTTTGCCAAGTTTTTGAGCTTCTATAATGAACCGTTCCCAAGAAGGGTGGTGTCTCAAAATATAACCAACTACTACTTTTCGTTTGGCTTTGTTAGATGCCGCAATAATGCGTTCAGTTCCTTCTGTGGTAGCAGCAAGTGGCTTTTCAACAAAAAGATGACAACCTGCTTCCAACGCTGCTAAAGCATACTCTTCATGAGTATCTGGATAAGTTGATATACATACAGCCTCTGCTTGACTTTCCTTTAATGCCAGATAAAAATCATCATAGGTGGGGTATTGCCCACCTAGCTTTTGATTAAGATTTAACTTGCTTTCCCCGCGAGCAACCAACCCACATATTTCAAACTCCTCCATTTTATGATAAGCCAAGGCATGTGAGGCTCCCATGTTGCCACAGCCGACTACTAATACTCGAATTTTTTTCATTAGTAAATACGTTTTGTCAAAAAGCTGATTATAAAATCTACGTTAATATTGTGGAGTCTTTTGAGATTTAGGTTAACGCTGGATTTTCTTTTTCCAATTTTTCATAAATTTTCTTTACGTCTTGAGCTTTCTCCTTTTGTAGAATTAGGTTAGCATCAGGAGTATTGATGAATATGCAATTTTTCAGCCCAACAAAGGCGGTATATGTATTATTTCCTATAATCATATTTCCATCATCGTCCACTGCATGGCCTTCTTCTTGAAAGTAGTCATAAATGGACTCAAAGGATCCCATATCCGACCATTGAAAGGATGATGGAACTACTTTAATTTTTTCAGATCGCTCCATTACTGCATAATCGACAGATAAAGAGGGTATTTTAGAGCTTTCTGATTCTGGAAGGAACCCGTCAGAGATTTTTTTAAATGCTTCTAAGGATTTTTGATAAATCTCAAATTCGAATGTTTTCAATTCATTTAAAAAAATTCCTGCACTGAAACAAAACATTCCGGAGTTCCACAAAAATCTACCAGAAGAAATGAATTTCTCAGCTGTTTCTAGGTCTGGTTTTTCACGAAAGCTGAGTACATTTTCTTCTTCAAACTCAATATATCCAAACCCAGTTTCAGGTTTATTTGGTAAGAGTCCAAACGTCACGATAAAGCCTTCTTTTGCGAGTTGGATGGCTCTATTAATGCTTGCATCATAAGCCTTTTCATTACCGATCAAATGATCTGATGGTGTAATTAATAATATATCATTAGATGCGCTTGCAAATGCGGCAAATGCAATGGCAGCAGCCGTATTTCTAGGCATGGCCTCTATGATTTCTTGATAATTGGTAAGATTGGCTGTGGCTAGATCACGTCTTGATAATTCAAAATTATCTTTATTTCCAACTACCGTGATTTCATTGCAAAAACTGATATTTCTTTTAGCGGTTTTTTGGAAAAGGCTTTCGCCTTGAAAAATTTCTAAATATTGTTTGGGTTTGCTTTTTCTAGAAAGAGGCCATAGTCGGCTTCCAACTCCTCCAGTAAGGATTACATTGATGATTTTCATTAATTTTTTTGAGTTAAAAATGTTAAACAAACTTTTAAGGAATCTCTCCAGTGAGGGATTGACCAGTTAAAGTCTTCTTTTATTTTCGATTTATCTAATAGGGAATAATTTGGCCTTTTTGCAGGTGTCGGGTATTGACTACTTGGGATTGGTTTTACAGTGCATGGAATATTACTTAACTCCATGATCCCATGAGCGAAATCATACCAACTGCAAGCTCCTTCATTACTAAAGTGATATATTCTTACTCCTTGCCAAGTGAAATGTTGAATATTGGCTAGGATAAATGTGGCTAAGTCATCTGTATATGTTGGACTGCCTATTTGATCATTGATTACATTGATTTCCTTTCGCTCATTGCCAAGTCGAATCATCGTTTTTAGAAAATTATTTCCAAACTCACTGTAAACCCAAGAAGTCCTGATTATTACGCCATCAAGTGCATCAGTAGAAAGCATCGCAAGTTCACCTGCACATTTACTCCTACCATATTGATTAATTGGATATGTTGAATGATCTATCGAGTAGGGGACATATCCTTTACCATCAAAAACATAATCCGTGGAAAAGTGTATCATGAATATTCCCCGTTGCGCCGCAATTGAAGCAAGCAAAGCAACAGCCTCTGCATTGATTTTCATGGCTAGTTCTTGTTCAAGCTCTGCTTTATCAACGGCGGTATATGCAGCGCAATTGATTATCAAATCAACTGTATTTTTATTGAAAAATTCAGTTATTGATTGTAAATTAGAAAAATCAATTAAAAGTCTGTCTGCAAAAACAAACTCACAGTTATATCTAATTGATAGTTTATTGAACGATTTTCCCAACTGTCCAGATGCTCCGGTTATTAAAATGGTTGGATATTTCATAGCCTTAAAATTTATTTAAATAAAGTAAATAATTTGTAAATGTCGAACGGTAAAATCAGATATTTAATAATTGATGACGATTTGGTTTCGGCAACACTCCTCAGGGAATATTTAAAATCTTTTAAAGATCTCTATTTCAAAGGAATTTTAGACAATACAGGAAAAGCATTAGAAATTATAGAAAACGATTCCATCGATTTACTTTTTTTAGACATTGAGATGCCAGGAGATAACGGGTTAATATTTTTAAGCAAACTCGCAATTGATGTGTTAGTTGTATTTGTTACTTCAAAACCTAAATATGCGTTATCGGCATTTGATTATAATCCTGTTCACTTTCTAACCAAGCCTCTTGATAAGGGCAAATTAGAAGAAGCTATTAGGCGTGTTTATGCTAGATTTTATTCCACTAAGACCAACACTGTTGACCTAGGGTATTTGGTTTTAAAAGACAAAAGTAATTATATAAAAATCCCATTTAAAGAGTTGGTTTTTGTAGAAGCAGCTGCTGATTATATGATAATTCACACAATTTTTCAAAACTATATTTTTCATATCACCATGAAGGACCTTACATCAATGTTGTCCTCTGAGATTTTTGTTCGCGTTCACAGAAGTTTTTTAATAAATAAAACCTTTGTAACTAAAATGGAAAAGGATTTTATCCAATTACATGATAAGAAAATACCCATTGGACCAAAATTTAGGAAAGAAATATTGGGAGGTTTTCAAGTTTAGAATCTATCAAGTGCATTCATCGAAAAAAGACATACTTTAATCGAAAGGTTGGGGAGTGTTTAATTTAGGTGTCATATATTTAGTTAAAATAAATTATAACTATGCGAAATCTAGCTATTTATTTACTGCTATTTGTGTTTTTGACAGGTACATTTGCTTGTAATCTTGAACCAAAGGAAGCACCGATAGACCCCAATCTGGAAGGATACCTTGCATTGAACCCTCCTGCGGGTTTCGTATTTAATTCTAGTGAGCAAGTTCGGATTCAAGTATCTGGTGTCTTCGCAGATAATTCTCCTTTAGCAGGTATAAAATATGAGGTGTTTCATGGGAATCCTTTCGATGGGGGAAATAAAATCAGTACAGTTTTGCTTAATGATCAAGGCAGTGGAAGTGTAGAGTTAACACTCGCCTCAGATATTGAGAACTTATTTTTGTATACTGAATTTATTGGTTTACCTCCTGTAAAAAAGTTTTCAGTTAATAGACCCCTAACCCAGGTAAAAATAGATCCTTCCATCGATTCTTTTGATGCGGGTGTGGATAGCCAGACAAGCTCTAATCCAGGAGCAAGAATAGAGTCCTTGCCTGCTGGTTTTACTGCTCTTGGTACTTATAATAATAATGGCTTACCATCTTATTTGTTGCCTACTAGAGATAGGATTTCTCAAGGAATATTTACGAGAATCAATGCTAACTTGCCTGAACGAAGGGATCTTCGTCAAACCAGTCCTGATTTGTTAAGTGAGCAATACCCGCGTCAGTTGTTTGTAAATGAAGATGCAGAAGTTTGGGTTACATTTGTTCATAATGGTGCAGGATGGAGAAATGTGTTGGGCTATTACTTTTATGAAGTGGGGCAAGAACCAAAAACTGCCGCAGAAATTAAGGAAAAGATTATCATTTTCCCACATATAAATGCGCTGACTTCGGGCGACAAAGTAAAGTTAAGAGGTAATTTACCTAATGGAGCGTTTAAAAAAGGAACGACTATAGGATGGTTTATTATTTCAAATGGGTGGAGGAATAATGTTGTTACAACAGGGAATGCAGTGTTATTTTCTAATAGGAATTTGAATACAGTTATTCAAGAGCCATCATTACGTGAGCACATGGTGTTCTTGTATGATCAGCAAGAAAGGGTTATGTTGATTGGATGGGAAGATATGCCTAGAAACTTATCTGGTTGTGATCATGATTTCAATGATTTGGTTTTCTATGCAACTTGGAATCCAATCACAAGTGTGGAAGTGGGGAATTATGCTAGATTAGAGAGTAAGGTTATTGGAGATTCTGATGGTGATGGAGTGAATGATAATATTGATGAATTTCCGAATGACCCTGAAAGAGCCTTTAGTAATTTTTATCCTGCAAAAGATACGTATGGTACATTTATGTTTGAAGACCTATGGCCTAGTTTTGGGGATTATGATATGAATGATCTTGTCTTAGGCTTCAACAATAGAGAAATTACAGATGGACAAGGCAGAATCAAGGAAATGCAGATGACTTTTGTAATTCGGGCTATCGGAGCTGGTGTGAAAAATGGATTTGGGATAGAGTTCCCTACGAATCCAGGTAATATAGAATCTGTTTCTGGAAACCGATTGACTACAGGAAATATCCGATTAAATGGAAACGGAACAGAGGCAGGTCAGCAAACAGCAGTAGTCGTAGTATTTGATGATGCAAACGTAAATATGACTTCATTATCCAATGTTTTTGAAGGGAATACGCATCAAAAAGAGGATACAATTCGAGTTAATTTAGTTTTTAGGTTTGCTTTAGATAAAAAGGATTTGGGTGTGGAACCATTCAATGCCTTTCTTTTCAGATCAGGAGATAGGGGTATAGAGGTTCATTTGATGAACGGAAAACCTACGAGTCTTGCAACTAGAAATTATTTTGGGACTAGAGACGATCGATCCAATTTTAATAGTGGCGTATTTTATCGAAGCGCCAATGGATTGAACTGGGCGTTGTTTGTACCCGAAAGTATTGATCACCCGCTTGAAAGAGTAGACTTTACCAAAGGATATCAACGGTTTCCAAATTGGGCACAATCCGGAGGCAATCAGCATAAGGATTGGTTCAGGAATACTGGGGATAATATAAATCCATCCGCACTTTATAGAAGGAGGTAGGAACTTATCCTATCAAATTTAAAGGTGGTAAGTTCTTTGGAGGATTTACCACTTTTTTTATTTCCTAAGGCTTATTACTTTCGAAGTTTGTTATTTATCAAAATAATACTTTTGGGATAGTTAGAAAAGGTTTCCTTGATAACATTTTTATAGGAAATGGTTAGAAATCTGTTTAATATAATCATTTTGATAAAAGCTGTGAGTCCAATGGCCACAACCACACCGATTGCTGCACCTATCAAACCCAATTGGGTGATAAAAAACCAAGAGAATCCCAGACCATAAACTAATGTTCCAAAGACAAGTATCATATTGTAGAATGGTTTACCTATTGCATCAAGGAATACACCTGATTGTCTGTCCAAAGGTTTTACAATGGCAATCAGGGAAATCAATTGTAAATAGGGGACAGCATCTAGGTATTCTTCACCAGCGACTATCCATATAATGGGTTTTGCGAAAATGACGGAGACGGCGATAAATAAGAGACTAAAGCTAAACATACTGGATACTGTCATTTCATAGATTTTTGAGACTTCTTTAAGTTCACCAGCTTCATGAGCTTCACTTGCTTTAGGGAATGAAATTGAGGAGATGGAATTAATGGGGATATCTAATAGGTTGATAATTCTTCCGGCAGAGTTTGCTAAGGCGACCTGAACAGGAGAAAGCAAAGCGCCTAGAAGAAATTTGTCCATACTACTAGTCAGCATAGAAACAAGGTTTGTCCCGAATACATATTTTCCAAAGTGAAACAATTGACTTGCCCATTCTTTATGCCAGCCCCAGATAAGTTTGAATTGCTTTCTTACTTGATATTGGGATGTAACAAAGGCAATAACAAACGCTAGATTGTAATACCAGGCTAATTGGATTAAGGTGATTTCTTGATGGGTGAAAAAGAAGTAAAGAATTACCAAGAAAAAAGGAACACTCCTGCTTACACCCGCAAAAAAGTATGATTTGAAATTAAATGTTCCCTGCATAAGGATTAGGTTATGCGTGTGGAAAATTAGTACCGGTAAAAAAAGACAATGGATGTAAATCAAATCTCTGAGTCCAGGTGCTTGGAAGGTTAGCTCCATCCAAGGGGCTGTCAGTAATAGCAATACAATCAATAAGCCTGTGAGAATCGTATTCAGCCAAATAGCTGACATTTGAATTTTAGCAAAGTCAAGAGCTTCCTTACCTACAATGAATTTGATCAACCCATTTTGGATGAAGCCATTTCTAGCCATTTCAATAATGGAAGCAATGGTGATAAATAGGACCCATACACCAAAATCCTCTTTATTGAAGACCCGAACTAAAATCATGAAACCTAAAAAGCCAACAAAAAAATCTATGGCTCTATGCAGCATAGAGAAAAAGCCACTACTGATCCAATAATTCGATTTCCCCATTACTTCTTGGAATTGGCGGCCTCTTGATAAGACCCTAAGATGATTGACGCGCTTTTGTCAAAACTAAATAGCGGTGTACGTTCAAAGCCTTTCTGGATTAAGGATTGTTTGTAATCCTCATCAGCTAAAATTTTATTGACAGCAGATGCAATTTCTTCTGGTTTGAAAGGGTCGATGATAATAGCTGCATCATCGGCAACTTCTGGCATAGAAGAAGTATTGGAGGTGATGACAGGACATCCACAGGCCATAGCCTCCAGAATTGGTAATCCAAAACTTTCTCGCAAGGAAGGATATAAAAAAAGCTTAGCACCACTGTAGACGTAAGGTAAATCTGCATTGGGTATATATCCTGTCAGGTGTATTCTGCTACGCAAATGGCTTGCCTGTATGCTTTCTAGTGTTTTGGATAATTCATCTTCTCCAAAATCAGGCATAACCAGATCATATGGAAAGTTCCCTTGAGTATCCAAAATCTTCAATGCTTTTAAAACACCTGGAAGGTTTTTTTTAGGATCAGTATTTCCTAGAAATAAAAGGTATTCATTAGGTAGTCCCAAAGATTGGACTTTTTTCTTGATATCCTCAGGGCTTTGAGGTTGAAAGTGTGGTGCTACACCATTATAGGTGACTTTTACTTGCTCATCTTTGAAATGGAAAAAGGCATCAATTTTCTTCTTTTCAAAATGAGATACTGTAAATATGGTGTGGCTCTTTTTCACCACTTTGGGTACATTCCAGCGTCTGTACAGATTTCCTATCCGCTGATACCATGTACCTGAAAAGAGATTGATTTTTTCCATGTAAATGATGTCGTGAAGCGTAAGTACTAATGGAACAGGGCAGGAAGTAGGCGCAGTATTACTCGTACAGTGGAGTACATCTAACTTATAGGTGATGGCAGCTTGTTTGAGATGTTTTTGTTCCCACACAGGATAAGAACTTTTGGGTAGCTCAATGATTTTAAAATTTTCTGTTTCCTGTATAGCGCTGGGATCTTCATCCGGATTGACAAAGATGTAATAGGTGTTGGTCGTATCTATTTTCTGAAGGGACTTGATGAGTTGAATGGCTACGATATCCATTCCATGCTTTTTCTTCCGAAAAATACGCTGGGCTTCGATTCCGATAGTCAATTTATTTTTTTTCTGTGTCATCATTAATTTCTCCGTGCGGGGTATGGATGAATGTTTTGTTCGCTCCTTTAAGTTTGAAAAGTAATTTGAATATTCTAAGGATGGATAAGGGAAGCTTTAAGATTGCTTTAAACAGTTGTTTGTTGACAAACTCTCTTGGGACACTTATAATTATTGCAATATACCCCAAGCTTAACAACAAGATGGATAAAGGCAGGCTGGGGCCATTTCCAGGGAACAAGGAAAGTAAACATACAATTGGTAAAACTCCTATGAGTACAACTCTTGGAAGTAAGGCCATCTGGAAAACTTTATCAAAGTAGTCTACATTTCCTTTGGTGAACAATTCAGTAAAACCACTAAAAAAATGCTTTTTAAAGTAATTTAATTGTGCGGATAGCCATCTTTTTCGTTGATTTTCCAATACCTCTACTTTCTGAACTTTTTCATCATACACGATAGCGCTCTCAGCATACCCTACGACAATTTTGTTCTTTAGAAGATAAAGCTCCATTTCTTTGTCAAATCCTCCCACAGCGGTAAGTTGTCTCAAAACTTTTTTATAAAGATTAAATTCCAATCCCATAGCAGAACCGATTATTGCTGAACTGAGTCCCAGTACACGATGACCTTTTCTGAAGATATGGTTGTTTATACCTTCACTAATACCATCTAAAATAGCTAGTTCATTATTTTTATTTTTTGCTGTTCGTTTGCCTTGGACAACTTGATAGCCTTTTGCGAAGGCTTGATTCATTTGATGTAGGTATTGGCTATCTGCTACATTGTCAGCATCGAATACAATGGCATAATCAAATTCTTTTTTATTGACATCCAATGCTTTATTCAAAGCCTTAGCTTTTGTACTTTTTTCGAAGGAGACCTCAACTACCTCTAATGGCATTTCACTTAATTGAGCAATAGTTTCCTTTTTTAAGCTATCCGCTATTACAACTATATGGAATTTTTGCTTAGGGTAATCGATAGTTAAAGCCTTTTTGGCGGTATCCAATATGACGGCATCTTCTTTATAGCTTGGAATATAAATCACAAAGCTGGAATATTGGTCAGTGGAGTTTCTGTTTTTTTCTACGTAAAAATGCCCTGCTATAGAGAATATTAGCAGATAAATCACTTGAATGAAAAGAAAAATAAACAGGGAATATCCAATCAACCAAGTTAGTAAATACCAGAATTCTGCCATTGTTAATATTGTTTTTCGATGTGTTTTAAAATTTTTGCTGGAATGCCTCCAACGACTGTAAACGGAGGTACATCTTTAGTTACTATTGCGCCAGCAGCAACGACAGCGCCTTGCCCTATTGTGACTCCTTTCATAATCATGCATCTCATAGCTATCCATACATTGTCTCCAATGATGATTTCCTCTTTGGTTTTCTCTCTCGAGTTGACTGAGGTGGAGTGAAAGTCATTGTCCATGATAATGGTGTATGGGCCTATGTGAACATTTTTACCTATATGGATTTTGACACTGGCCGATATATGGACACCGTTGATAAAGCAATCATCGTCAATCTTTAGTACTGCATTATGTTTGACGAATATTTTACATTTTTCAAATTTTGACCAAAACTTAACCCGGTCACCAATTATTAGGTCACCATGAATCTCAATAAGAGGAGATTTTTTTGCCAAAACCATGGAGCCTACACTTTTCGCTTTTCTAAATGACCAGCTTGCGCGTAATTTTTCAAAGATACCTACTATTATTACCTGCAGCAGAGAAAAAAAATCAGATTTTAAACCCTCTTCCTGAAGTTTCTTTTTTTTATCTGAAACTATCTTAAAAACGTCCTTACTCATATTAAAACTTCTTTATTTGTTGAAAAGACTCATCAATTATGTGGTAATCTCCCGTCTTAGATTTGTGTAATTTTGGAGTTTTAAAAATATCCATAGGGCTTGACAAATTCCAAACACAAGCATCCCAAAATGCTTTTAAGTGTGCTGTTTCCTTTCTTAAGATGAACAGTAAGGCATTTTTTGGAAAAGAAATTAGAACGAAAAATAACAAACTTAATATCTTCTTTAATCCACTTCGGTTGCGTCTTGTAAATATAAGCCTACCTCTATTAAGATAGTAAGTTTTGAGAAGTGAGTTTTTACCAACGGACATGGATTCTTTATGGTAAACAGTGGATTTCCCTAGGTAATAGATGTCATATCCTTTCTTTTTGATACGTTCGATCCAGTCATGTTCCTCATAATATAGAAAGTAGATATCTGGCATTAATCCAGATTTTAGAACCACATCGAAAGGAATCATCATTGCAGCTCCATGTACAAGTTCACATTTAAATATATCATCATATTGTCCTATATCTTCTTCCTGCCCACCTCTTACTTTTCCTCTTACTGTCAGCTCATTTATACCTGCTGAACCTCCCCATTGTATCAGATTTTTATTTTGACTTAAATAATATTTAATTTTAGGAGAAACCGCACCAGCATTAGGTGTTTGTTCAAAAAATGTCACCAAAGGTTCTAAGAAATCTTTTTCAACTTCGGTATCATTATTTAAGAATAGTAGATACTTTCCCGTTGCTGCTACAATTCCTTGATTATTACCCCCCGCAAAACCAAGATTTTTATCACATCTAATCACTTTTACTTTTGGGAAAGAGTGGTTGATTTTTTCAGTTGGGTCTTCTTTGGAGGCATTATCAACAACGATAATCTCTATTGCAGGGTATGAAATTACTTGTAGTGATTCAAGTAGTTCGATTGTAAAGTCCAACTGGTTAAAGTTAATGGTTATAATACTTACCAGTGGATATTGATTAGGTGATTTCATTTACTTTTTGATTAAAACTTTTGAAGTTTTACCATGCTGGCTTTTTACCAAAATGATATATATTCCACCCCTCAAATCCTGTATGTTAATGGTATAATTTACAAAAGAATCTTTGAAATAAAAAGGTCCTCTAATACTTTGCCCCAATGAATTAATAATTTCGATTTCTATAGGATTCTCCTCTGATTGCTCAATTTCAATACTCGTGAAATCTGAGGTAGGGTTTGGAAATATTTTTATATGTAGATTTTCACGAGATATTATTACATCTTCTTGAAACTCTACCGCTCCTATGTCAATTTTCCCGTTTTTTGGTCGTAATTTATTGTAAAAGTCAAAGTCGAAAGAAAAAAAATCTATGTTTGTTCCGCTATTGATTTGGGGGGAATTTATTGCAGGATAAAACATAAATTCAGACAAATTATCAAAAAGGTCATTTTCAGAAAGTGTCAATAAATTAGATAATAGCGTGACGCTTTTCTGATCAAAATTGCTGAAAATAAAAGATCTATTTCTTGTCAAAGGAAATGCTCCTGGATTTATTATTATGTTATTTTTTATAGCACTTGGCGTATTGAGTTTGCTATCTAAAGTAATACCGTTTGTTTTTGTATTTATAATTGTATTATTGAATATGTGAATATGAAAGTCTGGCTCGTTAAGTACATTATTGACATAAATTCCATGTTTTGGGAAATTATTTGGTGGGAGATTTGGTAAAAATGTGATGCCAGCATTGTGGATAATATTGTTAAAAATTAATGATCCAGGTTTTCCCAAAATCTCAATTCCACTTCCCTTTCCATCTGCTAGCAAATTATTGTAAATCTCACATTTACATCCTCCCCCGATGAGAATTCCTGTCATTTGATTCAAAATTTCATTTACACTATCATTATAGATTCTATTATTATGCACCTTACAATTAACTGGTGTTGAGCTTACTTGAAGCGCATCCTTTCCAGTAGAATGGATTGTGTTATATGAAATTTCTACGTTTTCAATGATATGTGGTAGCTTGGTAATTGGCTGCCCATTACAATTTAATCGTTGACCTGAGTAAAAAGCACTTCCCACATAGATTCCTTCATCTCCCGTATTAAATATTAAACAATTGGTTATTATTAAATTTTCTAATTTGAAATTGTTTCTATCAGGGCTATTGAGGTTACATGTTGGGTCCGATTTTGCCATAATCCCTGATTTAGATACATTATTTATTTCAATGTTTCTTATTGTAATATCAGAAGATCGATCTTCAACGGAAATTCCGTTACCATTTGTAATGTTAAAAATTTGAATGGGCTTTTCAAGTGATGGGCTTCCTTCAAAAATTATATATGAAGAGTTTCTCATGGAGACTCCATAATTGGGGCCGTCTGAAATTTTCACAACACCGCCCTTGTTTGTTATAACAATAGGTGATTCCTTGGAGCCGTTAATGTTTCTTATTAATAGTTGTTTATACCTACCAGATGTTAAATAGACAGTATCTCCAGGATTTATTGGGCTAGCTTGATTGTTTTCAATAATTACAGTTTGGTCTTCAGTTGGTGATATAACAATTGTTTTTGAAAAAGCATGGTTATTAACTAACAATTGAAAAAATATCAGATACACTAGATAAAGTTTAGCTATTTGTCCCATAGCTCTCCTTTCCAAATCATGACTACGGAAATCATACAAGCCATAATAGTAGGAAATTGTCCTAATATAGAATTACCATAACTGGCTAGTGCAATACCTGTGAAGCCTGCAAGAAAGGCGCCCATGGTATTTCTAAGTTCTGGATCCTTCATTGAGAAAATCCTCCAAAAGCCTACTAGAATAACCCCTAATAAACTGGCAATATGCAGATATAAACCAACAATTCCTGTTTCTGCCCAAATTCTTACAAACCAACTATCTGTGGGAGTTTGAGCTAAAAATGTATTTGGACTGAAGCGTAGTCCAAAATATCCTGAGGAACCTATCCCACCACCAAGAGGCCTACTGGCGAGATATCTACTCAAAATCTTTTGATTTTCTTTACGGACATTGAGCGAGGCATCTTCTGGGTCCAAGGCACTTCGAAGTCTTTGAATTTCGTAGTTTCCTTGCCCAATGTAGGTGTACTTTAAAATACCAAAGACTGATGCACCAACAATTGCCCCCAATATTAATAACTTGAAATTTTTATTGACTATAAGATAAATCATTCCTCCTCCTGCAGGTACAAATAAGGCACCTCTTGTACCGGAAATAGCCATACCATAAAGACAAAGTAAAGCACCAATACCGAAAATAAGTTTCCTTTGTAGACTTCCAGGTCCAATAGCAATTATTCCAAAAACTAAGGCTCCATGAGCCATGGCTGCTCCAAACTGACCTGCATCTGAGTAAAAGGAAAAAACGCGTAGCTTTCCATGCAGGACATGGGTAGATGCATTTCCAGCAGCAAGCCAAGCATTTTCGGCGCCATCTAGGCCAACAAATTTTTGTTTTATGCCCCAAATTGCAGCTAAAATAGACCAAGCAAGCCATGTGTAAAGAAATACGTTTAGATGTTTTTTGTCTTTAACATAGATAAAAGCGATGACCATTATAAAAAGAAAATTAAAGGATGTCCCTCTAATTGCATAAAACCAGGCTGCTTTACTCGCAGCTTCTGGATTAATTAACTGTAAGGTTGTATATCCAAACCAAGCTAAGAAAAAATAAATTGGAACATTTTTCAATGATTTTCGCTGTTCCTCTGTACTTTTCCCAAGAGATAATAGTACACCTCCAAAAAGAAGAGCGTCAATTAAAAGACCAAATGGGACGGGAGCATAACGAGTAAGACCATTAGCTGGAAAAGAGATGAAAAATGCCAAATACAATGATAAGATTGGGTATTTATAAATAAAATAACAAACAATAGCTATTGGTATCAGCATAAAAATTAAACCAATACCAATAATTTCTGCCTTAGATATAATTAGACTAAATAGTAAACCTATAAGAATCCATACAAGATACTTCAAGGACGTACCAATTTGTGCTATCCATGGTTTATTTGTCATCATTTAAGTTACTAAACAATATTTGGTAAAGCAATTTTGATCTGTTTTTCCATGAGTTATTTTCAGCAAAGGTTGTTCTTTCTCGAATGAGGTTTTTGTTATCAGTTAAAATAATATTGTCAACTGATTTTTTAAATGAGTCTGCTGAATCTGCAATAATTACCATAGAGCTAAATTCATCCAGTTTGGCGAAAGAAGTCATGATTACAGGTAAACCGATTGCTAAATACTCATTAATTTTCAAAGGATATATTGCTTGCGTAAACTTGTTTTTTAGATACGGAATAATGCCAATATCAAATTCACGCATTTTTTTTGGGACATCTTCAATAGGTACTGCTTTTTCAAAGAATATAGAAGAGTGATTTAAGTTGTTTTTTGTGTTTTCGTGAACGACTCTTCCAACAAAGTGAAATTGTACATTTGGGCAAATTTCAGCGGATTTTATAATTAATTCAGTATCAAGACGGTCATCAATACTTCCTAAATAGCCTATTTTAATGATGCTATTATTTGAAGGAGCATGTTTGGCATATGGTTTAAATATAGTAGTATTCACACCATTTTTTACGATAAAGGAATTTTTTGAATAATGTCCCTTGATCTCTTTTAATTTTTCAGATGTAAATATGCACCCATTGACTTGTGGCATTAATAACTTTTCAAGCCTTCCACCATGTGTTTTTAACCAATGCGCTTCATTTATTTCATCATAGCAGTAATAGTAATGAGGAGTGTTTGGAAATATCTCCGATACCCCTAATCCCAAGAAAGGGTTAAAGGCAGTAAGTATTGAAGTGATAGTTATATCTTTTTTTTTAACGAAAGAATAAATGGATTTTAAGACTATTTTCTGGTTTATTTGATTGATAAAGTCAAAAAGTTTTTCATTTTTTATCCAAAAAGAAGGAAAAATAGGTGGGGGAGTGTAAATTGTTACGTTAGACTCTATTGTTATTCTCTTTTTTAGACCCAATATCTGTTTCCATGGTATTTGACTTTGTGGTTTTAAAATTCCAACAAATATATCTTTCCACGTAAATTGATAATCTACAAAAATAATATCAGCCTCAGAGGTAAGTTCTTTCATTAATTCCACAGTGGATTTTAAATAGTCTCCTTTCCACGGCGTCATTGATAAACAAATTAAGGAAGGATTCTTCATTGATTATTTTTGAGTAATTAAAGATTTTAACCAAACGCGAGTTTTACTCCTTTTTTTAGGAATTTCAGAAATTATTTCTTCCATAAACTCTGGATCCATTTGTGTAGCAAATACAGAAATGGAAGTTCCTCCAAAAATTTTTCGTATTAGTTGTAGTGTAGAATTGTCATGAAAGCCCCAACCTTGGTCAGCACTAATTAATAAGATTATAGTAGATGGATTCAATTTGGCTAGATGATAAAGATTTGCATTTTCAAATTCTGGTACTTGAATTATCTGACTATAGTTTTTTTCCTTATATTTTATGATTTTTTCAAATATGCTTGGATCATTAGCCTCATATTTTTTTACGACAATGTTATTTTTCTCGGAAGTATTTAAAGATGATTCTTGCAAATCATTTTTATTATCCAAGTAATAAAAATATACTATTTTTTGGTAAGCCGTAGATAAGCTCTCTGCCAAGAATAAGCCTGACTTTGTTAAATTATCTTGTGCTCTCGTCCCCATAAGGAAAATCAAAGGAGGATTTTCTTTATCCTTAAGTTCAATAGCTAAATTGTTTATGGTGAGGTTTTTAAGTTTGAATAGTAATTGTTCTTGATCAATATTTTTATTTTTGATAGCATGTGGGAAAGCACCAATAAGTTTTAGCCCTGTATTTTTTTCAATTACAGTCGGACTTCTCAAAGTGCGGTCAAAAAAGTCTTTTCCGATAATTACACCTACTACAAAAAACATGGAAACTATTGCTCCACCAACAACGAGAAGTAAGGTTTTTGAGCTTTTTGGATTTATTGGGAAAAATGGATTGTCCAATAACTGAAGATTTCCAAACAATTCAGAATTGCTCTTATGAATCTTAGCTTGATTTAAACCATGAAGAATGGATAAATATTCTTGTTCTGCAATTTGGATTTCACGAGCCATTTTGCTTAGATTAAATCCTATTGGAGCAAACTCATTAAAAAGCTTATTGAAGTAATTTCTGTGTTTTTCTAATACAGTTACCCTTGCCTTACCCATATCTATATCTAAGGTATGCCTCAAATATTCATTTAAAATTGTTATTCTCGGGATTACTTCAGTGCTATAGTTTGAATGATAAAATTGCTCAGAATCAGTTTTGATTTTATTTCTTAGTTCTACTTGTAGTTGATTTATTGAATCTAATTTATCGGTGAAATTTTTTTCTTTTCTTAAAGAAAGCGATGTTATTTCAGTGTTTAATTTTGATAATCTATTTCTTGTTTCTAAGATTTCAGAACTATTCAGAAATCTCCTAGTCTGATTGTCGAGCTTTTTATTCACTTCTAAAAGTGCTGCTTCGGCACCTTGAATTTCCATATTCACTTTGTAGATATCTCTTTCCAGTTCTTCTTTAGCTTCTGCTATGAACTTGGTTTGTTCTTCATAATTTATGATTTGATTTTTTTGAGAATAGTTTTTTAAATTTTCTTCTGCAATGTTTAGTCTTTCTTTCGCTCTTTCAAGCTCTGCCATAAAATATTCAATAATTCCACCAGCTTCAAAATTTCTTGATGATAAATACTTATTGATGAAAATTTCTGAAAGCATATCTAAAGTCTGAAAGCATACCCCGGGGTCAGTTGCTTTGTAAATAACTTCAAGCATATCGCTTGATGCTTTCCTATTTAAAGAAAGATTATTTCGGATTTCATCAATATTGTAAAAAGAGGGTGTTTTTTGAATTATTCTTTTCACATCATTGAAACTAGTGTCTTGGTAGATTTCATACAATCGTTTTTTGATTTTTTCTCGATTGCCAATCGCCGAAAGTTCTTTGAATAAAGATTCCTCGAGGTGATCACCATTAAGCTCGGTTTTTATTGCCTGAGATATATATGGTTTATATTCGTCTCCATCACATAAATGGCTTGCTAAAAGATTGATAGCTAATTCCTCGAGTGTTTCTCTACTTTGAATAATCGTAGTAAGATTGTCAAATGCATTATTTACTGCAAAGTAATCCACCCTAGTGTTATTCATACTTGAGAGATTGAATCCTGAAGCGATACCAGTGTTGATGATCATTCCGGATTGATATTCTTTGGGCTTATTTTTATTTAACAAAAAGACCATTGTACCCACAAAAAGTGGTAGGCATATTATAATTAATATGTTTTTGTAAATAAGTTTAATTATCCTAATTAAATCCACTTTGATTATTTTAATAAGTCTGAAGGAGAAACCCCAACTAAAGCAGCCAGATTATGTATTCGCTCTAAAAATTCAAATCTTGCTTGTTCATAGTATGCCCTTGATTGTGATAATACATCAGCTACCCTTGAAAGTTCTCCAATGGGGATTATTCCATCTTTAAACTCTTGTTCTGCGACTAAGTAGTGAGTTTTTAAAGCTTCTTGACCTTCACTTCGAATTTTTAAATTTTCAAAAGACCCGATCATTCTAAAGTATTCTTGAATGACTAGTCTCCGTATTTCTAGTTCCATTTCGTCTTTTTTGAATATTGTGGCTTTCTGCTCTTCTTGATGTAGTTTTATTCTGGAAGTCCTCCCCATAAACTCGAAGAGGGGGATATTCACTTGTAGTCCAAGTCTATACCCGTTAGTAATACTTGAAGTAGCTACACCATCAGGGTTAAAGACGTCTCCCGTTAAAATCCGCTGGTCTCCTCCTGAAAAATTCCCAAAACCAAAAACATTATTTTGCCATAGTCTTTTGGTGAATTCTATTTGATACTTTCCTTTATCAATTAATGCATCTTGATATTGAAGGGTGGGACTGTAAGAAAGGGCTGTTTGAATAATATTTTCCAAGGGAATTAGCTGATCTTCCATTGGCTGATTAAAGTCGAAATTAAAGTTTGATTGACTAAAAGAGATATAAGGAATCAAATTCAGGGTGAAAATTAATATAACCAAATGGGTTTGATAGATGCACTGGCTTTGTATACTAGATCTGGTCATTTTAATAAATCTATTGGAATAATTCTATAGAGAGTTAAATTTAATGAATAATAATGTATTTTTCAGATAAATTAATTTGTCTTAAAAAAAAGAAAAATTCACAGGCATTATGGAAGTTTTATTTAATTTATCTCTTGTAATTATAGTCTACACTTTTTTTGGATATGCATTAATTTTAATGTTTTTGGTTGTTATTTCGGGTAAAAATTCAATAAAATATGAGTTGGCTGATTTGCCTTTGATATCCTTAATTGTTCCTTGTTTTAATGAAGGTAAAGCATTAAAGGATAAAATAGAAAATACGTTGGCTTTGGATTATCCCAGTGATAAGTTACAATTGATTTTTGTATGTGACGGTAGTAATGATGGATCTGAAAAAATTCCACAACAATTTGAGCAGATTTTAACGCTATATAATCCTGAAAGAAAAGGAAAGTTGGCAGCCATGAAGCGTGCAGTCACATTTGCTAATGGTGAGATTTTAGTTTTTTGCGACGGGAATACAGTTCTAAATCCAGAGGCGCTTAAGGAAATAGTTCAGCCATATGTGGATAAGCGTGTTGGTGCTGTCACCGGAGAAAAATATATTCTTACGGATCCCAATGATACTGCTAGTAGTAAAGGGGAGGGGTTTTATTGGAAATATGAATCATTCTTAAAGCAATATGACTCTTACTACAATACTTTAGTAGGAGGGGCTGGTGAATTAATGAGTTATAGAAAGGAATTATTCGAAGAATTGCCAGACAATACAATTTTAGATGATTTTATGCTCACGATGAGTATAGCACAAAAAGGATTCAAAGTTAAGTACACCCCAAATGCAAGAGCTTCTGAGTTTGCAAGTTCAAATGTGGAAGAGGAATTAAAAAGAAAAATTAGAATTGCAGCGGGTGGTTGGCAGTCAGTAATGAGGCTAAAAAAGGCAATAAACCCATTTCATGATTTTAAATTATTTTTTCAATATGTAAGTCATAGGGTCTTACGATGGACTCTGACTCCATTTCTTTTGGTGTTTGTTTTTATATTTAATCACTTCCTAATTGATGTACATTATTTCTACTATGTTTTGTTGATTCTTCAATATGTATTTTACTTTCTTGCCTTTACAGGGTATTTGTTAAGGAATAAGGTGGTGAAAATTCCAGGATTTTTCACTCCCTATTATTTCGTAGTTATGAATTATGCTGCAATTGCAGGATTCTTTAGATGGTTAAAAAATGACCAAAAAGTAACTTGGGAGAGAGCAAAAAGAGCAAATGAGTAACTTGCTCTTTTATACATTCTCCTTTTGAAATAATGCTGGAATAGTCATCAAGAGGATTTTAATGTCCATCCATAAGCTAAATTTATCTGCGTACTCGTTATCTAAACCAATACGCTCTTCTTCTGACATTGGTCCTCCTTTGCCACGCTTAGTTACTTGCCAAAGCCCAGTAATGCCAGCAGGAGCAAGAAAGCGTTTAGAAAATTGATCGGTAGTTAGCTTTTCTGCTTCATATATCGGTAGCGGTCTATTACCAACAATAGACATATCCCCCTTCAGTACATTAATCAGTTGAGGCAATTCGTCAATACTTGAATTACGAAGGAATTTCCCTAATTTGGTGATCCTTGGATCATCCGTCAATTTGAAGAAGGCTGCATCGCCATCTTTTTTCATTAATTTAAAAGTTAGTTCGCATACCTGTTCCCCATTTTCATTGTATAGCAAACTTTCGCAAGGCTGATCATATTTTTCGCAGGTATCACAACGTACAAATACTGGCTTTTCTTCTAAAGTATCATCATTTGCCTTAGTTGCATATTGATTTAAATGGCTAAGATCCTTGAGCTTTTTATCTGCGTCAGGTACCATTGATCTAAACTTGTAAAATTCAATGATATCCCATCCAGTACCTACTCGCTTTGATTTGTAGAAAATCGGACCTTTAGATTCCAATCGAATGGCCAAAGCAACTAACAATAGGATAGGAGAGATCAGTAAAATAATGGTACCCGATACCAATACATCAAATGCTCTTTTCCAAAGTGGTGTTTTGTATTTGGTAAAGACTACTTCATTACTTTTATCTTTATCCAAAAAACCTCTTAGTGGCGGATTATCCAGTACTTTTTGGATGGATTCATGGATGGTTTCCTTAATTAAATCCTTGGTGAGGAACAAACCGCTAATGCCTTCTTTCATAGCGAGTTTTCTGTCCTCTGCATCAACAGTGTCAGCAACCGCCATTAATATATAACCGTCTCTAAATGAATAAGGCTTAACTTTTCGAACATAATCTAGAAACTCAGCATTCTTTAATGCTCCGAAAAATACGACCGCATCAAAATCTGATTTTTTTTTGGCTTGCGCTACGAATGCAAAAATATCCTCGACAATTTCCAAGTCAAATGCCTTCTCCAGATTAGACTTGGAATTTTTATTGAGGGCATATCCCGGTTTGATGAAGACCAGTTTCTTTTTCATTGCTTATCGAAATTGTATCGGTTAAAAAACCGATTAACGCGGATGGTCAACTCAGCAGGATTGAAGGGTTTGATCAGGAAATCATCTGCACCTACCTGAAAGGCTTCAATTCGGGAATTGACAGCTTCCTCGCCTGATAGGACTACTAATGGCACTTTATCGAAGTAATTAAACTTGCGGACTTCTTTAATAAACTCAATGCCATTCATCTCGGGCATATTCAAATCTAGCACTACTGCATCAGGAATATTTCCTTCCATGATCCAGGCGAGTGCTTCTTTTCCGTTGTGTTTGATATCTACAGTAAAATCATTCTCAAGCTTACTTTTTAGTAATATTCCCATGACTGGTTGATCGTCGATGAGTAAGATATGTTTTTTAGACATAGTAAATTGTATTTCAAGGATGAAGTATAAACAATCGGTAAATTTTTATCAATATTAGGTAAATATCGCAAATTAAATGTCAAAACAGTAATTTTTAAGTTAGTAAATGCAAGTGTTTTTCTACCTTGTTCATGAGTATCAATGTTGCGTGATTTCTTCTTCAATTATAGGTCTCAATTCTTGCCAAGTTTGCTCTACCTCTCGGATAAATGTGGTAAGTTCACCTTCACTGAGCTCTTGGATATGATTTTCAATTTTTCGTACTAACAGGTGCATTCGTGTGAAGTGCATAGACTGAGCACTTCCTTTAATCCCATGCGCCACTGATTTGATCTCTTTCCTATCTTTGTTTTCAAATGCTGAAAGTAACATGTTTACCTGACGGTCAAAGTCTAAAGATGCCTCCAGTAATGTCTTGTAAAGGGCCATATCATGTCCAACAAGTGCGAGCAATTCCTCTTTTTCGAATAGAGGACTTGTTTGTTCCTTACCAGGAGTTGCCGCTACTTGAATAGATGCAATTGACGTGTCTGCTTGATCCAAAGCCAGCAGGTACTTTTCAATTACTTTAATTAGGATATCTGATTGAACAGGCTTTGTCAAGAACTCATCCATGCCTGCATTTATGCAGTTTTGCTGTTCTTCCTTTAAGGCGCCAGCAGTAACAGCTATAATTGGTGTTCGTTTTCCACTATTTAACTCATGTTGTCTGATTGCTTTGGTAGCTGTTATACCATCCATCTTTGGCATTTGTACGTCCATGAAAATCAGATCAATGGATTGGGTTTTGTAGGTTTTGAAGGCAATCTCTCCATTTTTGCATTCAAAAATCCGAGCCTGGGGAAGCTGTTGGAGGATCAATGTTTTGATCAGCAACATATTCATTTCAATGTCTTCTGCAATCAAAATATTGAAAGAGCTCTCTGGTTGAGAGGCGATAGTGTCTGACTCTTGTTGCTCCTGAAATTCTTGTACAATTACTTTGTTTTTTATATTGACTAAGAAGCTGAATAGCTCATCTGATTTGACAGGCTTCAGAATCCCAAAGGAGATATCAAACTTTTTATAGAATTTCCTAAGCAGCTCGGTGTCCGTGGATGAGTGAAGAAGAATCAATTTCAATCGCTCTTTATCAAGGTCAAGTTCATTTCGGATATTCATAATTACTTCTATCCCGTCAACCTCAGGCATATGATAGTCGATAATTCCTAAATCGATACTTGGGTCTGAAAGGAGTATGGATAATGCTTCGGATGGATTCTGAGTGCTTACGTATGACACGCCCCAAAACTTCAGATTTTCTTCCAATACGGTGATATTGTTGGCATTGTCGTCTAGGATCAGTACCTTCTGAAGGTCCAGTTCTATTCGTTCATTGCTTTGGAGATCTCGATACTCGACTTCAAATTGAAATTTAAAGCTAGAACCTTCACCCACCTTGCTACTAAGAGCAATATCTCCCCCCATTTTGTTAACTAAAAGATTAGAAATAATCAGTCCCAATCCAGACCCTCCATAGCGCCGTGTAGTGGAGCTATCGGCCTGAGAAAATGCCTGAAACAGTTTTTTCTGTTGGGCTTCAGAAATACCTATCCCCGTATCTCGTACTTCAATCTGTAATAAGCCTGAATAATCTGTTTTGCGGTCGAACTGAATTTTCAACTCCACCTCTCCATCTTCTGTAAATTTGACGGCATTACTTAATAGGTTGATGATGACCTGCTTTAATCGAATAGGATCCAACACCATGATTCTTGGCAAATCAGGAGGGATATTAAGGATTAGTTCTAATAGCTTTTGACTTGCTTGGAACTTGATAATGTCTATGGAAGCATTGGCTATTTCATAGATATCATGTTCAATAAATTCAAGGTCTAATTTACCTGCCTCAATTTTAGAAAAGTCCAGGATATCATTAATAATGCCAAGGAGTGACTTCCCGGAAATATTGGCATTTTCAGCATATTGCTTTTGAACATGGCTTAATGGAGTTTTAAGGAGTAAATCAGTAAAACCGATTACTCCGTTTAGGGGAGTTCTGATTTCATGGCTCATATTAGCCAAAAACTGCGATTTATACTTGCTCTCTTGTTCTGCTCGATCTTTAGCAAGGATCAGATTTTCCTCCAACAGTGTTCTGTTTTTTAAGTTTGCTAGGATTTGAGCAAATAATAAGAGCAAAGAAATTTCATTACCTGTTAAATCGCGTAATTCTCGGACATAGTCAAAGCCCACAAATCCATAAATATTATTCTCAAAAAAGATAGGCAGCGCAATTAGTGTTTGAATGCCTTGAGGAGCCAGTATCTCCTTCAATGCATCTCCATCAGGTAGTTTGGAGACATTCTCTACATACATAAATTGTTTTTCCTTATGAGTAGCTACCCACTGCGGGACCATTTCTAAGGGGATTTCCTGTAGGTTTTCAAGTTCTGGACTAGTGCCTTCATTACACCATTCAAAGGTATTACTGCAAGTGTTTTTTTCCCAGTCATAGTCAAAAATATAGGCTCTGTCAGCTTCAGCGTAGCGGCCAATTAGTTCTAAAGAACCGGTAATTTGAGAGCTACTGTCTTTTACATCCAGGTTTATGTATTCAGTTGCAATCTTCATTAACAAGCTCTGCAGTTCAAGCTGGGTACTCATTGTTTCATGGATTTGAATATCAGCTGTAATGTCGCTTATTTTGCCATCTAAGCGTATAGGTTGATTTTTTTCATTGTAAACAATATGGCCAATATTTTTTACCCATTTTAAGTTGCCACTTCTATCAACTATTCTGTAAATCTTTGAATAACTACCATTATTTTGAATCGATTTGAAAATTTCTTCGGTTACACCTCGATCATCTGGATAGATAATTGATTGCCAAATTTCTGGGTTTTTGTAATATTCTTCGATAGAATAACCAGTTATTTCTTCTACAGAGGGTGTTGAAAAAATCATCTCATAATTTGGGTAGCTAACTGACCAAATAATGTCATTTACTTCAGATAATATACTTTCAATTTGATTTTTAGTTTTCTGTAATTCCAGTGCATTAATTTTTGAAGTCGTTATATCCTGAAAAACTCCAGTAATAAACACAACTTGTCCATTTTTAAAAATTGGCTTCCCTATAGTTCTTACCCATTTTGTTGCCCCTCTAGCTGTAATGATTTCAAGCTCTAGATCATATGGTAAACCTTCTTCCAATAGTTTTTTAAAAGCATCTGAGATTTTCTCCCTGCTTTCACCTTCTTTGTAAAAATAAATTCCATCTTGAACGTTAGGTACGTAATCTAAAGGACATTCATGTATTTCATATGTAATTTTTGTCCATTGTAGTTGGTTTTTTTTAACATCAAAATTCCATCCACCAACCATGGCTAATCTGCCGACCTCCTCAAGTTGGACTTTTGTATTTTCTAAATGCTGAAATTCAGCTTTTCTACCAGAGATGTCTGTTACTCTTCCAGCAAATATACTTTCGTCAGTCAAATGTCCTTTCACTAAGTTTACGGACTCACGTAGCCATTTGACCTTACCATTGACGCTTATCATGTATTCAAAATCGTAGCCTTCATTTGAATTCAGGTTGGTTTTTAACGCTTCGCAAGCTTCTTTAAACTCATCGCACACAAAGTCTTTTATAAATTCGTTTGTTTGAAAAAAATAGGCTTGTGGTACACCTATGATTTTTTCTGTATTAGAGCTAATGAAAAGATATTTATCTCTCTTAGCATCATAAATAAATAATACATCTGAGATGTTTTTAGAGATGATTTTAAAGAGATTCTCAGATTCTTGGAGTTTTTTTTCAGTCTTCAGTTGCTCCGTAATGTCCCATGCATTGATCATATATAATGTTTTGCCGTACTCCTCAAAAAGGTAAGAAGACTGGCAAGACCAATAAACAGAAGTGTTTTGGTTAGATTTTAAGCGAAGGTTAAGGCTGATTTTTTGCTGACTCTTCAGTCTATCAAAGTATATAGAAAGATAAGGTTCGTCATCTTCAAAAATAAAATCTTGTATACGCTGAGGGATTTTATCATCTGCTTGAAAGTTTAGAGACTTAGCAGCGGCAGGATTAAAATGAAGCAGGTTGCCTTTACAATCGTGTATGCATACTATGCTATCAGAATTTTCGAATATTGTCTTATAAAGCTGCTCTGCTTGGATTTTTTCAGTGATATCTATTAAAATGCCGTCTAAAATTTCCACCCCATTGTTTTTTCGAGCTTTTCCGCGGTTGAGTACCCACTTGATCGAATCGTCTGGTCTAATGATTCTGTAGGTTATATCCCAGATGTTGCCATCTTGTATGTGTTGGAAAATCTTCTGCTTTATTTGAGCCCTATCATCAGGATGAGTCACACTTAATAAACCGATTGTAGGGTTTTCAATAAATTCAACTGTTGATATCCCGGTTAATTCTTTTATATAATGAGAAACGAAGATGCAGTTAAGCACTTCATCATTGTGGCAGGTGTAGGAAACAGCCCCTGTGTTGATATTCCATGCTTCCGTTCTCGCCTTGTATTCTTTGAGCTCTCGGTTTTGTTTACGGGTTTCCAATAAATTCATAACTTGCTTCGCCAATCCGACCAATGCTTCTTTTTGTTGAGCATTGATTTTTTTAGGCACAGTATCCAGTGCGCACAAAGTCCCGATAGCTTCACCATTAGGAGCGATTAAAGGTACTCCAGCATAAAATTGAAGATTACCATCCTCGTTGAACAATAAAGGATTATCTGCAAATCGATCATCTTTTGATAAATCCTCTATTTCGAAGACTTCTTTTGTTTCTACAATTGCATGCCCGCAAACAGACAAATCTCTTGGGGTCTCAGATATGTCGATTCCTATTTTTGATTTAAACCATTGCCTTTCTCCATCAATTAGACTGATCAAAGCGATGGGTGTCCCACAGATTTCGGCAGTTATTTTTGTTAGAAAATCAAAATCTTGTTCTGCCGTAGTATCTAAAATCTGATATTCCTGTAGGGTTTTTAATCGGCGTTCTTCGGAACTAGGTTTGCTGGGTTTTTTCATCCGAAAGTAAGTGAATCGAGTTCGTTGTTATCCTAAATATACAAGTAAGTTTACAAACTTTGTTTTTTTGCAAGGCTAATTTGTTCAGGGTTCCAATATTCAATGGAGATCTTAAGACCGATGTCTTCCAAAGGTTGATTGGTTGTATCTTTTTCTTCATTTACAATCGCATCTACCACATCCATACCTTTGATGACCTGTCCAAATATGGTATAATTCCCGTCTAAGCGATGAACACCTTCTTTGCGATGGATGATATAAAACTGGCATCTTGCAGAGATTTTACCTGGATTGTCATCTCTACCGGCACCTACAGCACCATAGATATGTGTAATGTGAGGGAAAATTTCTGGTTCCAGTAAATATGAAGCGTCTGTAAATCCTTCCTCTGTATCTGGACAGCCACCTTGGGCAACGAAATTGGGAATTACTCGATTAAAGGTCAGTGAATCCCAATAGTTGGAGTTAGCTAATTCTATAAATGATTTTTTGTGAGCTATAGTTTCTTCATGAAATTCAAAATAAATTGTTCCCAATCTAGTTTCAATTTTAGCCAGCGGGATTAAGTCTTGTGAAAAAAGCTGTGATGATACGAGATAGCATACTAGCAATAATGATCTTTTCATAGTTTAAATTCTTATATATAATTGATTAGGCAAATTCAGGGAGTTGAGTAAATATTATTTTATTGAGTAGTATTCAAGAGTATATACCGTTATCAATATTGTGTTTTATTTATATTTTTATAATTTGCAATAAAAATAAATCAATTAATACAACTTTATTCTAACTTAAATTGATTTCATCCCCCTTATTTATTTTAAAATTTTAATTTTACAAAGTAGATTAAATAGAGTTGACTTATGACCCCAAATTTTCAAACCAACGAATTTGAAAGACTTATAGCTTTAAGTGAGTATGACCTGAATTATATAAATTTAGAAAAACAATTTGAAGATTTATCATTTTTAGCTGCTAAAGTTGCTGGGACTAAGGTTTCATTAATCAACCTGATTGATAATTATACACAGTGGTCCATTGCTGCGGCGGGATTACCTATTTTACAAATGGACAGAGAAGATGCTGTTTGTAATTATACGATTTTAAATAGTGAAGTTTTTGAAGTCAAGGATTTATCTAAAGACGGGAGATTTCAAGACAAGTTTTATGTTAAGGAAGATCCAAACTTACGCTATTATTGGGGTACTCCATTGAGTAATTCTGAGGGCTTCAACCTTGGAGCATTATGTGTAATGGACACAGAAGAAAAGAATTTAACTCCTGAGAAGATTGATTTATTAAAATTAATTGGAAAGGAAATAGTAAATAGGTTAGAGATATTGAAGTCTCTGAATGGCCTGCAAGAAGATATAAAATCACTCAAAAAGTATAAAAAAAAGGTTGCTCATGATATTAGAGGGCCTTTAGCTGGAATTGTTGGGCTAGCAGAAATCATTCAATCACAGGGTAAGCAAAATAATCTTGATGAAGTTTTAGAGTTTATTAACCTAATTCAGAAAAGTGGGAAATCTCTTTTGGAGTTGGCTGACCAAATTATGAAAGATGAAGATGTAGCTCTTGAGAGTTCTTCTGCTCATTTGTTTAATCTACAAGATTTGAAAGAGAAGATAGTTGATCTTTATAGTGTTCAAGCGCGTCAAAAAAATATATTTTTCAATGTATCTATCTTGGGTGGCAATTTGAGTGTCAAGTTTCCAAAAACTAAACTTTTACAAATCATTGGTAATATTATTTCTAACGGTTTAAAATTTACAAAAAATAAAGGTTCGGTTGAAGTGATTTTAGAGCTTTACCAAGCTGGAAATACATATCAACTCAAAGTACAAGTAATGGATACTGGTATAGGAATGAGTCAAGAAAAAATTCAAGCTGTTTTAAATGGGACTAGTTCAACTTCCGCAGGAACCTCAGGTGAGTCTGGTTATGGTTTTGGGCTAACGTTGGTTAATTATCTTGTAGCTGGGCTTAATGGAACAATTGAAATACGATCAGAAGTGGATAGGTTTACCCAATTCGATGTTGTTATCCCTGTAATTAATCAATAATGTCTTAAACTAAAATTGAGAAAGGGTGTCCTGTAACCTTTTTTGATTTGTTACTGGGTTTGCATACATGCACAGAAAGTTTTCCACCGCAACGGGATTATTGATGTCGACCCCTTTTCTAAATCTAGCTTCAAATAAAGCCTTCTCTTGATCAGAATACTCATGTTTGAATTGGTCTGAACCGGTCAGTAAGTCATGAGCTATGAAATTACTAGGCCATAATTTATAGCCTAGAATGATCTGCTCGTCAATCAAATCGGCTAAGGCTTGTAATTGCTTAACTGTTCCGTTTACTTCTTGGGCTATTTTCTCTAACCCGGGAGTTAAGACATCACCAATGTGGATATGGATTCTTTTTTTTGCCCCAATGATTCCATTCAAAAGCGTGTTAAAATCCTCGTGTTCTCCTTTGATGTAAGGTTCCTGACGTGCTTTGGCAAGTAATTCAGGCATTTTTAAGATATCTGTTGGATCATATTCATACGAAATACTGACAGGTACCACGTTTAGCCGCTTGAAGTAATCCAAGAAATGCTCTCCCTCATCCGACGCCATGGAAATCATTTTCAATACCCCTTTATGGGTTAAATCATTCCCATCTTTTGTCCGTCCTTCCCGCTGTGCAATCCATACCGAACGATTTTCCCTCAAGAGCGACTGACGAATAAAGGCTGATACAAGTTTAGAGCTTTCTAGAAGTTCTCGGGCAGGTAAGCCACGTTTGATGGTGAAGTTTCGTGTCAATCTCGAAAGATGTTTTAAAAAAGGTTTTTTGACCAAATTATCACCAATGGCAGAAGTTGTCATAAAAAAACCTTTTTCATACAAACAGGCATTCAATAAAGAAGTGTCGAGGATAATATCCCGATGGTTTGATATAAATAGGTAAGAAGTGTTTTCTTCTAACTTTTCAAAGCCTGATGTAAAAAGTCCATCAGAACTCTTTTCAAGTACCTTCTGAACACCGGGGTAAATAAAATTTATTTGGAAGTCACGGATAGAATGGCAATGAAGCATTAAGGTTTTCCACTGATCATCAGTCCACTCAGGAAAGGTGAAATTCATCATTGCCTTGAGCATAGGATGGTCGATTATTTCACGAATTGCTTGATTGACTTCTGTGTCGTAGTAAGGCCTGATTTCCTCAAATTGCGGCATGGTGCTTTGAATAGTTGCAGTGCAAAGAAAACAAAAAATCATTACATGCTTCAAAAATTCTTTTAAACAAAAAGATCACCATGTTTCAGGTGATCTTCATTGAAAGTTTACATTGTATGAAGTATGTTTACCAAATCAATCCTTTTTTAGTACCGAAAATCGAATAGGCTAGCATAAATTCATGAGTTGTATTTGGTAACAAGAAACTGTTATTTAAAGGTAATTCATAAACATACCCAAGTCTAAATTTATCAAATATGAATCCTAAATGTGCACTGTTGGCATAATTGATCCTATGACCTAGGCCTAACCAAAATGTATCTTTAAACAAAACTTTTAAATTTAATTCTACATTGTCTGGTAGATCTACTTGTGTTCGCCACATTACATTACTTGCAAGCAACATTGATGGACTTAGGTGTTCCCTAAATCCCGCTAGTAAAACTCCTACTAATGGCTTTTTATCCATAAATATATCTCCTTTACTAAGTTGGCCTTGGTTTACGTTATGAAAACCATAGCTGATGTAGTAGCTTTTATGAGTTAATGCCATGCCAATGTTGAAATCTACTATTTGCATATCTGCAAAGTTTCCAGCAAACTGAGAAACTGTAGGGTCTCCTAATTGCTCAGTATTCAAGTTGTTTCCATCTAATCTTACAGTGTTGTAATTCACTCCTAAACCGAGTCGCAAATTTGTGAATTCACTTAATTGGATTCTAGTAGCATATCCAAGAATAAGTTCAGTTTCTGTAAATGGACCATAGCTGTCATTTAGTAGCGTAATACTTATTGCATTTTTCCCCATTACATCCACTTCATTCCTGTTCCTTACTTGATTGATATCAATTTCGGCTGAAAGAAAATAGGTAAGGGGAGTACCTTCCCAACCTGCATATTGGTTCCTAACAAATCCTCGCATCATACTACCTTCATTGGCTGTGAGTCCAGGATTATAGTATTGCTGTAAGTGGCTGAATTGAGATATATATTTTCTTGATTGAGCATAAGTATATTGACTTATACCAATCAGTAGAATTAATAGAAATAGTTTTTTCATAATTTTCTAATTGAATGCCTCGATTTTTTATTTGTTTTCGGTGGCGGTCATTTTTTATCTTCTAAACAAATTAAGAATACCTCGTCTTGTTTGACCTGTTTCTATTATATCAACAACCCAATAATAGGTGCCGACAGGTAGATCTTTATTGTTAAACGTTCCATCCCAACGTACTTCTGGGTTTGTTGTGGAAAACAACAATAATCCACTTCGTTCATACACTTGTATTCTAACCCCGCTGTAAGAGGATAAGTCAGGTATACCCCAAGTGTCATTTACACCATCTCCATTTGGAGTGAAAGTATTGTTGATAATTATATCATCGAAATTTGCCCTAAGCCTATTTATGTCAAGGAGTTTTGAAACAATATTTCCATCACGATCCTGAACTTGGACTACAATCGTAAATACTTCTCTACCGGGTATTGCAGTATTATTATTCCAGAGTAAAGTGTTTTCTATTATTTGGAATAAACCATTGTCGTAACCATCTCCTAAAAAGGTGATCAAATGAATATTGTCTGAAGAATCTACAACTTTAAATTCACCTACTTCAATTGGTGCCCCTATTTCTTTTTGAGTAAAGGTGTCATTTGATAGTTGAATATCTTGTGGTAGTGGCTTAGGAAGCACTACTATTGTTACTGTAACTGCTCGTGGTTCAGAGGAAGCAAGCCATTCTGGAAGATTTAAAAATCCATTTACCAAATATCTGCCACTTGAGAAACGATTGATTGTGCTAGTGTTCCAATCGATTTCAACAAAGTATAGACTTTCATTTGATGCAACAATAGTAACTTGAGATGGCAATTGAAGGCTTGACCCCCATGGGATTTCGATAGTTTCAATTGGTAGTATTTCTACTATTTCTGCTGGAATAATCTCAAAATCAGCCGGTGTGAAAGAAATAAGATAATTTGGACCAGCAGAAACAGTACCTAAATTGATTAAATAAGTTCCAATATCTTCTCCAGATTCTCTAGTTAATTCACCTGTGATAACATCTCCTCCAATTAAATTTTCAACACTGAATGTCAATTGAGGATCATCAGTCTCGAAAACTTTAGTTTTTTTATTGGCAATGATTGAAAGGTTTCTTTCAGCTATTGTCAATTCACCATTTATTAGAGTGATTGAATAATTGGACGCTTCACCACCTTTTAAAATTATTGGATATATTCCAACCGGAGAATTGATTCTCGCTTCAGTAAATATGGAAGGCTCTTGTTCAATTGTTGTCTCATTGGCCACAAATCCATCATAAATTATTTTTAATTCAGGTATTCTTTCTCCGTAGATGGATTGTGTATTCAAAGCAGAAATTATCAAAGGAGCCTTTAAAATTTCAAAACTATCTCCTATTGTCCCTTCATAATTTCCAGTTCCGGAGATAAGCACAGTTGCATTGCCTGCATTGGTATTATTGAAGAAGACGACAGTGAACTCTGTTTCGTTGTTCAATACCTTTTGCCCATCTCTGACAGTGATAGATGGTGTTATTGGACTACCATTGAAAGTCTGAGCAGAGATAGCATCTAGCGTTAAATCTTCGATTGATTTAGGTAGTATTTGGAACTCCGTTGAGATGGAGCCAGTATAGTTTCCAGTTCCGGAGATAAGCACAGTTGCATT
>NZ_BMYF01000025.1 GCF_014652135.1 Mongoliitalea lutea
GGTCAGCGCTTATACAAAAACACCTTCTTAGCATCCAATGCGACCCAATTCCGGATCGGTTGGTAAGTCCGGTAATTACTCTTTGCTACAAACATGTGACCTCTTCGAGGTCGAAATTGAAAATCATATTTCATTTCACTACCCCAAAAAACTTCACACCAAACCCAACAAATCAATCCTTTCCAATTCCGGAGCCTGCGACCAAATTTTATAAATTTATCCATACATTAATGTCAGCCACAAAAGAAATCTTTAAACCATCCTTCCGTGAAATCTGTGCCATCTGTGGACATGAAAACATTCTCCAATTGCTATCCAAATACCCCTCCGATAAAGATCTCAGGGCTGACNATTTTATTTCTACATTGTTTCGCGACAGCATATTTCAACCTTATATCGGGAAACAGATAAACGGAGATTTGCAATCTCCTAAGGAAAGCCGTCTTATTAAGGGAAATAATCCCTAAGTTTTAAAAAGATTAGCCTAGAGGATTACAAATCCTCATGTATCTACAGACCAAGATTACAAATCTGGGTCAGCGCTTATACAAAAACACCCTCTTAGCATCCAATGCGACCCAATTCTTGGTCAGTTGGTAACTCCGGTAATTACTCTATGCTACAAACATGTGACCTCTTCGAGGTCGGAATTCAGATTACACTTGAATGGATAGTAAAAAAATACCCGACAGGTAAGAAACCTGCCGGGTAGGTATTTATAAGCTAAACTAAGGGATTTTTTCACTTTCAGACATTCCTTACTTTACGTCTTTCAGTAACTCCTCCACCGCTTTCTCCAGCTGCTGGTCGATGCCTTGGTCGATTTTGCCTGGCATATTTTTTACCTCAAACTGTGGCTTGGTCTCGTTATTTTCCATCCAATTGCCTTGCTTATCCTTGGCTGAAATCGGCACAATTCCCCAACGGGCTCCATTGGGCAATGCCTCCCAACCTGCAAAGGAACAGGTTCCCGGAGTAGGCATCCCTACGGTCTTACCGATCTGCAAATCTGTATAGCCACAAGCAAAGCAATGCCCATCCGAGTAATTCGCTTCATTGAACATGGCTAGGGTTGGCTTGGTCCAGCGGAAGGTGGGTTCATAACCTACATCTCTGCCCTCTACCGCATACGTGATAAACTTCTCTCCTGTAAAGAACATGGCCAAATCGGCAACCAAGTCACCTCCACCATTGAAACGGGTATCTACAATCACCCCTTCTCTGTCATGGTACTTACCCATCATTTCCTCGTAGGTAGTTCGGAAAGGTCCATCAGACATGCCTGGGATATGTACATAGCCCAATTTCCCATCGGATAGTTTGTCCACTTCCTCTTGATTCTTACGCACCCATCTTCTGTACAATAATTGATTTTCCTCACCCAAGGAAACCGGTTTTACTGTCACCTGCTTGCGGGTATTGGTCTGTGGGTTGAATACATCCAATAGGGTGAATTTATCTGCTTTTCTATTGAGGAAAACGGCCACATCCTGATCTTTGGAAATAACCTGCCCGTCAATCTTTTCGATAATCATCCCTGGACTCAGGTCCAATCCCGCTTTGTCCAAAGGACCATTGCGAAGGATTTCCACGATTTTGATACCATCGCCGCTATGTTTGTAATCCATAAATATCCCCAAGCTAGCTGTCGCATCGGATTGGGAAACTCTTCTGGAATAGCGTGCGCCCGCGTGGGACACATTCAGTTCCCCAATCAACTCGGAAACCATCTCTGCAAACTCATAGCCATTGCCAATATGTGGCAGGTATTTTTCATAGGAATCTGCCAAAGCATCCCAATCAACCCCATGCATATCAGGAGTGTAAAACGCCCCTTTGGTTCGGATGCGGATATGGTCAAACATGGCCTTTCTTTCCAAGTCAGTATCCAAAGTCATCTCCCCTGCAATCCTGATAGGATCTCTCTTGGTTCCATTATTGGTAATTTTGGAAATAGCTCCACTTGCCAATAAATAGAGGTTCTTCATCTCCGCATCCCATTCCATAGAGCCGAAACCTGCATCCAGCTTCAATTCCATTTTCGTTTCCTTGGTACGCAAATCCGTGCTCCATAAATTCAGCCCTTTTTCAAATCTGGCCAAGTAAAACAACTTCTCCCCTTCTTTATCCAACACCGCATCACCCAAGGAAGAAGAATGAATGGTCAATTTTACCTTGCGGTAAATCAGCTCATCCCAATCGATCTTAATGTCTTCTACTTTCTTGCTGTCTTCTTTTTTATCATCGGCTTTCTTATCATCTCCTTTCTTGTTGGCCTTCTCGATTTCCTTCATCAAGTCGTAATCCTCCTTGCTGAGGTTGAATTTGTCAAAACCCTCTTTGGTCAGGAAAAGTGCGTACACATCCGCTTGAGAACCTCCACTTGTCGCCAAGCTCTTTAAACCATCTCTATTAGAAAACCAGATAATCTGCTTGCCTCCATTGACCCACTTCGGTCTGTAATCACGGAAACCATTTTGGGAGATATTTTCCATCGGGCGCTTACCCGTTACATCCAACAATACAATCTCTCCATTGGCCATGGTTGGGTTGTACTCTGCTAATAACCACTTACTGTCAGGGCTCCAAGAGAAAAACTGATCTCCATCCTGCATGTGATACAATTGAGTATCGTCCATCAAGGTGATACTGGCTTTGGTAGCTAAATCCATCACAACCAGATTCTTCCGATTCTCTACATAAGCCAACTTCTTACCATCTGGAGATAGTTTGGGTTGATATACGTCCACATCTTTGGATACCAATACTTCTTCATTCAGGAGTGTGCTGGCAAAAAAGAAAGGTTCTTCTTTTTCGCGGACACGCTTGGTCTGCAAAATCTGCCATTTGCCATCGCGCTCCGCAGCATAGATAATGGACTTCCCATCCGGAGCAAACTGCACAAATCGCTCAGCTTCCGGTGTTGTTGTAATTCGTTTTGTCAAAGCCCCATCCACAGAAGTAACAAATACTTCTCCACGAGAAATAAAAGCGATCTCTTTACCATCCGGAGACAAGGACATTTCCCGTACTTCTCCATTGATGGTAATGAAACTATCAGAATTGCTAATAGCCTGAGTGGTTAAGGATACCTCCACTAATTGAGGCTGTGCGCCCTCTCTCATCGTATACAACTGTCCATCGTAAGAAAAGCTCATCAAGCCATCACTAGCAATGCTTAGGAAGCGAACAGGGAAGTCTTTCAAATCCGTTAAGGCCTGCTTATTTGCAGGATTGGCCAAAGAAGCTTTCCAAACATTGAAGTTGCCATTTTCCTCCGATAGATAGAAAAATTCGCTACCATTGGGAGCGAAAACAGGATTCCTGTCTTCCCCATAGAAGGTGGTGAGCATTTGATGGGAATTGCTTGCTTGGTCATATACCCAAATATCACGGGCAATACCGGATTGATGCTTTTTCCTCCACTCGTTTTCCCCACCTTTTTTATCATGGTACAGCATCTTGCTACCATCCTGGGAAACAGATACATATTCGGCCGGGATGGTCCAAACTTGGTCCACACGTCCACCTTTGACAGGAACTTTATACAATTCAGGCTGAGAACCAGTTGGGTATTGTCTGTGCTCTGCCAAATCTTGACGAACACCTCCAAAAATCACATGAGCACCATCCGAAGAAAAGCTGTAAGGCATCTCATCATTGGAGTGATAGGTCAGACGGGTTGCATTCCCTCCTTGTACAGGCATGATGTACACATCAAAGTTGCCGTAGCGGTCAGAAGCAAAAGCGATACTTTGGCCATCTTTGCTCCACACCGGCATAAAATCATGCGCCTCATGGAAGGTTAACTGCACCGCCTTTCCTCCCTGGGAGGGAACGGTGTAAATATCACCCTTGTACGTAAATGCAATCAATCGTCCATCCGGTGATATGGACGGGTAGCGCAGCCACTGCGGGGCCTGCTGTGCGCTGATGCTTCCTACTGCCAACAAACAAGCTAGGAGCATGAAAAACATAGATTTCTTTTTCATAAGACAGATTTATCTCTGCGAAAATAGAAAAAAATCAACGGTCACAGCAGCAATTTTGCTGAGTGGTGCTTAGGGGATAAAAATGGTTGTGGAAAACAGGGACTAATCCTGGCAGGTTTTTGAAACCTGCCAGGATTTTCACTAAAGCTTACTCAAAACCCTCAAAATCAAAATGCAGCTGCTTTCCGAAAAGTATTTTCTCTTCTTCAATGTTTAGATTGGAAAGCCCAACACCTAATAAGCGAACAGGCATTTTCAATTCCTCTTGTTCCACTAAAGTCTGTACTGTTTCCCAAATCTTATCCATCTCGGGGTATTGCTCAAAAGTTTTGCTACGGGTCTGAATGGTGAAATCCGAATACTTGATTTTCAGCGTGACCGTTCGCCCTTTGATGCCTGTTCGCTCCATACGTTTTTTCACCTCTACCAATACCTCCTCTAAGGCTGACAGACAATCGCTAGCCGTAGGCAAATCCTGTTCGAAGGTGTTTTCCGCAGAAAGAGATTTGCGTAAGCGATTAGGCTGCACTTCGCTTTGATGGATTCCCCGGACAATATTGAAATAATGCAGTCCAGCTTTTCCAAATTTTTTGGTCAAAAATTGCAGGGAGTACTGTTTGAGATCCAAGCCATTATAAATCCCAAGTTTATTCATTTTTTCGGCTGTAACCTTCCCTACGCCATAGAACTTCTCGATAGGAAGTTTTTCCAAAAAAACCTCCGCATCCTTGGGTAAGATGACTGCCTGCCCATTGGGCTTATTGATATCAGAGGCTGTTTTGGCCAAAAACTTATTGTAAGAAATCCCTGCTGAGGCATTCAAGCCCACTTCCTCTTTGATCCGTAGTCGGATTTCCTTGGCCAGCAGGGTTGCCGAAGGATTATTCACTTTATTGACCGTCACATCCAAAAATGCCTCATCCAAAGAGAGCGGTTCGACCAAGTCCGTGTATTCGTAAAAAATATCACGAATCTGATTGGACAATTCCTTATATCGCTCAAACCGTGGCCGTACAAAAATTAACTGAGGGCATTTCAAAGCAGCCATTTTGCCTGACATGGCCGATCGCACTCCATATTTTCTGGCCTCATAGGAAGCAGCTGCCACCACTCCCCTTTCGCGGTTACCACCCACTGCCACCGGCTTCCCTATCAGGTCAGGATTATCCATCTGCTCCACGGAAGCATAAAATGCATCCATGTCCACGTGAATAATTTTCCGTATGATAGCTTCATCCTTCATTATTGGGCGGTTCTTCCTAAACCCGAAGATCGAAAAAATTCTTCAATTCCGAATTCTTCTCACGGATAAAGCAGATTGAACAGATTTTGCAAAGAAAAATGGAAAAACAAAAAACCACGAATTTTATAGGAAAGCTGTTGTAAGATTTCTCACGCTAATCGCTGAGTTTGCTAGCCTCTATCTCAATTTTTGTTTTTCATAAGTTTTTTCCTCAATTTGTTCCAAATAAACCCATTTGAACCACATGCAAGACGTACTCATCATCGGTGCAGGATTCTCCGGAATAGCAGCGGGCAAAAAGCTCCACGAAGCAGGTAAATCATTTCTGATTTTAGAGGCAAGGGATAGAATAGGTGGTCGGGTTTACACCAAACGCTGGGAAGATGGGTTTTACCTAGACTTGGGCGGACAATGGATTGGTCCAACCCAAGACCGTATGTATGAGTTATGTCAAGAATTTGGCATCGATTATTTTGAAACCTACGATACAGGGAAAAACCTACTAGACCTCAATCAACGGATTCGGAGTTTCTCAGGTCTTATCCCGAAAATGGACATCATCTCCCTCGTCAACCTTGATTGGCTGATGAAGAAGATGGAAAAAATGGCGGCATCCATTGACCCAATCAGCCCATGGTCCCATCCAAAAGCTAAGGAATACGACAGCATAAGTTTAGAAGCTTTCATTTCCCAAAACTGTAAAACGAAAGCCTGTAAAAAAGTCATCCGTCTGGCATGTGAGACAGTTTTCGCCTCTGAAATGAATGAAATCTCATTACTCCATGCCTTGTTCTACATTCGTTCGGGAACGGACCTAAATACCCTGGTCAGCATTAAAAACGGTGCCCAACTCCATCGTATCCAAGGTGGTATGGGAAGCGTCGCTGAGCGAATGTGTAAGCCTTTTGAAAATTCAATCCTATTTTCTCATGCAGTTAGCAGCGTAAAACAAAGTGATGATTCGGTAACAGTCTTTACCGAAAATAACTCTTTTACAGCTAAAAAACTGATCATTGCCATACCCCCTCCACTTGCTGCCAAAATTAATTTCAATCCCATTCTGCCCGCCAACAAAAGACAAGTCATGGACAGAATCGCCATGGGGCAGGTTGGAAAATGCTTTATGGTGTATAAGAAACCATTTTGGAGAGACAAAGGATTTAGCGGACAAGTACTAGCTGATGAACACTCACCCTTTCAAACACTTTTCGATGCTTCTCCTAAGGATGGTTCGATGGGTATAATACTAGGCTTTACTATCGCAGAGCGCTGTCGGGCATACTTCAAACTTTCGAAAGAGAACCGACAGAAAGCCATGGAAAAACAATTGGTTTCCTACTTCGGACCCGAAGCATCCAATCCCACTCGCTACGAAGATTTTACCATGACAGATGAAGCTTGGTCCAGAGGCTGTTATGCTGGATTATACCCTACTGGCGCATGGACAGGCTTCCAAGACGCTTATCGTGCAACAAACGGACATATTCATTGGGCAGGTACAGAAGCTGCTACTCGTTGGTTTGGGTATATTGAAGGAGCTGTACTGGCAGGAGAAAAGGCAGCTACCGATATCGTTTTGGCTCTCGCAGATACAGGAGATTGAGCGGATTGGGCGCGGATATTTTTTGATTGATTTTAGATGATTGAAAACAGATAAATAGGCATGAGGAAAATTTTAATTGGTTTGGGGACTTTGGTTTTGGGGTGGATGATTTGGGCGAATGTGGGGTATTCGCTTGAGGCAATTTCTACGGAACCTTATATCAGTTTGGTATCGGATATAAATCCGAATGATTCAGAAAGTTCAGCAGGAAATATTGTGGGGATTCAGCCTTACATGTTACCCTCTGACTATTTGAGTGAGGAACTGTTTTTTGAAAAAATGGACAACTATTTCACAGAAGCAGCAAAAGCTGGCTTTTTGGGAGACAAAACAATTGTCCTGCTTCCCGAATACATTGGAACTTGGCTAGTAATTGCCAATGAAAAAGTAGCGGTCAGTAAAGCCTCAACCTTAACCGGTGCCATGGCTACCTTGCTTTTGAGTAACCCCATATCGTATTTTAAAAATTACAGACTGTCCATATCTGATGAGGATAGAATAGCCTCCACCCTATTTCGTATGAAAAGTAAAGAAATGGCCCGTATTTACAGCGCAACATTTCAAAAGCTTTCCAAAACCTATGGCATTCATATCGTTGCAGGTTCTATCAATCTCCCAGGAGCTGAGGTCATTGATGGTAAGTTAACTGTCAACCCAGAAAAACCAATCCACAACACCTCATTTATCTTCATCCCAACTGGAGAAATCCTTCCCTATGCAGTCGAAAAAGCCTTTCCTATTGACTCTGAGAAGCCATTTGTCACTGCCGCCAATCCTACGAATATCCCAACAATCACATTACCAATCGGCAAAATCGGAGTACTCGTATGTGCGGACTCTTGGTACCCTGAATCTTATCAAGCCATACAACAAGCAGACATTATCTTGGTCAATTCCTATTGTGCTGGAAATGGAGCAATGACTATTCTCTGGTCCGGATACAACGGCGCTCCTGCCCCATCAGATGTGGACCCTTCAGATATAGGAACCATCACCGAACAGGAAGCATGGAAAAAATACGCCCTCCCAGGCCGCATCTCCTCCACCCAAGCCCGTCACGGAGCCAATATCTTCCTCCGTGGCCAACTCTGGGACCTCGGCACTGATGGGCAGCCATTTTTTATACACCATGGAAAGTTGATAGAAACAATATATGCAGATCAAGGAGGAATCTGGAATTTATCTCTCGCAGATACAGGGGATTGAACAGATTAAGCGCAGATTTGATTTTTTTTCAATGATTTGGTTCTCTTGTGTTGATAATTCGGATGATGCTTTTTTTACTGACTAACTCATGAGTATTGAAATTGACTAATATACCTAACTTAAGTTGTGAAAGCCTCAAATAGCTCAACAATTGTTTTTTGTGAACGTCATGTAATTCATCTACTGATTTTACTTCAACAATAACTTTATCTTCTACGAGTATATCAAGGCGATAATTCCCTTCTAGTTTTACTCCTCTATAAATTATGGGAAGGATGACTTGTGTTTGAACTTTCAACCCTTGTTCTTCCAACTCCAAGGCTAATGCTTTTTCATAAATTGTCTCCAATAGCCCAGGACCAAAGTGGTTATACACAGCAAATATTGCTCCTCTAATTTTGTAACTGATATCATTTTCCTCCATACCCAAAAATAGCGCATGAAAGCAGTAAAGGCTCATAAATAAGTAATTCAATAAATACTTATTTTAAGCCAATCAATGACAGCTAGAATTTTCAAAATCTGAACCAATCAATCCTATTACATAATATTTAATCTGCGCTAAATCCGCCAAATCCCCTTTATCTGCGAGAACCTTCTGCGAGAGCCTTACCTGTAATTCCAGTGCATCATTGCATTCCACACCATCGGGGCTTGATGCAGATTTAGGTATCGATGCAGGGGATCGAAGGTGAAGGCAACGATGGAGCCTTTGCCAACAGGGACTTGGAAGATGGCCCCGTGACCGATGATTTCCTGTTCGTTGCGGACCATACCGGATACTACATAGGGAGGGTTTTTGGTAGCTGTTTTTTCTTCTTTCTCCACTTTTTCTACGGTAGGCATACCCAAAATCGGACCTTCATAAGGAACCTCATCCTTCAACTGCCCATAACCATACTGTGCCACCATGTACTGACGATTGTATTTATCAGTTTGTAACAACGGGCCATTCCCTCTAAATAGATCAAAATCCTCCGGGTAACCATACAGAATAGGGTTGACGGGATTACGGGATTTACCTCGGACAATAGAACCCGGATGAAACAAAGTAGGCGTACTTACAGGAGACAATTCCGGAATTAATCCCGCTTCTGCCATGATCGCCGACGTATTTTCTAAGGTGATCAGCATTCCACCTTCCTCCACAAACTTTTTCAGATTTTCCATACCCACAAAACCTGGTCCACCTGTCATATCCGAAGTACTGGCTGGAAAGCCATGGGAAGGAAAGTCAGCTGTTTTGGTATAGGGCATGGGGCCATATTTACTATCCACTCCATGGATAAAGTTTTTAGCATTTCCCCGAACTCTCGGTACTAAAATCACATCGTATTTAGCTCGGAGATTGCCCGCTTTTAAATCATCTTTATCAATGCTTGTGTATGGGATTTTGTTGGTGTCAAAGGTAAAGCGAGACCAACCCTCATCCTGTGTATTAAACCAAGTATGGTAAATTGAAATACGTGGTAATTGAATATCCCGTAAAGCAGCCCTCATGATTGTCACAGGTTCTGGAACCAAATCCAATCCAAAGTTTTGAGCGATTTGCTTGGCTAGTGAAGCATTGATTTTACGGATTAAGACTGTTCCTGCCGGATACAGTTTACCTTGAATTTCCGTGCTATTGGGCAATACAAAAAACTCTGCATTCCTTGCTCCCGCTTCCACTGCATACAAAGCCGGCAACACATTTGCCTGTGCATGATAAGGAATCAAATAACTGGTAGCATCAGCAGAAACTGTACCTTCGTATCGAACACCTGCCTCCACTCTTTTCAATTCGGCAGGATTTTTTTGCAACTCCTCATGCTTTTCCACTTCTACCCCATATAGATTGGGCAAAGTCCAGGCAATCGCATCGTAAGGAGGGAATTTTGCATCTTTTGGATAGGCCGTTGGGGTCATCAAAGAAACCAGTAAGTTGCGATAAGGCTGCTCAGTCAGCGCGATATAATGGGTGTCATTTTCATGTACTTCAATCCCTTGCGCAATCAGTCGATCCGCTAGATAAGCAACCATACTAGGATCCCGTTGAGCTTTTGCAATGGAATAGGCTTTTGGACCCTCTGTTTTTCCTTTTTGAAGGCTGTTATAGCCTTTCTTGTAGAAGTTTTCTAGCAGAAGTTTGGCATTATTCGCCGCATAAGATAAGGAAGCGATCACCCCTACTTGAGTATAATTGATGTTATTCCGGAAAGACCACAATACTTGAGGAGTCGCCGGGTCAGGTCTGTACCATTCTTTGGAAGTAGCCAAATCACCTGCATAGCGTGCTGTAGATAGATCTCTCAAGTATGTATCTGCACCCGCATTTCCGTATGTTTCATAAAAGCGTCCATTGGAATTGTGATTATTGGCCACCCAAATCCCATAACCTGGCCACCAACCATCGTAAAATGCCCAAGTAAATGCTCCCGGCATTCCTTGAGCGGCTACGGCTGCCACATCATGGTTACCCATAACTTGCCACTCGCTTTGGGTAATGGGGTCCACGTAGTCATTGTAAGGTCCTGTTCCAGTGGAAATGTATAACAACGGAACCGACTCATGCAAATCCAACATTACCGTTGGATGAAACTCAAAGAATCCTTTGAAGATGCTTTTGGTAATTTCTTGGGAGATTTGTAAGCCATCCCGATTGTTGTCATGAAACACATACTTTCCCCAATAAGGCGTAGAGCGTGGAAATCCATCATCAAATTTTTCCCTACCCTTGGTATATCTGTAGTACCAATCCACCTGCTTATCCCAACCATCAGGCTCCATGATAGGGTTGATTACGGTAATAATATTTTCTCGAATCTGACGGATTTCATCATCTGTAGAAGTTACCAAGCGATAAGCTAGCTCCATCAGCATTTCTGGGGAGCCCATTTCCGTCGCATGCATTCCGCCTGACACATAATAAATAGGTTTGCTATCTTGAATGATCGCGCGAGCTTGTTCAGGGCTGGTGATTCGAGCATCCGCCAAACGAGCCGTTTGGGTTTTATAATGCTCCAATCGTTCGATACTTTTCTCATCCGCAATAATCACTAGGTAAAAGGACCTACCCTCTTCAGATTTTCCCATTTCTTGCATATGCACCATGGGAGAGGTTTCTGCCAATTTCTTGTAATACCCAAAAATCTCCTCAGAGCGATGCACATGTCCCTCTGCTCCTATGATATGTCCAAAAAACTTCAAGGGAGAAGGGATGGTAGGATGGTCCACCATATTCAATAGCTTCTCTGGCAAAAAACGGGCATCCGTAGTGTAGTCTTTGATGAGTTGGTTGTATTGCTCATCGAGTTGCTGAGCAAAAAGTGAGGTATAAATACAGAAGATGCATGCAAGGGAAAGTATTTTTCGTAGCATAAGACGTGGTATTGTTGATGATTGCAGGAAAGTACAAAAAATAATAATCGAGCAAAAACAAAATTCCTCGAAAGGTCCCTCGCTAATCAAACAGATTTAACACTGATCTAAAACTTTTAAAAATTATCTGTAATAAATCTGTTAAATCAGCAAGATCTGCGAGAGCCTATAATGATTGATGAAGAACCTTGATGAATGCTTGGATATCCTCTTGAGTATTGAATAGGTGAAGGGAAACACGGATACCTTCTCCCCTTACAGAAACATAGACTTTTGCTTCTTCCAAGTCTTTCAGAAGGTCCGTTCGCTCAATTCCACTTGGTAGGCCAATAGCAAATAGGTGTTTGGCACGATAATCCTCTTCCTCAACCCAAAATCCATGGGCTTTACAGAAGGAAATCAAGGGTCTGGCTAACTCATCCACATAAGCAGTGATCATCTCAGGAGTCCATTCCAGCAATTGGATCAGTGCAGCTTCCAGCATGGGCATCAGATTAAAACTGCTGAATTCCCCCATATTAAAACGACCGGCTCCTTCGGAATATTCGGAAGTATAATTGGTAAGTGATGCAAAATTTTCTGCATTGGCACGGTTCATCCAGGATTCTTCCAAAGGTTTTCCATGGTTATATATTTCGGAATAATAGGCCAAACCACTCGCATAAGGCCCCATCAACCATTTATAGCCTGCACAAACCAAGGCGTCTATGTTATATTTATCCACATCTATGGGCATGGCACCCACCGATTGTGTCCCATCGACTATGAAGTGACAATTATGTTTTTGACAAGCCTCTCCTATTGTTTCCAAATCAAAAATAGTCCCATCCGCCCAGTGAATGGTTGAAATGACAATCGCCGTGCAGGAATCATCTATAGCATCTATAATTTGTTGGTTCCAAACCGCAGCTCTGCCAGCCTGAATTTGAGGAGCAGATACAACTTCTAAGGATTGCCCATGCTCTGAGCACCAGCCTTCAGCTGTATAAAAACCGCTAGGAAACTCATCCGATACGACCAAAACCTTGCTTCCCTGATTAGTTGGAAGGTTTTGAATAGCAGTCATCAACCCATAACTCGCTGAAGGAATAATCGCAACCTGTGAAGCTGATGCATGAACCAACTGAGCAAACAGGCCTTTAACTCTAGCTGCAGTTGTAAAAAAATCAACCGGTTTGATTTGAGTTGGGTTGCGTTTTTTAATCAAGGCCTGATAGCCTGCCTCTTCAACCGAACGCAGCAAAGGAGACATGTAGGCGGCATTGAGGTAATGTATGTCTTCAGGTAATTGAAAGAGCTGTTTGTAGTGGGTCATGGGTATGAAGTATTAAGTCAGGCTTTTACATTCCAAACATATAAACTACCTAGCGATTTTAGATAAAAAAGTTAAAAAAGCTATTTGAGGCACGCTAAAAACGTGTGCTCAAATAGCTTCTTTTCATCTAATCATTAAGGAAACTTCAAACTGAGCATCACAAAGAAATTTCTCCCTGGTGCAAACAAGGGTCTCCTATCAGGTCCTATAGGACGGTTTAAGTGTTCATAATACGCCTGGTTGAGTAAGTTCTGAGCACCAATTTTTAGTGCTAATTGAGACGTAATCGCGTACGATGCATCCACATCTACTAGCGTAAATCCAGGAGTGGCCATTTCACCAAAGAGTACTGAAACTCTGTTTTGTGCAGTCACATGGCGTAATCGGAGCGCTGAATGCAGCTTATTGTCCAAATGATTTCCAATCAAAGCATAGCGAATGTCCAAAGGTGCAATTTCAGGAAGTGCTTCTGAGATACTAAGATTTTGACCATAAGTATAGGCAAATGCAAACTCCTGTTGCACTCCCCAACCCAAATACTGACTCAGGCTTAGTTCTAATCCTGTTTTCAACGCTCTATCGATGTTGATAAATTGCCTAACTCCAGGAGCAGAGGCTATTCTAGGGGTCAATTCTGTTCGCTCTGCTGTAATATAATCAGTCAAGTAGGCAGCAAAGGCATTAAACTCCACTTGGATTTTTTCTTTCCTATAGCCCACTACAAAATCTAATTGATTATTGGTTTCAGGTTTCAGTGCCGCATTCCCCACTAGCTCATAAGGGTCCATGCCAACTGGAAAGTAATTGATAAATCGCTCTGTCAAACTACCACTTCTCTGTACCCTAGCCAACCACACACTCAGGTTCAGTTCCTCTGTCAAGTCCTTTTTAAGTCCCATAGAAATACCAGGATTCAATTGAGTGACTTGAGTTGCTCCATTGGCTTGTTCGAATTCTGGTTCAACATCCCTCGCTACAGCGTGATTGACATCTAAGCGCCCACTCACAGAAAGCATGTATGCACCTAATGGCAAATTATAATTCACAAAAGTTCCTAATTTTTGAATCTGTGAATCCTGCCAGGCATTATCCAATACAACTCTTCCTGCCATAGGCCCCATCAAAAATTCCCTTTCCCGGATTCCTTGTGCAGACTCAGAGCGATAATCTGCCCCAGCATACATTCGTCCATTCCCTAATTTCCACAAACCTTCCGTACGTCCACCATAATTCTGAGTAAAAGCTGGTACTCGTGCATTGTTCATTCTAGGATTTAAATCTCTTAACAAATTATCCATCAGATGGTCTACTTTGGTAAGATAAATAGAAGATGTCCATGACAGTAAATTACGTTGTTGATAGGTGCGTGTATGCCTCAAGGAAGCCATCCAGGTATCATCCGAACGTAAATCCATCGCCAAACTTGGAAAATCTACGTCTCTGGCAAAATTCCTATTGACCGTCACCTGAACCAAATCTCTTCTACCCACTTTAAAATCCCCATACATTCCGACCGTTCCTCTTCTAAAATTTGCTGGCACTACATTGCCCTCACCATCTACATAATCAGTGCCTGTAGACCATGACCCCATGACTCCGATATCATGATTCTCCCCTGACACCCCTACTCTGCCCTCATGTCTCCAAATATTCCCATTACTCTCATACATAGTCGAATATCGTCCATAGACTCCATTTGGAAAGGAAAAGTTAGGATCTTCCTGTACAAAGTTGATCGTTCCACCCAACCCAATGCCGTAGCGAAGGGCATGCGGTCCCTTGAGAATTTCCACTTGCTTAATCCGGTTCAAGGCAATTTGAGAAGTTGGAGGATCCATGCGATTGGGACAGGCAGCAATTGCTGACTGAAGACCATCAATGACAACATTTAATTGCTCATACTTAAACCCTCTCATTACAGGATCAAATGCAAAAGCCCCACTTTTTCGTATCCCGTTAACAACAGGATTTTGATTTAATATAGCTCCTGCATCGTGGTGGAGACGCTCTTGATCGGATATCTTGATCCGCTGATCTTTTTCATCCGTTTGTTTTAAAGAAATTATGGTGATCGGTTGCAAATGATAGGATTGTTCCATCCGTAAAATCCTGCCCACCCCTATAGCCGATTCGAGTTCTGATGCTTTTAAAGTCCATTTACCATATAAAACATGACTAAAATGAATGGATTCTCCTGCTTGAAAGCGAAGGGTGATTTTTCCAGAATCATCTGAAATACCGGATTGATCAGCATACTGATAAGTCAATCCAATGATGGGTTCTAATGTTTGGCGATCGAGTAGCTGGATCGTTTGGGCATTAGAAAAGGTGATTGCTCCCCACAACAATAGGAGATGCAGGTATATATGCGCTTGAATTAAAGGCGAGTTCATAAGAATAATTTTGAAATTAAAGTAAGGCTTGGACAAAACTGATCCATGCTAACTCGCAGAGGAGTAGCTGGCAGGTAATTTGTCAATACACATGTGGATCTTTAAAAAAATCAGGCAGTTGGAGGATGAAAGAATTCAAGATAAGCTCCTTGAGGTTGATTGGCTGGCACGAATAAACATTCAGACCTATCAACTACTTTTCTCTGGGTTAAAAAAACCTGATTGGCAGATGTCGACAAGTACAGCATTTGTACCTCTTCAGGAATCAGCCCCTTCTTGTTGTCTTCATGATCTTTCGCTTGGTCCAAACGCTTATCCAATTCACACAATCCATCACATGCCAATTCAGGTTGCTCTTTATTTTCACAAAAGGCCTCTGCAATGGCTGCCCTATTCAAATAAAAATGCGTCTGAATCAAGGAATAGTTCATTCCTGAAAGCAGTAATAGATGTGATAGGGCTATATGTGTAAAAGACTTGAACATTTGCTACAGAGTTGCAAAATTAAATTATAAGCGTTGCTAGGATGTGATTCAGGTCACACGATATGGTTTAAAAAATATCGACAATAGTCAATTACCTTATTTTCAAGGTTTGCTTTTTCACAGTGTTGCCTTTACTTTGCCAATAAAAGTAACCTGAAATAATTTATCTTGATTCTTGCTTCTTGATTCTTGTTTTTTATTAATCTCGGTTATTGAATCCTGAAACTTCTCCCATATAAATCCATCCTCTAATAATGGTCAACATAACCCATAAATCCCCCACCCTTCGCAAAGCCATTGCTCAGGCAATTGTCAAGGTTAGTACACAAACTACTATAGACGCCATCGTAGAAAAAAAAGTACCCAAGGGAGATGTGTTTGAAATGGCAAAAGTAGCTGGCTTATTTGCAGCCAAGAGAACTGCCGATATGATTCCTGATTGCCATCCACTCCCGATAGAATTCACCGCTATCAGTTATGAAATCAAGGAATTAGAGGTTTATGTCTATGTAGAAATCCACACCATTTATAAAACAGGGGTTGAAGTTGAGGCCATGCATGCAGCTTCTGTGGTAGCCTTGACTATGTACGACATGCTCAAGCCTATTGATAAACAAATTAGTATTGAGCAGATCAAATTGGTTGAAAAAAAAGGCGGAAAAACAGATTTTTCAAAAGATAAGCATACTAACCTAAAGGCAGCGATAGTTGTATGTTCAGATTCAATCACCGCAGGCAAAGCTGAGGACCGAGCAGGAAAAGTGATCATCCAAAAACTGGAGAACCACGGAATTGAAGTTCCATATTATTTGGCCGTTTCAGATGAAGTAGAGCAGATACAGCGTCAATTGAAGCAATACCTTGCTGAAAAAGTGGACTTAGTCATCTTCACCGGTGGTACTGGACTTTCCCCTAGGGATGTGACACCAGAAGCTATCAGACCATTATTGGAAAAAGAGGTTCCTGGTATAGAAGAGGCTATCCGCTCCTATGGTCAACAAAGAACCCCCTACTCCATGCTTTCACGCTCAGTTGCTGGATTGATCGGAAACACCCTAGTGCTTGCACTTCCTGGTTCTACCAAAGGCGCAGAAGAATGCATGGATGCCATTTTCCCGGCTGTTCTTCATGTGTTTAAGGTAATGGAGGGGTCTAAGTTTAGGCATTAAGGAAGTAAAAATAATACAAAGGGAAGCCTCCAATAGATTTGAATTATAGATCCATAAAAAACCAAACCATCAATAGGGTTTGGTTTTTTATGAATGAAACCCAAAGGATTTATTCGCTTTTGGATTAAGCTATCGCAGGAACCAAGCCCTTCACCTCATCCTCCAAGGCTTGCAATTGTGCCTTAAAGCTGTTCATCACTTCTTCCGTGTCCATACTCCATTGGTTTGCTAGCTTTTTATAGTAATTCATTCCATCAAGCAAATTCCCTTTAAACTTTTCCAAATAGCTCGTGTATTTGGCAGTTTGTTCAGGCAAGGTTTTTTCCATCTCTTTTTGAAGATGCTGCACATAGAGCTGCAATTCTTTGATAAATACATGTGGACGCTCAGGGTCAAGTGGCAATTGCAACTTTCCGTAGATATGACCAACCATTTCTTTCAAGCTATAGATACCTTTAAAATAAGCCAAATTAGGGCCTGGGCAAATAGTTACCGCCTTCAAATTTCGTGCGGGAACTTCTCCTGCATGTAAGATGGCTGGGGCACTCAATCCCTCACATAAACAGTCCTTTTCCAGTACTTCCGTCACTTCCTGTTGGGAAACTTCTCCTGCATTGAATTGCTTCAATTTTAGGTTTTGGTATTCTCGGGAAGCTGTACAAATTGGTTTATCTGAATACTCTGTACTAAATGCCAAAAACTTCTTGTAACATGGGCTTCCTGGCCTGTTTTTTTCGATCCTTGCTTTCCGCTGATCTTCCCCAGTGCTCGTTCTCAAGTTATTGAAAGGCACTCCTAGAGGTGAAGCATGACTTAAGTAGAAGTCTGATTTTTTAGCTTCAATGATTCGTTGGAGGGTTTCATCATCCACACTCGTCGCTTCCGGCACTAAGAGGAAAGGGCTTCCCCAACCGGTTCCATCCAAGGCATAATGGTTCAATAAAAACTCATTCTCTTCGGCATTCCCCAAACCTCCTTGGTAGGTAATTTTGGGAAGGGTATCATCTTTAATCAAGAAACGACCTTTGCTTAAAAGCGCTTGGTTGCATCCTTCTCGAAGTAAATCAGCCAATGACTGCTTATTGGCTTTAAACTCTTCCAAAATCGGTCCTGCCAAAATTCCATCCGTAGCAAATGCATGCCCTCCACAATTTAAACCAGATTCAATTCTGAACTCGTTGACCCATATCCCTTTTTTGGCTAAAAATCTTCCCTGAATCATAGCCGAGCGATAATCCGAAACTTTCAAAATCACTCCTTTGGCAATGTTTCCTGCTTTATCTGGAAAAAAATCCTCAAATTCTTCCAAATAACTGTAAAGCGCAGGATTCAAGCCAGCGGAAAACACCACATTTCCTCTGACCTTACTTTTAGCAAAACCTCTTAAAGCCGCCAATGCATCAGAGTATTCACGAGGAAGAACCTCACCTGTCTTGGTTCGGTTAATCTTATCCACCTTCGTCATGATATTGACATCGATGTTTCCAGCTTGGATGAATGTTCTCAATTGCTTTTGAAGATCCAATTGTTCCTCTCCATTTGCTTCCAGCATTTGTCGGTACATGACCGCATAGGCATGATTACTCGGCAAGAGTTCAAAAAAATCATGAATAGTCGACGATGATTCAAAATCTTCTGCTCTCAATTGCTCCACTTGTTGATCCACCAAATCTTGCAGAAGGTCCAAATAGGCAGTTACGCGTTTGGCTCGATGATCTTCATCTTTTTCCAAAATAGGAATGTAAGGAACTGCATATTTTCGGGAATAAATCCGTCGCATTTCCTCCAGTAGATGGTCATCTACGATTGACACGACAGAGGTGATTCCAAATTTGGCTACTTTCAAAGGAGAGTCAATGGTAAATCCCAATCCCATTACAGGGATATGAAACTGATGCAAAGCGTTATTCATGGCACTAATTGATTGTATGGAATAAAAACACAGCTACAAAGGAGAGACATATCTCCGAGATAAAAGATGATATTCATCAGGCTTTTGAAAAAGTTTGGATTTTTACACAAACGGACAGCTACTCTGTAAGATCGTCCGAAATCGTGCATGCTCAAAGTCAAAACTCCCTTTATTTGCTCTCTGCAATTATTTAGTAGCCATGGCATTGAATTTGGACTAGTATTTAAAAAACTCAGACAATGCTCACGTTCCTCCTGTGGTTAATCCTCTGCATCCTCTGTTGGCCAGTCGCCCTGCTGGCATTGATTCTTTATCCCTTGGTTTGGCTACTGTTGCTCCCCTTCCGCTTATTGGGATTTGCTGTCAATCTTTCCTTGAATCTTATTCAGAATTTGGTAATGTTGCCATTTCGATTGATTCGGTGATTTTTTTTACCAATCCAATTTGAAAGCATTTGACATGAGAAGTTACTCTTCTCTATTAATCCCAAAAAGAACGAAAGCAGTTTTAATTATCAATTCACAGCCATAAAAATCTGCTGAAACAAAGCCTCCACTTCCTTCCGGACCACACGGGCATCGAGTTGATTGTTTTGAAAATGCTTAGACTTGACTTCAATACTAGCTAAAGGAATGGCGCCATCAGTTTGATACAAGGTATATTTTGTCCATGTAAGATGCTCTGGATCTGGAATCAGTCCTGGTGAACCTGCAAACGGAGCTCCCATCGCCTCATTGTACTGAAGCTGGGATCCGAGTCCGGAAAAACGTGCAGGCTTTCTGTTGACAACTTGCATCTCCAAATAATAGCTAACGCCCAAGTTATCATTCAACCGTTGGATATTTCTCTTCAAAGAAAAATCATTGATCAAAGCTGCCTTTAACTCAAAATCATGTTCGTCAATATCCAAAATATCCTGAAATCCCCGCATACGTACGGCTGCTATCATGGATTCACGCACTGCTTTAAAATCCGATTGCGAAAGATTTTGAGGAAAGCTTAGCATAATTGACTCTTGAATCCTGAGATCAATGAATGGTTGAACATCCACCTTATTCAAGGCTAAGATTTGCCCCCGGGGAGTGCATGCAACTAAATTTACTATAAATAAAAATCCAACGATATACCGCATGTACGTGCTCTGATTAGTTGACAAATTTACGTGAAAAAGCTTTTATCTTTGTATCTATCCCAAAGAACACCTTGCATGTACCGTACTTCTGTTGTCGCCTTTCTTTTGTTTTTCTTACTTGGAGTAAACATCAAAAGCCATAGTCAAAATGAAACCAAACCACTCTTCAACATCATAGAAATCGAGGGCATTACTGTTTTTGGCAAATCGATAGACAACCAAACCAGATGCGTGCATTGGCACTCTGCTTTGGATGTGATTGCTATTAAGTTCAAATGCTGTGACAAGTACTACCCTTGTTTCTCATGCCATGAGGAAGAAGCTGACCATAAATATGAGGTATGGCCTAAAGATGCATTTGATCAAAAAGCCATTCTTTGCGGGGTCTGTGGGCATGAATTAACCATTCAGGAATACATGGATTCTAATAACTCATGCCCAAAGTGTGAAGCCAACTTTAACCCAGGATGTAGCAATCACTACCACCTCTATTTCGATGTTCCGGAAAAAAGAAAAGCAGTGGCCTATTTCGGCATAAGACAGTTGGAGAAAATTCAAAAAGAAACACGCTAATCCATCAAGTAAACGATTCCACTCATGTAATTTCCTTATCGCTCGGAACATTTCCTCTACAACTTCGCTTTTCCTTGTATCTCCAATAGCCATCCACATGCTACTAGATCAATTCAACAGAAAACACGATTACCTCAGAATTTCCCTGACGGATAGCTGTAATTTTCGTTGTAGCTATTGCATGCCCGATGAAGACATCCAAAGCATGCCCAATGCTTATTTGATGCAAGTGGATGAAATCGAGTTGATCGCACAAAAGTTTGTAGAATTAGGCGTTAAAAAAATACGGCTTACCGGAGGAGAGCCACTAGTCCGTAAAGAATTCCCTTTAATTCTTGAAAAGCTTTCCACATTACCCGTCGAACTCACCTTAACGAGCAACGGTGTACTTATCGATCGCTATTTGGAGCAACTCAAAGCAGCTGGAATCAGAAAAGTCAACATCAGTTTGGACACCTTACGAGCAGATACATTTTTCCAACTGACCAAACGCGATCAGTTTCAAAAAGTCTGGGATAATATCCTGCTATTGCTGGAGCATAATTTTAGGGTCAAAGTAAATGTAGTTGCCTTAAATGGCATCATCGAAAAAGAACTGCTCAACTTTGTCCAATTGACCAAAGAGTACCCCCTGCATGTGCGTTTTATCGAATTTATGCCCTTCACAGGCAATTATTGGAATAAAGAAAAAGTACTGACAGCTGGCAAAATGCTGGATATGGTGAAAGAAAAATTTGAAGTCACCAAACTCAAAGACGCACCAAACGACACAGCTAAAGCCTACCAAGTTCCTGGTTTTCTCGGGACCTTCGCTTTTATCACCACCATGAGCGAGCACTTTTGCAGCACCTGCAACCGCATGCGAATTACGGCTGATGGAAAAATGAAAAATTGTCTTTTTGGGAAAGAAGAAATGGATATCCTGGGAGCGCTAAGAGCAGGAAAAGACATTGAATCCTTGATTCGCTTATCTGTATGGAATAAGCATGCTGCCCTCGGAGGTCAATTTACTCCCGATTATACCCAAGCAGAAGCAGAGAAGATTGAGAATAGGAGTATGATTAAGATTGGGGGATAGGGATACTAGTGGATATTAATGGATAAAAGGATATTTTGGGATGGAGAGATTCTTGGTGGTAGAGAAAGGGAAATAAATGGAAATATAGTGGAAATAAGGTTGAAATAGTTTTTGGGGATATTGATTGATATTGGTGGATATAAGGATATTGAGATATTTTGGAATAGAGAGATTCGTGGTGGTGGAGAGAGGAAATAAATGGAAATATGGTGGAAATAAGGTTGAAATAATGAATATTGGAAATCGAGGCGTTCGTGGTGGGTAACTTTGCGAACGTTGCGAGCACTTCAAATGAATTAATATGATTACCGTAAAACAGGCGAAAGAAATTCTTCAACAAAATATCCCTTCCAAGAGCGTGGGGAAAGTTTCTTTGAGAGATGCCGCAGGCTTGGTCTGTGGGGAGGATATTTTTTCGCCCATGGATGTGCCATCCTTTGATAATTCTGCCATGGATGGCTATGCGATTGCTTGGGAAGCAGGTGTTCAGTCGTGGGAATTGAATGGAGAAGTAGCTGCGGGGGCAAAAGAAACAAGTTCTTTAGAGAAAGGAAAAGCAGTCCGTATTTTCACAGGCGCACCTATTCCAGAGGGCGCAGACACGGTTATTCAGCAGGAATGGGTAACAGTTTCTGGCAACACGATTTCTCTACAAAATCAATCCCTTGAAAAGGGTATGCATGTGCGAAAAAAAGGCACTCAAACCCAACTAGGCAGCCTCATACTACCCAAAGGATCCTTGATTACACCCGGCGGAATAGGTTTACTTGCTTCGGTTGGTTTGGAGGATGTTTCCGTTTTTCTTCCTCCCCGTGTGGTGGTCATCATTACTGGAAATGAAATCAAAGAGGTAGGAGAGACACTGGAACATGGACAGATTTACAATGCCAATGAACCGGTGTTGGACGCTTACTTGAAACAGGAAGGCATTAAAGAAATCGACTTTATCAGAGTTGAGGATCATGCAGCATCGGTTCGTCAAGCTATACAAACAGCCTTATCAAACGCCGATTTAGTACTTTTATCTGGTGGTATCTCTGTGGGTGATTATGATTTTGTGAAAGGTGGATTAGAAAAAGCAGGTGTGCAAGAGCTCTTTTACAAAATCAAACAAAAACCCGGTAAACCAATCTTTGCAGGCATCAAAGGACAGCAATTAATCTTTGCACTTCCGGGAAATCCCGCATCGGTTATTACCTGCTTTAACCAATATGTCAAACCAGCGATTCGTCAATGGATGGGTAAAAAAGCCGATTGGGAAAGTAAAAGTTTTCTACCCTTAGCAAGTCCTGTCAAGAAAAATCCGAACCTAACATTTTTCCTAAAAGTAAAGATAGCAGACAGTCAAGTTCAGGTTTTACCCGGTCAGGAGTCCTTCAATCTTATCGCATTTGCTCAGGCCGATGGATTTGCAGAAATCCCGGAAGGTGTGGATTTTTTGGATGCGGGTGAACAAGTGACTCTCTATCTTTGGTAAACATGGAAGCATATAGCTGGATTCTTTACATTTTATTGCCAACGGTAGCATTTTTGTATGCCGCAGTGGGACACGGGGGTGCAAGTAGTTACCTGATGTTTTTGGCCTTATTCAACTTCGCTCCTGAACAGATTCGCCCAACAGCTCTGATGCTTAATATTGTGGTATCATTTATGGCCTTTTGGGCCTTTAGAGGAAGGGTAAGATTTCCTACTAGATTATTCCTCTCCATCATCTTGTTTTCTGTACCAGCGGCATTTGTTGGTGGAAAAATGTCCATAGACGCTGGCCTGTACAGGCAAATACTAGGAATGCTGTTATTTTTCCCAATTTTACGCTTTCTGAATATTTTCCCCAAATCAACTGAACCACGGATTGCTGAAAACTGGATTATCGCTGCCCTCATAGGCTTGGGAATTGGATTTGTATCAGGATTGATTGGTATTGGAGGTGGAATTATTTTATCACCTATCCTACTCTTACTGGGTTGGACGAATATGAAAGAGACCGCCGCCGTCAGTGCCTTGTTTATATTCTTTAATTCTATCTCGGGTTTGCTGGGAGTCAATATCTCATCCATCACATTTGACCCTCAATTATGGGTTTTGATGCCCTTAACCATTGCCGGCGGAGCATTAGGAGCTTATGTTGGAGCAAATAAATTCAATTATCAAGCCGTGAAGTACACGCTTACTTTAGTATTGTTTATTGCTGCTGTTAAGTTGATTTGGGGATAAAAAATTGTAACTTTAATTATGAAAATATTAGCCTTCGGAAAAATAGCTGAAATCATTGGAAAGCCACAACTAGAAGTGGATGACTTCCCAACTACCGAAATCTTACTGGGCTATTTACACCAACAATACCCTGCCCTGAAAAACCATAAATTCAGCATCGCAGTCAATAAAAAACAAGTTAACGGAAATGCTCCTATTGCTTTAGGAGCAGAAGTCGCTTTGCTACCACCGTTTTCCGGAGGATAAACCATGGATAGATTTGAGCGTCAATATATCCTTCCAGGCTTCGGGACTACTTCCCAACAAAAATTACGGGATTCCTCTGTACTAATCATAGGTGCTGGAGGTTTGGGTTGCCCTGCATTGCTGTACCTGAGTGCTGCTGGTATTGGAAAAATTGGCATCGTAGATGGGGACGTGGTTTCTGTTTCCAACCTCAACAGGCAAGTACTTTTTGGGCAAGAGCATATTGGACTTGGTAAAGCTGAAACAGCAGCATCTATTATCCAAGAAAAATACGCTGAGATCACTGTTGATGCCTATCCTTTCTTCTTGAACAAAGAAAACATTTTAGAACTCATCTCAGCCTATGACTTGATCGTCGATGGCTCAGACAATTTCCCTAGCCGGTACCTTGTGAATGATGCCTGTATGATTACAGGGAAGCCCTTGGTATTTGGGGCCATTTACCAAAATGAAGGACAAGTAGCAATTTTCAATGCAAAAGGTATCGACTCGATCCAGTATAGAGACCTCTACCCTACTCCACCAGCTGCCTTTGAAGTCCCCAATTGCAACGAAACCGGTGTACTCGGCGTACTCCCTGGAATGATCGGGACTATGATGGCTGCTGAGGCAATCAAATTTCTCAGTGGATTTGGGGAAACATTGGAAGATAAAATGCTTTTCTACAACTTGCTCAATCATGGGTCTTATCAAATTCAACTTTCAAAAAATCCTGATTCAGAAAGCCTAAGGCCCAAAAGCCCCCAAGAGCTGCTTCAAATGGATTATGAGCACTTCTGCGGTTTGGATATCCAAACAGACTGGGAATCCGTAATTGAAATAACAAAAAGAGACTATCCAAGTATACTCGTAGATGTAAGAGCATATGGGGAACAACCGGAATTTGACGAACTCAATCATGTGCAAATACCGTTAGATGAACTGGGAAATACTTCTCATCAATTAGAGCCATACCAGCAAATCTTTCTATTTTGCCAATCAGGAACCCGAAGCTTAAAAGCCGTGAACATGCTAAAAAAACACTATCCAGATAAAATGATACAATCGATCAGAGGAGGTATTGTGGAATACTTCAGGAAATAAAGATGAAATAGACTGCTTGAAATAAAGTTGAAATAGTTAGGGTAGATATGTGTAGATATTGATAGATATTAACTTCGTGATATCATAAGGAAATTACAGCTAATTAATAATTAATCTTTCTACTGAAAACCAACATCAAAAAATATCACCTTCGGTAAATATCTCTTCATATCCCTCATTATTTCCATCTTATTTCAATTTATTTCCACCATATTACTACTCCTTTGCGACCCTGTCTTGCCGACAGGCAGGTCTGCGAGAAAAAACCAAAAACACCCATGGAAAAAACCAGAACACCCAAAAACATCTTTGTAGAAGGAGCAATTGCTCCTGAAAAAATAGCCAAATCCATCGCCAACCATAGCAGCAACACAGCTATTGGGGGACATAGTATTTTCTTAGGCCAAGTAAGAGCCGATGAAAAAGAAGGTGGGCATGTAAGAGCTATTGAATACACCGCTTATGAGGATATGGCATTGCAACAGGCTTTTGAAATCCGGGAAGCGGTATTTGCGAAATATCCCCTTACCTGCATGCACATCTATCATAGTTTGGGCGAAGTGAAGACAGGTGAAATCTGTCTCTTCGTATTTACCTCTTCCAAACACCGCAAAGCTGCCATCGATGCCTGCGAAGAACTCGTCGAACGCATCAAAAAAGAACTCCCCATCTGGGGCAAAGAAATCCTGGACAATGAACAGTCGGAATGGAAGGTCAATACTTGATGTGAAAAAAGCCTGCGTCCAAATAAGGTAGAAATAAAAACAGCCCCTCAGCCTCCTCTCTATCTCCAATTATTTCAACTTATTTCTACCTTATTTCAATTCACTACCACCCAAACTCACTCCATTCCGAAATATCTATTTCAATCCAATATCTACCAATATCATAAAAATTTAATTCCACCTTATTTCAATTTATTTCAACTTATTTCCTCTATCCACCACCCAAAATCTCTCCATACCACAATATCAATTAATATCCAATAGCTATCAATATCAACAAAATATCCTCCCATCTGAACTTTTTACCAAAATTACATGTATATACATAAGTTAACAAACCAACGAAATGAACACGACGATAAATAGTTTAAATTGGCGCTATGCAGCCAAAAGAATGAACGGAAAGCAAGTTCCTGCTGAAAAATTGGAAAATATCTTAGAGGCTATCCGTCTAACAGCTACATCTAATGGATTGCAACCCTTTACCGTATTGGTGATCGAAGACAAAGAAATGCGTGAGAAACTACATGCTACTGCGGTAAAGCAGCCACAGGTGGTGGAAGGCTCTCATCTTTTGGTATTTGCTGCTTGGAAAAATATTACTGCTGAACAGATTGATACCTACTTCGACTTGGTCTACGAGGAAAGAGGCATGGAAAAAGGTGCTTTAGATCAGTATGCGAACTTCTTGAAGGAGCACTTCTCCAAGCAAACAGAAACTGAAATCTTCAATTGGGCATCCAAGCAAGCCTATATCGCCTTGGGAACTGCCCTAGTAGCGGCTGCTGAAGAAAAGGTGGACAGCACACCGATGGAGGGATTCAATCCTGCTGAGGTTGACCAAATCTTAGGATTAGCTGAAAAAGGAATGGGAGCTTCTTCCCTCTTGGCCTTAGGGTACAGAGATGAGAGCGCCGACCACTTGGTAGATGCTAAAAAGGTACGAAGATCCAAAGACAAGCTTTTCGTGAAAATATAAAATAGAAATCCCGGCCTGATTGGCTGGGATTTTTTACTTTTGGAATACGGTTAAAGCAAGCTACGTATGCACAAAAGAAGTTTTATCAAATCACTTGGCTTAGGCGTTCTCAGTCTTCCAATGTTATCCGCTTCATTACCTAATTCCAAGAACCTATCGATTCGTTTACCAAAAGCCCTTCCTAAGGGTGGAACCGTCGGTATCGTAAGCCCATCAGCTGCAACAGCTGATCGTATGCAGTTTCAATTTGCCAAAGAAACGTTTGAGGCTTTGGGATATCAAGTAATTTTGGGTCAACATCTCATGAACAGAAGAGGACACTTGGCAGGAACTGATCAAGAACGAGCCGATGACCTCAACGAAATGTTTGCCAATCCGTCTATTGATGCCATCGTCTGTATCCGTGGTGGTTCTGGAGCCGCACGTATTTTACCCCTTTTGGATTATCCTATGATCCAAAAAAATCCAAAACCACTCCTAGGTTACTCGGATATTACCGCTCTGCATGCTGCCTTATACACCCAAGCTGGTTTGGTTTCCTTTCATGGTCCAAATGGTACAGGTTCTTGGAATAATTTCAATGTTAAACAGTTTGAAAGTATTTTTATCAATCAATCGCTTCACACATTTGAAAATGAACAGGTTAAAGGGGATGATTTAATCATTAAAAACAACAGAGTCAGCACCATTTTTCCCGGTAAAGCCACCGGGACCATCCTTGGAGGGAATCTAACTGTACTAGCTGCTCTATCAGGTACTCCTTTTTATCCAGATTTCACCAATGCAATTTTATTTATTGAAGACATTGGAGAAGATCCGTATAAGATTGACCGAATGATAAGCACCTTAAAACTCAACGGAACGCTTTCTAAAATCAAAGGCTTCATTTTTGGTCAATGCACTGATTGTAATCCGAGTGGCGGGTTTGGTTCACTCACCTTAGATGATATTTGGGAAGATTACATTGTACCTCTAAAAATCCCTGCATACAAAGGAGCTATGATTGGACATATTCCCAAACAGTTTATTGTTCCTCACGGAGCTACTGTGGAGATGAATGCCGATACGGGCACCTTTCAATTGACACATTCCATTTTCCAAAAACCATGATTAAATCAATTATACTAAGTTTTATAGCTATAGCTTTTCTTGACCAACCTATGAATCAGCCAAACCCCACAGAAACCTCAGCTAAGAATCCTATCAAATACCTAGCATTGGGAGATAGTTATACCATTGGAGAGGGAGTAGTTGAGGAAGAGCGGTATCCCAATCAAGCAGTGGCGATGTTACAAGCTCAGAGCCTTGATATAGAATTATCCCAAATCATCGCAAAAACAGGCTGGACCACCGATGAATTAGCCCAAGGAATAGAAGATGCGAATATCGCTGGCAACACCTATGACTTGGTAACCTTACTAATTGGCGTTAACAATCAGTACCGCCGAAGAAGTGTGGACAATTATCGGGAAGAATTAACGTCGATGATCAAGCAAGCCATAACCTTCGCTCAAGGTAATCCAAAAAGAGTTGCTCTTTTATCCATCCCGGATTGGGGAGTCACGCCTTTTGGGAAAGATTCAGGAAGGGATTTGGAAGAAAATGCAGGTGCAATCGATCAATTCAATGCAACCAAAAAAGCTGTAGCAGCTGAATTGGGTGTTTTTTACATTGATATCACAGAGGAATACCGCTCCATTGGAGGGTTAGATGAAATGGTGGTCGCAGACAAGCTACATCCGAGTGGTCTTGTCTACAAAAGTTGGGCAAAAAAGCTCAGCCAATTGATTCTAAACTACATGGAATTTTAAAAAAAAAGCCCTAAAACAGTCAATGTCCCAGGGCTTTTTGATTCGTCTTTATACTTAATCTTAAGCTTTTGGCTTGACATTAGAGATCAAAGAAACTCTTTCAATTGGTTCTGAAGCATTTGAATAAATCCGTACTACAGAGTTTTGCTTACCCATTTTCCCTGCAGAATTAAATACAACTTTCAATTCAGCGGTAGCACCAGGAGCAACTGGCTGTCTTGGCCAACTTGGTGCTGTACAGCCACAGGTTACAGCCACGTTTGAAATGACCAATGGTGTATCTCCAGTGTTTTCGAATACAAACACATGCTCCACCTTATCACCTTGCGTAATATCTCCAAAGTCAATTGATTTTTCTTTGAAAGTCATTACAGCACCCTTTGAATCACTTTGTGCCTGCACTGCAAACACTGCAATGAACATGACCATTAATAGAACATACTTTTTCATGCTTATTATAGTTGTTTTGAATTATTGATTGCTAATTTCATAAAATTTTGGGTGAAAATTCACCAAAAACACTTCTTTTTTTGCCCTCGTCAGTGCCGTATACAACCAACGTATAAACTCTTCATTAATATTTTCATCTGTCAAATATCCCTGATCAACGAAAACCGCATCCCATTGACCTCCCTGCGATTTATGACATGTCAGTGCGTACGCAAATTTAACCTGTAAAGCCGAAAGGTAAGGATCTTTTTTAATCAATTCCATTCGCTCGGCCTTATTAACAACATCAGCATAGTCTTCCGCCACTTGCTGATACAAACTTCTGTACTGATCTACGCTCATGGATGCAAAAGGACTGTAAAGCGTATCCAATATCACCTTTGCTTCAAAGAAGGGTTCATCCGGATAATCTATCAATCTCAATTCTAACGTAGCAAATCTCAAGCCATACAACTCTTCGAAGGAGCGGATTTTCACAATTTCTACAAAATCCCCATTGGCAATAAAGTTCACCCGCTCGGAATTGGCCATATACGTGTAGTTATTTTTGACCACCATCAGCAAATCCCCTGCAGCAATCTCATCTTCATAAAAATGAATCACTCTGCGGATATATTGATTATACTGCACAGCTGATTTATTGGACCGGGTAATTATGGTCGTGTTTTCTTTACCATACTTATCATAGGCATAGCGTAAGCCATCCTCTAGTCGCTCTCCAGTCATTTTAAAGAAATCATTGAAACCTTTGGTAACGAAGTGTATTTGCGCATGCTCCTGCTTAAGTTGATTTCGAAGTGCAGTTGCATTGAAGAGAATACCCGAATCCAGTTGCTGACGCATAACCTCCGTCATCTCTAAGGACTCCACTTTCAATCGAAAATACCGCTGTAAATACGATGGATCTAATGCAGGACTGAGCAAAGAGCCTACCGGTGGTAACTGGGCAGTATCTCCAACAAAAATCAATAGGTTGCTCGGGACCTGAAAAACAAATTTTATCAAATCTGCCAATAAGCTACGACCAAAACTCACCTCGTCTGCTAACATGGAAGACTCATCTACGATAAAAACCGTGTCCTGACTATAGTTTTTTTGCAATTCAAATCCCTGACCCAAATCTCCAGCTTCACCTTTGGGTTTATAGATGATTTTATGAATTGTAAATGCTACACGACCAGAATAATTGGACATTACTTTTGCGGCTCTGCCCGTAGGAGCGAGCAACATGCATTTCTTTTTGAATCGGGGTAATACTTTTACTAAACTAGAAATCACCGAAGTCTTGCCAGTACCTGCAAATCCCCGCAATACAAAGGCTTGAATAGGCATCTCCCGTGTTTCAAGGAATGCATCCATTTTGGAAAAAAAACGCACCTGTCCCCCGGTGGGTTCAAATGGAAAATTTTTCCTCAGCATGATGGAAGGAAGCGGAGTAGATGCCCTATCTTGTGAATTCATTGATACGAAGCTATGCATTTATGAGAGAATTGGAAACGGAAATTGTGGAGAAATTTGGCAACAGGCTACGTACGAGGGTCAACGGAGTTTTGATCAAAGACAATCAGATTTTACTTATCAAACACCGAATGGCTGAAGGAAGGTATTTCTGGAATGTACCTGGAGGGGGTATGAAATATGGATCTAATGCCATCGATAATTTAAAAAGGGAGTTTTTAGAAGAAACAGGGCTTGAAATAGTCGTTGGGGATTTCTTATGTGTGTATGAATATTTGGACAAACCCCTACATGCAGTTGAACTTTATTATGAGGTCAAAGAAGTTGGGGGGACTTTAAAACTTGGAAAGGATCCAGAATTGGAAAATGATAAGCAGCTAATCATGGAAATTGCTTATCTTGACATCGAAAAATTACGTTTCATAAAAAAATCTGACAAACACCGCTTATTTTGGGAAATAAATGACCTGAATGAAGTGTTAAAGTGGAAAGGATATTTTAATTTTGAAAATAATTCCATAAAATAGCAACTCGAAATCAAACCATCAACCTTATTCAATAGATTAAATTAATCCAACAAATGACGCTAACTAAAATTTTATCGATCGTATTCCTCTTAGGTGCATTAGGCCTAGGGTTCATGTTATACAAAAGTGTAGATGATGTAATGCAAGAAGAAAAAAGAATTGCAGCTACTGAATCTCGTATCATCGAAAAACTTCAAATGCTTCGCGATGCTCAAATCGCTTACATCGCAACTAATGGAGAGTATGCTGGAAATTGGGAAGATTTGAGAAAATTTATTGAAGAAGGAAAAATCTGGTTGGTACAAAGAAGAGAAGAAACCAAGTTATTGGCTTATGGTAAAGAAGAGACTACTGTATTCTTTGATACCTTAGGTTCGGTAAATGTAATGGATTCCCTTTTCAACGAAAGAAGATATCCTAACTTCAACATTGAAAACGTAAATATCGTACCGGGTTCTGGAGGTAAAGAGTTTGAATTCTTTGCTGATAAAGTTGAGCGATCTCAGCGTGAAATCGGTGTATTTGAAATCAGAGATCCAGACCCTATCAATCCAAAAAGGAGAGCTAATAATAAAGAAAAAGCATTAAGAGTGGGTTCGAGAACAGATTCTTCTACTTCAGGTAACTGGGAGTAAGCTTGCATACGATAATACAAAATACCTCGGGTAAATCTTTGAGCGATAAATTTGATGCACATGATGTATCAAGTTTATCGCTTGTTTTGTTTAACCATCTGTATATTTTGTTTTTAAAAGATAAAAACAAACAAATTCTTGGTGTACAATGGGAAATCAAAAAAAACTTACAAGCTGCCGTAAAAGCAGTTTCCTCAATCCCTGTTTTTTCAAAAGACCTTACACTTGATGTTTTTTATCATGGAGAAAATCTTGCTTTAATACCAGGGGTCATTCATGAGCCAAATTTCAATAAGGCCTTATTATACGTTGGTAACACTCCAGAAAAAGACCTCGTACAGTACAATACCAGTCTAGAAAGTAATAACCTACAATTGCTTGGGGAGTTACCGAAAGATATTGTCGACCAATTATCAGCGGGGAAACAAGAAGTTAATTTTCATCATGCAGCAGCCTCTTTCTTAAGTTTAGCACTCAAGGAAAAATTCAATATGCTTAGTCAGGAGATTTGGGTCAGTTTACAGACTAATTTCTTGTACCTTGCAGCTTTCAAAAATCAGGAATTAGTAGTCTTTAATCGCTTTGAAGCTACAAATGAGGAAATGATCTTGAAATACATTTATGGCATTGCCAATAAATTAGATTTTGACCCTAAGCTATTCCGATTGACTATTTTTGAAAGTGAGTTTAACAAACTCCCTCAAGCTTGGGGAGAAGCCTATTTTAAAAACATCAAACGCTCACAGCCCATTAGCAACCAAATTTACCATCTAGGCGCTGAAGACTTTAAGCATACAGGCTTATTTGAAGCATCTTGGTTGTTCAATTAACCCATTCCATGAAAAAAATAGCCATCTTTCCAGGTTCCTTTGATCCATACACCAATGGACATCATGATATAGTCGTGCGAGGACTCAAAATGTTTGATGAAATTATCATTGGCATTGGCTATAATTCCGCAAAAAAGAATCGCTATTTCGATATTGATTTGATGGTTCAAAAGATTGAGTCTGTCTATGCAGACGAACCTCGAGTAAAAGTGATGGTTTACAACGAATTGACATCAAGTTTGGCCAAGAAAACCGGAGCTGATTTTTTACTTCGGGGATTGAGAAACACCACAGATTTTGAGTATGAAAACACCATTTCCCAAATGAACCGTAAACTCAAAGATGGCTTAGAGACAGTTTTTTTGATTACTTCACCCCAATATTCTGCGATAACCTCCACGATCATAAGGGAAGTACACAAGTTTGGAATCAATGTCAATGAATATCTTCCATATCCTTTGGAAGAGTAATCAGGCATTAACTTTCAAAAACTTCTTATACAAATACCTCATGGAAGGGTATGAATTGACAAGGGCAGTTTTAGCATCTTGATGATTCAACCAACGCACTTCTTCGATTCCTTCCTCTTTTTGTGCTTTAAGGCCCACATCTGAAATCAAGTCCATCTCGTACCAATAGGTCTTCTTTAATATACTCTTTCGGTTATGCGTATACGTATGCCAAGTTTTACAGATTTTTCGTGTAATCCTCACTTTTACGCCACACTCCTCTTCTACTTCCCGTAATGCACATTCCTCCGGACTTTCTCCTTTATCAAATTTCCCTTTCGGCAAATCCCACTTCCCTAAGCGGAAAATGAACAATACTTTATCTTTCTTTGTGACCACACCTCCTGCTGCCTTGATGACCGTAAACCTGCTTTTGACAAACTCTTTTAATTCCTCCACATTATTGGATACAATCGTTACTGAATCCAAGTTTTTTAATTTTCTTGTCCGAAGGATATACAGAAGGCGGATGATAAAATCTTTGGAAGGATTGGTAATCAGTACATCGTCAGATAAATCAGTGGCCTGTGGTAATTCTGTAGGTGCATCAAAAATACACTCAAAAGTGCGATCTGTCGGAAACTCCGCAGGGCTGATTAGATCAAGTGGCTTATCATTGACAAAAATCTTCATAGAGTAAGTTCGCTTGGGTTCGAATTGATAAAACCAAAAATGCATAAAAAAATCATCTGCTCACAATACCTAAGAAAAATTTATCGCTTAATTTTGGTTCATGGAAATTTTCAACAAAAGTATTGCTGCCGAAGTAGCTTCCAAACTCCTAGAAATAGAAGCCATAAGACTTCAACCAGAAAAACCCTTCACATGGGCATCCGGATGGAAATCTCCCATCTACTGCGATAACAGGCTGTCTCTCTCCTACCCAGCCATTCGCAAATTGATCAAAGAACACCTATACTCCATCATTCAAGAGCGATTTCCAAGTGCAGAAAGCATTGCCGGTGTTGCCACTGCGGGTATTCCTCAAGGTGCATTGATTGCTGATGCTTTAGACTTACCTTTTTTATATGTAAGATCAAAGCCTAAAGGACATGGAATGGAGAACATGATCGAGGGAAAAGTTACACCCGGACAGAAAGTTGTAGTAGTAGAAGATTTGGTATCCACCGGAGGTTCTTCACTTAAAGCTGTTCAGGATCTAAGAAATTCGGGATTTGAGGTATTAGGAATGGTAGCAATCTTTACATATGGATTTGAGGTAGCTAAAGAGAACTTTGCAGCAGCTAAGGTTCCTTTGATCTGCTTGAGTGATTATTCCTCTATGTTACCACAAGCCTTGGCAAATGACTATATCAATGACGAAACGCTAGCCTCTTTGGTAGAATGGAGAAAAGACCCAACCATTTGGCAACCAAGACCATAAAAAAAGAGACCGAAAAGGTCTCTTTTTTTATGAACGATCACCGTAATGAGCTTCGTAATATTTCTGGTAATTGCCTGAGGTCACATTCTCTAACCAAGACTCGTTACTCAGATACCAATCGATTGTTTTTTCGATCCCTTCTTCAAATTGCAAGCTAGGTTCCCAGCCCAATTCAGACTGAATCTTGCTGGCATCTATTGCATATCGTAAATCATGGCCTGCACGATCCTTTACAAAAGTGATTAATTGTTCGGATGTACCCGCTGCTCTACCTAACTTTTCATCCATTTTCTGACACAATAAGCGGACGATATCGATGTTTTTCCACTCATTGAAGCCTCCAATATTGTAGGTCTCTCCTGCTTTCCCCTGATGAAAAACCACATCAATAGCACGGGCATGATCGACTACATACAACCAATCTCTGATATTTTCACCCTTTCCATACACCGGTAGGGGCTTGTTATTTCGAATATTGTGAATACATAAAGGAATCAATTTCTCTGGAAACTGATTGGGCCCATAATTATTCGAACAATTGGTGATAACAGTCTTTAACTTGTAAGTATTGGCATAAGCCCTTACAAAGTGATCAGAAGAGGCTTTTGAAGCAGAGTAAGGTGACTGAGGATCATATGGAGTGGTTTCCAAAAAGAAGCCACCATGATCCAAAGATCCGTATACTTCATCCGTGGAAACATGATAAAACAGATGCTCGGAATAATCTTTCCAATACGCTTTTGCAGTATTCAATAGATTTACCGTACCAATGATATTGGTTTTGACAAAAGCCAAGGGATCTGTAATTGATCTATCCACATGAGATTCAGCTGCCAAATGAATGACATCCGTAATTGCATGCGCTTCAAACACCCGCTTAAGCTCGGCTTCATCCAAGATATCTACTTTTTCAAATACATAATTTGGGCAATCCTCTATAGATTTGAGATTTTCCAAGTTACCAGCGTAAGTCAGGCAATCAAGATTGACAATTTTATAATCAGGATACTTGTTTACAAACAACTGTACCACATGACAGCCTATAAATCCAGCTCCTCCGGTAATCAAAATATTTTTTCCCATAACCTTAGATATTTACATCATAAAATTCTTTGTACCACTGTACAAATTTAGCAACACCTATCTCTACAGATGTTTCGGGCTTGTATCCAGTATCACGCATTAAATCCGATACATCTGCAAAGGTAGCAGGTACGTCGCCCGCTTGTAATGGCAACATATTTTTAATTGCTACCTTACCTAGCGCTTTTTCTAAAGCACCTATATAATCCATCAATTCTACAGGATTTGAATTACCAATATTATAAATTTTATATGGAGCATAAGAACTTCCTGGATCAGGATCTGCACCAGTCCAAGATTCATTTTTTCTCGCTGGTCTATCGGCTACGCGAATAATTCCTTCTACAATATCATCAACATAAGTGAAGTCTCGCTTCATTTTACCATGATTGAAAACATCAATTGGATTTCCTTTGGTGATAGCATCTATAAATAAAAACAAAGCCATATCGGGTCTCCCCCATGGGCCATAGACAGTAAAGAATCTTAAACCCGTGGTTGGCAAGTCAAAAAGATTACTGTAGGTATGAGCCATCAATTCATTAGCTTTTTTAGACGCCGCATACAAACTTAAAGGATGGTCCACATTATCGGAAGTTGAAAAAGGCATAGTTTCATTAGCGCCATAAACCGAACTTGATGAAGCATATACCAAATGTTTAATCTGATGATGCCTACAACCTTCCAAAATGTTGGTAAAACCAACAATATTGGACTCCACATAAGCAGCTGGATTAATTATTGAATAACGAACTCCAGCCTGAGCGGCAAGATTAATCACAACATCAAACTTTTCATCGGAAAAAAGCTTAAAAACACCTTCTTTGTCAGCCAAATCCAACTGCACAAATGTATAATTTGGATTGGTTACTGAAACAGCTCTTTTGTTAGCTAAAATTTCTTCTTTTTCTATCCCCGCATATGCCAATCTTGCATATTTTAAATTGACATCATAATAGTCGTTGATTATATCAAGACCAACAACAATATCTCCTCTTTCTAAAAGTTTATTGGTAACATGAAACCCAATAAATCCGGCAGAACCGGTCACTAAATATTTCATATACTATCTGTAATAATTTTTTTTACAAATAAACACAAATTGGACGTAAATTCAGCTAAGCAATCGAATTATTGAGAAGGGAGGTATTGGGCTAACAATCTTTGATATTCTTTCAAAAACAACTCTTGAATTTTTGGTCGATCGTATAGTTCTATAACTTGGGAATACAATCTATCCGCTAAAGTCTGCATAAACTCTCGTTTCACATAAGCAAACTCTAATCCTTGCCTTAAAATATCTACATCTTTAGGAGGAAAAACCAAACCGGTTTTTTTGTTTTTAACAATGTCAATATTTCCTGGAATATCTGAACACAAAATAGGAACCTGCATGGCAGCTGCCTCCAATAAAACATTTGGAAATCCCTCTCTGTGAGATGCATGCACAAATAAGTCTGCAAGTGCCATGTAATGAGCTACATGATCTGTCCAATCTAATTGAATAATTTTAGGATGATCAATTATTTTTCGAAGTACTTCATCTGAAAGAGGATTTAAATCCTGCTCAAAGGCTCCCAATAATACCAATTTTGATGAGGAAACTATTTTTGATTGTAGAAAAGCTTCTACCAGTTCCTCAATCCCTTTATCCTTGACAAGCCGACCTACTGACAAGATAATATATTCATTTTCGGAAGGAGTCATTCTCATGGTAGCTGCTACCAAGTGGTTTTCGGCTAGAGATTTCCTATTAAATTTTCCTAAATCGATCCCATTCGAAGAACCTTTTCCTATAACCTTCACTTTCTCCGCTGCTACCCATCCATTGTCAACAATCATTTTTTGTAATGAAAATGAATTAGGCCAAATCTCAACGGCACATTTATATGTCCACTGCTCTGCTTTTTCCAATAATGCCTTTCTATTTTTTCCTGCTGCCATGTGTGGCAAACCAGCCAATGTATGAATACGGATTTTGACACCTGCTAGGACTCCAGCAATCATCGCAAGAAGACCTGCTTTGGGTGTATGTGAATGTATAATATCAGGCTTTTCTTTCTTAAACAACTTATATAGCAGCCACAAGCAATAAAGATCATGGATAGGCGTAATTCTTCTTGTAAATGGAACAACGACATGTCTACAGCCTTCCTTTTTAACAATTTGAGATATTTCTTTTCCTTCGGCACTTACCATAAGAACCTCCCAACCTTGCTCTTTCATAAATCCCATTTGACCAGAAAGAAGTAGCTTAAGAGAAATGGGTACTGTTGTAAGACGAATAAGTTTTGGCATTCTGTCGTTTGAATTCAAAAATCCAAATATAGGATTTAATACAGATAATTTTATGAACGTGCAAAAAAAATCATATTACAACTCCTTTTTAATTACTTTAGGAGTAGCGTCAAATATACCTCTTCTTGCTGCATTTCTTGATGATTTTGTTAAATATGAAGAAAATTATAATCAAAGTCGTTTTGAAAATAATAAAATACCCTCCCTTCTATTCTACATATCAATCATTAAGATCTCAAATACTTTCAAAAATCAAAAACTATACCATCAATGAAGAATTAAAATTTCTTCTAATCATTTAATTGAGTTTATGCTTAACTTTTTTTTTAAATATTATAAGAAAACTCAATATAATTCCCTACAAAAAAATCATGTTCAAAAATTTTATATGCATAAAAATGCATTGAAATATAAAAGGCAACATCAACAGCTTTATGAAAAAAATCAGCTATGACAAAATAGTTAAATGATACATAATAAAAACTCAGTTACCCGAAAGTGAACAGATTATTCAATACTTTAATAATTACTATTCCTCCTTATGGATCAAAGAAAATTAGTTATCTTCAAAGTTTAATTTTCAAACCTATTAAACACATGCTTGAAGGTAAAATAATTGCCATCATCGGATGCGGGAATTTAGGGCTTTCTATCGTCAATGGATTGTTAGCTCAAGAATCTCTTGATCCCAATCAACTACATATTACCCGTAGAAATCCCTCTACTATACTTCACTTAAAGGAATTTGGCTTGCATGTACATAGTGACAACGTCATGGCCGCTAAAGAGGCTGATATTGTAATTTTAGGAGTTAAGCCTTATAATATTAATGGTATCCTTAAGGAAATACATCCTGTTCTTCAACCTAACAAGCAGATCATCGTATCTCTTGCTACAGGTATCACCTTGGATGAAATGTTTCAAGTGATTGACAAAAGCACTGTTGCTTTCCGGGCCATGCCCAATATAGCGGCAGATATTCAGGAATCCGTCACTTGCATCTGTGGCAGAAATACCAACCAAACTTCCGAACAACTTATCCAATCCCTTTTCAACAGTATAGGTTTCAGCATCAGCATTGATGAAAACTTAATGGAAGCTGCCACTGTATTGGGTGCTTGTGGTATTGCATACGTTTTACGTTTTATGAGGGCTATGATTCAAGGCGGCATACAAATTGGTTTTGATGCCAAAACTGCATCTAAAATTGTCAATCAGACAGTCAAAGGGGCCGCTGAATTAATGATCCAAAAAAATATGCATCCAGAAGAGGCTATTGACAAAGTAACTACTCCAAAAGGTTGCACCATCGTAGGACTCAATGAAATGGAACACCAAGGATTCTCTGCTGCCATGGTTCGTGGTGTCTTGGCTTCTTACGAGAAGATTGAAAAAGATTAGACTCTAACTTTGTAAAAGTACTCTCGGTCAAAAATGCGTGAATAAACATAGCGTGGCACTTGGTCTTTGTATGGTAACAAATCCCTGAATACTTCTTGCTGTGTAGCATGCATTTCCATCATTTCTTCCAATGCCCCAAAATAAGGAGTGGTCCGAATAGAAAAATCTGGCATCGGAAGTCCATTTCCTTCTTTGGGGTAATTTCGCTGAAATCCAGGAGCTAATTGCAGGGCAACCTGGATTTGTTTAGGTGAAAGTGTCACTTGAAATAATTGTTTCACTGGAAAATCAACCTTTCCAATGTTGGTTCGATAATAATTTTCCATCCCTTTGGAAACCATTCGGTGATCTGGATGACCATACAAGCCAACTGTAGAGTCGTAGGTAATTACGTAATCAGGCTGGTATTTTTCTACCATTTCTTGAGCTACTCGTTCAAATAATTCTATGGGAAGATGTTTCAAACCACTATCCGGATAATCCAAAATCTCCAAGGACTTAGCACCTAAAAATTCAGCTACTTTTTGCATTTCCTTTTTTCGCGCCTCTCCCAATTGTTCCTGAGCAACCAAGTCTCCCGTCGGTCCATTTTCCCCCTTTGTCAAATAAACCATGTATAACTCGTGACCTTCTTCTTTTAAAAGATTCAAGGTACCTCCTACAGCAATTTCATCATCCGGATGTGCAAAAAACAAGAGTACTTTTTGAGGAATGGTATTTCCAAATAAAGATTTTTGAACAGGAATACCGGAATCATGCAGCAAGCCTCTCCCCCACCAAATGGTACCATAGCTGATCCCGGCTACTACCAAAAAGGAAATGATTAATAAATTGATTAGCAAGCGCATGGTTTACAATTGTTAAATGAATGTAGCTCCGACCCGTGTGATCAAATCCCGAGTTGCTTTGATGCCTTCTACTTCAGAAAGCTTACTTCCTTCGTATTCAATCCCTATGTACCCGGTGTATCCTGCATCCTTTACAATTTTGAGCATTCGATCATAGTCAGTTTCTACACAATTGCCATTTTCATCAAAATCATAGCTTTTGGCACTGACTCCTTTGGCGAATGGCATCATTTCCTCTACACCTAAATATCGGTCGTATTCCTCTACACATTCACCTCCCCATTCAGAACCATTGGATCTACGGATACAGAAATTGCCAAAGTCAGGTAAGGTTCCACAATTTTCCATTCCAGTCCCTTGAATAACATCTGCCAACCATTTCCCATTGGAGGAATAACTTCCGTGATTTTCGACTATTACGTTGATATCAAATGGCTTCGCAAAAGTAGCCAAAGCCCTTAAGCCTTCCACAGCTGCTGAAGCGACTTCCTCTGCCGTCCCCCTTCCAAATGCATTGACTCGAATGGAATGACAATCCAAAAACTTTGCAGCTTCCACCCATTTCTTATGATTTTCCACCGCTTCATTGCGAGATGCCTTGTCCACATCACCCAAATACCCTTCACCATCAACCATTATCAGTAGGCTTTTGACTCCTTCATCATGAGCCCTTTTTTTCATTTCATTAAGATAAGCCAGGTCCTTAGCCTTATCTTTAAAAAAAGCATTTACATACTCTACAGCCTCGATTCCTAATTCTTTTTTGGTAAATCCTGCAAAATTTAAATTATCTAAATCTCCAGCAAATAGCATTTTATGCAATGACCATTGGGCTAGTGATATCTTGAAAAACGGGTTTTTGGAAACTTCTTCCAATTGAACAGAAGAAGTTACTGGCTTACATGATTGAAGCAATAAAGGGCTAACACTAGCACTAAGACTTAATAGTCCTAAAGACTTCAGAAAAATCCTTCGGTTTGTTGGTGCGTTCATTTTATGTTTGGGATTTTTTTGGAATTTAAAACAAAAAAGTCAGTTGACTGCAACAATCAACTGACTTTATTAAAACAAACGTACTTTATTGGGGAAAAGATAAATTAAATATTACTATTTAACGTGTTATTTGTTCGAATTTCGTAATTCCCTCATGTTTAATTGCGCCATCTCAAAACCCGGTGCCAACTCCAAAGCTTGCATAAATGCAGCCTGTGCTTCCTCTACATTTTTTTCTGCCATGTAAACTAACCCCTTCAAATTCAGGGCTGCTGCTTTAACACTTACTTCCTGTGTAGTCTCATCCGCTTTGGTGAAATTCAACATTTCCGTTGATGACTTTGTATCGCGAATTAGCATATTAGCAGAATTAAGCGCTTCTTCATATCTATCTAAGGAAAACTGCATGTAGGCCGTTTTATATAAAGAGAATAAAGTACCTGTCAGAAGGTAGTGAGATTCAAAATATGGCATAGCACGATCTATAGCACCAATTTGTTCCAAAGAATAACCTGCTATTTCCAAAGCTGTCACATTTTTATCATTTTTCTCAAGTAAATCCATCGCTACAACAGCTGCAGAAGTAAACTGATTCGTATCAAAGTACAAAGTAGCCAATAACTCATGAAAGCGTAAATTGGTAGGATTTCGGTCGATCAACTCATATAATTTCATTCTTGCTACGGGTAAATCATTATAGCGCAGAGCCATTTGATAAATACGCTGATCCGTTTCATTTCTTTTACGGTTGGTTTCGGTATCTGCTTGTTGCTCCTGAGCAACCAACACCGTACTGCTGAGTAACAGCACAAAAGCTGATACAAGTAACTTCTTCATATGTTTCGATTGGTATTAAATGATTCCTTTTTGGGCAGCTAATTTATGCAATAGTTCCAATGCAGCAACTTTATTATTGTTAATTTGTCCTTCGAGAATGGCTTCTTTGATTTCTTCCTTCAATTCACCTACCAACCTTCCCGGAGGAATCTTGAAAATTTCCATGATTTCTTCTCCCGAAACAGGTGGCTGAAAATTCCGGACCTGATCTTTTTCCTCTACTTCAACAATCTTTTGTTCGACCTTGTCAAAGTTGGCAAGGATACGTTGAACCTTGTTATTGTTTTTGGAAGTTACGTCTGCCCGGCACAATTTCATCAAATCATCTATGGCATCACCAGCATCAAACAAAAGTCTACGAACAGCCGAATCAGTCACTTTATCAGAGACCAATGCAATCGGACGCAAATGAAGCTTGACTAACTTCTGCACATATTTCATCCGCTCATCCATGGGTAATTTCATGCGTCTGAATATTCCTGGCGTCATCCGTGCTCCTTTGTCCTCATGTCCATGAAAAGTCCACCCTACTTTTTCATTAAATCGCTTCGTAGGCGGCTTTCCAATATCATGCATAATTGCAGCCCAACGCAACCAAAGGTCGTCCGTTGACTCACAAATATTATCCAGAACCTGAAGAGTATGGTAAAAATTATCCTTATGCGACTTATCTCCAACAGAATTCACTCCTTGTAACTCCACCATTTCAGGAAAAAACTCATGCAGCAATTTTCCTGCAAAGAGCAATTTGAACCCGTATGAGGGTTTGGGAGTCATGATTATTTTATTCAATTCATCAATGATCCGTTCACCGGAAATAATCTGAAGCCTAGAAGCACTCTGCATCAATGCATCAAAGGTATCCGAGTGAATATCAAAATTCAATTGCGCAGCAAAACGCACTGCACGCATCATGCGCAAAGGATCATCCGAAAATGTAATCATAGGATCCGTAGGCGTACGAATAATCTTTCTTTGAATATCTTTCACCCCATCAAATGGGTCAATTAGCACTCCATAAGTACTTTTATTGACCGATATGGCCATAGCATTGATACTAAAGTCTCTCCGCTCCTGATCTTCGGCCAAAGTACCATCTTCCACTAAAGGTTTTCGGGAATCAGCACGGTAACTCTCCCTACGGGCACCCACAAATTCGATTTCATAATCATCCAAGCGGATATTGGCCGTACCAAAATTTTTAAAAACTGATAAAGGCACATGTTGGGAATAACTGGCAGCAACTTGCTCCGCCAAAGCTATACCTGAACCAACACAGACAAAATCAATATCCTTGCAAGGTCTTCCCATGATAAAATCCCTCACATAGCCACCAACCACATAGGTCTCTAAGCCCATTTTATCGGCTATCTCACCTACCCTTGCAAAGATCTCATGGGACTGAAGTGCTTCTTGATAATTCATGCACGGATTATTTTTATATCACCATCCGGTCCTAAAAACATTTCTTTTGTATTAGGACTGAGTAAGGGGAAGAATTCTTTTTGCTGGAAATCTGCTTTCTCTGACTTTATAAACTGCACGATCAAAGGCTGACCAAAAGCAAACAATAGGCGATTCCAAACATCACTTTTGATCAGTGCAAATTTCACATTCCCCTCTTGTTGAGGTCCATTTTTCAACAGACGGCTAGCGGAGGTATGATAAATGGTAGGTTTAGTGGCATACTCTACGATGTCGAGTGACACTTCAGAAAACTGCTCAGCGATGCTTCTGATCTGAAATGTTTCGAATAACAAAAAGATACCTGAGGCGTCATCATTTGCAGCATTCCAAGAGGACATACTGATGAGCTCCAATACTTTTCCATTTCCTTCCCGTACAGAAACTCTTCCGTTTTGTTTTAGGACAGCAACAACTTCTTTAATATCCACAACCTTTTTTTTGACAAAAATAGAAGATATCCACGGAAGCTACGCCATTTTTCACCCATTAATCATCAAAAGAGCTATAATTCAAGCTTCCCGAAAATAAAGTCAACAGCCATCTGTGCGTGCAACTGTGTGGTAGAAATCAAGCGAATGGGGCTTTCTTTTGGAGAAATCAATAGAGGTAACTCAGTGCACCCTAAAATCACTCCTTCTGCTCCAGCACTTGCCAATACTTGAATTTGCTCCAGATAAAACGCTTTGGATGCATCCGAAAAAACTCCTTGAGTCAACTCTGTAGAGATATAGTGATGGGATTGGGCGATCACAACTTCAGTAGGAATGATGGTCTCAATCCCAAATTTTTCACTCAAGTATTCCGGAATAAAACTCCCTTTGGATGTCGGTTTATTGGCCAATAATCCCAAGCGTTTTAACCCATGGGTAGCTGCTTCTCTTCCAATAGCCTCGGCAATGTGTAAGATAGGAATATTGATTTTTGGTTGCACATACTTATAGACCATGTGAGGGGTATTGGCACAGATAAGGATTGCCTCCGCACCAGCACATTCCAGCTTATGAGCGATCTCCAGATAGGTTTTATTGATTTTGGGAATATTCTGCTCCCGCATCAATTGAATATTCTGACTGTATATCAAGAGATTGGGATTCTGTGATACATCTAAAAATTGAGCTGCATACGCATGAATCAACCGGTAATATTCGATAGTGGAATGCCAAGATGTTCCTCCGATGAGTCCTAGTGTTTTCATACCTGAAAAATACAGCTCTCTGTTGCTTTTAACTAGTGACAAATATTACAAACGAGAAGCGTGATTTTTAAAAAAGCCACGGTTGACTGAGAATAATCAATTACATTTGTCTCTTCACTAATCTAACATCAATTTTCATGAAATTCTTTATTGATACGGCTAACCTTGACGAAATCAGGGAAGCATATGACCTTGGGGTATTGGATGGCGTTACAACCAACCCTTCATTGATGGCAAAAGAGGGCATCTCAGGAGATGAGCGTGTAAAAGCCCATTACAAAGCAATTTGTGACATTGTAGATGACAATGTTAGCGCTGAGGTTATTGCTACTGATTTTGAAGGCATGATCAGAGAAGGCAAGGAATTGGCTAAAATCGATGACAAAATCGTAGTCAAGATCCCAATGATCAAAGACGGAGTGAAGGCTATCAAAAAGTTTCATTCAGAAGGTATCCGCACCAATTGTACACTTATCTTCGGCCCAGGCCAAGCATTAGTAGCTGCCAAAGCAGGTGCTACCTACGTTTCTCCATTCGTAGGAAGATTGGACGACATCTCTTATGATGGCTTAGAGCTAATCGATCAGATTGTACAGATCTACCAAAACTACGGCTATGCCACCCAGGTGTTGGCAGCTTCTATCCGTCACACCATGCACTTAATCAAATGTGCAGAAATTGGTGCTGATGTAGCCACTTGCCCATTGAAAGTAATCACTGGATTGTTAAAACATCCATTGACAGATTCAGGTCTTGCTACGTTCTTGGCAGATCATGCGAAAGCAGCCGGCAAATAAAACAAAATCGGGAACATGAACGTTTTTCATGTTCCCAGTTGTTATCCCTGGAATCCAATATTTATGTACATTATCAAGGTAAAAGGAAAAGCCAAAATTCCAGATTACATACAGATCAGAGACGAAAATTTCGTTCTTGTCGCCTATTTTAGGGCTGACCGACCAATGAAAAATATTGAAAAATTTGGATTGGAAGGTAAAGAAGAAGCTTTGGAAGCTTTGATAAAAGAAATTCCATTCGGAAAACTCCAAAAACTTAGTTTGTAATATGATTTTTAATTCTGAGCCCATCATACACGTTACGGATGCACATATTTTTCAAGGACTAGATGCAGTTCTTCAAAATGTTACTTTCACCATAGAGAAAGATGAATTTGTATTCCTTATCGGAAGAACGGGCAGCGGAAAAAGTTCTTTACTGAAAACGCTTTATGCAGACCTTAATCTCAAAATGGGTAATGCAGAAATCGTTGGTTACCAGCTTGCCAACATCAAGAAAAAAGATGTACCCTACTTGAGACGAAAGCTTGGAATCGTATTTCAGGATTTTCAATTATTCCCGGACAGAACGGTTGCAGACAACCTATTCTTCGTCATGAAGGCAACAGGATGGAAGGACAAGAAGGCCATGAAAGACCGCATGATCGAAGTCTTGATGCGCGTAGGACTAGCGGATGCAGCGACCAAAATGCCTCATCAACTTTCAGGTGGAGAACAGCAGCGTGTAGTAATCGCACGGGCTTTGATCAATAAACCTTCGATTCTTCTAGCTGATGAACCTACCGGTAACTTGGATCCTGATGTAGCAGAAGGTATTTTCCAACTTTTCACCGAAATCAATCAACAAGGCACCGCCATTTTGATGGCAACACACAATCACGACCTGCTCCGAAAATATCCTTATCGGGTATTGAAGTGTGAGAAGGGCAAATTATTGGACAGTAAAAAAGACGATATTTCGATCAATACTTCTTACTGATTTTATTTCATCCCATCGACTGTCATTTTGTCCGATTTTTGTTAATTTTGCAAGCTCAAATACAGTATTCATGGAAAATATTATCAGAGATATAGATATCATCAGTCCAGAAGAAGCACAAGCATGTGACTTTAAGACCACTACCGAAGAAAACACCGGTAAGTCCAAAAAGCTTTACATAGAATCTTATGGCTGTCAGATGAATTTTTCGGATTCCGAAATCGTGGCCTCCATCATGAAAGACAATGGATTTGACACCACTTCGGACTACGAGCAAGCAGATGTGATTTTTTTAAATACTTGCTCTATACGAGAAAAAGCCGAACAGACTGTACGCAAACGACTAAGCAACTTTAATGCAGTCAAAAAACAAAAGCCCGAACTGACTATAGGAGTATTGGGCTGTATGGCGGAGCGGTTGAAGGACAAACTCTTGGAAGAAGAGAAAATTGTGGATGTCGTAGTAGGCCCGGATGCTTACAGAGACTTACCTAACTTGGTTGCATCCGCTGAAGAAGGTAACAAAGGTGTCAACACCTTCCTTTCTAGAGAGGAAACCTATGCGGATATCGCACCAGTAAGACTGAATTCCAATGGCGTTTCGGCATTTATCTCAATCATGAGAGGTTGTGATAATATGTGTTCATTCTGCGTTGTACCTTTTACAAGGGGAAGAGAACGTAGCCGGGACCCTCATTCCATTGTACAAGAAGCAAAAGAACTATTTGAAAACGGATACCGAGAAGTGACCTTGCTAGGCCAAAATGTGGATTCCTACAAATGGTCTCCGGAAGAAAATAATAAGGCTCGATTGAATAAGAAAGAGGAGGAAGTTTCTACGGTTATCAATTTTGCCCATTTATTGGAAATGGTCGCACAAGTGAATCCACTGCTAAGAATCCGTTTCTCTACCTCCCACCCTAAGGATATTACAGATGAAGTGTTGTACACCATGAAAAAGTACGACAACATCTGCAAATATATTCACCTACCTGTACAGAGTGGAAACTCACGTGTATTGGAAATGATGAACCGTACCTATGACCGTGAATGGTACTTGGATAGAGTGCGGGCGATTCGTGAGATTTTGGGAGAAGAATGTGGGATTTCATCCGATATGATAGCCGGTTTCTGCACAGAAACAGAAGAAGAACATCAAGATACCTTGACCTTGATGGATATTGTAAAGTATGATTTTTCCTACATGTTTTTCTATTCCGAAAGACCAGGAACATTGGCCGCAAAAAAATATGCAGATGATATTCCTTTGGAGGTGAAAAAGCGAAGACTCGCCGAAATCATCGAAAAGCAGGCCTACTTATCCTTAGAAAGAAATAAATTGGATTTGGGTAAGGTGCAGGAAATCTTAATTGAAGGAACTTCCAAGCGCTCAGAAGAACAATTGAAAGGCAGAAACTCTGCCAATAAGGTAGTCATTATTCCAAATGACGGCTCGCTGAAAAAGGGAGATTATGTGCATGTATTGATTCAGGATTGTTCAGCAGCCACCCTCTTTGGTGAAGTAGTCGCTTAATCCTATCATTCATGTTTACATCCGCTGAAATACATAGTGTCAAACAACGATTTGGAATCATAGGCAATAGTCCATTGCTCAACCATGCAATATCTGTAGCCATACAGGCAGCACCTACCGATATGACGGTGTTGATTACTGGAGAAAGTGGTTCGGGAAAAGAGTCTTTTTCCAAAATTATTCATTCCCTGAGTTTGCGAAAACATGGGAAGTTTATCGCTATCAACTGCGGTGCTATTCCAGAAGGAACAATAGACTCTGAATTATTTGGGCACGAAAAGGGCTCATTTACAGGAGCTCATGAAGCCCGTAAAGGATATTTTGAAGTCACCGATGGGGGAAGTATCTTTTTAGATGAAATCGGAGAAATGCCTTTGGGCACACAGGCACGATTGCTTCGGGTATTGGAAAATGGGGAATTTATCAAAGTAGGTAGCTCCAAAGTATTAAAAACCAATGTTCGAGTCATCGCTGCTACCAATGTCAATCTAATCAAAGCAGTAGAAAAAGGAGAATTCCGGGAGGACTTATACTATCGTCTAAATACTGTGCCCATATTCGTGCCGCCTTTACGGGAAAGAGGTGAAGATATGGTGCTTTTGTTTAGAAAATTCACTTCAGATTTCTCAGAAAAATACAATGTACGTCCTATTTCCTTGGATGAGAATGCGAAAAAGCTTTTGATGCGTTTTCCTTTCCCTGGAAATATCCGTCAATTGAAAAATATTGCAGAACAAATCTCCCTATTGGAACAAGACCGAGAGGTGAGTGCTGAAACATTGGAACGATACCTTCCAAGTAATCAAAGCAGACTTCCAGCAATTTTCGCAAACGGAAATAAGGGAGAATCAAGTGATTTCAACGAACGCGACCTGCTCTACAAAGTGCTTTTTGATATGAAGCGGGATATGAATGAGCTAAAGAAATTGGTTTTGGAAAGCTTCCAATCAGGCAGTTTGAATCCTACGATCATCAATAAGCATCAGGACCTTTTTGAAGACTTGGAATCCCCTATTAGTTTCGAAAAATCACCAAGCGCCAGCAACAACAATCCCGTGAGTGTTCCGTTAGTGTTGGATAGTCAGCATTCCAATGAAAATTTGGAAAATTATGAGGACGAAACTATAGAAGATATCATCCACGAGGAAGATGATCATTCCCTTTCATTGGAAAAGAAAGAAAAGGAGATGATTATCAAAGCCCTACAAAAGCATAACAATAAGCGTAAATATGCGGCGCAAGACTTGGGAATTTCTGAACGTACCCTTTACAGAAAAATTAAGCAGTATGACATTGAATAAGCGCTTTTGGACTACAATAGTAATAACAGGCTTAGCAGTTCTATCCCTGTTTTCCTGCGCCATCAACTATAGCTTTTCGGGTGTAAATATTGATTATGATAAGGTAAAAACCTTTTCTGTGGAAAACTTTTTCAATGATTCTGGAGGTGGTCCTGCCAATATGGAGCAGTTGTTTACAGAGTCTCTCAAAGATTTCTACCAGCGAAACACTCGGTTAGAGCTAGTAAGAAACAATGGTGATTTACAATTTTCTGGGGCTATAACTCGCTACAATATAACACCCCAAGCCACTGTGACTACCACAGATCCTAACTTACCAGACAGAGCTGGACAAATGCGTCTGACTATCGTTGTTGAAGTAGTATATGAAAACACAATTGATGATGAAGAGAGTTTCAAACGAAGCTTCTCTTTTTTTAAAGATTACGACCCTCGTACAACCTCCATTCTACAGGTGGAAAGTGTGCTAATAGAAGAAATATTTGAAAGTATATTGCAGGACATTTTCACAGCTTCGGTTGCGAATTGGTAAAAATTCTTAACTTGGGAGACAAAAAAATAAAGCCTTGAACTTACAACAACTGTTAGATATCGCATCACGAGCCAATGATCTTCAAAAAGAAGATATCAGTGAGCTTGTCAAATACAGTCAGGCATTCCCCTATTTTCAACTCCCAAAGGTCCTCCTTGCCAAGTATGAATTTGGGTTACCCAAAGGAAAAGGTAATGATTTCCTTGCGTCTGCGGCAATTTCCAGTCCAAATAGGGCCTGGTTAAAATCATTAATTGAGCAAAAAGAATCTTGGACAGGTTTCAACCAACTCATCCTCGAACAACTCCAAAAAAATCAAGGTCCAATCACCAAAGAAGAAAACTTTATCGATGACTTGGACGGAGAGTTGACGCCAAGACCCAAAAAAGATGTTGACTTAGCTCAAAAAATAAGTGTCTTAAAACGTTTAGGTGAGGAGCTGCATGAAAAAAAATCATCGGAAACACCTTCAGTTACTGAGACTGTTAGTACGGAAGATGAAACAGTATTGGCTACGGAAATAACTGAAGCATCACCTATTACAATGGCTGATGAACCCGCAGCATCTTTAAATGAAGAAGTTCCTGAGGTGGAAGCTACAGTTGAGGAGCCAACTGCAATCGAAGAACCTAAGGAAGACGAAAAGCCAGTTAGAAAAAAACGTAAATCCTCTGATGATGATTTAATAGAGAACATCCGCAAGCGTGAGAAAAAAGAAATCAAGGATGAGAAGAAGAAGGAACAGATAGACATCATCAAAGCTTTCAGCAAAAAATCCATCAAATTAGCTACTATCCAAGAAATAGAAGCTAATCATACCCAAAATGACCTATCTGCAAAAAGCACAAAGATAAATGAAAGCTTAATCACGGAATCCTATGCCAAATTGCTGGCGAAACAGAATAAAAAATCAAAGGCAATTGAAATTTATCAAAAACTCATGGTGAAATTTCCAGATAAAAGCACTTATTTTGCAGACCAAATAAAAAACTTGGAAGATAATTAACTAGCATATGTTTACTTTATTAATCAGCATTATCATTGTCTTAGCTGTTTTATTGATTCTTGTAATCCTAGGACAGGATTCTAAAGGTGGTGTTGGAGCGGCCTTCGGTGGTGGTGCATCCCAAATCATGGGTGTCACTAAGACTGGAAACATCCTTGAAAAATCAACTTGGGTATTGGCAATCGCTATTCTTGTATTGTCCTTAACCTCTTCTGCGTTCTACACATCTTCTTCCGGTGATCAATTTAGCTCACCAAATATTGAAAATGCAAGAAGACAAATCATCTCCCCTTCAACTGACGGAGACAATAGCCTCTTACCTTCCGCTCCTGCTATCGAAGCTGAAGAAGTAGAAAGCAGCACAGAGACAGAAAACGACTAATACCTCGATAAACCTATTTGAAAAAGCGGTCAGAAATGTCCGCTTTTTTTTATTCCTGTATGGCCTTCAAGAGAATTCTTTTGGTGATTGGAAGAAAACTTTCATCCAAAGGAATCTGATACTTACTATGAATCCTGTAGGTGGCAGGATTTGGAAGATCCTTATACGATCGAGCCAACTCCAATTTGAGCTGCTCAAAGGTATGTGCAAAGGTTCTTCTGACTTTTTTCACCAATTGCATCATAATCCCTTTCAGGGTATCGGTAGCTTGTTGAAACAAGCTCACTTTGTACCGATAGATATAAATATCTTTAGAGGCATCCAATGTCAACATGGCATAACCTTCCCGCTGATACAATGGAGAAATCCCTATAGGCTCAATCTTCATTTCCGACTCTAAAAAGTCATAAATATCCTTCCCTTCTTCTATTGCTTTCTTGAATCTAGGCAAGGAATAATCCACGATTTCATTCAGTTGCTTCATCAACTCATCATCCATCAACAAAGGCTTGTAATTCATGCTCATCGTAGACCAATCCGGTCCTTGCAGCTGTTTGGGAAAAGCATCTTTGAGCATTTCCTTACTATCTGCAAAACCTTTTAGACGAGCATAGTGATGGATCAACTCTGCCAAAGGAGGATACAACTTTACTTCTTTAAACTGCCCTGACACATGTTTCATGTAGGCTAGAAGAATGTATTTTTTATACTCAAAATCTATCCATCCTTCGGTAATCCAATTTTCAGATAATTTATTCATAGGTACACTTTTGTCAGAAAAATTTACTGAAATATGTCAACTAAAAAAAGACTTAGAGAAAAATTGACAGATATTTTTTGTGATTCCTCTGCTAATTGTCCATTACTGACTTTCAAGACCGACGTAATGGCAGATTTTATCAATAAATATCAATTGGCACAAGAATGGATTAGGGAGGAGTAAACAATTTTAGAACTAACCTTAAACAATTTAATAGTTATGTCAAAAGTTAACATCCAACCTCTTGCAGACAGAGTTCTAGTGGAGCCTGCTGCAGCTGAAGAGAAAACTGCTTCCGGTCTTTTTATCCCGGACACTGCTAAAGAGAAACCTCAGAAAGGAACTGTGGTAGCCGTAGGAAGTGGTAAAAAAGATGAACCATTGACTGTTAAAGTAGGTGACACAGTGTTGTATGGCAAGTATGCCGGTACAGAACTTTCAGTAGATGGTCAAGATTACCTGATCATGAGAGAATCTGACATCTTCGCAATCCTTTAATCATCTATTGTAAACACTAAAACATTAAACCAAAAGAAAAAATGGCTAAAGAACTATTTTTCGATACCGACGCAAGAGACAGACTGAAAAAAGGTGTAGATGCCCTTGCAGATGCAGTAAAAGTAACATTGGGACCTAAAGGTAGAAATGTTATTATCGACAAAAAATTTGGTGCTCCTACCATTACTAAGGATGGTGTATCCGTAGCAAAAGAAATCGAATTGGCCGAGCCAATCGAAAATATGGGTGCTCAATTGGTAAAAGAAGTAGCTTCCAAAACTGCCGACAATGCCGGTGATGGTACTACTACAGCTACTGTTTTGACCCAAGCGATCTTCAATGCTGGTATCAAAAATGTAGCGGCAGGTGCTAACCCAATGGATTTGAAAAGAGGTATCGACAAAGCAGTTGCTGCTGTTGTAGCTCAATTGAAAGAAAACTCCAAAGCAATCTCTACTTCTAAGGAAATTCAGCAAGTGGCTACTGTTTCCGCTAACAATGATGAGGAAATCGGCAAAATGATTGCTGATGCAATGGATAAAGTTGGTAAAGACGGTGTCATCACTGTTGAAGAAGCAAAAGGTACTGAAACAGAAGTGAGAACTGTAGAAGGAATGCAGTTTGACAGAGGTTACCTTTCTCCATACTTCGTAACCAATACCGAGAAAATGGAAGCTGAATTGGATAGACCATACATCTTGATCTATGATAAGAAAATCTCTTCCATGAAAGAATTGCTTCCGGTATTGGAGCCAGTTGCTCAGTCTGGTAGACCATTGGTTATCATCGCTGAAGATGTGGATGGTGAGGCATTGGCTACGTTGGTAGTAAACAAAATCAGAGGTGCTCTGAAAGTGGCGGCTGTTAAAGCTCCAGGCTTCGGTGACAGAAGAAAAGCAATGTTGGAAGATATTGCAATTTTGACTGGCGGTACTGTCATCTCTGAAGAAAGAGGTTACAAATTGGAAAATGCTTCCATCGAGTACCTTGGAACTGCTGAAAAGGTTAACATCGATAAAGATAACACTACAATCGTTAATGGTTCAGGTGATAGCAGCGCTATCCAAGCAAGAATCAACGAGATCAAAGCTCAAATCGAAAAAACTACTTCTGACTACGATAAGGAGAAATTGCAGGAAAGACTTGCAAAACTTTCTGGTGGTGTAGCTATCCTATACATTGGTGCCGCTACTGAAGTAGAAATGAAAGAGAAGAAAGACCGCGTAGATGATGCATTGCATGCTACAAGAGCCGCTGTACAAGAAGGTGTTGTAGTTGGTGGTGGTGTTGCCCTAGTAAGAGCTTCTTCTGCTTTGGATGCTGTCAAAGGTGACAACGATGATCAGGATACTGGTGTTAACATCGTAAGAATTGCTATCGAAGCTCCATTGAGAACAATCGTAGAAAATGCTGGTGGTGAGGGTTCTGTTGTAGTAAACAAAATCAAAGAAAATAAAGGCCACTTTGGTTACAATGCCAGAACAGATGTTTACGAAGATCTATTCGAAGCAGGTGTAATCGACCCTACGAAAGTAACAAGGTTAGCACTTGAAAATGCAGCCTCAATTGCTGCATTGTTATTGACTACTGAGTGTGTAGTTGCTGATGTTAAAGAAGATACCCCAGCTATGCCTCCAATGGGTGGCGGAGGAATGGGAGGAATGATGTAATTTCTTATTTATCAATTACCTAATCGAGGCTATGGAAAATTCCATAGCCTTTTTTTGATAACTTATTCGAATTACATCCAAACTGACATTTTGAGTAATAATAAAACACATGAATTCATTGCAAAAACTATAAATTAATGCTCAATAGTAACTATATTTGAGTTCCCTGGACTTAATATGTTAGTTTTAATAAATTTTATGATTAAATTTTCAACCATAATTTTAATTGACGATGATCCAATCAATAATTTGATAAATAAAAGGCTTATTTTAAAAAATGAATCAACAGAAAACGTAGAAGTTTTCTATGAAGCCGAATTAGCTCTTGAATACATCAAAAATTTAGACAAAAATAGTATCGCATTAATTCTACTAGATATTAATATGCCTGTAATGAATGGGTGGGATTTTTTAAATTATTATATGGAGCATCTTTCTTTTAGAATGGATAAGATAATTATGTTATCAAGTTCTATTGATTTTCAAGATCGAATCAAAGCCGACTCATATAATTGTGTAAAAGGATTCATTGAAAAGCCACTAACACCAGAAAAATTTCAATCCATCTTGTAATCTGTTTCTGTTTTTTTATTTTTCCCGTCAGTTAGTTAGTAAATTTACAAATCATACAAATTTTACTAACTAACCTTATTTTCGTGATTGCGCATAACCATCAGACGCTAGTTTTAAAAGTAGGTTCCAATGTCCTGACCAACTCAGATGGGTCACCTGATGGAAACACCTTATCAGCTTTGGTCAAACAAATTTCATGGCTCCACAAACTTGGGAAGCGAGTTATTCTTATCAGTTCTGGAGCAGTGGCCTATGGTAGACAAGCAATCAATATACCTGCCAAAGCTGACCCTATTCTCAAAAAACAAATTTATGCGTCTACGGGACAGATTCGCTTGATCCATACCTATCAGCAATTATTCGAAAAGGAAGGGCTGCACGTAGCTCAAATTTTGGTAACCAAAGAGGATTTTCGAGATAGAAAGCACTTTCTCAATATGAGAAGTTGTATTGAAGGCTTGTTATCTCAAGGTATCATCCCAATCATCAATGAAAATGATACAGTTGCAATTACAGAATTGATGTTTACGGATAATGATGAACTAGCGTCACTCACGGCAGCCATGGTCAACGCAGACACTTTGGTGTTATTGACGAGTGTAGACGGAGTATTTGACGGTCCTCCCTCCCACCCTGACTCCAAATTGATAAGCAGCATCTCGGGATCAATCCCTGAAATCTCACATGTGGTCAGTAATGAAAAGTCTTCATTTGGTCGAGGTGGTATGCTGACCAAGCTGCGGATGGCCTTTAAGTCTGCAGATTTGGGAATTCAAGTCATCATTGCCAATGGAAAAAAGGGTACTATCTTGAAAGACTTAACAGAAGACTCATCTGTACCCTGTACCGTCTTCCTTCCAAAAGAGAAAAAACAAAGCCCAAAAAAATGGTTAGCCTTTGGGGAGCAATACTCCAAAGCAGCAGTACTTGTTAATAAGGGGGCTGAAGAAATTTTACTTTCAGAAAAAATCAACTCCCTGCTGCCAGTTGGAATAATCTCCTTTAAAGGATCCTTCGAAAAAGGTGATATCATCGCTATTAAAAACGAATCTAATCAACAAATTGGCGTTGGCAAGGCAGAATATAGCAGTGACCAATTACTTCCCTTGATAGGAATGAAAAACCAAAAGCCATTTATCCACTACGACTACCTATACATTTCCCATCATGAATAACTTCGATTTTTTATTTCAAGAAACTCAAATAGCATCCCGAGCATTAGCCTCTTTATCAACAGTTCAGGTTCAAAATGTACTGGATGAACTGATTCATCAACTTCAGGAAAACATTCCTGCGATTCTTTCAGCCAATGCGGAAGACCTCGCTAAAATGGATTCCTCCGATCCACGCTATGACCGTCTGCTGCTGTCAGAAGCCCGAATTGCTGGAATTATGGAAGAAATTCAGCAAGTAAAAGCACTTCCAAATCCCTTAGGGAAATTATTAGAAGAACGGACCCTTGCCAATGGACTCCACTTGCAAAAAAAAACTGTTCCCCTTGGTGTACTCGGCATCATCTACGAATCCCGACCCAATGTCACCATTGATGTATTTACGTTGGCTATCAAATCCGGAAATGCCTTAGTTCTAAAAGGTGGTTCTGATGCACATGCATCTAATACTGTTTTAGTACAATTGATTCGACAAGCACTAGAAAAAAATGGGCTGCCAAAAGAAGCTATTTGCTTACTTCCTGCAGATAGAACAGCCACCCATGCACTTTTACAAGCCGTAGGATACGTGGATGTGATCATTCCAAGAGGAAGCCAAAATTTAATTGAATATGTGCGGTCCAATTCAAAAGTACCGGTGATTGAAACAGGTGCTGGAATCGTGCATACCTACTTTGATAAAAGCGGAGATACTGAAAAAGGAGCGGCCATTATCTTCAACGCCAAAACCCGGAGACCATCTGTCTGCAATAGTTTGGATTGTCTGATCATTCATCAAGATAGATTAATGGATTTAAAGCACCTATTAAAGCCAGTTTTAGATGCATCAGTAGAGGTTTTTGCTGACGAACAATCCTTTCAAGTCCTCGAAGCTTTGAAAAACCCATTGATCAAACAGGCTGATGAAACACATTTTGGGACCGAATTTTTATCACTCAAAATGTCTATCAAAACGGTAAACACTATTCACGAAGCTTTTGACCATATCCAACAGTACAGCTCCAAACATTCAGAAGCCATCCTTGCCGAAGACGAAGATGCTATTCAGCTGTTTTTGCAAGCAGTGGATGCTGCAGCCGTTTATGCCAATGCCTCTACAGCATTTACCGATGGCAATCAGTTTGGTATGGGAGCTGAGATTGGTATCAGTACTCAAAAATTGCATGCAAGAGGCCCTATGGCCCTTTCAGAGTTGACAAGTTACAAATGGATCATCCGAGGAACGGGGCAAATTCGATAGTTTTGAAACATTTTTATTGAACAAAAGGATAAATAACTGTAAATTAAACAATTGAAGGTAATTTATCTGAGTTATGTCTAAAGAGTTTTGGTCTCATACAAGTTTCTCCAAAATCTTTGTCTGCATGTGCCTCATGCTTGCATCTTGGGCATGCACGCTAAGTTTGGACTTTGATACGGAAGGCTGTCCCAGTATACGGAGAGTGAATGTAGTGGGAATAGAACAGATATTTTTTTCTCCTTTCATGAATCAGATTGCTGCTAGCAACGCTGATACAGTTTCTTCACGGGATTTTCGCTTGAACTTTGAATTGACGTATCAGTCATTCCAACAGGCAAGTTTAGGTTCTTGGATTCCTGGCTTTGCAATAGCGCAAGTTGATTGTGAACCCCGTTTTTTCGTAGAAAACATCAGCAATATTATGGTGATACTAGATCAGCCCTTCAATGGTTTTCCAGTGGGTACGGACATAGCATTTCTTCTAAGTAATAACAATGACGTGCAATTGAACAGGTTGCGAGATTTCAGAGATAGCAGACAGTTTTTTAGCTTCCGGTTCAATCAAAACATCGGCAACTTACAGCAGTTGAACGCTAGCTTGGTAGTTACCTTAAGAGATGGTTCAGTGTTATCTGAACCATTTCAGAGCCCATTTTTAACAAACTAGAATTATTGACGATAGGAATACTTCACCAACTCTTCGAGGGTGATATAAGTCAAGGTCTTTTCATGTGTAGCCTCCAAAACAACTTCAGGAGCTAAACCAACCCTGTAGGCCTCCATCCATCGGGAAGCACAAAGGCACCAACGGTCCCCAGCTTTCAATCCAGGAAAGGCCCACTCTGGTCTCGGTGTGATCAGATCATTTCCTCTACTCAAGCTAAACTGTAAAAAGTCATCCGTCATGATTGCGCAGACTGTATGCGTTCCTAGATCTTCTTCTCCAGTTTCACAACAGCCATTTCGATAATACCCTGTCAAAGGTGCAGTACTACAAACGATCAAAGGTTCTCCAAATACATTCAAAGCCATACTATACATTTTTAACGATCCAAGCCCAATAAATTAATAGCGGGTGAATAAGCAACAGACGAAGCCAAGCCACCCATTCAGGAACGCATAACCCAGCTTCCACACAGGATCCAATCTGAATAAAATATACATGCGAAGATATGAATAATACCATCAGTACAATAACCAACCATGCTCCCAGTTTTCTATACTTAGGAATCAAAATGGCTATAGCCGCTACAATTTCCAAAAAACCTGAAACAAAGTTAAGGAACTCCGGAAAAGGTAAATAATCTGGAATCAAAGGCAGGTAAAAGTGGGGATTGATAAAATGATTCAAACCTCCAACAAGAAAGAATGCCCCTAATGCATATGCTGCTAATTTTTTCATATCAAGCTGAAAATTTATGCGTCTGATAAGCTGTTTTTAAAATTACAAAAAAAGGAATCCACCAAATCAAATCATTGGTGATCAACATGTAGCCAAATGCACCTGGCGCATCCCCATTTAGGTAATTAAAAATAAAACCTATTGGGCCGAATATTTTACCTAAAAACCCAACCGCCACAATTGGCCAATGCTTTACTGGGTCGAAACTTGCCCACCAATAACCTAGACCATAAACACCTATGACCATTCCCATGCCTTGCCACACCATGGGATGATTAAGGGCTTCCATTCCTACTAACTCAAAAAAGTGCTGAGGAAACAAGACTACCCAGGCACCCCATAAGATATTATAAACTGCTGCTAATTTTAAGGTTAGTTTCATAAACCGATTAACAGGAATGCCCGCCAATAAGTTTTGATTTTTGTTTGTTAATAAAAATGTAACAAGGAATGCCTACCTCTTCGTAATTTATCTAGTATTTTGCCAAGAAAAACGATGAAAAGAAGAGAGTTTTTTAGAAAAGGTGTAATAAGCACGATTGGATTAGGAGCTCTAGGAAGTAGTTTTCAGGCTTTTGGATCAGTAGATTTTACTAGAAAAGGTATTGCCAAAAATATCATTTTTTTGGTCAGTGATGGTATGAGTGCGGGCACCTTGACCATGGCAGATATCTTACTCAAACATAAAGAAGGAAGGTCAAGTGAGTGGATTAAACTCTACGAAGAGAACACTGTCCGTCGAGCATTGATGGAAACAGCTTCCGCTAATTCGTTTGTAACCGATTCAGCAGCAGCCGGGTCTGCTTGGGGAGGTGGTATGCGCGTAAGAAATGGTGCGCTGAATGTAGGCCCAAATGGTGAGAAACCTGTCCCTATTCTTCAAAAATTCAAAGCTGCCGGAAAAGCTGTGGGCTGTGTGACTAGTGTTCAGATTACCCACGCCACTCCTGCTTCATTTTGCGTCAATAATTCAAGTAGAAATGCCCAACCCATTATCGCAGAAGATTATATCAAACTTAAATTTGACTGCATGTTGGGTGGTGGATTAAACTATTTTCATACAGACAAACGAACTGATAAAAAGGATCTAATTGCTGCTTCCAAACAAGCCGGAATTGACTTTGTCCAAACAAAGGATGAATTAAATTCATTGAGTGGTACCAAACCTATCCTAGGTGTATTTGCTGAGGAAGGACTGCCCTACGCAATAGACCGGGAAAATAATACTGACTTGAAGGCAATCACCCCTACCTTAGCAGAAATGACTCAAACAGCCATCAAACATTTGAGCAAAAACCCACAGGGCTTTGTGATGCAAGTTGAAGGAGGTAAAGTAGACTGGGCGGCACATGCGAATGATACAGCAGCATTATTGTATGACCAAGTCGATTTTGATCAAGCTATAAAAGTAGCTATGGACTTTGCCCAAGCGGATGGAGAAACACTTGTAATCATTACAACTGACCACGGAAACAGTAATCCAGGCTTATTTTACGGAAACCAAGCGAATAGAAACTTCGAGAAACTATACAGCACGAAAGCTTCCAATGAGTGGGTATTAAACCAAATCACCCCAGAATTTACAACTAACAGACTGGTGGAGTTTGTCGAAGCACATCAAAATTATGCCATGTCAGGGGAAGATGCTGAGGCAATTTTGAAAGGCTTTACCTTAGGTGAGGACGGCTTGTATAATACCAATAGACTTCCAGTAGCCATCTATGCAAGTCTACAATCTCCACACACTTCCGTACAATGGGCAGGCACCAACCACTCCGCAGATCATGTGGAATTGGTTATGTTTGGACCGGGCAGTGAACACTTAAAGGGCTTTGTCCGAAACTTTGAGCTTCATAACTTTTTGCTTCAAGCAGCAGGTATGCCACAAGAATACATTGTCTAAGGAAAATCAGGGGGCATAGTTATAAAACGCTATGCCTTTTTTCCTTTCCACTGAGGGTCATAAGTCAATTTACCTACTCCATAGAGATACAACACCTTGGAATACCGAAGCATTAGTGGTACTAAAATGACATTAAAAACTATGATAGTGATCACATAGTAAGATAGCGGTGACCTTCCAAACAATACATTGATCGCTACAAATATGCTTACCATCAGTGCTACTGAAAATGCATAACTGATGTACATCGCTCCATAAAAAAAATCAGGCTCAGGAGTCAATACTGCATTACAGGTCGGACATTTATGATGAACCTCTGTCAACTTGGTATAACTCATCAGAGAAGTAGGAAACATATTCCCTTCCCTGCACCTAGGGCATTTGCCATGAAGCATGGCTTTACTTAAACTCACTTGTTCCATAACGCTTAATATAGTACAAAAATACTTAAAAACTTTCGCAACTTCGTGATTTGTGTCACGTATCATGGCATTGGATAAAATTTCCATATTTTGATTAATTTTGCAGTATGATTAAAAAAATCAGTAATAGCATCTCGTGCAAAATTCTGGTATTGTTGACGCTCGTCAACTTTATCAACCTTTCTGCTGATTTTTACACACCACATTCTCTTGTCAACAAGTATCAGCTAGCTGACCCTATTGATACCTTGGCTGAACTCGTATTGGAGTATTTCTTTGATATGGACGAAGAAACCATTCCGGATACAGAGGTACCACAGGAGCAACGCAAATTCACAGATTTGAAGCTTTATCATCAAGATATCAGCAAACCAAGTAGCGAAAAGATTTTTGTGCAGCAGCAATGCTGTAATCCCTATTACCTCAATTTGTTTGAAAGCATCAAGATTGAGACAAATTCACCTCCTCCCAGAGCTTAATGTTTGAAACTAATTTTCTTTCAATCATTAAAAAAATCGTATGAAACTTAAATTATTTACAGCTATACTGGCAATGGTAGGCCTTAGTATAGTAACTGCTTTGGCACAAGATGATCAAATTCAAATTGACAGCACCAAAATAGAACGGATGCTATTAGATAGTATGTTCATTGCGGAGGTAGAGAGACCTCAAAGCAATCTCAAACCAAAAGTGCTACACGCAGAGCCCTTATACATTGACCTTATCCGTGACTTGGGAGCAAGGAAGGGTGAACGGGAATGGAACTTAGGAGTGGGTATGACAGACAGAAGAGGCTATGATGAGTATGAGGGCTTGATTGAGTATGAATGGGCCCCTATTGATCGATTAGGGTTTGAGATAGAAGTACCTGTTACGCTCTACTCTTGGAGAAATAGCCTTCCTAATACTGATCTAGAGCGTCCCAACAACAGAGTCGAATCCCTCAAGCTCGCAACCCAATGGTCTTTTCTAGTGTCTGAAAAATACAAATCCACCCTTGCATTAGGGTATATCCATGAGTTTGAGTTTGTGGATTTGAATAGACTGGGAAGAGGTGGTGAGTTATTCAAAGGAAATATTTACAACCCTTTCTTTGTAGCTGCCAAGCGATGGAGTTCTAATTACCACACTTTGATTTACACAGGTCCTAGAATAGAAAAACTCTTTAACCAAAGACGTGATATTACCTATGAAATCCATACCAATTTCCATTACATGATAACGGGTACAAGAAACTTCATAGGAGTTGAAATCAATAAAGAAATCCATAATGGTAAACTAGAAACAGTTTTAAGACCTCAAATGCGTGTAGGTTTGGCGGAAAACCTAATGATCGGTATTGTAACAGGAATCCCTGTGGGAAATCGAGATAATATGGGGCTCAGTTCATTTATGCGAATCATTTACGAACCGCATTTCAAAACCTTCCACTAAATAAAAAATCTCAGGCTTATCACCTGAGATTTTTTATTAAAACTGCTTGGGTACGATTCCTTTTCCGAATTGATCAATGACTTCATCCAAGTCATAATCCTTTCCTTTTCCCCATCGAAGCAGTTCTTCAAATGTGTACACTTCGGTAGTATCTAAATCTTTCACTTTAAAATCAGATCCCGAAAGTTTTGCTAACACTTCCAAAGTTCTTTTCTCACCATTATTGACAAAAGTGTAGACTCTTCCAACCCTCAAACTATCCAACGACATGGCCATATTACAAAGGCAAATTTAATAAGTTTATACGTTTAATTGGCCCGGGACAATACTGCTGATGACAGGCAAGGCATGTTTCCACGAGCATTTTATAATTTGAAATCAATTCCTCCTCAGAGCTTTTTTCCATCAAGTCCAAGCTTTCCAAATATGCATTTCCCATCAATTCAAAGGTCACTGTTTTAACATTAGGATTGGTTGGCCTAGCTGTAAGTAACTCCCGGTGCTTGGAAAGGTAACTTTTAATGGAATTACCCTTTTCGACTGCATCTTTGATTTCTTCCATGTCTTCAAACATGGCCCGCATCAATAAAGCCAAAGGGGCATCCTCATTAGGGTAACGTGTAGTTTGTACTTGTTTGGTTTCTTTCGTCGTGCAAGAAACTGATAACAAGCCAAGAAAAACAGTAATTAGTACGAGATTACGCATTTTCTTGAATTATTACTCCAACAGCTTCAAAAGCATATTCTACTTTCGGGCTGGTAATCGCGTCGATTTCTTCCTGTGATTTTCCTGCATCTTCAGCGTAATGCTTTAAAGTAGCTACATCAGTAAACTTTTTAGTAGCTATCCCTTCAATAATTACTGGATAGCCATGGGAGTTTTTTGGTACAAAGAACCCATAATCTTTAAAGGTTACTCTCATGGTCTCACCGTTGGGAAGATCAATGGTCATCCAGCATCCTTTCATAGAACAGACATCCTTAATTTCTCCATAAACCTTACCTTCAAACGCATCCGACTCTTCCAATGCTGTCACTAGGCTTGCTAACGTCAGCGGGTTTGCTGCTGAAATTTCGTCCCCAAACATACCTATTGGTAAATCTTCAGTGATTGCTTCTTCTTCAACGGATTTTTCTTGAGATTGACAAGCCATTAAGCTTAGACCTAAGAGAATTGCAAGTAATTTTTTCATGGTGCTTTGAATTAATATATCAAAACTACTGCCTGCCAGCTTATAAAACAATGATAATTTTCAGACTATTTTAGCTTTTCCGCAAATGCCTGCTTGAATTTTTCGACTTTTGGGCGAATCACAAACTGACAATAAGGCTGCATGCCATTATCCTTGTAATAATTTTGATGGTAATCTTCCGCTACGAAGAAATTAGAGAAAGCTGTAATTTCCGTAACTATGGGTCTATTAAAAGCCCCTGATTCATTCAATCGTTTTTTGTAGAATTCCGCTATTTCTTTTTGCTGATCATTATGATAAAAGACAGCTGAACGATACTGAGGTCCTACGTCTGCACCTTGGCGGTTTAATGTAGTAGGATCATGAGTGGACCAGAAAATCTCCAATAAATCCTCAAAACTTAACACCTTTGGATCGTAGAAGAATTGGATCACTTCTGCATGACCAGTAGTACCTGTAGTAATCTGTCTATAAGTTGGTTTATTTACATGGCCTCCACTATAACCGGATTTGACTTCATATACACCTTTAAGATCTTGATAAATAGCTTCGATACACCAAAAGCACCCCGATCCAAGGGTAGCAACTTCAAGATTCTCTGGTACTTGAACGATAGTTTGAGGTAATTCTTGCATAGATTGTTGTTTACGTGTTTGTTGCCCACAGGCTACTGAGGCAACTAACATCATTACTGAAAATAATAGCGTTAATTTCATATTTAAAAAACACCAAAAAATTCAAGATTGTTTCCTTATTTTTTTCGAGAAATCCGGACAGGTCCTTTTGGATTTTCGGCAGGGTCGATAGATACACCTTTTTGGGTTACATTTATAAGCCCCTCTTGATACAAGCACATCATTTCCTTTCTTACATCCTCCATAAATACTCTCCAAGCTTGTGGATACATCCACCTTACCACTTCCGAAGGACAAAAAGAAGTATTGGGGCGCATCCGAATCATTTCAAGTATAGCTTGACGAAGTGGGTTTGGTTCAATGTATTGATTTCTTTCTTGGATAAACATGTCATTTACAGACGATGATAAAAACGAGTGGGAAGTTTTTGACTATAATTAAACAAACCTTTTGATTCGCAAGACCAACTCATTTGGATTAAATGGTTTGGTGATAAAATCACTTGCCCCTAATTTAAATGCCTGCTGAACCGAACTTTCTTCATCACCTAAAGCCGAAAAAACCAATACAGGTGTATCCGGATAATGTTTTTTAACCCAGTAGGTAACTTCAAGACCAGATTTAAACGGAACCATCAAATCAGTCAGCACTAAATCAGGTTTCACTTCTTCGAAGGCTTTAAGTGCGTGATCTCCATCTCGGGATATGTACACTTGATACCCCTCTTTTTTGAGTTTGAAATCGACCATCTTTAAGATGAGCTCATCATCCTCGATTACAAGTATTTTTTTCATTATTCTTAGGGAGACGACTAAATTATGGCAGAGTCAAAATCATTGCTTCTGCATGCTTAAACTAGAATTACAAATTTAATAGAATAATCCAATCAGCAGCCGCTAATCGGTAGGGATTTAGCAAGATGTTAGAATTTGTAATTAATTGTCACAGAAAATTCAAATTCCTGTTGTGTTCTACCTGGAAAAAATTCCTGATAATTATACGTAGCCTGTACACCTGCAACAATGGTATTGCCCAGCAAACGATGATAGCCCACTCCTGCACGGTAAGAATCCAATGCTACTCGATTTTCAAACTGACCAAGTGTGGGTCTTTCGTCAGGAGAAGTTCCATATCCTAAAATAACGGTTGCAAAATCAAATCGGCTATCGATGAAATACCTGTAAACCAATGTAAATGCAGGATAAAAATCTTCCTCTTCATTTTGAATAAAGGCCCTCAAGTTCAGCCAACTGGAACCAATATATTTCCCTCCACCCAGCACGATTGAGCGAAAATTTCTTCTACCTTCTGGAGGATTGATACTGTTGTAGCGAAGGCCAGCCTCCCATTCCCAACCTTTGTCCAGATTTTGAAAAAAGGAGTAAGAATAGCGTTGCTCTGGAAATACCAAGGAAGAACTGAATGCAACCCCTGCATAGGAATACGAACGTTTACCTGTAAAGAAATAGGATTCCAACTCATACTGAACACCTGAATCGATGGATTGTCCTGCACTCAGACGGTTAGCGTAATTCACTCTTCCGATAATAGATCCCCATCTTCTTTCCCGTATAAACTGTGCGCCCACCAAATGCCAAGGCCCTACTCCATCCCGATCAAATGCAGTTATTGAGTAATTCACTCCTACCCGTTGATTATCCAAACGCAATTCCAAATTGATTAATTGCTGCCTCAAATCGGAATCTTCCGGAAAGCGCTGTACAAGTGTTTTTAAGTAATCAAATTCTGTTCGGATATCTTCATCTAAGCGAATCAATGCGAGTTTTAGCCTGTAAAATTGTCCTTTATCTGGGAATTGCTGAATAGCTTGATCAATCACTTTCAACCCAGCTTCCATTTCACTCTCTTCCAATTCTAAGCCTGCTAAATACGTGTAAGCATCTTCATATTCTGTGCTTTTCTCTAAGACATAATTAAGAAAATAACGGGCGCTATCCGCTTGTCCTGTAAATCGATAAAGTCTTCCCAATAACAAATGGAAATCCAAGTAGTCAGGCGCTAACGAAGCTCCATGCCTTGCCATGGCGATCGCCTTCGGATAATCCTTTTCTTTATTGGTTGCTTGGATTGCCGCAATCAAAAGACTATCTGTGTCTATTTTCTGAGCGTAAGCTTCCACAGAAGGCCCCAGAACCAATGATAGGCAAAAACTAAGCGTTAGAAATGTTCGTTTCATTTGATGTCTTTTTTTTAGCTGTTGTAAAACCTTGTCTTTGCATGTTTCCCCACTTCTGTTCTTTGTTGGTTAGGAAGTGGTAATACCCTTTCATGGAAGCATACACATTGAATGGATGGTAAGCAATTGGTTCCAATACTGCCTTCCAAACCAATTGAAAGACTTCTCTTTTTCGGCTGTAATGTCCATAAAATAACTCATCCCAAAGAACAGAAAGAAGTGTTACTGTCAAATAAAACAGGTACACCACTCCAGTAGCTTTGATAAAATAAGCAGTGTTTACATCTATCAAAAAGAAGCTTAAAATCAGAGCTGTAAGACCTAGTACCTCTAAGATGGGAACCAAAAACTCATAAAGCCAGAAATAGGGAAGGATAAGAAATGCAGTTCTTCCATATTTTGGTCTGAACAACATGTCCCTATGCAGGTATAAGGTCTGAATTAAACCTCTAGCCCAACGAACCCGCTGACGAATCAATACTTCCCTGGTAGCCGGCACCTCTGTCCAACACAGGGACTCCGGAATATAAGTAATTTCGAAAGGCATTTGATTGTCACACATATACTTCCGCATACGGGTAATCAACTCCATATCTTCTCCAAGGGACTTATGCCAATAGCCTCCTGCTTTGATTGCAATTTCTTTATCAAACAGACCCAAACCACCAGAAACCAACAAAAGTCCATTGATCTCACTCCATGCCATCCTTCCCATCAAAAAAGCACGGACATACTCCAACTCCTGAAAAGAAGCCCACCAATTCTGTGGAAATCGGATTTTCATCAAAAAGCCATCCTTGACTTCACAGGAATTGGATGCGCGGATTGCTGCACCAGATGCAATCGTTCTTTTTTTAGAGGTCATAAATGGTTTGGCCAGCTTCATGATGGTATCACTTCTTAGAATACAATCCACATCTGTACACAGAAACAAGGGATGCTTGGCTGAATTGATACCTGCATTGGAGGCATCTGCTTTACTTTTACCGTTTTCCTTGTCTACCACCAATAATTTGGAATACACAGGATTGGTGGATTTGTAATGTCCTCTTATTGGATGGGTGTGGATTTTTTCTTCGTAGTAAAAATCAACCTTTACCAATTCAAACTCCTGGATTAACTTTTCCAAGGTATCATCTGTACTTCCATCATTGATGATGACGACCTCAAAATTTGGGTAGTTAAGCGAAAGAAGTGAACGGACATTATAGATGATATTCAAACCCTCATTAAAAGCAGGAGCAACAATTGATACGCCTACCAAATTATTGGATTTTACCAACACTTCATCTTTGATGATATATTTAGCATTGTTGTATCGCTTAATTGCTAAAAAAGAACCGAGCGCCATCGCTACATAAAACAATATGTAAATACTAGCAAAGCCTACGATGAAAATTTCAAAAACCTTTAACAATAATTCTAAAATCTCTTTCATTCGGACAAATAAGGGTCTAGTACATGTGCCTTTGCTGCCTTTAGTGATTCGTTGGATTCAAAGCTACGCTGCTCAAAATCTCCATCCAAAGAAGAAAGTGCATACATGGATGCAATAACTACCTCAGATGTTTGTGGACTTTGGATTAAATCCAACAAAAACGTGGCTGCGTCTTCACTTCCAATTTCGCTGAGAGTTTTGATGATTTCCAATTGATTTTCCTCTGATTCTTCCGCAAACCTACTTCTGAGAATAGGCTCCGCTTCAACTAAAAACAGTCTTCTACATGCCTCAAAAGCCGCAAGTCTAACTTTTGGGTTTTCTGCATGAAGAAGCTTTACCACCTCATCTGCAGAACTCAAATCATTGTAATATACTATCAATTTAACTGCAAATATCAACTGACTGGGCTCTTTAAAATTTAACCATGAAGCCAAGTTCGGTGGCTTTTTGATTTTTTTTCGTTGGATAATCTCCAAGATATTCAAAGCCTCCACCAAACTGATGGATTCAGTATATTCTTCCAATACACTTAAAGGGCCATCCTCGGCCAAAGAAATATATGTAATCAAAGCAGAAGACCGAAGATTAGGATTTTTAGAAGTTATAAGTTTTTTAACCAAAGACAATTTCCCTCCGTACTTCAACTCTCTCCAATAGTACAATCCCTTAGTTTTATAAAACCAAAACGGGGACTTCACCAATGCCAACGTGTAATCCTGCAATCCTAATTTGAAGTAAATAGAGAGTAACTTGGATGTTACTTCTCCTTTAAAATTTCTGTCCAAATCAATAATATTTTGGATCAATAAATCCTTACACCAATTTTTGTCGATTGGTACTCTTTTCTTGAACTTGCTGATTTGATCGTCATAACCTTCCTCAGATTGGTCATCAGAAAAAATTAGTTCCGATAAGAAATTATTGATTTTGTTTTGAAGGATTTTCCGGCGACTACCTGAACGAAACTTTCTCGACCTGACAATGTATAACTGAAAGACCAAGTAAACTACTGATAGCAGTAAAACAAATAAAGCGACATTCAGCGCATGTGATAAATAAGATCCATCCCGAAAGCGGATAAATTCATCTACAAAGCTGAATGCCGCTAAAATATAAGCGGACGAATAAGTCATAATAATTTGTTGGTAAGGTCTTTTACCTTCGTAATTTCTCAGTAGAGACTAAATGTCCAAAACCATTAAGATCAATGTCGCAACAATCGATTGACACGTACGGATAACTCATTGGGATTGAATGGCTTTGGAATAAAATCTGATGCACCCATTTCAAACGCCTTGATTACTGTCGCTTCTTCTTCTCCTAATGAACTTAGGACAATTACCGGAATCTTAGGATTGATTTTCTTAGAGTGATTAATGATCTCAATACCATTTTTATATGGAATCATCACATCAGTAATAATCAAGTCGTGATGCCCATTTTCAATAGCATCAAGTCCTTGAATACCATCCTCTACAGTAGTAACATGATATCCCTCCTTGTTCAACCTAAAGCGCACTAAGCTAGATATTAATTTATCATCTTCTATTAGTAGCACACTCTTCATGTTTGTTTAGTTTTAAAATTCTTGGCAGATTATAAAGATACACTAATAAAACTCTAAGAACAACAAAATAAATTTCCAAAATGTTCAAATTTATTTTGCAAAAATACAAATATCATAATTTGTAGTATAGCTTAAAATATTTGCCGTTCTTCAAATAATGAGTCAAAAAAAGTAAAAAAATTTTTTTACTCATCATTTCTGAGGTAGCTTTCTGATACGTTAAATCAATTAAACCACCATTTTCTGATGATATTCCAATCACAAACCATCAAGAACTTAGGATTGATGCTTTTGGGGATTTTCTTGAGTGTATCGGGCCTGCATAGCCAAAGCGACCCGACAGCACAAAAGAGAGTCAGTGGCACCTACGTCATACAAAACGTCAATCTAGTAGCAAGCCCTGGTAGTAATGCTACACAAACATCCATACTTATCAAGGATGGACTGATACAAGAAGTCGGTAGAAACTTACGCGTTCCCGCCGAAGCACAAATTATCGCAGGTGATTCTTTATATGCCTATCATGCTTTTATTGATGTATTTACTACTGCAGGAGTTTCCCGTCCGGCTGACCTAGAGAGACCTTCTGACTTCAACCCTTCCAAGCCATCCGATGAAATTGCCGGCATTACTCCATGGAGGCAAGTATTGGACTATTATGATGCTAAAAACAACAGCGTCACAGAATGGAGAAAGCTAGGTTTCACTATAGCACAAGTAGCACCGGAAGGTGGTATGATACCGGGCAAGACTGCACTAGTAACCTACGGAGGACCAAATTCCAGCAATGTTATAGGTAGGCAAAATGCCCTGCACGCAAAATTGAGAAATTCAGGAGGAGGAAGAAGTTTGTATCCGGGCACCACGTTAGGGGTTATGGCGAAATTCAGAGACGTATATAAGAACGCAGAATTGTCGGCCAAACATGATCGTACGTTCGCATCCGCTGCTGGAATCAACAGACCGGAAAGAAATAAAACCTATGAAGCCCTCTATCCTGTCATCGACAAACAAATTCCAGTTCTTTTTGAAGTAACAAACGATTTGGATGCTCGAAGAGCGATGATGCTTCAAAAAGAATTAGGCTTTTCATTAGGATTGATAGGTTTACAAGAATCAGACAACCTTATTGCTGATATTAAAAGAACAAATACCATGGCAGTTTTGAGTTTAAAATTGCCTGAAAATGGCGCTTCAAAAGCGAAAAAAGATGCTTTAACAGATGAAGGCGGAGAAAAATTAAAACGTGTAGAAGAAGCCTATCAGAAAGCACTTGGACAAGCTGCATCTTTTGAGAAAGAAGGAGTTCCATTTGCATTTACCAGTGCTGGTATCAGACCTTCTGATTTCAATAAAAACTTAGATTTGATGGTTAAAGCCGGTCTATCCGAAAAAGCGGCCTTAGCTGCATTGACCACCAATGCCGCAAGCATGTTGGGGATTTCCAGATTTGCAGGCACTGTAGAAAAAGGTAAGCTAGCGAACATCATGCTGACTACAGGCCCTCTGTTTGCTGAGAACACCCAAATCAAACATGTGATCGCAGATGGGTATGTTTTCAACTATGAGGTAAAAACTGCCAAAAAAGAAAGTAACGGAAACAACTCTAATGGTTCGGCAGACTTAAGTGGCTCATGGGAGTATATCTCCGAAACCCCTGCTGGCAGCGGAAGTGGAGTCATGGAAATCAAAAGGGATGGATCTTCCTATGCAGGAACCATTACCTATGATAGTCCTACGGGTGCAGGTAAAGATACCGCTGACATGAGAAATATTTCCTGGAATAATAATGAGTTGAAATTCACATTTTCGGTTTCTGCTGGCGGAATGAATTTGGATGTGAATGTCAGTGGCTTAGTGGATGGTTCCAATTACTCTGGTAATCTTTCTATCGCTGATTTTGGAAGCTTTCCATTAACAGCTACCAAAAAACCTAATCAACTCAATCAATAGAAAACTTATGAAAAAGATATTACAAGCATTCTTGATCAGTCTATTGCCTATGAGCTGGTCAGTTGCCCAAACCCCGACAGGATCGGTTTTAATCAAAAACGCTCATGTGCTAACTGTGACCAATGGTGATTTAGAAGGTACAGACGTTTTAGTAGAAAATGGAATCATCAGAAGAATAGGCAAGAATCTTTCTGCTCCTGCATCTGTGGAAGTGATTGAGGCTAACGGGATGTATTTGATGCCCGGGATAATTGATGCACATTCCCATGTGGCTTTGGATGCAGTCAATGAAGCTACTGCACCTATTACATCCGAAGTAAAAATGGCCGATGTGGTCAATCCTTACGATATAGGACTATACAGAGCCTTGGCAGGCGGCGTGACAATCTCACATGCCATGCACGGTTCAGCAAATGCTATTGGAGGTCAAAACATTACCTTGAAGCATCGATATGGTTCTGGAAATCCAGAAGACCTATTTATGAAAGAGGCTCCTCGGACAATCAAATTTGCACTGGGCGAAAACCCAACCCGTGTACATGGTAGAGGCAATGGCATTCAACCTAGAACACGGATGGGTGTGGATGCAGTCATCAGAAATGGATTTAATGAAGCTATCCAATACAAAAAAGCATGGGAAGCTTACAACAACGCTTTAAAAGTAAGAGGCGCTACTCCTGTTCCTCCCAAATACGATGAGCGCTTGGAAACCTTGGCAGACATCTTGGATGGGAAAATCATCATTCATTGTCACTCCTACAGAGCAGACGAAATTTATGGATTAATCAATACATGTAGAGAGTTTGGCATTACCAATATCGTATTCTCACACGTCAATGAAGGCTTCAAAGTAGCTCCTGAGCTGGCGGAATACACCATGGGAGCCTCAGTTTTTGCTGATTGGTGGGCGTATAAGTTTGAAGTTTATTATTCTACAGCTTACAACGCTGCTATCTTAACAAGAAACAATGTCATCACTTCCATCAACTCCGATTCAGGAGAATTGATTAGACACTTGTATCACGAGGCTGGAAAAGCGCAACGTTACGGAGAGTTAAATGATCAGGAAACATTGGCATTGATAACCATCAATCCTGCCAAGCAACTAGGAATTGCAGATAAAGTAGGTTCGATTGAAGTAGGCAAGCAGGCTGACCTGGTACTGTTCAATGAACATCCACTATCCATCTACGCCATCCCTCAAATGACATTTGTGGATGGGGTGAAGTATTTTGATATTAATGCTGATGACAATGATATGCGTTTACGTGTCAGTGCTTCAGAAGTCGTAGAACCTATCTTCTTGAAGGAGCACGAACACCGCTGCATGCATGGGGTAGATTTCTTCTTTACCAACTTCGGCAGAAGCTTATTTAATCATTCACATTAATGCAGTTCCCAAACATAGAAAACATGAAAAAGATCTTATCCTTTATCCTGAGTTTGGTTTTACTGCCTTTCTTGGGATTCGCGCAATATGACGGTGAATTCGTCAAACCTAAAAATGGTCGCTTTTTATTGCAAAATGCTACCATCGTCACAGTCACGAATGGTACCATCCAAAACGGAAGCATTTTACTTGCCAATGGCAAAATCCAAGCACTAGGCCAACAAGTAGATGCTGGAGATGCTGAAGTAATTGACTGCACGGGTTTATTTATTTATCCCGGATTAATTGACGGTGGAAGCCGTTTGGGTTTGGTGGAAGTTGGTTCCTTAGCCGAAACACAAGACTATGCTGAAATCGGACAGGTAACTCCAAACATGGAAGCCTTAGTTGCTGTGAATCCCAATTCAGTGGCCATTCCAGTAACCCGTGTCTCAGGAGTAACGACTACTTTAACCATGCCTTCAGGAGGCCTATTTCCAGGAACAGCGGCTTTAATCAATCTTAATGGATACACTCCTGATCAAATGTATGCAGGTTTCAAAGGCGTAGTGATGAATTTCCCATCCTCTGCCCGTAGAAGCACATGGGATAGAAGAAGTGATGATGATATCAAAAAAGAGTTTGAAAAAGCTCAGGAAACGCTGAATGAAATTTGGGAAAAAGCAACCACCTATCACCGCCTAAAAACTGCTGGTGCAGCATTGGAATATTACCCTGAAATGGAACACTTATCTAAAGTGGTTGCGGGTGAATTACCTTTATTGGTAGAAGTCAATGCAGCTACTGATATTTTGAAAGCAATCGAATGGATTGCGTCCAAAGAGGTAAAAGCAATCCTAACAGGCGTAGCAGAGGGCTGGAGAGTAGCCGAGCAGATTGCCGCTGCCAAACTTCCTGTTGTAACAGGTCCTATGCTATCGATACCTACTCGTCAATCAGATCGATACGATGCAGCTTACACCAACCCCGGCAAAATGGCCAAAGCAGGCGTGAAAGTAGCTATCCGAGCCAATGACGCTGAAAATACCAGAAACCTACCTTTCAATGCTGGATTTGCCGCAGCGTATGGAATGGGTAAGGAAGAGGCGTTAAAAGCCGTTACGATCTACCCTGCAGAAATCTTCGGCGTTGCTGACAGGTTAGGTTCATTGGAAGTTGGAAAAGATGCTACCTTATTAGTTTCTACTGGCGATCCATTTGAAACCCGAACACAGATCAGACATGTATTTATCGACGGCTACAGGGTTCCTATGAGCAACAGACATATTAAGTTGTATCAGGAGTTCTTGGAGCGTTCGCCAGGATTAGAAAAAAATTAATCAAATTTTCGCATATGATTGTATCAACCACACCTTCACTAGAAGGATACGCAATTACAGAATACCTTGGAATTGTTTCCGGGGAGACCATTATAGGTGCCAATGTTTTCAAGGATTTCTTTGCCAGTATTACGGATATCGTCGGTGGCCGGGCAGGTGCTTACGAGCGCGTACTTCGGGAAGCCAAATCCACAGCCATGTCTGAAATGCAAATGCAAGCCCGTGCTTTTGGGGCCAATGCAGTAGTTGGCATCGATCTGGATTACGAAACCATTCGTGATGGCATGCTGATGGTTACTGCATCGGGAACGGCGGTGAAGGTCACCAAGCTTTAAGTACACTACTTATAAACCTGTGGCAGATTCATTGCCGCAGGTTTTTTTCTTCCCCATGAAAACCCTTGAAGCTACTTTGGTACTTTTTATTATTTGATTATCAATCCCAGTCTAGAATATTCAAGAAATTCTTCTTAGTTTAGGGGGGTAACGTTTTTTTCATGCTATGATAAATCCTAAAATTCCCGATGGACCATTGGACAAAAAGTGGGAATGGTATATCGCCAAGGCCCGTTTGATTAATCCTGCCAACCGACGAAAATACAAAGCTATTGTAGTTGGTACTGGATTGGCCGGAAGTGCCATCTCCGCTAGTTTGGCTGAATTGGGCTTCCAATGTGAAGTGTTTACTTACCATGAAAGCCCCCGACGAGCACACAGTGTGGCTGCCCAAGGCGGCATCAATGCTGCCAAAGGGTATAAAAATGATGGAGACAGCGTATGGCGCATGTTTTATGATACCTTGAAAGGTGGAGATTTCAGGTCCAGAGAAGCTAATGTTTTCCGAATGGCAGAATGCTCCATGGCCTTAATCGACCAAGCAGTTGCCCAAGGCGTCCCTTTCGCTCGGGAATACGGGGGTTATTTGAGCAATCGCTCCTTTGGAGGGGTACAGGTAAGCAGAACTTTTTATGCCCGCGGACAAACAGGACAGCAATTGTTACAGGGAGCATATCAGGCACTGATGCGGCAAGTTGCACTCAAGCAAGTCCAACTCAATACCTCTCACGAGATGATGGACTTGATCCTGGAAAATGGAAAAGCCAAAGGAATAATTGCCAGAAACTTGGAGACGGGAGAATTGAGCATTCACCATGCAGATACGGTTATCTTGGCCACAGGAGGTTATGGAAAGATCTATTACCTTTCTACCTTAGCGATGAACTGTAACGGCTCTGCGATTTGGCGTGCTCACAGGAAAGGGGCTTACTTTGCCGCACCTAGCTGGACACAGTTCCACCCTACTTCCCTACCCCAATTAGGCAATCATCAGTCCAAGTTGACATTGATGTCAGAGTCTTTGAGAAATGATGGAAGAATTTGGGTTCCCCAAAAAGCACATGACACAAGAGCTCCACATGAAATCCCCGAAGATGAACGTGATTATTACTTGGAACGCAAGTATCCATCGTATGGAAACTTAGCACCACGGGATATTTCATCCAGAGCGGCCAAAGAGCAAATTGATGCAGGCAAAGGTGTAGGACCTATGAAAAATGCAGTGTACCTGGACTTTCAGACATCCATACAACGGGACGGAAAAGAAACCATCCAAAAACGCTATGGCAACCTTTTCGATATGTACGAAAAAATTACCGGTGTAAACGCCTATACATCACCTATGCTCATTTCACCTTCCGCACACTTTTCAATGGGCGGATTATGGGTAGACTATGAGCTTCAAAGTAGCATACCAGGGCTTTTTGTATTGGGTGAAGCCAATTTTGCAGACCATGGCGCCAACCGCTTGGGAGCAAACTCCTTGCTTCAAGCATGCGTAGACGGATATTTTATCGCTCCACATACCATCATGAACTATTTGGCGGGTGAGCAACCCAAACAACAGGTACCAAATGATTTTGGTCAAGAAGAATTGAAACTTACGGAAGAGCGAATTGGCCGATTGATGAAAATTCAAGGAAATAAGACGGCTGAGCAGTTTCACCGGGAATTGGGAGGTATCCTGACCAATAAATGCGGTCTTGCCAGAGAAAAATCTGTAATGAAAGAAGGACTTCAAGCCATCAAAGATCTTCAACAAGAATTTTATAAGTACTTAAAAATCCCTGGCTCAACTAAGCAGCTGAATATGGAATTGGAAAAAGCTGCACGTGTGGAAGATTATTTGGAATTGGCACAACTGATTTTCCACGATGCTTTGCAACGGGAAGAATCCTGCGGCGCCCATTTCCGCGTGGAGCATCAAACTCCAGGTGGAGAGGCCAAGCGTGACGATTTAAATTTCCAATTTGTATCTGCTTGGGAATATGCAGAGGGCAACTTCAAACTCCACAAGGAGGACTTACATTTCGAATTTATCCAACCACAAGAACGAACCTACGCCTGATATGAAATTAACCCTGAAAATATGGAGACAGGCATCCAAGACTGCTAAAGGCTCATTTGAGACCTATCAACTCAATGATCTACATCCTGAAATGTCTGTACCGGAAATGTTGGACGTGTTGAATGAGCAATTGATTTTATCGGATAAAGAACCGGTGGCTTTCGACTCAGATTGTAGAGAAGGTATTTGTGGACAATGTGGATTTGTTATTAATGGGGATGTTCACAGTCCAGAGAAAGGGGTAACTACCTGTCAAACCCATTTAAGAAGTTTTAAGGATGGAGACACCTTGGTAATTGAACCCTTCCGCGCAAAAGCATTTCCTATCAAAAAAGACTTGTGCATAGACCGAAGAGCATTTGACCGCATCATCATGGCAGGTGGCTATATCAGTGTCAATACTGGTCAAGCGCCTGAGGCAAACAGTACCCGAATTTCCCATGAATTGGCAGAGGAAGCTTTTGATTCAGCTTCTTGCATCGGTTGCGGCGCTTGTGTGGCTACTTGCAAAAATGCCAGTGCAGCCCTTTTTACAGGAGCTAAGATCAGTCATTTGGCCATGTTGCCCCAAGGAAGCATAGAAGCAGGAAAGCGGGTGAAATCAATGGTAGCTCAAATGGATAAAGAAGGCTTTGGTTCATGCACGATGACCAAAGCCTGTGAAGCCGTTTGTCCCCAAGGAATATCAGTTGCTAACATTGTGAGGATGAATAAGGAATACTGGAAAGCTTAATTTACAATCTCCAACTTACCTGAACCCACTTCCCCTCTTATAGTGGCAGTTGCTCCGTTATTCAATACTAAGCTTCCGGAATTAGTATTATTACCAACTCTTGCACTTCCAGAACCAGTAGTGATGTTGAAATTAAAACTATTCAAGTTGCTGGTGGTCTGAATGTAGATATATCCAGAGCCAACGCGGGGGGCCGTTAGATTTGATAATCCTGTACGAGTTGCAAAAATTTGTCCTGAGGTTACAGTAACATTACCCGCTCTTGTAACTTGATTGAGTTCTACATTTCCAGATTGATTGGTAACATTCACAAGTCCATTTACTTGTGAAATTGACATTTGTCCTGAAATTAATTCAGCATCAACATTTCCATCAACTTTGGTTAATACTGCTCTACCTGAATTGACCTCTAGGTCCACATTACCAGTCAAATCCTGCGCATCAATGGCTCCTGAATTAGTTGAAAGCTCAATATCATTGACTGTCAAATTGCGAAGGTTCATAGTACCTGAGTTGGTTTCGACGTCGATTTGAGATGATACAATGTTTTCTATTGCGATAGTACCATTTTCTGTTTCGATATCAATCATCATGTTTCTTGGTCCTCTTAGCACGATAGACCCCTCACCTCTTGCATTGCCTAAGCCTCCTCTTTTATCAAGTTCGACGATTAGCTTGGAACCATCAACACGATACTCAATATTGAATCTTCTATTAGAATTGGATAATAATTGTGCAGTTAAATTCACAGATTGTCTACCTGCTTCTCCTACATAAGTTACATCCAAAAATTCACCATCAACTTCTATGGAAGTAATGCCTGAAAAATCCTCATTAATATCTTCTACTAGATCTAGGTTGTTATCTAAGCAAGAAGTTAGAAAAAACAGAGCAAAGCTAAGCATTAAGAAAGGTTTGATAATTAGGGTGATCTTACTGTTAGATTGAGTCATGTTGAAATTTATTAGTTTCGTTTTCATAGGATAATGATGTATGAATCATGCGATAGCGAAAGGAATGCCAATTTTTGTAAAACAGTCAGTTCTAAAAAAATATTTAGTAATCGTTGGATAATCCAACTTCCAACTATTACTTTGCAGTATCCTTTCACTTTTTAGTGTTCGGATTTATACAGAAGAGGCGAGAGACAGGCTCTATGACCCTCTGGCAACCATCCAAGTGGAAAGGTGCCAATTCCTGCCGACTGGAATATCTCCTTTCGGAAATATAAATTCAACAAGTATGACACGTACAGCTTATCAGCATTAACACATCTTATCTAGCAGTAAACGAATTATTTGATCGTTTCCTCCTATGGCAGTCAGCCAATTGTTTCCTCCTTGTGTTACATCTAACTAGTTTACCTTTCCCATGAATTTGATTAGCAGTTATTATACCATCGATATGAGTCAAGACACCTTCATCCATCATGAACCCTTCACACTAGAATCCGGAGAAGTTTTACCCGAGTTTGAGTTATCCTTTACCACTATGGGTCAACTCAATCCCGCCAAAGACAATGTCATTTGGGTAATTCATGCCTTAACAGGTGATGCTAAGGTTTCCGACTGGTGGAATGGGCTTATTGGTGAAGACCGCTTCTATGACCCTTCAAAGCATTTTATCGTGTGTGCCAATTTATTGGGCTCAAGCTATGGTAGCACCTCTCCCCTGTCAGTGAATCCTATTTCAGGAGATTTCTATTATTATGACTTTCCACATATCACTCCCCGAGATATGGCAAACTCTTTAGATTTGTTAAAGCAGCATTTGGAAATCGAAACCATCGATACCATTATCGGTGGTTCCTTGGGTGGTCAGGTTGGATTGGAATGGGCTTACCTACTCCAAGACCGAGTAAAACACAGCATAATCATTGCCTCCAATGCCAAGGCCACACCATGGATAAGGGGTTTTAATGAAACACAACGAATGGCCATTGCATCAGATTGCACCTGGGGAGAACGGCAGCCGGAAGCAGGGAAAGATGGCTTAAAAGCAGCTCGTGCCATTGCAATGCTATCGTATAGGCACCCAAGAGACTTCGAACTCAAACAAGATGACCAGGAAGAAAAACTGGACAATTACCGTATTTCCTCCTATCTCCAATATCAAGGACAAAAGCTTGCCAAGCGCTTCAATGCCTATTCTTATTGGACTCTAAGCAAAGCAATGGATGCCCATGACTTGGGAAGAAAAAGAGGTGGCTTAGTAAAAGCTTTGCAAGAAATCCCAAGCAAGGTCTTAACCATTGGCGTGGATACGGACATGTTGTTTTTGAAAGAAGAATCCCAATTGATCGCCAAACATGTTCCAAAAGGCACCTACAGAGAGATAAGCTCCCACTTGGGGCATGATGCATTCCTCATTGAGTATGAGCAGTTGAGCTATATTCTAAGCAGTTTTTACTTGGAAGACACAATTTGATGATCACTTGATAGTCAAGAGCTCAAAAACCAGCACACCCTCTTCTATATCCGACCGGTTGGGATGTGTGGTACAGACCCACACACCTGCTGCATCGGAATACAGTAATTGAGGATTGTAAGCATTCGTTGGAAACAAAAACTCTCCTTGCTTTTCATAGGATGAATTCACCAAAACCATTCCCCATCGAGATGGGATAAATTCCATTCCAAAAACCTCTTCTTCAGGTTTTTCCTCAAACTTTATAATTCTAGCAAGGAGTTGCTGCTTTGTCAATGGAAAGAGCTCCCAGTAAGCATCTGAATAATTTAACAAGCGCATAATTTCATCCATATCTTCAAAAATATCTTTGGAAGAAGATGGAGGCATAGGAGAAAATTGACTAAAGGAAACTTCTTTTTGTAGCAATTCTCCTTCTTGATACACCCAAATATCCCTAAAATTATGGTTGATGATTACAGCATTATTTAGCCCCTTAAATAAGGTTGGCATAATGTTTTTATTAAGATTAGTTCCTAAGAAATCGGCAGCAAAGGTAGAAATAACACTGAACTCGCTCGAATTCAAATCCAAGTGAAGCAAATTAGGAATTGCTATAATCTCTTCTACACTTAAGGTATTCCAAGCAAATGTAAGCGGCGCCGCAGAAAAATAAACACCTGATTCTAAAACGATAAAATTGAAATTCAACAAAGAAATATTCTGTGCTAACAGACTTTCGTTAGGAATCGAAACACGTCTCAGGATAGTACCATCTGAATCGAATTGGATTAGTTTATCTCCAAAAGTCGAAACCCAAAATGACTCATCATATCCCCATTGAACATCCTGACTAGGTCCGCCTAATCCATCCGGACCATCAGCTTCCAAACTAATCACTAAAGGAGAAACATCATCAAGGCCATTGTAGATGGCTATTTCTGAGGTCCGACTGTTAATTACTAAGATTTTTCCAGCAGCCGATACCCTCCAACCTAGGCTGAATTGCCCCCAACCGTCAGGTAGCTGAAGCTGCTTGGTCTGTCCAGTCAATTCAATAACCAGCGCATCATTTTGGTAGGATTTGGTGCCACATGCAAGAAATAGCAATCCAACAAAAGCTAAGAGAAGGATTCGAACCATAGTTTTTGTTTTAAATTCACTAGTGTCCGAGAAACGATTTTAAAATAAGGGTAGATTCAATTGCTTAAACCTACCCTATTTTGTGTACTTTGTGTTTACGACAACATAAATTACACA
>NZ_BMYF01000026.1 GCF_014652135.1 Mongoliitalea lutea
TATTGGACTGCCATTGAAAGTCTGAGCAGGGATAGCATCTAGCGTTAAATCTTCGATTGATTTAGGTAGTATTTGGAACTCTGTTGAGATGGAACCAGTATAGTTGCCAGTTCCGGAGATAAGCACAGTCGCATTGCCTGCATTGGTATTATTGGAGAAGACGACAGTGAACTCTGTTCCGTTGTTCAATACCTTTTGCCCATCTCTGACAGTGATAGATGGTGTTATTGGACTGCCATTGAAAGTCTGAGCAGGGATAGCATCTAGCGTTAAATCTTCGATTGATTTAGGTAGTATTTGGAACTCNAGTGATAGATGGTGTTATTGGACTGCCATTGAAAGTTTGGGCAGGGATTGATTCTATTGGGAAATCTTTAATAGACTTGGGGAGGATGTTAAATGAAGTTTCAATTTCTCCAGAATAATCACCAATTCCATTAATTATGACAGTTGCTTTTCCTGCATTGATATTGTTTTTAAAATAAACTGTATAATCTGTATCTAAGGTAAGGACTAGACTTCCAGATTTAACAACCAGTGATGGTTCTATTTCTTTACCAGTAAATACTTGATCGTCAATCAAATCAACGTCGGTAATTTCTGGATCTGGAATCAATTCAAACCTAACTTTTACAGGTAAGTGATCTGATGTTGTAGTATTGTAATTAGGAATCAAATCATATGGGAAGTAGATGCGTTCAGAATTAAACAGCCAACTATCATTCATTTCATTGCTGATGATCATGTGATCGATAACATTTTCAAATGAAGGGAATGTTCTCAAACCAGCGTTACTCAAGGAAATGGTGATAGGGTTGTAGTTTTCAGGATCGTTGATGTAGTTGATGAAGGATGTCTCTGTAGTGCCTACAGTTGGCGCATTGGAATCTGCCACCGTTTCATCTAAGTCATCATTAAAGTCACCAAGAATGATCAATGGAACATCGGCAAATTGTGCATCCAAGGTATCTTTCAATACATTGACGTCAAATTTTCTCATGGCATACCGTGGGTTGGCTGCGGATTCTCCACCACCATTCGAACGAGTATGTACATTGATCATATTGATTGTTTTTCTCACCCCATTTTTCTTGGTTTGGATTTCCATCAAGAATGGTAGTCTACCGGATGCCCAGAATCTATTTGGCGTAGATGGATAATCTACCAAAAGATCAGGAGTCACACCTGTCAACAATACTTTGGTTTGTAGCGTGTCAATTGTCTCCAGTTTGAAGAGGTAAGTCAATTTTTGAGCTTCTTCTGCGAAATCTCCTCCCGCGGAAGCTGCTGGAGATACTACCCCTCCATATCCTGGAAGTGCATCCAATAGTTGATTAAATCTGCTTAAGGAAGCAATTTCTTGGAAGGCATAGATGTCAGCATCTAAGTCTTCGATGACTTTCTTCACATTCTCTAACTGAAGATTCACGTTGCTTGGTCCGTTGCTGGTAGAGCCAAACCATTCGATGTTCCAAGTGACTACATCTAAGGTCTTTGATTGTTCGACCGTTGCACCTGTTAGAAATCCTCTTCTTACTTGAATATCTCCTGAGTTGAAGAAAATCGGACTGCTAAATGCCCCTGCGCTCATAGGACTGAAGCGAATGGTTACGGTTTGTGTTTTGCCGCTTTCAGAAGGACTGTAAGTTAGGGAAGGGAAGAAGTTTACTCCATCTTTGGAGAATTCAAAACCTTCACCGGCAGTAATTGTCAAATCGTTTACTGCATCACTCAAAGAAAACTCGAAGCTACGTGTTTCAGTGGAAGTACTTCCAACAGGAAGGATGCCAAAATGCCAATAATCAACATTTCCAATGCTATTAGCCAAGAAAGGAGCTGGTGCAACATCAGAATTCCTCAAAGAGAAGTCATCCAAAGTCCAACGAGCAGCACCTGTTTCAGGCGAAGAAGTGTATACAAATGCAATTCGAACGTTAGTAGCTCTGAATTCTGAAAGGTTAATTTCTCCGGAACTAGTCCAAGCATCTGCCTGAGTAAATCTATCAGCCAATTCGGTCCAAGTAGCCAAGTTAGGATCCCCATCCACATAATCTGTGGAAACTTTCAGTTTCAAGCGAGGACCACCAAATGCAACTCTGCTCCAAAACTCTAATAATGGAATATCAAAAGCACTTAAATCATAGGCAGGAGAGATTAACCAATCTTCATTTAATCTCGCTGAACCAGCAGCAAAGCCATTGATTTGAACACCAAATGGTGCAGATGCCGTAGCAGAAGTTCCTGCCCTACCAAAATTGCTGCAAGACCAAATCTGATCACCTTCCACGCTGATTTGATTCCAGCCACCTACAATTGGGCTAAAATTCGCTACACAGATGCTATTGAAATCCTCTACAATATTGAATGGATCAAAGATAGTTGCTGTAGCTCCTAATGTCACTGGTAAAGTACCTTGAGTAGTGTGTACAATGGAAGCATTGATACTTCCAGCGTCAGCTGTTGACACTTGTACAAATACAGTGCTGGTAGTCATTACATCAGCAGCAGGGATGATAATTTCTTGTGAGAAGGTCGTGCCATCAAGGGAAACTTGGATGCCAGCTGGGGCAGTAACTGTTACTCCGCTGCTTAAGTTAGTTCCATTGATTTGATAGCTTAGGGTAGGGGAAGTGGTATTTAAGGTTACCTGTCCAAAATCTAAGTTTTCAACATCCAACTCAATTCTAGGAATAATAACCCCAGCTGCATCTTTTACAATTCCTACAAATCGGGTTGCGCCCGTGTTAACACCTTCAAAATAATTGGTAACTCTTGATGTTCCACCAGATGCAACTGTTCCTCCGTTTGCAGAAACTCCCGATGTGCTGATAATTCTGAATTCCACATCGCCTGAAAGATTTTGTAGCGATGAAAGGTCAATGATTTGATTCAAGAAAGTGTTGGGTTGTGTCCATTCTGCCAAAGTACTTGCAAAATTGTCACCACTGTACACAAGTGCCATATCCCGAGGGCCTGTATTGGAAGCACTCGTTCCAATTTGAAGTGCTGTTAAATCTACCAATTGACCTGGAGCTACTGTGAATCCAAAGGTGAAGAATCGATCATCTCCAGCGTTCCAGCCATTGGAGTTGATTGAGTTTACACCGGCAGCAGTGGCCAAACCTGCACCTCTGCTGATGCTTCTTCCTTCTACTCTTGGGTCAAGAGATATGCCAGGGGTCGATATTTGATTCCCTGGTTCTCCAGTAAAGCGGTATTCTATTAAAGATACTGGTGCCGGTGTTACTTTTACAGAAACGTCCGTAAGGCCGATCACTTTGCTTGCGCCAGTTGGACCACCCCTCTCAGAAGACCAGCTGATAGTAAATGTTTCATCAGGAGCTATTGAAACGTCAGGGACTGTTGCTGTAAGCGTTTGATCAACACTTTCCAGAGTTGAATAAGCCAGTTCAGGAATTTCAACCCCATTTAGTGTGACCGTGTAAGCTGGACTTCTTCCCTGAGTAGCTCTTTCGACTCTACCTACATAGGAAATATCCAAGCTTGTGATGATATTACCAGTATTGTTGACCAATGTCAAGGTTTTGATGAATGTACCTGTAGTTCCAGTATGCTGGTATCCAAGGACGTTATCATTACCTCTAAAGCCACCTGCTGTGAGCGTGCTCACAAAATTACCTGAATAATTAAGGTTTGAACCAGTGAAAGACCACTCCTCATCTGTTCCAAAAGTTGAAATGACGGTATTTGTAGGGAATACAAAATCTCCAAAATTTTGACTGTATGGCAGTGACGCAGCAGGAACTGCTGGCAGCTCAATGTTAAAAGTGGTAGTACTGATAGTACTCAAAGAAAATCCATCAGCCAATGCTACTGCTGCAATTGTACCGCTTTCTTCTAAAGTGATTGGACCAGTGTACAAGGTACTATTGATGGATGGCGTACTTCCATCGATTGTGAAGTAAATTGCGGCACCCTCTGTTGCAGAAGTAATGCTTACACTTGTTTGTCCGGAAAATGTTCCTCCATTTGGATCAAAAACCGGACTTGCAGTTGGATCGAGAGGGTTGGATGTATCTCCAAATGAATTCCAGGAAATATTATCGATTACTAATTGGCGGTTTTGTGTTCCTCCCAATAAGTGTCTAATCTCTAAAGTAAAGTCGCCTTCAATATTGATGTTTTCAACTTCAAATGAGAAAACCTCATCACTTCCTCCGGAAAAATTACCAAAAGTAATGGAGCTTGCTATTAACTGTTCATTGATAAATAAACCAATTTGTCTGTCACCTGCACCAGTAAATGCTTTTCGCATATCCACTTTGAAGTTTTGGATACCACCACTAATGACAGATGATTTGATAGAGCTATTTTCTCCTGATCTTCGAAGTAATATGCCTTCTTCGTTAATCGGATAAGTTTGTTCACCTGTGACATGAATGTATGTCCAAGTAATTCCCTTAACACCAACAAATGAACCATCCCTGTAGGAGTTTCCTGTCAGTCCAAGAGTTTCGAATGTCTCTACGAATTGATAAGCAGTAGAGCCTTGAGAAAAGGCATTGACCACCATCATCAAAAGGATACAGGCACTCAAAGTCATTTTGAGTAATGTGTGTTTCATGAAATATTTGATTAAGTATTTGATTGAAGACAATTTACTTAGGGTGAAATGTAAGTAAATGTAAATCATTTGCTCCAGTCTAACCAAATATTATTGTTAAATGATTGTTAATTGTGATGAAATATGGAATTTTGATATCAAAAAGAGGTTTTTTGTAAAATAAAATTTTAAAACCGCATAAATAAAAAAAGCAGCTGTAAAGCTGCTTAGTTGACCGACTAGGGCTCGAACCTAGACTCTTCTGAACCAAAATCAGACGTGTTGCCAGTTACACCATCGGTCAGTTTTTATCCCCTTTTTCTTAAGGTGTCACAAATGTAGGGGGTCTATTTTTTTTATGCAAATCTAGCCCCAAAGTTTTTTACACAAAAAATATAATTCACTTACTTTCAGTCGAAAAAAATCCATCATTTATCTCCTTTATGAAATGTCTAAACGGTTAGCATGCGCAAAATACCTATAAAATGACATACGGTGCCACCTAGTACAAACACATGCCAAATAGTATGGGCAAAACGCATCTGAGGTCGGGCGTAGAAAATTGTACCTAACGTGTAGGCAATTCCTCCTGCCGCAATCATGGTCAGGATAGTAATGTCCAAGGTTTCCATCAATGGTTTTACAAGAAAAACGCCCATCCAACCCATACCTAAATACAAGACTAATGACAACCGTTTGAATCTATGGGTGTAAAAAATTTTGTAGATCGTACCTATTAGCGTAAGGCCCCAAATAACCCCAAAGTAAATCCATCCTTTTGTGCCACCCACAGCTATTAATAAGAAAGGTGTGTAAGTGCCTGCAATTAGAAAATAAATACCAATGTGGTCAAAAGTCCGCAACCAAGATTTGACCTTCTCTTCTTGTACGGCATGATACAGCGTTGAAAATGTATAAAGGAGTAGGATAGAAGCTCCGAAAATGCTACAGCTTACAACATGTATTGTAGAGTCTTTTAAAATAGAGAAGGTTACCAAAAGAGCAATGGCCACAATACTAAAAAGAATGCCAAATCCATGGGTGATGCTATTAGCAAATTCCTCTTCTAAACTTTGTTTTCTGCTTACCATAATTTGAATTACTTGATTTTATAGGAAAATATCATTCGTTGGCTCCTGAAATTTTATTCTTTTTTGTTGAGCGAAATCGATTGAGCTTTAGTTTGCTTGTTATAATTCGCTGATTTTTTTGCATTTATAAAATTTAATCTTTTGTTTTGTTGCGTAAAAGTCAATGATTACGAAAAAAACAAACCAAACATACAAAATTATGTCAGTTAAAATTTCAGAAAAAACCATTGTTTCAACTCTTGAGAAACTTGAAAAGCTAAAGTTGGACGAAAAGCTTCATGCTGAATTATCTTGGTGCTGGAACAGCTTCCAGGCTGATCAAAATCCGGTAGGGGTAATCGAAAAAAGTAAACAAGCACTGGCGCTTTTTAAAGAGAAAAGAGAGCAAAATGCAAAAGCTGTTGCTAAAAAATTGATCGATGATCTAGAGAAAGTAGCAGCATTGTAATCCAACAAATGTTAGCCAACTCTTTTTGTTTATAAACCGGCTTTGCTAGTGATTTGAATGAAAAGAGTTGGTTTTTTTGTGCACAAAAAAACCGTCAACAAGTGACGGTTTTTTATTTTATGTAATGGGGATATTATTCTCCAACTACTACAAATTTGATTGCAGTTTTTACTTCTCTGTGTAGATCAGCTTCTGCTTCGAATTCTCCTGCAGTAGCGACTTCCATGTTGATGGAGATTTTCTTTCTGTCAAGAGTGATTCCTTTTTCTGCCAAGGCATCAGAAATCTGAAGTGTAGTAACTTTACCGAAGATTTTACCAGAGTCACCTACTTTAGCTTTGATTTCCAACGTTAAGTTTTCAAGCTGAGCAGCAATTTCTTCTGCATCCTTCTTGATTTTATCTGCTTTGTGAGCAGCTTGCTTGATGTTTTCTGCCAAGATTTTCTTGTTAGATGCTGTAGCAAGTACTGCATAGCCTTGAGGGATAAGGTAATTTCTACCATATCCTGGCTTTACTTCAACAAGGTCATTTTTATAACCTAGTCCTTTTATATCTGTTTTTAGAATAATTTCCATTGTCGTGCAATATTATTGATGATAGAACTGAACAATAACGGATTATTTCAAACCGTCAGTTACGAAAGGCAATAAAGCCAAATGTCTAGCCTTCTTGATTGCATTGGAAACTTTTCTCTGGAATTTTGCAGAGTTACCAGTCAATCTTCTTGGAAGGATTTTACCTTGCTCGTTTACAAATTTCAATAAGAAGTTAGGATCTTTGTAATCGATATACTTGATGCCATTCTTCTTGAATCTGCAATATTTTTTTCTGTTCTCAACTCTGTTGATAGGTTCGTTCTTAAGTGTCATTAGGCTTGCTCCTCCTTAGCTTCTGCTTTTTTGTTAAATTCACCTTTTCTTCTCTTGTCAGCATAAGCAACTGCATGCTTATCCAATACAGTAGTCAAGAAACGCATTACTTTTTCATCTCTTCTGTATTCTACTTCCAATTTCTTGATCAACGTAGGCAATGCCTTAAACTCAACCAATACGTAGAAGCCGGTGCTTTTTTTCTGGATAGGGTAAGCCATTTTTTTCAAACCCCAATTCTCAACGTTGATGACGTCTGCTCCCTCTTGTTTCAACAAGTTTACAAACTTGTCTACGGTATCCTTCATCTGAACATCAGACAAAACGGGAGTAAGGATGAATACCGTTTCATAATTTTTCTGGAACATGTGTTAAACTTTTTTTGTGTTTACAATAAACAGAGCGCAAAAGTAGAATATTATTTGGGTTTTTCCAAAGAAATGTCTCAATAAAAATCTCGCCTAGTTTAAACCATTTTTCGTGGAAAGCTATACAAAATGAGACAATTAATATTGTTTTGGTTTCAAAGTTCGTAAATCAGATAATTTGAATTATTTAACCTCAAATGTCTTGGTACCTACTAAATAATTATCGACATAAATACGGACTTCATGAATTCCAGACGCGTAATTACTCCCTTTTTCGTAGAAAAAACTTAAAGATTGCTTTGAATTCATAAAATTAATATCCCGATGTGCGGTGAAAAACTCTTCTTTTCCATTTAAATTAAATGTTCCTGAACCTTTCGCAATATCAAATATCGGTTGATTGTTTGGTGCGATCACTTGAACATATACATCTCTTGGGCCTGCCTCTGCAATTTTATTATCTGCAAAGTTGAATGTTACTTTTAATTTTTCAATTTGTCGGTTTCTGAAACCGTCTTCACGTTCCCGTCCTCTAGAGTTGACCGCCGCAATTACTATATTTTCAGCTTTTAACTGTGCTGCAATATCTATTTTTTGCTGAAGCTCCTCTTGACGAATATTTAATTGACTAACTTCATCTTGAATTTGAGCCTGTGTGTTTTTCAAGTCTTCATTTTCTAAATATAACTGTTGATTGATTTCTCTAAGACGAATTATTTCCTGATCTTTTTCATTGAGGGTTTTGGCGTAGTCATTGATTTGTCTATTCAAAGCAGCTATTTCATCGACGCTTCTTTTTCTGTCAATTGCACGCTCTCTAATCAATTGTTCCCGGATTTCATTCAATGAGCTAACCTCTCCTCCTAACCTTTCAATTTCAGTAATGCGTAGATCAAGTTGATAAGTCATCGAATCTAAGCGTTTATTAAGTTCATAGGTTTCCTCAGATAAAAGAATAATTTCTTCAGATTTTCTGTTTTTGTCTTTGCTGTCAGTGTATAATTTGATTCCACTTAAAAACACTAAAATTGCCAATACAATAATTAAAACATTTTTGTTTTTATCATTTCTTTTTGGCTGTTGGAATGGTTTATTTGCTTCCATTGTTTGGATAGAGTAAATAGAAATAAGTATTAAATGAAAACCTTTCTTTCTTCAGAATATTGGACAAACAGGTACCTCAACCAGCAAATTGGATGGGATGTGGGTACTCCTACGACACCTCTTAAGCAATATTTGGACCAAATTCTTGATAAAGACTTGAAGATTTTGATACCAGGTGCTGGCAATGCTTATGAGGCACAGTATGCATACGAATTAGGCTTTGAACAGGTTCATGTATTAGATTTTTCTGAAATCCCACTAAATCAATTCAAAGTAAACTCCCCAAAGTTCCCAATCTCTCAGTTACATTGTCAAGATTTTTTCGAACATGAAGGTAAATATGATCTAATTCTAGAGCAAACTTTTTTTTGTGCATTGAATCCTTCATTCAGGCAAGCCTATGTGAAGAAAATGCACAGCCTTCTTAAACCTTCAGGAAAACTAGTAGGGGTAATGTTCAGTAAAGAGTTTGAAATCCCAGGACCTCCATTTGGCGGATGGCCAGAGGATTATAAAGGGCTTTTCCAGGAATATTTTAATCACGTGAAAATCGAAGAATGCTATAACTCCATAACTCCTAGAATGGGATCAGAGGTCTTTGTATCTATTGCTTTACCTAAGTAGGTTAGATATCGAGTATATAGGATTCCTTTGGAAGATTAGGATCAAAGTAAAGTATTCCACATTCAAAAAAATCAAAAGATAAACTTACTTTAGGGTGGTTTATAAGTTTTACCCATGCACTTTCCATACACCTTGACCAGTGTATATCAGCTACAGCAATTATACTATGATTTTGTAGATAGGGTAATATACTCTCAAAATAATGCAAAGTGGCAGGTTCCGTGTGTGTGGCATCTAGCAAAGCAAAGTCAATATGTGAGGATTTTGCCAAAATAGCAGGCAAAGTTGTTTTAATCTCTCCAAGATTGAATTGTATGTTTTCAGACTTATGGTATTCTTTAGCTTTTTTCCATAAAGCCTCGCTCCCTTCAAATGAATGCACCACTCCTTTAGTGACTTTAGATAAGTAATGGGCGTTAAGGCCTGTGCATGTACCTAATTCCAATACATACTGTGCGGGTGTTTCCTGACAAAAGAATTGATAAAGTTTATTAAATTTTAGTTGACTTGTGCTGTATTTGGTAATGTCGGATATTTTCCGGGTATTTTTTTTTAATTTTTTTGAACCAGCTCCAAAGTCTTTTATGATTAATAGTTCTTCGTCTTGTAAAAGTTGTTGACGAATAAATTCAAGTTCAGCTTCATAAGAATGCTCTTCTTTCAAAAATCCCTTAAGTCTAGTGTAAATTTCGAAAACTTTCGGTGATTGAAGGGAGTATTGATCCAATTTAAAAAACCAGTATTTAAGATAAGGAAGTACCAAGTAAAATTAATTATCAAATATTGTTGCAATTAATTGGAATTCAGGAATTTGAACTTCAATTAGTTTGCCTGTTTTAAGAATTTCCATCAAATAAGTTCCTTTCATTTTACCTAAACCGGACTTTAAATTACATCCTGAAACATATTCGTGGTGTTGCCCTGACTCTAAGATTGGTTGACGCCCGACTACACCTTCACCTTGTACAATTTTTAAATCATCACCAGCATCATGAATTTCCCAATATCTTTTTAGTAACTTAACAGTTGTACTACTATGATTTTCTATAGTTACTTTGTAAGTGAAAACATAATGATGTTGCTGAGGATTTGAAAAATCAGCTTGATAAGTGGTGTCTACAGTCACCTTAACTCCTTCGGTCGTAGCAGATACCATTGTTTTTCTTATTTAATTAAATACATGTGACGAAATTATACATAAAATCTTTAATTGATACGGAATCATTAAAAAATGGATGTAAAAATTGAAAATAGTTGGAAAATTAAATTGAAAGAAGAGTTTGAAAAGCCCTACTTCAAGAACCTAACATCATTTGTCAAGATGGAATATCAATCACAATCGGTCTATCCTAAAGGAAAAGAGATTTTTAATGCATTTGATGCATGTCCTTGGGATGAAGTGAAAGTGGTTATCTTAGGCCAGGATCCCTATCATGGTCCCGGTCAAGCTCACGGGTTATCTTTTTCAGTCCGCGAAGGAATTCCTTTTCCCCCGAGTTTGCTTAATATATTTAAAGAAATCAATAAAGACTTGGGAAAATCTATACCTGCTCATGGTGATTTAAGCAGATGGGCAAAACAAGGGGTGCTGCTCTTAAATTCAACACTAACTGTCCGTGCTCATCATGCAGGATCCCATCAAGGTAGAGGTTGGGAAGAGTTTACAGATGTAGTTATTCAGCGCATTGCTTCTCAGAAGGAGCATGTGGTGTTTATGCTTTGGGGGGCTTATGCTCAGAAAAAAGGTGCATTTATTGATTCAAAAAAACATTGTGTTTTAAAAGCACCTCATCCCAGTCCATTGTCTGCTCATCGAGGATTTTTGGGGTGCGCTCATTTTTCTCAAGCAAATATGTATTTGAAAAATAATGGTAAAGCGGAAGTAGAGTGGTGAGCTAATTCTTCCAGACTTTAACTACCTACAAAACCTTCTCTTTTATACGTCGTTCCATTTAGTCAAAACAATATTTTATGTTCAAAAACATTATCGCCGTACTTATTTTTCTAAATGCAGTTTCAGTAGGTTCCTTTGCGCAAAAAGTGCTTCAGGATCGCTTGGAGCAGCATGTGGAAGTTTTAGCCTCAGATTCCTTAGAGGGAAGAGGTTTGGGGACAGAGGGCCATTACAAAGCTTTTCAATATATTCTTTCCCAAATGAAAGCCATTGGTTTGGAGCCATTCGAAGGAAATTCCTATGTACATGAATTTTTCTACAAAGCCCAGTTGGTTCATGTCAATGGAAAAAATATTGTCGGGATAATTCCAGGGTTTGATCCTCAACTCAAAGATGAAGTCATTGTCATTGGTGCACATTATGATCATGTAGGCTTTGAGATACTACCATCCGGGACAAAACGAATTTTTCCAGGTGCTGATGACAATGCATCAGGGGTGGCCGGCATGCTTGAAATTGCCAGGATGATTATTGAAGGGGAGGAGCGACCCAAGCGAACCTTGGTCTTTATCGCCTTTGATGCAGAAGAGTCTGGATTGATTGGAGCGGATCGTTTTGTGAAAGCTGATAAACCATTTGATAACTCCGCTATTAAGGCTATGTTCAGTTTGGATATGATCGGAATGCTGGGTAAGGCAAAGGGCTTAGAGTTGAAGGGATGGGAAACGCTTGCGGATGCGAAAGACCTCATGGCAAGAGCTCAGGCGAGAGAAGAAATGACTATCAAAAAAATGGATGCAAGCATTGAAATGCGTACCGATACTTGGCCTTTTGGCAAGATTGGTATTCCTGCCATTCATGTGTTTACAGGATTGATTTCTCCTTATCACAAACCAGAAGATACTGCTGATTTGTTGGATTATGAAGGCATGGCGAAGGTTACACGGTTCGTAACTGCCTTGACTTTGGAGGTGGCTAATACGGCAGAACTTTTACCAATCCCTTCCTTTAGTTTAGAAAAAGTTATTGGTGGCAAAGCGTTTCAGTTTGGTGCACAAATTGGTTTAGGGAATTCACACAACAGACATGTGCAAGAGTCCTTTCGTGCCAATGGTGTGTTTGCTTGGGAGGCAGGTCTATATGGAAACTGGAATATGACTAGGAATTTACAATTGGTTGTAAGCTCATTGATTGATTCCAATGGAAGCACTACTCCGTACTTTGAAGAGGATAGATTGAGAAGGTATTCTTTAACCATACCAGCTTTAATCCGTCTGACAACAGGCCCATCGGAAGATGGTGTTGGAAGGGCTTTCGTAGGCGCTGGGGCTTATTTTCGCCATCATTTAAGTCAAAGATTACCAGAATTTGCCGGTATTGATTTTGTTGGGCCCGCTTGGGAGTTTCCAGATCAGGAGTGGGGAATAAACTTGCAGTTTGGCTTCCAAGTAGAAAAGCTTACGCTCACTTTTGACTGGAGAAATGCCCTGACGCAGCCTTTCAGTCTCGAATCCAGACCGGATTTGGAAGTATATAATCGCAATTTCAGAGTTGGTTTAGCCTCTGCCTTCGGGAAGTAAGCAGTTGGCAGTGAATAGTGAGTAGTGAAGAGTGAGCAGTTAGCAGTGAACAGTGATTAAGTGATTAGTAATTAGTAAACAGTTAGTTGAAACTTTCGTTTGTGGGTTTTAACCCAGTAATGAATTGAATGTTATTGTCTCAAATTCAGAGGCTTTAAAAAGGAATCCGCCAATCAATTGCCGTGGCTTTCAAGCCCCGGCATTGGCAGGGAATAGTTGAATTGGGAATGAGGAATGAATAATTAAGAATGAATTGTTTAATCTTTCGTTCGTGGGTTTCAACCCAGTGATAAATTGACTGTTATTGTTTGAAATTCAGATGTTTTGAAAAAGAATCCGCCAATCAATTGCCGTGGCTTTCAAGCCCCGGCATTAAAGGAGGTATTAGTTTTGAAAAGTGAGTAAAAAACCTTCCTCCTTGTCTCTTCCTGAAAATACTTGACACTTTTTTAAAGCATAATTCTCTTATCTACAAGCCATCAATATTTTGCCGTAGGCATATTTCAACTTTATTTCGCGCAAGCATATTTCCTTTCACCCCTGTCTTGATTCTTGTGTCAATCGCTTCTGCTTGAGTCTAATCTCTCGCTTCTCGCTTCTAGATTCTATTGATCCTTCATCCTTCATCCCTCATCCTTCTTACCTTCACCCTTTCATTCCTCAAATCCCGGCTTGATATTTTCCCAAAAGCGGTCCAAGGCCATGATTCTTGGTTTGAGAAAGGAGATGATAGCTGGCCAATGGTCTTTGTTGAGTACGTTTAAATTTGCTTGATAGCATTGGATGTAGGAGTACGTTTGCCCAAAATCATCGCTTGCATGCAATTCCCAATCCCACACTTCTTGGGTTTCTGCTTCTAATAGTTTTCGAAACTGTTCGAATTGCTGAAAAAATAGCGCCTGCAATTCTTCGTCTTTATGGGTGATTTCTATGCCTATGGAAACAAACTCCCGTTCTGCCTTCATACGAAAATAGATGTCTTTGACACCTGTTTTGTAATTCTGCCAATTCATACGGCTGTGTCCAAATGCAGAAGGTACAGGTTTCATATACAGCCCAAATGTCGTCCAAAATTCCTTCCGTATGTTCGCTAACTCAGCTTTGGAATACATACTTGCTTAATAACTTTTGGGTATGTCTGTAGGTGTGACGATAATAAAGTCCGCACTTTGCCTAGTGCGCTCATCAATACTGGATAAATCAGCCTGTTCTACCGTATTGATGGTAAGGATTGGAAGGTTAGGAAATTGTTGGCGAACATACCAAACAATGCCTTCATAGAAATTGCTATGATAAGAGCCGTTTATATGCAAAACTTGATGCCCTTTTTCTAAATACTCTTGCATGGAATAAGCCATTGTCGCATCCTTGATAGCTTGGGCATCGATCATGAAGTCCAAATTCATAGAACTACCATGCATCATCTCCTTCATGGCAGCATAAGCAGGCAATGTCCTGTCCACTGTGACAGGAAGTGGCGCAATAAATCGTTTGGCATCTTCACTGAGTTTTTCCAGTCCTTCTAAACCTTCTCTGCTGACTAAAGAAGCATATTTTCTTGGTATGTTAGACGCAATAAATGGGATAGTATTGGTTTTGGCAAAAAGCATTAAGGGTTTGTAATCCGTCGCATAGTTATTCCATAGCTTGGATTCTGTTTCAAAGGTTTTGTCGGTCATCCATCCTGCCATCCACTCATCAATAGTCAATTGGTCATCCCGCTCAAAAAACTCCCCTGCAAGCATCAGTTTTTCGTTTTCTGGCTGTAATGCTTTCAGCAGTTGTAACTGAAGCCAATGGACCATGGTATTGTTATGCAGTTCGCCGAAAAATATCAATTGAGCAGATTTTGACTCCTCAATAATCGCTTCGAAGTTTACTTGTTCTCCCTTGTTATTGAACACAGTAAAAGGTGTAGTCTGTGCCTGCGTAGTCCAAATCGAAGCCATATAGGCCAAGAATATCATCGAAAATTTATGCATAGTCTTCTGGATACTGTACCGTTACGGAGGAAAAGTTGACCAAGCCTCCCACAGCGGGTTGTTGTTTTTTTATCGTGATAGCTATTGTTTGTATTTGGGGATATACTGCTACAGCATCTTCAATGATCAGATGTGCAAGATGCTCTAAAAGTTTGACAGGTGTTTGCATGCGTTTGGCAGTGATTTCATAGAGTTTACCGTAATCTACCGTGCCTTCCAAGTCATCCTCTGTCATAGCTTTTTTAAACTTATAGTTTACCGTGATGTCCACCAAAAAGAGATTGCCAAGTTTGTTCTCTTCTGGAAATACCCCGTGGTAAGCATAAAATGAAGCACCCTCTAAGCGTACAATTCCCATTAGTCAAACTGATCAAAGAATGATCCCCCTTTTTTCTTTTTATCCTCCGCTGGTTCAGACGGAACTTCCGCTATTGGCTCTTTTTTCTCTTCGGGCTCGAAATTCTCTTCCAGTTCCTCTGTAATGACCTCTTCGATTTCTTCTGTAATTGAATCTTCAGAAGCAGTTAATTCTTCTGTTTCTTCGGTAAGAGTTTCTGGCTGGTTTAGTTCCTCTTCCGAAAGCTCACTACTCACTTCCAAAGTTACTTCTTGTGAAACTTCCTCTTTTACAAAAACAACAACTTCCTCTTTTTCGACCAATGTTTCATCAGGTAGGATGATGGCCGTTTTTGGTTTAGCAAAGTTTTGGACCATTTCCTCGTAAACCGATAGATTTACTTTTTTAAAAGTCTCATTGGAAACTGTGATGTTATCTTGGATATCATCCGTGAGTTTGTGGAGGTTTCTTAAAATTAACTCACGCTGGCTTATCAAATGCTCATAATTACGTATGAGTCCAGTCACGTCTGCCTTGACTCCCTCCAAGATTTGCTTAGCTTTCTTTTCTGCTTCTTCTACGATTGTATGTGCTTTGCGTTGTGCATCGATGAGCATACCCTCAGAATTTTCTTTGGCAGCACCCATGATTTCGTCAGCAGCGCTCGTTGCTTCTTCAATGATACTGGCACCAGTGTCTTCAGCAGTTTTTAAGGTTCGGAAAAGGGATTCTTCCACCTGCTTGAGTTTATTGGCTTCCGCTTGAGCTTTGGCGAGTTCTCCTTCCAACTTGGATTTTTCTTCCAAAAGACTCTCGTAATCCTTTGCTACGATAGCTAAAAAGCTGCTTACTTCATCTTTATCGTATCCTCTGAAGATTTTTTCGAAGGTTTTATCTTTGATTTCGGCTGAGGTTATTTTCATGGTGTTTTTAAAGTTCTACTTGCCAGATTGAAATGGTGCGGTCATCGCTGATAGAGACGATGGATTGGTTGTAAGTACTCCAGAGTACTTTGTTGATCGATGTGCCATGTCCTGCATAGCGGGCTTTGTCAATCACTTTGAGTAATCGATGTGTTTCGGCATCCCATACTTTGATGGATTTGTCCATGCTACAGGTTACATAATACTTCCCATCTTCTCGGAAGGAAATGTAATTGATGGCGAACATATGGGCAACGATGGATTCTTGCAGATAATATTTTTCTGTATCCCAAATATTCATGTAAGCATCCCGTCCACCCGATACCAGCATGGGTTTATTCGGGGCATACGCTAATCCAAATACGGAATTATTATGCGCATCCAAGCTGTATATGGGGCTATGGTCAGCCAAATTGATGATTTTGATACTATGATCACTGAGTCCCGCGGCTAGTTGTCTCCTGCTTGGATCGATAGCCAATATACGAACACTTTTTTTGCTGATTTTTATATGTTTTTTTACAGCACGCTGCTCTATATCAATAATATGAATAATCCCATCACCTGTTCCGACATAGAGTTCATTTCCAATAGCTTTGATATCAAATATGGATTGATCGGTCATTTTGAGGGACCATAATTCTTTGCTGTTTTCCAGGTCTATGACATGTATTCCTTCAAAATTATGGCCTATAAACAACAGGTTACGTTCTTTATCAATCTCCAGAGCATACACAGAATGCCCTACTTTTGCCATCAATTTTCCGTCTCTAGGATTATCTAGATCCCATTCCACGACCATTCCATCCCCCGAACCCGTGTAAAAGAATCGCGGATCGGGTCCTTCCGTCAGTGCGTAGATACAATCATTGTGACCGGTGAGGCTATGGAGTTTATTAACTTGAATTTTTAACATAAATTGCAACGATATGTAAACAACCCCGCAAGGGCCTATGCAAACAAAAATAGAAAAAATAAGTCCTTTATCAGCCTATGCTGTAAAGAATATTGAAGATATATCTGATAATGGAATGGATTTTTTGAGTTTCAGAGAAAAGCTTTCAATGGCCAATATATCCCGAGACTCCAAAAGAATGGAATGGAAAAGTGCCAGAATGGCCGTCAAAGAGGCATTAGATGGTATTTCTATGCCTTACCCTGGATTTTTTAAAGATGAATTTGGAAAATCTCACCCAATGGATGGGTATGGGTATGTTTCCCTAACGCATACCAAAAATCTTGCTGCGGCCATTTTTCACCGAGATATGCCTGTGGGAATTGATCTGGATTATATCCGGCCTAAAATTGTTCGTCTAGCGCCCAAATTCCTGTGTGAACAGGAGATGGACTTTTTGGGTAAAGATGAACTTTTGCACACCATTGCCTGGTCAGCCAAAGAGTCTATTTTCAAATGTCAGGGAAAAAGAGGAGTAAGTCTGAAGGATAATATTGTTTTGGAACCATTTGAAGTAACCTCTGAAATCATCAAGGGCAGGATTGTGGGCACGGAATTTTCAGACCATCATTATACTGTCAAAATGATCCAAGAAGGGGAGTTTGTACTGACTTATACAGTTTGGTAGTATATTTGTTCATACCAAAATAAAGACCCAAACAATGAAGCGATACCTTGTAATTGTAACCTTATTCCTGCTAGCGCTTACAACAGCCAAAGCCCAGCGAGTGGATGATTTTACACTGATCAATGCTGTGGATGGTCAGGAGTATACTCTTGAGCAGTTCAATAAGCAAACTGCATTGGTATTGGTTTTTACAGGATTGAATTGTCCATTTAGTCGCTTGTATGAAGATCGCTTAATCGCACTTCACAATACCTTCTCAGCCCAAAATATTTCATTTGTCTTGATCAATCCTTTGGTGGGTTTTGATGAAGAGGAATCGGAAGAGAAAATCAAACAGCGGGTTGAGTCCAAAGGAATGAAGTTCCCATTTTTGATGGATGTCAGTCAGGAAGTCAGCCGTTCCTTTGAAATCACTAAATTACCTGAAGTAGTGGTAATTACCTTCAGTCCAACTGGTGCGTCCATAGCCTACAGAGGAGCGATTGATAATAATCCTCAGGTAGCAGCTAATGCAAACTTGAAGTATTTGGAAAACGCACTTACATCTATTACCAACCGCAGAAATCCAAGTCCTGCATCTAGTAGGCCTGTAGGTTGTAACGTTCGATACGTGGGCTTTTAAGTGCTTAATCTTCCAGAATTTCGGTAAGCTCCTTTATTTCCTGCATTTTTTCGCTTTCCCCAAACTTTTCAAACGTCAAATACAAGTTTCTCAAAAACCGTTTGATAATAGCCATATTGCTACATGGTTCATAGAATGCCTCTTCCGGAGCTATATTCAAATGCTCCAAGTAGTTAGTGATGTCTTTTTTGGTAAAAACCACCCCTTTGTTAAAAGCATTGATGTAAAAGCGGACTTCTTCTGTTTTGTAGGTAAGAATAAATAAGTTGGGGAGGTTCACTCCATAGATGGGGATACCCAGTTTTTGGGCAACCAATAGGTAGATGCAGCAAAGCGAAATGGGGTTGCCTTTCTTTGTTTCCAAGACAGCCGAAAGCATGCTGTTAGCAGGGGAGTGGAAGTTTTTGGTATTTGCTGAGAACTTAAAATGGTTGAACAAGATGGAATTCATGATTTTTACCTGTTCGTAGGGCTGCAAATCATTTTTGAAAGCAGTCCATACTTCGAAGTAAATCTGATTCATTTCGGTTTGAAGCTTTTTAAACTCCAAATCGGGGTACTGATAGGTATTGATCAGCCAAAGTCCTGTAAGCAGGTCCTGATCAGGGCTGTTTTTCCAATTCAGTAGCCGGGTCTTTAATTGAGAAAACTGTAAGGTATGCACTAACTCCTCAATTTCTCGCTGCAGTTCTGGATTGAAGCAATCTTCCCATTTCTTTTCCAAGAATGGGATCACCTCCTGCCCAATGGACACGAGGCGATCTTTTACATGGGATTTTACTTCCCAATCCGTATCATCCAATAATGAAACAAGGGCATGCAGTTCGCTATCGGTAAGTTTGTCCATGAATTCTTGATTACTCAGATAATATACGCAAAAGCGCTTATAAACTTTTAACCAAAAGCCATAAAATTAAGTTTGGATCACGCCTACATTGAATCGTTCGGTGATAGGGGCATGATTGGCTGCTTCAATTCCCATGCTGATGACTTTTCGGGTCTCCAAAGGATCAATCACGCCATCCACCCAAAGCCTAGATGCTGCATAATAAGGACTCAGCTCCTCATTGTATTTGGCGGTAATTTCCTGAAGTAATTGCTGTTCGGCTTCTGGAGTGATTTCCTGACCTGATTTTTTCAAGGATGCCACTTTAATTTGAAGCAGTGTTTTGGCAGCAGATGCTCCGCTCATGACAGCCATCTGAGCTGTAGGCCAACTGTAAATCAATCGTGGGTCATACGCCTTTCCGCACATGGCATAGTTTCCTGCTCCATAGGAGTTTCCTACGATGATGGTAAACTTAGGAACTACAGAGTTGGCCATGGCATTCACCATTTTAGCTCCATCTTTAATGATGCCTCCATGCTCTGCCTTACTGCCGACCATAAATCCTGAAACATCCTGCACAAAAACCAAAGGAATGCGGCGTTGATTGCAGTTCATGATGAAGCGGGCCGCTTTGTCAGCAGAATCTGAATAAATCACGCCACCCATCTGCATCTCGCCTTTTTTGTTTTTCACAATCTTCCGCTGATTGGCGATGATTCCAACTGCCCAACCGTCAATTCTTGCGGTGGCACAGATCAATGTTTTGCCGTAATCTTTTTTGTATTCCTCCAGTTCCGAATTGTCAACGATTCGCTTCAATACATCAAGCATATCGTATGGTTTTACTCTGTCTGCTGGGAAAACACCATATAGCTCTTTTTCGTCTAAAGCTGGTTTTTGAGCTTCAATGCGGTCAAATCCAGCTTTCTCGAAATGACCAATCTTATTGAAAATGTTTTTGATAGCATCCAAACACTCTTGGTCACTATCATATTTGTTATCCGTTACACCAGATATTTCACAGTGGGTAGTCGCTCCACCTAAGGTTTCATTGTCAACCACCTCACCGATTGCTGCCCGCACCAAGTATGAACCGGCAAGGAAAATAGACCCTGTTTTATCCACAATCATGGCTTCATCGGACATGATCGGTAGATACGCACCACCTGCCACACAACTTCCCATAATTGCAGCTACCTGAATGATCCCCATGGCAGACATTTTAGCATTATTTCTAAATTGTCGTCCAAAATGCTCTTTATCAGGAAAAATTTCATTTTGCATAGGTAAAAATACACCTGCACTATCTACCAAATAAATGATAGGCAGCCTGTTTTCCATGGCGATTTCCTGAGCTCGTAGGTTCTTTTTGGCAGTCATAGGAAACCATGCACCTGCCTTCACAGTAGCATCATTAGCTACGACCATACACATTCTCCCTTGTACATAACCAATCACAGATACTACACCGGCTGAGGGGCAACCGCCTTCCTCTTCATACATGCCGTCTGCTGCGAAAGCCCCAACCTCTAAATGTTCAGTTCCTTCATCCAATAAGTAGGTGATTCTTTCTCGTGCTGTTAGTTTTCCTTTTTCGTGCTCTTTGGCTATCCGGGATTTGCCACCACCGAGTTTGACCACTTCTGTCTTATGCTGTAGCTTAAAAAGTAATTGCTTGATTTGATCTTCATTTTGGTTAAATGCGATATCCATAAAGTCTTTTGGGTTTAGTTTTCTGACTGCTAATAAACTGATAAACCACTAAATCGACAAATGGAATTTGAATATCGGTAAGGGTAATAAAAAAGAGGCTCATTTGAGCCTCTTTCACTTATTACAATAGAATCGTTTTACTTCTACCTGCAGTATCTCTCAATGATATCGCTAAACCTGATGGATCTACATTTCTTAAATGGTAAATTCTACTGAATCCCTCTGGATGATCTACAAATTCACTGTGTACATTCCTTCCAAATGCATCTGTGATTCGGATTGACACCCCTGGCTCTTCAAGACCAATTACTTTCAATCTGACTGAGTTATCGTCCAATATTCTACCAAAAGCAACTAATGGATTTGGAGCAGGCAGGGGAGCCTTATTGACTATGGTATGGATCAACTTCTCCTCCGGATTATCTGCTCTTCTGATTTTTACCTGATATTCACCCTCTGGTAACTGTGAAAGATTGAATGGTTGCTTCAGATCTTTATCTGCTTTCACACGCTTTTGATATAAATAACGACCGTTTTCATCGAGAATACTAATTCTTACTTTTCCAGCTCCTTCTCTAAGGGCTACTTTCACACGCTGATCTTTGGCACTCACATTGGTTAATGCACGCAACTCGTCTTCTGACGCATGCACCATTCCGGTGCTCAAGATTGCGCAAATGGCTGTGGTGAGTAATGCTTTCATAATCTTGGTTATTTAAGTTGGTTTGTTGTTTGGTGATACGGTATCAGTGGTTTTAGGTTTAAAATTGAATAATTTTTATACCCGATTAAACTATGAAAGTTTTTTATGGATAAAATGTATTTAATTTATGGATTGACTTAAGCTATTGTGGGAGGATTGTATTGCATACTTATAGCTATGTTGAATTTTGTTAAAACGAAATAAAATTTTGATTTTGGTCCATTGATCGTGTTTAATGGTTTTAATTATTTTGATTGATTCGGTGGGGCAAATTTTCTTTTAAAATTTACCGCTAAAAGTTAGACCATTTCTCAAATCCCAAATATTCTTCCGTATTTCAAGGGGATGGGATTTTAATTATTGGTTTTGTATCGTTGGGCGACTTTTCTTGTAATAATTTTAAAAAAAATATTCGAAAATAAATTTGTTTTTAAAAATCAGTCGCCTACATTTGAAACATGTTAATCGCAGCACTTACATATTTTACTTTCTTTTACTTTTATTTTCGTCTGGAAAGTCGAATCGGAGCTGCTTATTGCTTGGTAAAAAACTAAAAAGAAATATAACCACAAAAAAAGCCCGATTCGAAAGAGTCGGGCTTTTTGCATTAAACACCAATTCATCATGAGTGACCACTTACAAATCAAAGACTGGGGATTAGGCTTAAGCGGCCATACCATCATCGCAGGGCCTTGCAGTGCCGAGACACCTGAACAAATTGAAAAAGTTTGTTTGGAAATGAAAAATCAAAATACTGTCCCGGACATCTTCCGTGCAGGTATTTGGAAACCTCGTACGAGACCGGGATTGTTTGAAGGTATTGGAGAAGAGGGATTGACCTGGATGGAAATTGTACGCAATATTTTGAATATTCCAATTACCACAGAGGTTGGAAATGCCGCACACGTAGAAATGGCTTTGAAGCATAAGGTGGATGTCTTGTGGGTAGGCGCAAGAACTACCGTCAATCCTTTTGCAGTACAGGAGATCGCAGATGCCTTACGTGGTGTGGATATCCCTGTAATGGTCAAAAACCCCATGAATCCTGATTTACAGTTGTGGTTAGGGGCCTTGGAGCGCTTCCATAAAGTAGGTATCAACAAGTTGGCAGGTATTCATAGAGGTTTTTCCGATTCTTACGACAAGCGCTTCCGTAACAAACCAAATTGGTCTATGCCTATACACTTGAAGCGGGAGTGGCCAGGAATGCAAGTAATCAATGATCCATCCCATATTGTGGGCAACAGAGAAGGTATTTTGGAAACAGCTCAGCGGGCAATCAATTTTGGTTTGGATGGTTTGATGATCGAAACGCATCATGACCCGGACAATGCCTGGTCTGATGCCAAACAGCAGGTGACTCCAGCCCGATTAAAGGAAATCTTATCGCAAATAGATTTCATTGATAATACGGTAGAAATCAATCCAGACGAACATTTAAATGATTTGAGAAATGCAGTTGATCACTTGGATGATCAATTGTTGGATATCTTGCAAGAGCGATTCTCTATGATAGATCAGATCGGGGCTTACAAAAGAGAGCGACATCTGACTGTATTCCAGTCTGATCGATGGAAATATGTCATGGAGTCACGTACCAAAAAGGGAGTAGCCAAAAACCTCAGTGAAAAGTTTATGAAAGAATTGCTTTACTGTATTCACGAAGAGTCTGTCAAAAGACAAGAAAAGCAAATCAGAGAGGCCGAACCCGTAAAAAAAGCGTAAATTCGTCCAACAAAAAGAGTAATCTTATCAATCTTCAGGGTCAGTCAATCGAGCAATTGTATGTGTTGAGCTGATCCTGAGGGTTCTTTCTTGTTCCAACTAATTCATAAATCTTGAAATCCGTTCATTTTTCTCAAAACCCTGCGGCTGATTTACAGTACTTGATTCAATCGTTTGGCTATTCAAGTCTTGGGGTAATTACTGATAGCAATACCGTGCTTCATTGTTATCCTCTCGTCAAGGAGTCCTTGCCTACACATGCGCTTATCAGTTTCCAAGCAGGAGAAACCCATAAAAACCTCGAAACCTGTACCAAGATATGGGAGTGGATGACAAATGAGGGTTTTGATAGAAAATCTTTGATTATCAATCTTGGTGGGGGTGTTGTTGGAGATATGGGGGGATTTTGTGCCGCTACTTACAAGAGAGGAATCCGCTTCATCAATGTACCTACTACCTTGTTGTCCCAAGTGGATGCTAGTGTAGGAGGGAAGTTGGGAATAGATTTTCAGGGCTATAAAAACCATATTGGTGTATTTACCGAGCCTGAAACAGTAGTGGTTTCAGATGTTTTTTTGAAAACACTTGCTCCAGAAGAACTCCGATCAGGATATGCAGAAGTACTGAAACATGGATTGATCGCCAATAGCAATTATTTCCAATCCTTGAAAATAGCTGACTGGGAAAGCCAAGAGTGGAGAACGATTATAGAGAAATCGGTCTCGATCAAACGGGATGTGGTTGAAAAAGACCCGAAAGAATCTGGTCTCCGCAAAATTCTTAATTATGGGCATACTATTGGACATGCTTTCGAGTCTTTTTATTTGGATGGCCCTAAGCATTTATTACACGGGGAAGCGATAGCGGCGGGGATGATTGCAGAAGCCTTCTTATCACATCAAAAAGCCGGGTTGTCGTTGGAAGAACTGCAAGCCATCATCGATCGACTGAAAACTATATTCGGATTGATTTTAGTTGAGGAGCAAGAAATAGACGAAATTGTTGCTCTATGCAAGCAGGATAAGAAAAATGTTGGCAGTAGTGTTCGTTTTTCTCTCTTGAGAAAGATAGGTGCATGCGATTATGACATTGCTGTCAGCAGCGAAGAAATTAAAGAAGCTATCACCAGTTACAGAAGTTTAGTATAAACCTCCTATGAATTCAAAGCAAAGTACCCATTCATCCGTTCTGTTGCCACAGTTAGAAGAGTTTGCTTATACAGAAATCCCTTTACCCTCTTCCAAAAGTGAAAGTAATCGGGCCTTGATTATAGATGCCTTAACGGAGGGTGATAATCAATTGAGTAATCTTGCAGAAGCAAGGGACACCCAGACGATGATCAGACTGTTGAAAGAAAACCCTCCCGTGTGGGATGTATTGGATGCAGGTACGACAATGCGTTTTTTGACTGCTTACGCAGCAGCTACCAATCAATACAAGGTCATGACCGGAACGGCACGTATGTGTCAACGCCCTATCGGAATATTGGTGGATGCTTTGCGGACAATAGGCGCGGAAATTCACTACATGAATGAAGAAGGGTTCCCTCCTCTAGCTGTTCATGGAATGCAGACACAAGTTTCCCGAAAGGTTTCTATCCGTGGAGATGTCAGCAGTCAGTATATCTCTGCCCTGCTGATGATAGCTCCCACGCTTCCACAAGGTTTAGAGTTGACCTTGGAGGGAAAAGTTGGATCTCGTACGTATATCGAGATGACCTTACAATTGATGGAGCAATTTGGAATTACCTACACTTGGGTAGATAATGTAATTAAAGTAACTCCTCAAACATATTCTCCGACAACTTTCGCTGTCGAGTCGGATTGGTCTGGAGCTAGTTATTGGTTTAGTTTATTGGCCTGTGCAGATAAAGGAGAGTTATTCCTGAAAGGGCTGAAAGAAAAAAGTTTGCAAGGAGACGCTGCCATCGTAGGGATTATGGATGCCTTGGGTGTCAAAAGTGAATTTGTAGCTGATGGGGTCAAATTGACCAAACAAGCAGTCAAAGGACTGCCTGCATTTGATTTTACCCATTGCCCGGATTTGGCTCAGACGGTTGCAGTAACTTGCGCGATTATTGGACAAAAATCTGTATTTACAGGGTTGGAAAGTCTTCGCATCAAAGAGACTGATCGGATTTTTGCTCTGCAACAAGAGCTTGCCAAATTCAATGCTTCCTTAGTGGAGGAGTTCGAAGGTGCTTTCACAGTAATTCCATCGGTAGAGATGCCAATCGAAGTGAGTATTGCTACCTATGATGATCACCGCATGGCAATGGCTTTTATGCCCTTGATGACCAAAACGCGCGTAAGCATAGAAGATCCTGAGGTGGTCAATAAATCCTATCCAAGTTTTTGGAAGCATGTATCCCTCATCAACTCTATTTTCTGAATGAAATGAAAGTAGCGATTCAAGGTATTCAGGGATCTTTTCATCATCAAGTTGCCATGCAGGTTTTTGGGGCTGAGGTGCTGATACAGGAGTTCAAAACCTTTGAAGAGGTAGCAAAATCACTTGCCAAAGGCGAGGTCGATTTTAGTGTGATGGCAATTGAAAACTCCATTGCAGGGGCCATCTTGCCCAATTATGAATTATTGGATCGGTATGGGTTATATATCCAACAGGAGTATTATTTGCCTATTGCACATCAGTTACTCGTGTTGCCAGGTCAGGGAATAAAAGAGTTGGTAGAGGTTCGCTCGCATCCTATGGCTTTGTTGCAGTGCAAGCAGTTTTTTCAGCAATATCCACAAATCCAATTGATAGATGATATTGATACTGCAACGGTAGCTAGAAGGATAGCCCACGAAGGGCTTACAGGAGTAGGAGCAATTGCGAGTAAGGTGGCTGCTGAGATTTACGGTTTGGATATTCTGGCAGCGGATATCCAAACAGTTAAAAATAACTTTACCCGCTTTATTATATTGGAGAAAAAAGCCCCGACTTGGAACTCAGCGGTTACCAAAGCCTCTATGAAAATCACCATTTCCAATCAAAAAGGAAGTTTGGCTCGTTTGCTCAGTCGATTTGCTGAAGCAGGCTTGGATTTGAGTAAAATACAATCCGTCCCGGTCATTGATCAGCCTTGGAATTATTCCTTTTTTATTGATACTGTTTTTGAAAGACAGGAGGATTTTGAACAGGCAATAGCACAAGTTCAGTCTGAAATGGAGGCTTTTTTATTGGTTGGACTGTATTCAAATCAACGGGTATGAAAGGGTTTGCAGAGCGATTGAAACATACGGAAGAGTACTATTTTTCCAAAAAACTGAAAGAAGTACAAGGCTTGATTGCCGCTGGAAAGCCAATCATTCACATGGGGATTGGTAGTCCCGATGGTATGCCTGATGCAAGTGTGATTCAAGCAATCACGCAAAGTGTTGAGAATCCTGCAAATCATGGCTATCAGGCCTATCAGGGTATTCCGGCTTTGAGACTAGCAATGGCTGATTTTTACCAAAGTCAATATGGAGTTACAGTAGACCACACGAGCGAAGTCCTGCCCTTAATGGGCTCCAAAGAAGGGATCATGCATGCAAGTTTGGCTTTTTTGAACCCTGGAGATCAGGTGCTAATCCCTAATCCTGGATATCCAACTTATAGTTCGGTGGCAAGGCTGCTTCAGGCGGAACCTGTACCTTATGCTTTGAAAGTAAGTCATAAGTACTGGCCGGATTTTGATGCACTCGAAGCGCTTGATTTGAGTAAGGTCAAAATTATGTTTGCCAACTATCCGCATATGCCAACGGGTGCCAAAGCTGATTTGCAGTTGTTTGAAACTTTACTTGCCTTTTGCCAAAAGCATCAAATAGTCTTGATTCATGACAACCCCTATAGCCATGTCTTGGAAGAGCAGCCCAAAAGCATATTTCAGCTAGAAGGAGCTAAAAAAGTAGCGCTTGAGCTCAACTCTTTGAGCAAGTCAAGTAATATGGCCGGTTGGAGAGTGGGTATGCTGGTAGGAAAGCATGAATGGATTCAGGCAATCGCTACTGTCAAATCCAATATGGATTCAGGAATGTTAAAAGGGGTCCAAGAAGGTGCTGTGCAAGCGCTTGGGTTGGGAAAAGACTGGTATCAAGAATTAAATGCTCAATACGGAGCTCGCAAAAAGCTCATTTTTCAGTTGCTCGACAAATTGGGCTGGGGATATAGCAGAGATACAGCTGGGCTTTTTGTTTGGGCTCAATTACCACAGGGAGTTGCAGCAACAAAAGCTTGTGATCAGCTTTTGTATGAGAAAAATATTTTCACCACCCCAGGAACAGTCTTTGGGTCAGAAGGGGAAGGCTATGTGCGCTTTTCCTTATGTGTGACGGAAGAAAAAATTCAAGAAGCAATCAATCGATTATAGATAACCATTACAAGCATGAAAAAAGTACACATTATAGGTTTGGGATTATTAGGAGGCTCTTTTGCCTTAGGATTACGTAAGTCCAAACCAGAAATTTCCATCACTGGATTTGATATTGATACTCAAAATCAAAAAGATGCCCTCACCTTAGGAATCATTGATAAAGTTCAAGAAAAGGCAGATGCAGATACTGATTTAGTCATTTTGGCAACTCCAGCAAATACCTTGGCGAAGATTTTAATCCAAACTTTGGATGAAGTTGGTCCAGAGACACTGGTGGTGGATTTTGGGTCTACCAAAGAAGCATTGTGCAAAGCCGTGGCAAATCATCCCAAGCGTGCGCAGTTTTTAGCAGGACACCCCATAGCAGGTACAGAGTACAGTGGTCCTAAAGCTGCTTTTGATAGTTTATTGGACAGAAAAGTCTTTATCATTTGTGAAATGGAAAAGACAGATATCCACCTGAAGGCGAAAGCGTATGATGCCTTGGAGGCTTTGAATATGAAAATCCGCTTTATGGACCCTGAGGAGCATGATAGACAATTGGCATTTGTTTCTCATCTATCCCATATTTCCTCCTTTATGTTGGGGAAAACGGTGTTAGACAAAATGGAAGATGATCGTAACATCTTTGATATGGCAGGATCAGGTTTTGCTTCTACCGTACGGTTGGCAAAAAGTTCTCCCGCTATGTGGGCTCCCATCGTTTTAGAAAATAAAGGAAATGTATTGGAAGCCTTAGGGAAATACATTGACTGCTTGCAAGGATTCAAACAAAAAATTGAATCAGAGGATTTTGATGGATTGTATCGGGAGATGCAGGAAATCAATCAGATACGGGATGTGTTGGACTTGGGAGGAAAGAGCTGATTTCTTAAGACATGTTAAATATTCTTGGTAATTTGCTGCATGGACCACTTTTTGAATTTGGTCTATCAGTTAAACCAACAAGACTATGAGAAAGCTTCTTTTGACCATCGCTGGGATGTTCCTATTATTGGGAGCAATGGCACAGCAGATTCCTTTAATTGAGGTTGAAGGGAAAAGTGAAATCAGTATTCAACCGGATGAAGTATTGATTTATCTGAATATGTCCCAAAAAGGGAAGACTTCCGCCGAAGCTACCAATGAATTGAACAAGCGCATGCGTACGCTGGAGCAGGCCTTGAAAAAGACGGGTGTACAGACACACGAACTGTTTGTCGAAAATTACACTGTCAATTTGGATAGAATTTACAAAGATGGCACTTATCAGGATATTGGGTTTATCGCATCTCAAATGGCTCGTGTGCGCGTTTCTGATACGCAAAAAGACCTTGCCAAAGTAATTGAAGCCTTGCATACTTCGGTAGAGTCCGGATTTAATTTACAGTTTCAGGTTTCTGAAAAAGCCATGAAAGCTTTGCAGGAGCAATTACTGCAAATGGCCTTGAAAGATGCGCGGGCCAAGGCAGAAATCATCGCTAAGACCATGGGGATCGAAGAGATCAAGGTGTTCAAAGTGCAATATTCCACTCAGGATAAAGCTTTTTCTCCAGTCATTCGCTTAAGAGGCATGGCCATGGATGCAACTGCTGCTTACGAAGAACCCGTATTGCAGACAGAGGCCAAGAAAATTACAGATTCAGTGTTGGTTTCTTTTGCTTTTATGAACTAATGAAAAGTTGGTGTGAATACTGCAATTGAATAGGTGTTCACACCAACTATCTATTTCCTTCGCCTTTAATAATTTTTTGACTTGCTATTGCAGCATGCTTGCTTAACTTCATCATTAAAACCTTTATTGATGAAGACACCTTTCCTACTGATCGCTTTATCCATTCTTTTATCTTGGAATGGTTTGGCACAACAAACATCCGCTCCAGATATTCATCAACTTACCAATAAACATTTTCTTCGTGGTATTGGAATTTTGAATGAATTGCTGTCCATTCCCAATGATTCTCATTACCCTGAGCAATTGTGGCCCAATTTGGAATGGTGTGAGCGAAATTTTCAAGCCCGTCAATGGGAGGTGGAACGATTAGGTACAGATGGTTTTCCATTATTACTTGCTTCCAAGATCCATTCCACAGCTAGCAAGACAGTGTTGTTTTATTTCCATATGGATGGACAAGCGGTATTTCCTGAGCAGTGGGATCAGCCATCACCATTTACACCTACGTTGAAAAAAAGGAATGTGAATGGTAGTTGGGAGACGATACCCATGAGTACCTTAGAGAATGATTATGATCCGGAATGGAGAGTCTTTGCCCGCTCCGCATCCGACGATAAAGGGCCTCTAGCGATGTTTTTGACTGCTTGGGATGCTATTTCAGAAGTAGGTTTTAGTCCTGATTATTCCATCAAAGTTGTCTTAGATTTTGAAGAGGAGATTGGTTCTCCGAATTTGGCATCAGCGGTGGTGAAAAATGCAGCGAAATTGCAGGCTGATATGATGTTGATTATGGATGGCCCTCGTCATGTGAGTAATGAACCAACCCTGAGTTTTGGAGCTAGGGGAATATCGGAAATTACCTTGACCATGTATGGGCCACGGGCAGATCAGCACAGTGGTCATTATGGTAATTATGCGCCGAATCCAGCTTTTAGATTAGCCCAATTGCTAAGCAGCATGAAAGATGAACAAGGAAGGGTGATTATACCAGGTTTTTACGATGGGATTATTTTGACGGATGCTGAAAAGGAAATTTTACGGCAAGTACCTGATATTGATGAAGAGATTATGCGAAAAATCGGGATTGCCGAATTCGATAAAGTAGGAGAGACCTATCAAGAATCCATCCAATACCCAAGTTTAAATATCCGTGGGTTTTCTTCAGGCTCTGTAGGTATGGAAGCAAGAACAATTGTCCCGGCAGAGGCAATAGCAGAGATTGATGTACGATTGGTTCCCGAATCCGATCCTGAGCGTCTATTTGCGCTTATTCGTCAACACATCCAAGACCAGGGATACCACATATTAGATAAAGACCCCACAGAAGAAGAACGGATCACTTATCCAAAGCTTATCAAATGGGAGGGAAGCATTTCGTATAAAGCCTTCCGAACTCCTTTTGATTCTGAGCCAGGTATTTGGTTAAACCAAGCTATGGTGAAAGCTTTTGGCAAAGAACCTATTCGCAAACGTATCAGTGGGGGTTCACTCCCCATAGCGCCATTTGTGGATGCATTGAATAATATTCCAGCAGTTACAGTAGTGACTGTAAATGCTGATAACAATCAGCATGGACCAAATGAAAACCTACGATTGGGAAATTTTAAAGAAGGGATACTGACTGCTTTGGCGATTTTAACAGGACCTCTGTATGTTGACTAATTTGCGGTGATTTAACACATTGTTAATTAATATAAGGTATATCCCTTACAAGCGTTTTTTTGAATTCTTTAAATTGAATTATGGAGGTTAGTTGTTTTCAATAAATGATTTTTTTTACTTTATAAATTAAGGCAAAAGCTTACCTTTTCAAGTTTCAAAATGAGCCTAATTGGCTTTGTTTGTTTTCTTCTACAAATTCAAGACTAAAAACCTTTTTACTTACTATTTTTTTCCTTGTGAATCATATTTTATACCCACTAGTACGGATAAGAATATGCCATAGCAAGGGGATTGAATAAAGATGGCAAACTTATCAACTTTGAATAAAAAGCCATGAAAAATTTATCCCTAACACTCCTACTATTAATTGTTTTCCTAACACCCTCATTCTCTCAAAATTGGGTCACTTATGAGAGCAAAGAATTCGGGATTAAAGCAGAGTTTCCTGGAGCAGTACGTGATACAGTCAAGCCAACAGGCTCGAATACAAATCTGCAGATTGTTCATAATGAAGTGGATCTGGTGCTTTTTAGTCTTACAGTTTATCAAGAACCTGTACGGGAAGGTATAGAAGCAGATGTTATTGTGGGTGCCTTGCAGGAGGGTGATCGGGTAGTCGGTACAGGTAAAACTTGGGAACATGGTGGTAAATCATGGTTATCGGCGGTAATTTACAGTTCAAACATGGGTGGGTATTTACATCGCCGTGTATTGATTGATGGGAATAAATTATTCAATGTAACTTACATCAGTGACTCAGAAAGTTCTGAGGGTAACGTTGATAGGTTCTATAATTCGATAATATTTTAGAAATGAAAAAAGCCCTAACAATCATGAAAAGAGTTTTTGTAATTTACCTCATGCTCTGTCTATTCAACTCCTCCTTGTTGAACGCAGCTGTAACTCACGCATGGAATACCCATTATCAAAACATAGGCGTTAGGTTTAATCCTGATAAAAGTCAATTTGTCGTTTTTTCTCATGATAGAATTACCAAATGGGACATGGAAACAGGTAAGCTCTTGGCATCTTTTGATACGTATATGAGTGATTTTAAGAGGTACCCACATAGGAATTCTAAATTGATTGATGTAGATGATTATTTATTGGAGTTGGTTTTTTCTGATGGGGATGGGTCCATTCATCGGTTTTCATTATTACAAGGTCAATATATTAATTTCCCAAAATTCAATCATGGGCTGCGTATTTTTCACGGGTATGTGGATGGTAATAAGATGGTCTATACCACAACAGGGGATTACAATGTTTCAATTTATGATCAAAATACAAGTAAAGATAAAATTGTACATGAAAAGTATTTTGGGTTTATCCAAGTGCCTGTTTTTCATAAAGTAGTTATTATCAAGGATAAGGGTGAGTTTTTATTTGTTGATGGGAGTACCTACAAGAAGAAAAAATTGGGTGTAAAAAATACGTACAGTTATATCCATAATATGCCAGATGATTGGATGGAGGCCTATTCTGGAGGAAGAGATACAAGAGAAACTGTTCAATTTGTGAATTTGGTTACAGGGAAAAAAGAAGCATACAAAGGAGAAGAAGCGAAAAAGCTCTATTATCCTAAGTCTGTTCCACAACCAAAAACAGAATTTATTAGGACTATTGTTCGCTCGGACGACAAATACTACTATCAATTTTACAATTCAGGAAACTATGAAGACGGAAAACAAACATATTATAAATATGGAATTCGTAAAGTAGAACAAGTAACAGGGAAGATAATTAGAGAGGTAGATATTTCAAGTTCCCAAGATGATTTTTTAGCTGTTCTGGAAAGAGTCAAGCAAAATGAACAAGTTGCTTTTAAGGAATTTAAAATCAATTTTAATCAATTACCTCTCCCATATTCATTTGATTATAATTCAGCGAGTGCAAGAGAAATCCAAACGATACCATTTGTGAAATTCGGAAGTCATCCATCAGTAGGGTCTAAGGAATTTGCGATTGGGAAGATTATGGATTGTTATGATGGTGGTGTAATTGTCCTTACCATGAGTTTTACTCAAGGGGCTAGTTCTCAAACCTCTCATTTTTATATCCGACAGTATGACAAATATGGACTGTTGATAGATTCCAAGGATTTGGGAAAAACGATTAAACAAGGTGGAGGCTTTGATCAAATCACCCGATTCACTATTGAGCCCATGAATAGGGGCTATTCTGCTGTCGCGAGATGGGAAATGGGTAAAGGGGTACAGCAGAAGAATTATGCCGGAGGCTGTAACGATTAATTTGACGACTTATGAAAAATATTCAATTTATTCTTGCTTTAATAATCTGTTGCTTCAGCAGTGCTACATTTGCTCAAAAACCTCATTTATGGAAGCTTTCAAGTGAAAAGCCACAAGTAAGGATCAGTCAGGACTTAACAAAAGCAGTAGTCTTTACCTTTGATAGGATTTCAACTTGGAACTTGGAGACAGGGGAGCTAATTAAAATGTACTCAACCTACATTGATTCAGAAGAACGATGGCCTACAAGTACTGCTAAATTAATTGATGCAGACGCTTCATTAAATGAATTGATTTTTTTGGATAATGATAAGTATTACCGGTTCCTAATGTTTATGGATGCGTATTCTGCTTTTCCACAAAGCTCTGTTAAAATCCAAAGGTACCATGGTTATGTCAATGGAAATGATTTGGTAGTTCAATATCGGGAAAGCATTAAAAAACCAAGTATTATTGGCATTCAAAAGCAAGTAAATCCTATTCCAACAAAAATTTATTCACCAAAAAAATTCTTATCACAGGTGGCTGTTACGCTAGATAAAAAGGCTATTGTTTTTAGGGATACAGAAAAGTATCAGGTTTATGACGTTTCTAATAGCAAAGTGTCAAATCTTCCAATCAAAGGAACCAAACTGGAATTTGAAACAATGCCAGATGGTTGGATTGGAGCATATGGTGCTAACAGGTTTGAGTTGGGTTTTGTCAACTATCTGACGGGAGAAAAGGAGTTCTATAAAAAGAGTGAGGGTGCCAATGTATTTCAACCAAAGGCCTTCAGTTTGCCTAAGATTGTTCCACAATTCTTGGTAAGAGCAAATGAGTCAAAGGTTGTAGAGTTGGTATATTTTGATAATTTGGTTGATAGGAATAAGACCTACTATGCTTTTGGTTTTTGGGTTTACAACAAAAAAGGTAGTCAGGAATTAGTTAAAATTAATTTTTCACAGAGTTTGTCAGATTTTCAGGAATTTAGAAGTGAAATAAATAAAAACAAGTTGGTTGATTTTAAGGAATACAAACTCAATTTCAATAAATTACCTTCCAACTTTAAGTTTGATTATAATCAAGCTCAAGCTCGGGATATTACCAATCTAAGGTTTGTACAATCGGGAGAACACCCCATGCTAGGAGAAACAGAGTTTGCCATTGGAAGTCTTGGAGTTTGCTTGAATGGAGAGGAATTCTTATTGGTAATGGGCTTTACCGATAAAGGTGGAGTACAAACATCCAGTTTTGCTGTTCTTCATTATGATGAGTCAGGAAATTTGCTTGATTGGCGGGATTTGGGTAAGACTATTCGTTCCTCTACAGGCGTTATTCAGGTAACTAATTTTGAAATAAAAAGTAGTCTTAATTTTCATAATATCTATGCTAAAATAGAAGCAGTTGGTAAGGCTCCTATAGTAAGAAATTATGCTATGGGGTGTGGGAATTAATTAGATACCAATATGAAAAAGATAATTCTGAGTATATCTATTCTTCTATTTCTCTTCATGCTAGTCGGTCGTACCGCTTTTGCCCAAGCTGACTTAAATACCTATTTGAACAAGTATTCCAAAGCATTTGAGCAGAAAAACCCGACAGCGATGGCAGCTGCTTGTGAAGAAATGATTCAAGCTTTTCCTGACACCCATTGGGGTTATGTTTTGATGTCTTATTCCCAATTGATGTTGAAAGACAAGGAAAAAGCCATGAACTATTGGTTGAACGGGGTCAACTTGGCTCCCTTGGATTATCATGCATTAGCAGTAGGAGCTTGCAATTTTGCAGTTCATGGCAAACTTGATGATGCGAAAAGTTACATGCATTTTGCCTATCAGGTTAATGGGAATCCAGATGCTCCAAAATTACTTGAAGAAGATCTGGCCCTGTTGAATAAGTATTTGACATTACCTTTAAGCGAGTTGGTTTCTGAAAGTCGGAGGATTGCCCCTATTTATAGCAATAATGGGTTCTTTTTTCAGGATATGGGTGAATGTTTTAATCTTTGGACCCAAGGAAAACCATGCAACAGAAAACATGGGTTAATTCAGCGAATGAAAGCATGGCCTGTTCCAATTCCATATTTTGAAAATTCAGTACAGTTTTTCGAAGCTCAAGGAGTGTTAGAGGCTGGAGATTACAAAAATGGTATTCCTCTAATGACCTCATTCATTAATAGTGCTTCTCAAGATATACATTTACAGCATTTTAAAGCTTCTGGTTATTATTACATGTCTGTTTATGATTTAAGTGAGTTTAATTATGGCGAATCCTTAGTAAATGCTGAACTAGGTTTAAGGGCACATGATCAAATACCCATAGTTTTTCCCAATACGTACTCTTTGTATTTGCAGGATAGAAAAATAATGGCCCTTAATCTTCTAGAGAGGCCTAGGGAAAAGTCCAAGGAAGCAATGGAGCTATTGACAGTAGCAGAACTGATGAATAATCGTGAATTTCAGGTCAAATCCTATAATTATTTGGTATCTGATCTATTGATGACCACCAATCAAGATGATTATAGATTGATGAACCAATTATTTCAAAAAGCGAATTCATTAGCTAAGGGGGATCCTAACTTGGAAGATATTATTGGAGGGAATTATGCATCATTTTTATATAGGGAAAAGAAACCTAAAGAAGCTAAACAGCTCTTACTTGCATTAGCAGAAAAGAGGTTACGGGCAGGTCAGATTTCTGATGCTCAATTATTGTACAATAATGCTGGCTTTTTGGCAAATTATGAAAGTCAATATTTGGAGTCGGTTGATTTGTTTAAAAGGTCCATTGCCATTACAGAAAGTTATCGAGGAAAACTTTCTCCCACACAACAATTGACGATGATGGACGCCCAAAGTTCGGCTTATGGTGGGTTGATCTTGAGTTATGAGCGGTTAAAAGATTCAGAAGGATTGTTTCAGGCCCAGGAACAAAATAGGAGCCGTTTTTTGAGAGAACGCTTAAATCCAGCCGCCAAACCGCTTAAACTTCAAGAAGCACAAGCCCTCTTGAGACCTGAAGAAGCTTTGATTTATTATTCCACAGGAAATAGACCAGGAGATGTTATTATCCATGTGATTACCAAGGAGCGATCAAGCATTCATCAACACTATCCGATTGATGAATGGCTAACGCTCAAGAAGCAATTTCTCAATCGTTTTTTTGGAAGACCCGATGCGCTGAACGGGGTAAAAGCAGGGCCTTTGGAAGACGTGGTGAACGGAAGCCTAGTTCAATATGCTTCCAAAGAACAGGCTTTTACCTCTCAGCACTTTGAAGAAGCATTTGAAGTGACGCGAGAGTTGCTCAAATCCTATGAACAAGAGTTAATTCCCGTGAGGAATGAAATTCTTTCTTTTTGGCATCAGTTTTTGATTGCTCCAATATTGCCACAGCTTCAAGGGAAAATTTCATTGATTATCAGTGCGGAAGAGCATTTGAGTTTGCTGCCTTTTGAGTCTTTTATCTCTCGGGATGGACACTACCTGATTGAAGAGTTTGAAGTTGCTTATACTCCTTCTATGACTGTGTTGAATGAAGTTAGAAAAAGAAATTATTCAACTAATCGTAAACCAGTGATCGCTATGGGAGGTGCAACCTATCAGGGGAGATCTCCACAGGTAGGTTCTGTAGAGAGAGGATTACTTGGATTTCTCCAAGTCCAGGCAGATGTACAGAAAAAATTGAGTCAAGGGAGCAATATATCCATAGAGTTGGCAAAATTAGGGTTTGGTCTGCAGGCAGATTACCTAGCGGGAACACTCCGGGAAGTTCAAATGATTCAACAAATGATCCCAGAAGCGACAATATTGATTGATCGTGATATGCGAGAATCTGTGGTCAAATCTCTTGATAAAAGTGGGGAATTGGCTAATTATCGTTTCATTCACATTGCGACTCACGGGTTTGCGTATGAAGCTATTCCCGAACTCGCCGGCCTGATGATGACATCTCCTCCGGAGGGTGATGCAATAGAGGACACTTTTTTGATAGCTCCAGAGATAGCCAATATGAATTTAAAAGCAGACTTGGCAATTCTTAGTGCTTGTGATACAGGAACGGGAAAATATTATAGAGGCGAAGGGATCAATGGATTAAATTCGGCTTTGATGATAGCAGGTGCTAACGGAACATTACTTTCTTTGTGGCCTGTCAGTGATCAAGGAACAATGGTTTTGATGGCATTATTATATGAATTAGTTTTTTTACAAGATATCCCAGCAGACAAAGCCTTGAATGCAGTCAAAAGACATATGATATCTGGTGCTATGGGTGAGTTTTATCAAGATCCTGTGATTTGGGCTCCTTTTATTTATAGTGGAAAATAAAATTTTGTTGGATCTGGTGTATATTTTATATTATAAAATTGAATATTAGCAGATCATAGTATGTGTAAACCCGTGGTGAAAATGATATAATTTTATATATACTAGATTATTTGGAGTAGAATTTTACCGTTTGTAAATAATTTTAGATCGAATAAGTTTTGTATAATTATCTTGTACTTTAATTATTTGTTGATTCCCAAACAAAGTTCTATGAAAAAATTTTACAAATTCAGTATGGCCATACTGCTGCTGTTGGTGACAACAGGTTGGAGTTTGGCGCAGTATACCGTGTCGGGTACTGTACGAGATGATCGGTCAGGGGAGCCTTTGATAGGTGCAACCATTTTGGTCCGAAATACCACCCAAGGGTCAGTGACCGATTTGGATGGTAGGTTTACGATCAGCATCAGTGGCAATACTAGTGCTGTTTTGGTGGTGTCTTCTTTAGGGTATGTGAGCCAGTCCATTCCCGTCAATGAAAACACGGGTTCCATTACTGTTTCTTTGAAGCAGGATGCTACCAATTTGGAGGAAGTGATTGTAACTGGTCTGGCATCTTCTGTCAAACGAAGTAACTTGGCAAATGCAGTTTCTTCCGTATCATCCAAGGAATTAACTGGAACGACAACGATTCAAACCGCAGATGGTGCCTTGTACGGTAAAATTGCTGGTGCGACTATTCGATCCAATTCCGGTGCACCTGGAGGAGGTGTATCTATCCAATTAAGAGGTATTTCTACCTTGACAGGAGCCTCCCAGCCTTTGATTATCTTGGATGGTGTCTACATCAATAACTCTTTTCAACGAACTGGTAGAGCTTCTGTGTCAGGGGCTGGAGGTTCTAATCAAGATGATGGGGCCAATCGTTTAGCTGATTTGAATCCAAATGATATTGAGTCCATTGAAGTATTGAAAGGACCATCAGCAGCTGCGATCTATGGTACACGTGCTAACGCAGGGGTAATCATCATTACTACCAAGCGTGGAGCTGAAGGGAAAACCAAGGTGTCTTTCTCACAAGATATTGGTTCCGCCACACCATTAAGATTATTAGGTGTGGATGATTGGTCTGAGGAAAAAATTAATTTCTTTTTCCCGGAAGCCAGAAGACCTGTAGAATTGGAGCGATTTAGAAATGCTGTAGCAACCAATACTTTCGTAGATTATGAGGATTACTTTTATAACAATCCTGCTTTATTGTTAAATAGTAGAGTGACTATTTCAGGAGGAACGGATAAGACGAAATTCTTTGTGTCAGGAAATATTGCGGATGAAGGAGGTACAGTGAGAAATACTGGGTTCCAGCGTTATTCTGTAAGAGCAAACATTGATCATAAGATTTCAGATGTATTTAAATTAAGTGTTTCTTCTAACTATATCCGAAGTAATACAGATAGAGGTTTTACAGGTAACCAAAATAACACAGGTGCTTCGATCGGTTACAATATTGCATATGTTCCTAACTATTGGGACTTAAGAAGAAATGCCGATGGCACCTATCCTTTAAATCCATATTTCGCGGAGAATCCTGTGGCAGTTACTGACCATGGGATCAACAATTCTGTTGTCAATAGATTTGTACAAGCATTTACGTTGGACGTTAATATCTTAAAAACGGCTAATAGCTTCCTTACACTTCAATTAGGCGGAGGTTTGGATTTCTTGCAAAATACTTCACTAGTATATCTTCCTGAATTCCTTCAATTCCAGAGAGCGCAAGCTAACCCTGGAGATGTCTTATGGGGGAAACAAGAAAGCTTCAATACCAATTTCCAAGGGGTATTAGTTTACAACTGGAACCTAGGTAAGGTAAACATGAATTCTCAGGCAGGTTTGGTTCGGTTGGATTTTGAAAACAACAATTTATTCAACAGAGGAAGGGGATTAGCTCCAGGTCAATTGAATATTCAACAAGCGACTGTTCAACAAGTAGAAAGTCAGTTTTTCTCTACGATTCAGGAAGCAGGTATTTTCTTGCAGCAAGAAGCTAATTTTGAGGATAAAATCATTGGTACAGTAGGTATTCGATGGGATAAATCGACCTTAAATGGTGATCCAAATAAGTTCTTTGCATTCCCAAGAGCATCGGTTGCTGTTAACTTGGCTAATTTCGATTTTTGGACCAATAAGTCCACAGTATCCGCATTGAAGCCAAGAATTGCTTATGGTGAAACTGCCGGCCCTGTTAACTTTGGGACTACCTTTACTCCTTTGGGAGGCTCTAATATCGGTGGTTTGCTAGGATCTGTTGTTTCTGCTCAAATTGGTAATAGACAGATTATCCCTGAGACAGCAACCGAATTGGAGATGGGTATAGATGCAGGTTTCTTTAATAACCGTATAGGTTTGGAAGCTACCTATTACATCAAAAGGACCCAAAATAATCTTCAAAACCTTTCTTTATCACCTTCAACTGGTGTGACTACTACGCCAAGTAATGAAGCTGAATTGGAAAATAAAGGAGTTGAATTAGCCTTATTTGGTTCGGTGATACAAAAGCCTAATTTTAGTTGGAATACCCGTGTAATGTATTGGCATAACCGATTGACCATGACAAGACTTGGTATCCCTACCTATTTTGCAGGTGGATTTGGTGCAGCTTTAGGTACATTTTTGTATGCTGAAGGGTTTTCTCCTACAACTATCATTGGAACACCTGCTGATCCAAATAATCCAGGAGGATTTACCATTTGGGGAGATGCTCAGCCACGATACAATATGTCTATGGTCAACAACTTCACCTTTGCTAAAAACTTTGAGTTTTCCTTCCTGATGGAATATAGACACAGAGGAGACAATATCAACTTAAGTACCTTCTTGACAGACTCAGGTGGTACTACACCTGGATGGTTTGATGATGATAATGGTGATGGTATTCCGAATGGTAGACAAAGACCACCTGCACCATTTAACAATGCAGGAAGATGGGTGCAGGATGCTACTTTCTTGAAAATCCGTGAAATAGGCTTGTATTACAATGTTCCAAAAGCTAAAATCAATGAAGTCTTTGGTAACTCTGTGGAAAATATCCGAGTAGGTACATCTATCAACAATGCTTTCCTTTTCACCAATTACTTTGGTTATGATCCTGAAACATCCACTTTTGGAGCTCAGGCGGTAGGGAATAACGTGGATATTACCCCATACCCAACTCCAAGAAGAATCTTCTTCCACTTGACCATTGACTTCTAAAACCTAACGCTAAGAACAATGAAAAAATTAAATAAATATATAGGATTAGCAGCGGTAGTAGCAAGTACATTTATGGCTTGTAACCCCTTGCAATTGGACGAAATCATTGATCCAAACAATCCTTCTGTAGAATCCGTCAGTAACAACGCTTCCAATGAGCAGATACAATTCTTATTGACTGGCTTGGAAGCGAGACATAGAGGCTATGTTACCAACGTATCCCAAGCTTGGAATACCTTCGGTCGAGAGATTTGGTACTTAAATGGATCTGATCCTCGTTTCCAAACAGATTGGTTGGGACAAGCAGGAAGGGTTCCTGATCGTGCGTATTTTGGTTTTGGAGCTACTGGTGGAGGCTCTTGGGCAGCACCTTTTCAGGCAATCAAACAAGCTGACGTATTGATTAATGCTGCTAATAATGCGGCAACGCTTAATGAAACATCTAAGAGAGCCGTAGCAGGATTTGCTAAAACCATCAAAGGATATCAATTTATGATTCCTGCAAATTTTGTTTATCAAAATGGAATCAGAATTGACATTGCGGATCCACTGAATCCAGGTCCATTTGTAAGTTATGACGAAGCTTTGAATCACATAAGAGCAATCCTAGATGAAGCTGATCAGGATTTGGTTGCAGCTGGTGGTGGAAATTTCCCATTGCGATTAACAGCTGGATTTAACGGTTTCAATACGAATGCAGGCATCAGACAAATTAACAGGGCTATCACGGCACGACTAAATGCCTATAGAAAAGACTGGAATGGGGTATTGACTGCTTTAGAAGCTTCCTTTATGAATTTGAATGGAAACCTCAATGCTGGTCCTGCGCATCCCTATGGAGCTCCACCAGATATATTCAATCCGCTCTTCTATGTTCCAGATGCTATTGTGAATACGATGATTGTGGTGCACCCATCCGTCATCAGAGATGCTACACCAGGAGATTTACGGGTGACTAATAAGTTTTTCCAGCGTACAAATCCTCCGATCACAGTTTCTACTGACTTTGGTACCTTGGAAGGTAGATTTCAAGACAGAAGATGGCCTTTAAATACCTCTTCTATTCCATTTATACGTAACGAAGAATTGATTCTCTTAAAAGCAGAAGCACATGCTAATTTGGGACAAACTGCTCAAGCCATAGAAGCTATTAACATCATCAGGAATGCTGCAAATATAGGGGCTTATACTGGGGCTACTACCCAAGCAGCCTTGATTGATGAGATCTTGTATCAAAGAAGATACTCTCTTTGGGCGGAACCTTGGGGACATCGTTGGATCGATGCCAGAAGGTATGATAAACTCAATGAAATCGATACTTCCTTTGATGGTGGTACTGTATTCACCCAATTCCCTCATCCACAAGCAGAGTTAAACTGGGATGCTTACGTCAATCGTTAAGATTGTTTAAGTGGATATATTAAAAAAAAGGAGCGAAAAATCGCTCCTTTTTTTATCTTTTGTAAATGATTCGGGTGGAAACCTGTCAGGTTTTGGCTAGATTAGTTGGATTTAATTAACGCCCTCTTTCTCTTAAACCTGACAGGTTTTTTACTTGTTCCCAATTATATTTCAACTTTATTTCCACCTTATTTCAACTTTATTTCACCCTCCTAAATGCTCATTAAAAAAGCTTACAGTCCTTTTCCATGCTAATTCAGCCGCTTCTTTGTCATAGCGAGGAGTGGAGTGGTTGTGGAATCCATGGTTTACTTCTGGGTAGAAATGCACCTCATACGATTTGTTATGTTTTTTCAATTCCACTTCATAAGCAGCCCAACCTTCATTGACACGTGTGTCCAAATCTGCATAGTGTAATTGAATCGGTGCTTGGATGTTGGGGACCTCTTCTAAAATCGCTTGCCCACCATAGTAAGGAACCGCTGCTTTCAAATCTGCAACTCTACATGCCATCATATTGGATATCCAACCTCCAAAACAAAAGCCGACCACACCTATGTTACCTGTACAGTTTTCCTGATTTTTCAAAAACTCATAGCCTGCAATAAAATCTTCCAGCATTTCAAATCTATCCCGCTTGGCCTGCATGGTGCGTCCCTCGTCGTCTGTACCCGGATATCCTCCAAAAGGAGTGAGCATATCAGGTGCAAAAGCAATAAATCCATCCAAAGCCGCTTGCTTGGCCGTATCTTCAATGTAAGGATTCAGTCCTCGGTTTTCATGGACAACCAATACTCCTGGTGCAGTTCCCTGAAGATTAGCGGGAATACAGAGTAGGCCCTTTATCTTGCCGCCACCCTTAGGAGATTCATATTCAACATAATAACTATCCACTCGAGTATCGTCAGCTCCGAATCTTAACGTACCTGCATAATTGGGCATCAAGTACGAGAGGATAGCCGAAACCGTCAATCCTCCAACTGCATATTTGGAAAGTTTGTCTACAAATTGCCTTCTATTGATTTGCCCATGTACATAGTAATCGTACATGTCAAAAATCTCCTGGGATAATTCTTCTTTTTGTATCTCTTTCATGTGGTTAGTAGTTGAAAATAAAAAACCGAATCCCTACCAAGATAAAGATTCGGTTAAACTCTTTATAGAGTTTTTAACTCAATGGGGAATAGAATGGTTTATCGGTTTGAACTTGTAGTCAGATGAGACAGGTTTAGACCCAGCAGGTTTTTAAAACCTGCCGGGTCTGCCTTTTCCAAGGTTTAGAACTTTGGAAAAGTTAGCTTTTACTCAACCTTAATTAGTAATCGAAATATTCCCCGACACAATCGTTCCTTTGATTTCATAGGCAGCACCATTGTTGATCAGGGTGTTTTTATTTCCCCTAGTTCCTCCTATCGTAATATTCCCTGAACTTGCGCGCATATTATAGTTGAAGTCCTGAAGATTGGAATAGGTCTGTATTGTAAAATTACCAGAGGTTCCTGAGATTCGGGTGTCTTGCCCTAATCCTACTTTACTGGCAGTCAAATTACCGGAAGTTAGGGATAAGTCTCCCAGAGCCGTTACATTTTCCAATTTGGCATTTCCCGAGGTAAGGCGTAGATTAACCTTCCCATCGATATCCTTGACAGTAATTCCTCCACTTGAAGAAGCATACTCAACGTTACCGACAACATCGGAAATTTTCGCATTACCTGAACCCACTTTTCCGGAAATATTTCCATTGATTTTCTCCAAGGTAATGCTTCCAGAACCCGCAGATGCTAAAATGTCTCCATTCACTTTGCTTGCTTTAATTGAACCGGAACCTACTGTCAACCTTGTTTCTTCTGAAATCAGGTTATCTACTGAAATCGAACCTGATCCACCGCTCATTTCAAGCACCAATTCACTTGGTCCTGTTATTCTAATATATCCTTTTGTTCGGACGTTTCCCCAATTGGTTTGGTTTACTTTATGAGAGATTTTTAGAACATTACCCACACTGACAAAAACAATGTCTTGATTGGGGTTGGTGGACTCCAAGAAGGCTTCAACACTGATGTCTTTTTGATTACTCCCAGTAAATTGAATTTCCAAGGCTCCTCCAGAAACTTCGATTTTTTGGATATTGGAGAAGTTTTTTTGGACATCTACCAGTGTTTTCATCTGGGCGCTAGCCGAGCTAACGATGCCTATACAAGCAATCGTGAAAATTGAAATAAATTTAGTTAATGTGTTCATGGTTGTGCTGATTTATAAAATGATACCAAAACTGATGGTGTTTACCTGAGGTCCTTTGGTTGATTGGAAATATTCGTTGAGGTCATAGTTGATAAATAAATCTAAACTTCCAACGCCGATTTCACCTCTTATGCCGTAGCGTAGATCATTGGCGAACATATTGACGCGCTGAAATTCTTTATTTTGGCGATTGTTCTCATCGCGATAAACAAATTTTCCACGACCTCCTAAGCGTAAACCAGCATATGGTCCAACTCCGAAACGGAAATTGTCATTTTTACTATGGAAGTAATTCATGAGTGTAAGGTTGGCATAGGATGCTGAAATCTTGGATTTGGTACCTCCCCCTGACTGAAATTCTTCAAAAAGAATTCCATCTGGACCTCTGAAGGCTTGCAGATTTCTGTCTTCAAACTTGAAGTTATACCAGTTGACTCCAAGTAAAGGTTTGATGGAGAAATGATTACCAATTTTTCTTCGGACACCATAGTTGATTCCAAAAGCCCAGCTTCCCCACGGCTTTACCTGAGGAGCGGACTCTTGTTCAATCCATTGATTGATTCCAAGGTCAAAATTTAATGAGGACTCTATTTTTCTTTTCTTTTTCCCATCGATAACAACATCTTCATCCAAGCTTTTAAAAGACCAAAAGCCATCCTCATATTTTTTGTATAACCATTCATTGCCAAAAAACTTGTAATTTTTTTCTTTTAAAACGGCCTTGGAATCATTTGCAGTAGAGTCTTGGGCAGAGATAATCCCTACCCAAGAAAACATACATAGTAATAGTAGTAAATAGTTGGTTTTAGTAAGTTTCATAGTGTTGTTAGATCAAAAGACAATACCGAATGTAATTGGATTTAATTCAGGTCCAGCTCCATTTTGGAAGAGGGTATTCAGGTCATAAGTTGAGAAGAATTTTAAGCGACCCACACCAACTTCCCCACGAACGCCATATCTGAAGTTGTTGAGATAGATTCCTGTAGGAAGGTGTTCTTTTCTACGACCACCACCATCCAAAGGACGGTACACATACTTGCTTCGTCCTCCTAGGCGGTAACCGGCATAAGGTCCTACGGCTACATTGATACCTCTTTTTCCATTATCATTCATTTTACCAAAATCCAAGCGGAACAAACTCTGGGCAGTCAGATAAGAGGCAGAAATCTTACTTTTGAAACCTGCTACATCGGTACGCTGGATAAAGTCTATTTCTCCATCACCTCTTACGGCTTGGAAGTCGCGGTTTTCGAATTTGAAATTGTACCACTGTACGCCCAAGCCTAAATCCCAATAAAAGCCTTTGGTGATGCGTTGAGAAGCCATCCAATTCAATCCTACGTTCCAGCTGCCCCAACCACGGACCGCATATGGTGAAGAGGAGGTGGGGAAGCTGCCTTCTGAATTTAAGTAACTGTTGATTCCCAAATCCAGGTTGAAATAGGTTCTGAATGGGGGGTCTGATTTTTTGCGGGTACCTGTTTCAACTTTTACCTTGGTTTCAGCTCCTCGCTCATCCACACTGATGCGGATACCTCCCACATTGACTTCCGTTTCCATTCCATTTTCTGAAACTCGGACTACTTCTTTGGTGCCTTTCTTGTTTTGAATTTCTACCACTACCAATTCGCCAGTTTTTTCATCCACAGCCAAGTCAAGCTCAGAGATGATTTGGTTGACATTCATCTTTTTGAGACGCTCAAAATCTTCTTTATTGTCAACGATCACCATGATTTTCCCGGACTTTCCAAATTCCACTATGATGGTGTCTTGGGGTGCTTTAAATTCCTCTGAAAAGCTTGCGAATTTCTCTGGCGTATTCCCAAAGGCCATTTTTACTAAGGCCATAAAGCAAATCACTAAGATATATTTTTTCATGTGTTGATGATTTTCAGTTTGTGTTGGTTTCTTTTCTTTTAGGGGTATTGAGGGCAAATAAGTTGGACTTGGCATCCTGCAGGTCTGCAAATCCACGGCTGATAAAGCCCCCGATTTTATCTACTTTGTTTTCTAATTCATCGATTAAGTTGTCTTTGGGCGCTTCGGCTTTTATTCCCGAGGAACGGATAGTTACTGTGTAGGAAGGCTCCTCATCGACTGCATTGGTGATTGTCGGCTCTACCAATGCAATTGTTTGATCCAGTGCTAATTCTGGGAGTTTTAATTCAGGAAGAGCAATGACATCTTCTTTTACTTCCCGCTGGGCGATGGTTTGAGAGATTGTTTCAATAGCAGGAGCTTTTTCGTTCACCACTTGCGGTCTGGATGCTTTGCTTGTTTCAATAGACTTGATTTCCGTAGTTGGCTCTGAAGAAGGTGGAGTAATTACAGAGGTAGGCTCAGTTGAATCAAAAGTAGTTTCATCCACATTGCTCAGCTCTTCCAATTGTTGCGATACCAGATTTTCTTCCATCAAGGTACCATCCATAGATCCTTGTCTCAGCAGGAGATAACCTAGTCCCAACAGCAGCACCAAAGACGCAGCTACGTACCATCCGATAAATGCTTTTTTCTTGGGCTTTCCCAATCCATCTTCAATCCGTTCCCAAGCAAGTTGGGAAGGACGTTCGGTGTGGTTTTCAAGTTTTTGCTTGAAAAATGAGTCGAATTGATGTTGTTCCTTAGCCATTGATGCTCCTTTCCTTCAGTTGTTGACCTGCAATTTTTTCTTTCAATACTCCTCTTGCTCTGTTTAATTGGGATTTGGAGGTTGATTCCGTGATTCCCAGGAGGCTTGCAATTTCCTGATGGGAATATCCTTCAATTGCATAGAGGTTGAATACCGTTCGATAGCCCACAGGTAATTCAGCTATCAGTGCCAGTAAATCTTCTGCTTCCAAGTGGTTGATTTCATAGCTGCTGCCGTCTTGCTGCCAATTTTCATCGATCAGCACCTCCATGTTGAGGTGTTTGTTAGATCGAAGTTTCAACAATGCCTGTGTCACCATGATTTTTTTCATCCAGCCTTCAAAGCTTCCTTTGTTTTCAAACTGATGTAGTCTTTCGAAAATCTTCATAAACCCTTCTACCAGGACATCTTCTGCTACAAAGTGATCTTTGGTATAGCGAAGACAGATGGCAAAGAATCTCGAAGAATAGCGCTCATACAGGGCTCGTTGGGCCTTTTTGTCGCCATTTTGGCAACCTTCCAAGAGTTCGTCTTCTGTATGGTAGCTTTTTCGAAAAAACATAATGGTTTGCGTTCAATTAGGTAGATACAGAAGTTGGAAAGAAGGTTGCATGGGAATGTTAAAAATTCTGAAATTTTTTTTCAAGATAGATTAAAATGCTTTTAATCAGAATGATAGCAGGGTGTTTTGTGCTAATTAATTTTTTTAAAGCCTCATACTAACAACTTTTCTGAAAAGATACGGGCAAATTTTGAAGCTTTTTGGTTGGGATTGGTGAATATTGATTTTAAACAGTATATTTAGTCGATTTTAATTGTTTTGATAATGGTGAATCGGTTGAGAGTATCTTTTATCGTGGTTTTGCTAGGAGTTTTTATAACCGCTTGTAAGGAGTTTGAAAACAATAACTTCACCACGTTTTTGGGTGCGATTGTGGATGCGGATGGAAGGCCCCTTGCTGGCGTGGAATTGTTTTTTGTAGAAAATCCTGATTGGTGGAACAGTGAAGAGGAATCGAAATTCGATCGAATAATTTACGAACAGCGAACAAATGCGCTTGGGGAATTTAGATTTGTTGTACCAAGAAGGAATTTTGATGCTTTTTATGGAATTAAAGTATCGGAACCTAATTTACTTCTATTTGAACAATTTGACCAAGAGTTTACCCAATCTATTTACCCTGTAAGTGATGGACAGAGGAGTGCAGATGGGGTGGTCAATGTAGGATTAATCCAATTACTGAGACCATGAAGCGTTTTTTACTTTTCTTAAGCGTTTGTATTTGCTTGACAGGTCAAGTTTTACATGCTCAGACTACAGAAACTAACCAAAGGAAACCTGCTGTCTTGTTTGGTTTTGCTGTGGATGGGATTTATAGAAATTTTATCAGTGGAAGCTATCTGGCTGATACCTATCAAATCAACCCTGGTTATCAACTTAAAATGACATTTGGTTTTGAAGGCTATCCAGGGATTGGCCTATATGCAGGTGCTCAAGGAGCCAGGATTTTGGATAATCAGTTTCTTGGGGGATTCTTTGAACGTACGCGCTTTCGGGATTCGGGGATATTTATTTTTTATGATATTCCTATTGTTGAAAAACTTCAAGTTCGAACAGATATAGGGTATGGTGCACTAGTGGTGGTGCATGGAGAAAGTCCTCAACGCTTTTTGCTGGATTATCAGCATTTTTATGGGAATATTGGAGTCAAATATCGGCTCTTTCATGAGCCTCAAATTCACCGAGTATATCTTACAGGAGCGGTTGGTTCAGGAATCTTTCGGGGAAATCAGCTTGTCATCAATGCATTTGACAGGCCTTATTTGGAGCGAGCAACTGATGTAAGAATCAGTATTGGGATTTTATTAGAGTTGTATTAAATAAAAACTTCTATGCGCTTACATCCCTTATTGGGTTCCTTTTTTTAACCATATAAGAAATATAAGTAAATAGAAGAGGGGCTTAAAAACTAAGATATTCCTAGACCGCTTATCTGGGAGAGGAGCAATGAACTCCTCAGTATGGTCATACAATTTTATTGGTAGAAGTTTTGTTTTTATAATTTATCCAATAATTGAAAATGTGCGAGAAAGCTACAATTGAGGTAGCTTCCATCCATTATGATACTCAGCCTTAATTAGTGTGTTGGCTTCGGTATTGGTGAATAAGGATTTTTCCTGATCCCAATAAATTTTCTGACCTGTCTTAAAGGCAATGTTGCCCATGTGCGCATTAATGGCAGCTATACTTCCTGTTTCTACACCACAATTTAAGAGAGAAGCATCATTGCTTTTGATCGCTTGTACAAAGTTTGCCATATGATTTTCCAAAGCATTGCCTTCGGGTCTCACTTTTTGAATAGCTTCTGTTCGAGCTACTCCATTATCTTTTTCAGAAATAACCTCCCAGCCCCCTCTATTGACAACCAATGTGGCGTTGTTACCGATAAATGCAATGCCTTCTCCATAGCCATAATTTCCACCATCAATACCTGTGGCATGTTCCCATAGAAGATTGAAACCATCGTATTCATAGACAGCTTGCAGGGTATCGGGAGTTTCGGAAGCATCATCTGGGTAGGCGAGTTTACCACCGGAAGCCATTACTGACTTAGGAGCGGATGCGCCCATCGCAAAGAGGGCAATATCTAGTTCATGAACACCCCAATCAGTCATTAATCCACCTGCATAATCCCAAAACCAACGGAAATTGAAATGAAAGCGATTTTCATTGAAAGCACGCTTGGGGGCAGGGCCTAGCCACATATTATAGTCGACTCCTGCAGGGATAGCGCTGTCATTTTTGATCGGAACAGGCTTCATCCAGCCTTGATAGGCCCAGCATTTGACGAGTCGAATATTCCCCAATTGACCAGACTTGACAAAATCGATGGCTTGGCTGTATTGAGAGCCACTGCGTTGCCACTGCCCAACTTGTACCATTTTCCCATATTTCTCAGTGGCCTTTACCATGAGTTGACACTCTTCAATGGAATTGGCAAGAGGTTTTTCTACATAAGCATGCTTGCCTGCTTCCAAGCTATCGATGAGGTTTAGACAATGCCAATGGTCTGGCGTGCCAATGACGACCACATCAATGTCCTTATTTTCCAACATTTTGCGATAATCCTTATACAGGGTAGGTTTCTTGCCTCTTGCTTTTACTACGTCTCCTGAGCGTTGATCCAATACTTGCTGATCAATATCAGCCAAGGCAATGCAGTTAACCGCTGGATTTTTCAACAAGGCACTCATATTGGACCAGCCCATGCCTTTACAGCCAATGACTCCCACATTCAATTGGTCACTGGCTGGTATGCGGCCATAGCTTCTGAAAAATTCTTCTGCTGTCACTAAGGTAGGCATGCTTAGGCCTGCGGTGGCCAGTAGGCTTTTTTGCAAAAATTTTCTTCTGGTGTTCATAGGTTTGAAGGTTAGGTTTATTGAGATTCTTGACTAAACCGCTTTTTCTTTCAAGCGGTAATTTCAAGTGTAAAATATACGCTTTTAATGAAAAGAACAATCATAAGCTAAAAAAACCCTGAAGTATTTCAAATGGCAACTCAAGTTTTACTTACAGGTATTTATCCACCATTTCTCTGATTTTTCCAGATGGTCTATCTGCTGAGGGATCAATTACATTTCCTTCTTTGTCCAATAATAAGAATCTTGGAATAGCATTGACCATAAAGTGTTGGGCAATGTCAGATTTCCAGGCATTTTCTGCAAACCACTGCAAGCCTTCCATATTCTTGGCGTTGACCATTTTTTCCCAAGGTTCTTTGCTATTGTCTATGGATACTGTCAGAAAAGAAATAGACTTATCCTTGTATTCCTCTTTCATTTTATCCCAATGCGGGTGTTCCGCGATGCATGGTCCGCACCAAGTGGCCCATATATCGATGTAAACAAGGTTTCCTTTGAGGTCACTTAGCTTGACAGGTTCACCTTCGATGTTCACAAAATTGAAGTCAGGAACTTCCTTTCCGGGCATAATCGGTTCCCATTTTTGCTTGATTTCATCGAGTTTGGCTAGGAGTTTGGGACTTTGATTTTCTACTTCAAACTTTTCAAGCGAAGACTTTACATGCACGGGCCCTCTATATTCAAGATTGGATTTGATGAAATCAAAAAGCAGTTGGTCTTTAATAGCTTGATTTTTGAGTAAATTATCCATGGCTATAAATCTAGCTTTCTCATAACCTTCCTCGCTGCCTTTCAGGGTGGAGTCTTGCTTCATTAATTGGCTGACTTCTTCATTGATTCTGCTGTCAATGAGAGATTTATAAACCCCTGATTTGAGTAAATCTTCGCGTGAGAGGTCAAGCTGACGGAGTTTTTCTTTCACTTCATCCATAGGGAAGTCAACAGAATCACGTGGAATTTTCCTGATGTAGGCGTGGTACATGGGATATTGGTTGTCCATGTACAGCGGTTGATAGCTAATAAATGCCTCCTCTAGTTTGATAAATTTTTTGTTTACAGTTTCTTCCGTTTTTAAAACATCCAATGTTGATGAGAGCTTGCTAAAAAATTCATCCTTTTTGGTAAAATACGCATCCTTGTTCAGTGCCATAAGCTCAATAGGATTATTTATACCGCTCTCTTTGGAGTATTTGTCCTTTTCGAAAAGGTAGGTGTTTTCTGCTGCAAGGTCTCCATGAAGTTTGAATGTGTCGTCCAATGATTCCAAGCTTGCCTCCACAAAAATGCTATCCCCAGGACTTAGAAAAAGGGAGAAGGCTTCCTCTCCTGTGCTGATGTAATAATATTCGGATTCCTCTGCTTCAAATGTAATTCTGAAATTGCCATCCTCTGATATCGTCGTTTTGGCAATTTCTTGTTCCAAATAGACCGTAATTTCTTTGTCATTGCTGTTTGAAAGTGTACCTGCAATGATGATCGTAGGGTTGAATTTTTCGGGCTGATTGCAACTTAACATCACAAGTGTAGCCAAAAGAATTATTGTAGATGATTGTCTCATGGTGAAGGTTTTAAGAAATAGAGCCTTAAAATTTAGTAAATTTTGATGAAAGCACAAAAATTAAGGCCTTAATTAGTTCCAGGAATAATATGTATAATTCCACTCTGCCTTCATCTGCTAAGATAAAAAGTTCTTGTGCGTCTTTAAAAAAATCTTCTCGATTTTGAAGAAGGTCTAGCACAATGTTGGTGTCTACAAAAAGCCTTTCCATTAGGAGTATTTCTTTTCTAAATAGTCATAACACTCCTCTTTATCTTTGTTTTCATCCGAGTTCTGAATCACTCCAGTTAGACTTTCAACCAGATGACTAATCTTTCTATCTTTTTCTTGTCTTTGAGTTAAGCTATGTAAATAGTCTTCGATTAGACTTGAAAGGCTTACTTTTTGATTTTTGGCATAACTTCAGGAAGATTATCCAACTGTTTCTTTACTTGTGACTTTGTTAACATGGGTATAGTTTTTAGGTAATTTAGTCTTTTTTTAATATTCCAACAAATCCTCATCCACCATCTCCGGTAGCGTAACCTTTAATCCTGGAGTCCTTTCCATTTCCCGTTTGATCGCAAACAAGGCCTCCTCGTTTCTGGCCCAGGCCCTGCGGGAAATGCCGTTGTTGACGTCATAGAACAACATGGATTGGAGTCTGCGATTGGCTTCTTCGGTACCATCGAGTAGCATTCCAAAACCTCCATTCATTACTTCACCCCAGCCTACACCGCCTCCATTGTGGATGGAAACCCATGTTGCACCACGAAAACTGTCACCGATTACATTGTGAATAGCCATGTCGGCAGTAAACTTGCTACCATCGTAGATATTGCTCGTTTCCCGGAAAGGGGAGTCTGTGCCGCTGACATCATGATGATCCCTTCCCAAAACAATGGGAGCAGAGAGTTCTCCTGACTTTACGGCTTTGTTGAAGGCTTCTGCGATTTTGATCCGACCTTCTGCATCGGCGTAGAGGATACGTGCCTGTGAACCCACTACCAGCTTATTTTTACCAGCTTCTTCTATCCATTGAATATTGTCCTGCATCTGTTGTTGGATTTCGATAGGGGCTGAAGCTTTAATCTCCCTCATGACTTCCAGTGCTATGTGATCGGTTTTCTCTAGGTCTTCCGCTTTGCCAGAAGTACATACCCAACGGAACGGGCCAAAACCATAATCAAAACACATGGGTCCCAAAATATCCTGCACATAGGAAGGATAGCGGAAATCAATACCATTTTCGGCCATTACCTCAGCCCCGGCACGGGATGCTTCTAATAGAAACGCATTGCCGTAGTCGAAAAAGTAAGTTCCTTTGGCCACATGTTTATTTACAGTAGCAGCGTGTCGACGGAGTGAATCTTGAACTTTTATTTTAAAAGTATCCGGGTCATTGGCCATCATGATGTTGGCTTCTTCGAAACTCAAACCCACAGGATAATACCCGCCCGCCCATGGATTGTGAAGGGAGGTCTGATCCGAACCGAGTTCTACGGTGATATTTTCCTCGTCAAACTTCTCCCATACATCCACTATATTTCCTAAATAAGCGATGGATACCACCTCTTCGTTTACTTGGGCCTTTCTTACTCTTGCAACCAATCCATCCAAATCATCCAGCAGTTCATCCACCCAGCCTTGTTCATGTCTTTTGTGAGCGGCTTTGGGGTTAACTTCTGCACAGACCGTGATGCAGCCTGCGATACTCCCTGCTTTGGGTTGGGCGCCTGACATGCCTCCCAAACCTGCGGTCAGGAAAACCTTTCCTTTGGGGTTGACGGCTACCCCTAATTTTTTTCTGAAGGCATTCATCACCGTGATGGTCGTGCCGTGCACAATCCCTTGGGGGCCAATGTACATATACGAACCTGCGGTCATCTGTCCATACTGGGTGACGCCGAGTGCATTGTATTTCTCCCAATCATCCGGCTTGGAATAGTTCGGGATCATCATGCCGTTAGTCACCACAACCCTTGGCGCATCCTTGGATGAAGGGAAAAGGCCCATGGGATGACCAGAGTACATGTGGAGGGTTTGCTCATCTGTCATTTCGGATAAGTATTGCATGGTGAGCAGGTACTGGGCCCAGTTTTGGAATACGGCCCCGTTTCCCCCGTAGGTAATCAGTTCCTGCGGATGTTGGGCCACAGCTGGGTCCAGGTTGTTTTGGATCATGAGCATGATGGCAGCTGCCTGTTGGCTTTTGGCAGGATATTCCGAAATCGGCCTTGCATACATCTCATAGTCCGGTATAAACCGGTACATATAGATCCTTCCATATTCCTGTAATTCTTCAAAAAACTCCTTTGCCAATTCCGCATGCCAAGCCTTCGGGAAATATCTCAGGGCATTCCTCACCGCCAACTTTTTTTCCTCCACACTCAAGATATCCTTACGCTTGGGCGCATGTGAAAAATCAGGGTTAGGCTGTTTTTTTGAAGGTAGGGTGGAGGGGATGCCTTGGGTTATATATTCTCTGAATGTCATTTTTGAAAGTTTAGTTATTTTGGGTTTTTATCCGGAAACAAGGTAGAAATATGCTTCGTGAGATAAAGAGGAAGTATACATTAGAAACTAAATTAGAAATATGCTGGATCAAATTCTAGTATGCTTCTAAAATTATCAAAAATATAGTATTTGCCTGAACTCCTTACACTAAGCAAAGGTCTAAAGGTAGGAGAGATGTGTAGAGGCATAGGAGTTATTATTACTTCAAACGTCTGTAAATCAATAGCAACAGATTGATTTCGAGTATTATAATAGATTTTGGATCCAATGACCGTCAGGTCATTGGTTACAGGAAGATTTGGTATAGATAAAGTACTTATAGTCGTCCAGGTTTCAGTAGATTCATTAAATGTTGCTAAGAAGCCTTGTTCAGATGTTTCGCTCCTACCCAATAGCCAGAGTTTTCCTTCGAACTGGAAGGTCAAATGCCGTTTAATAACACTTTCTGGAATGGATTTATTGGATTGTTCCGCCCAAGTATTCGATTGGATTGAATATCTCCACCGTGAACTGGATTCAGTACCGGTAGGGCTAAACCCTCCCTCCACGTACAAATATTGGGGTGTGGCATAAACTACCTTTGGAAAATTAAGGATAACCGGCAGGTTGGCCAATCGGCTGATACGTTTGGAAATGGGATCAAATTGAAAGAAATCCATATTGGTTCTGCCCTGTTCTTGATTGTTTCCGGCCATGTAAATCCTGCCATTTGGAGCACCTAGTGCAAAAGTATTTGCTAAGTGTCCATTAAAATTATCGGTCAAAAGCAAATGGAAATTGTTGGTTTCAGGTTCAAATGTGAAGATTTTATTTTGATTGAAAAAGTAGCCTACACCACCTAAGGTGGTAGAGTTTCCCCCATTTATTGGCGCGCTGAAAAAATCCGGATGTACTATAGCTACTGGAATGAATTGATCAGTGAATGTGAGGTCTACTGCATGGGTAGATGGCTCACCAAACGTTTCCATAAATATTTTCATGTTTCTAGATACAACCCGGGCACCGAAAGCAGGTTCAATATGAACATATACACGATTAGAGAGGTTGGTGTCTTCGTAAAGTTCTAGGTGAGTCAACGGGTTGGAAGCAATGGCTTTATTGAAATAAATACCATGTGGATTAAGGTTAGAAACCTGAACTGTAAACATTTCTGTTAACCCTACCTCGATGGATTGATTTGGCTCTAGTTGGGTAGGATTTAGTTTAAACCCATTTTCTACGATATACCTTTCCCCACGAATCGACACTTCCAGCGTTGGATTGGGTTTATCAAATCTGGCCGCTGGTAAAAATCTAATATAATCTTTGAAAATTCCCCGAAGAGGTAAAGAAAACTCACTCTCCCCATTTTTGTAAACAATTTTCAGATTCACATCTTCTAAATAATCACCCTCTAGTATTATGGTTTGATTGAAATTGCTTCCCGGACCGGAGTAATTCTTAAAGGTTGGTTTTCTGAAATTGAATGGTTTAGAAATGTAAAAGGTCTTTCCGTCAATTTGAAAATTATATTGAAAAGTATGCTCCCTATATTGAAAGGGTTCAAAGTTGATATCTTTTGGTACTAAAAATTGGAAGAATGTATCAGTTGTTTTAATCACATTAGCGATTTGTCCTTCTATATAAATAGAATAATTGGTGGGTAATCGACTGATGTTTTTCCCGAATACAGTAATGGTGTCTCCAAAGTATAGTGGATCGGGAATAGTTATGTTTTCAAAAATAAAACCATCTGAACCTTGGCTGGTAAACTCAAACCCTTCGGAATAAACTGTGTTGGATTTGGTAATCATATACGCTGCTACATAGTACTTTTCTAAATTTTTCATTCCATGGGCTGCATCTAAAGAGAAAAAAGCATCCGGTTTTCCTCCTTGTTTTACAAATTCAGAGCTGCCTTTTCTTGGATTGGGATCTGTTCCAAAGGCAAATCCGAATTCAAGGATTTCTTCGGAACCGTAATCAAAGACATTGGCAGCAAATTGTACCCGGTTGGCATCAATGTCTTGGACAAAGGCTACAGAAAACCGGGGGTGACTTAAGGGGACAGGTTCTTCATTGTGACAGGAAATCAGTCCTGTGCAAAGAGAAATCAGTACGAATAGATAAGAAAAGGACTTCATACAATCAATGGGTTAAAAACGGATGCCGATGAGAAAGGAATTGTTGATTTCACTGAAGACAGAAATTTTGTCTTCGATAGGAATAGAAAAATTGCGGGGCGAATAGGTCGCTTGGTATTCCAGTAAGAATCCAATTTTACCCCTAGGCTTTAGGTGAGTTCCTATTTTGAAAGCAGGATTGGTAATGACACGTTTTCGGTCTACAAAAGTCTCCTCTTTCAAGGTAATGATAGAAGAAAAACTTTGTCGATGGTCCATCACGGCAAAGTCCTCTTGGAGAAAACTATAGCCTAACCAAGTTCCAATTCCCATATAAAGTTCCATTGATTGGTTTTTGGTTAAGGTATAATTGAAGAAGGCTGGTAAAACCAGATTTATTGAACGGAACTCCTGAGTACCGCTGATTTGGCTGGAAGGATTGCTCTGCACAGTATTTACTTGATATTTTTGAAAAACAACCCCTAACCCGACATCATACCCAGATCTCGGTCTGTTTCGGATTTGATGTCCTTTGATTCCTATGATGAAAGTAGGTGTCATGCCCGTCACAAAAGCATCTATTCTCTCAGCATCTCTAAAATTTAACAGTTGGTTAGATTGACCTACACCCGCAATCACATAGGGGGAGATGATTTTTTTGACGATTCTATCTATTATTATGTCATAAGGGATATTTTCGCAAGTATGGTAACGGCTAAGGACATCCAAAAAATCTTGCTCTAAGTACCTGGTAGAAGCAATTAATTCTTGAAGTTTGACTCCACAGTTTCCCGAAGTGAGAATATTTAATATAGCAATGTGTGGGTATTTTTTAGAAATCGAGAACTTTCTTGAATTGGAAAGCTCTTTTTTGTCCGCTTTGGGCAATAGAATCAGTTCTTCTCCATTGTCGACATAGAAAAGTTCTTGTAGCCTTAAAAGGCTGAGCCTTCCTTGAAGGAGTAGTTGATAGAAGGCCTGACTGTTGGTGTTAGGCCATGGTTTACTTACAAAAATACGTCCATTGGCTAACCCAAAACCTTGAACTTCGTCGGCTGTATACTCTTTGGTAGTTCCGGAAATATTTGTAAATCGAATAAAGGGATAATCTTGTAGATCAAATTTGGACTCTATTTTTCCAAATTCTTTTGAACCGCTTGGAAGAATGATAAAATCTTGGGTTGTTGATTCACTTTGAGCTTTGGTTGTTCCAAATAAAAACAGCAACAGACTAGTACTAAGGATTAATTTGAAAGAGTTCATAGATTGAAAGCTAGGAAAAGGAATACTAAGAATGAATGATGGTAAAAAAAATACCCCATTCATCGAACCAATTAATCATTTAACAAAAAGATTACCTTTAACTGATGGTCTTTTCGAACAAAATGTGCAATTGCGTTTATACAAAAATAAAAATTAATTTTTTAATTAGTTAAAGTTATCGAAACAAATTTCACCAAAAAATCAATATCCGATTCATCTGTCATTTTACCGGTTACAGCAGAACCAAAAACATAGAGCTCCTCCACTTTATGTTTTTCACAAAGCAACTCAATCGCTGATTTAGACAAATTCACGTTTTTCATAGGCTTAATTTAAGAAATTATTTCAATCCTTTTCAATTTATTCTAAATAAGCTTAGTCAGCTGCCTAATACACTGTTATTTCCATTATATTTCAACTTTATTTCCACCATATTTCATTTTATTTCAACTCCATTTTTAAACACTTTAAACGGCTTCAACCGCCCCTGCATATACGTAATTTCCCGATAATCGGCTGTGGGGAAAAGAACGATATCGGCCAACATGCCCGGATTCAATTGTCCGCGGTCGTGGAGGTTCAGGGCGGCAGCGGCTCTGGTAGTGATGCCCGCCAAGACTTCCGCATTACTGAGTTTCTCGTAAGTTCCCAAAACAGCAGCTTGCATGAGCAAATCACCCATTGGGGCCGAACCAGGATTCCAATCAGAGGCGATAGCTAGGGAAGCACCTGCATCGAGTAGTTTTCGTGCAGGAGTGTAGGCTACACCCAAACCCATCGACGCTCCCGGTAAGGCTACTGCTATGGTATCAGATTGAGCAAGTAATGCAATTTCTTTATCAGTACTCGCTTCCAGATGGTCTACGGAGATGGCTCCGAAGTTGACGGCTACCTGCGAACCACCAGTATGAAACTGGTCTGCATGGACTGTGATGTCGAAGCTCATTTTTTTGGCTTTGTGTAAGTAGGATTGTATATCTTCCGGAGTGAAAGCTGTATCCTCAATAAAGGCATCGATGCGATTGGCTAAGCCTTCTTCTTGGAGGATGGGAAAAAGTTCATCAGCAATAGCTTTCAGATAATCACGCTGGGTTCCTTGGAAGTCTTTGGGGGGAATATGTGCTGCCAAGCAGGTTGGGATCAGGTCTGCATAAGTGCTCTCATTGGCTTCTTGGATGGCTCGGAGCATTTTGAGTTCTTCGGCTACGGAGAGTCCATAACCACTTTTGACTTCAATGGTGGTGATACCGTCTTTGAGGTGCCTGTTGGCTCGCTGAACAGTCAAGTGAACCAGCTTTTCCTGTTTGGCTTTCCGGGTTTGGGTGACCGTATCCCAGATGCCTCCGCCTGCTTTGGCGATTTCCAGATAAGACTTTCCGGCATTCCGCATGGCATAGTCTTGGGCACGGCTACCGCCGAAACAGATATGCGTATGGCAATCAATCAGACCGGGCAATGCCACAAAGTCCCCTTTTAAACTGACCATTTCAGCCCCTATTGACTGTGCTTCGGGATATAGATCCCAGTAATTCCCAATCTGATGGATGCGATCATTTTTGATCAGGATGCCTGCTTCAGAAATGATGTCCAGCTGTTCATCTTTAAGCGCTCCTTTCATGGGAAGTCCTGCCATGGTGATTGCTTGGCGAATGGGGCCGATAAGGGTATGTTTGATGGTTTGCATAGTACTTAAGTTAACCTTTGAGGTTTTCAAAACCTCGAAGGTTTGAACATTGATTTTTTTAAACTTTTAAGATCTCTGAACCTCGAAGATTCTTTTGGTTTCTCCCAGTCTTGCCTGTCGGCAGATAGGGGCGAAAAGGCACAGTTTTTAATCACCTTGTTTCCTTCTGGATTTCTCGCAACGAGCGCCACGGAAATGCGCAACGACCGCGGAGCGCTAGTCCACGAATTACACCAATTTTCACAAATTTTTTCTAAATAAACATAGTTAAGGTGCTCTTTGCTCTTGACTCTAATATCTCGTCTCTCGCATCTCAACAAAAGTACCCAAATCCCCTCATAATCTTCCATACCAATTTATTCAATAAGTAATAACCTGGAGTAATTTTTAAAAATCAGTGATGGAATGCAAATGGTTATATTGATTTGGAATTTTACGCTATCGGATAATTGGGATGGATGTCGGAATATTTGAAAAAAAATATAATTTAGCCGAATTGCACTCTAATTTTTTTTCCTAAACTATAAAAAAAGTTTATTATTTTGGAAAACCCATGTTCAATTACTAATTCTTTAGTTTTTCAGGGGGGGGTAAACTAATTTTTAAAAGATTATTTTGAAATTGACTATTGGAATAGTACAAAATTATCTAAGTGTTTGTTATTCAGCTGTTAGGTAATTTGGGAAAGTGGTATGTATAATGTAGTTTCAATCATTGTAAATTATTTCTAACAGTTTTAACCATTATAAATTATGGAACAACTTAACATAGATCAGATGGAAAATCTGGTCGGAGGATCGGATTATTGTGACCATGCTTGGCTGTTGCTAAGTGGCGGTGGATTTCAGGGTGATAGTGACTTATACCAATTATTGATAGACTCATATGAAAAGCACTGTCAAGGTCATAATCAGCAATTGTAACTAATCTATAAGAGCTGACATAATTTGTCAGCTTTTATTTAAAAAATGTTTTAAAATAACTAATCAATTAATTGTTATGTTGCTAAAAATTATAATTTTTGCCTATATATTATTTAATTATAATGAAGATCCTCTTATAGGAAAATGGAAAATGTACCGAAATGAAACCATGGAAAGTATTCTTACTTCCAATAGATTTCAAATGGAAGATGAACAGACACAACAAGCTTTAGCTGATACCTTTTCTAAAGTTCTTAATGGTTCATTTTATCATTTTGAAAAAGACACTGTAACCTTTACTGATTATAAAAATAGTGAGATTATTGAATTAAAAGGCTTATGGTGGACGAATGGTGATACCTTGGTGATCGGACAATTACATAAAATGAGTGTTCAAAAATATTTAATTACTAAATTGGATAAGTCTGAGCTTCATATGAGATTAATAGATCCTCGAGATGGGGTTCCATTCAGAAATAGAATGATTTTTAAAAGGGAAGAATAATTTGGTTTTGATAGATTTAAATATGACACTGAGATTAAACTTGTTACTGATTTTTACTGTATTCTTAGACCCTATTTTGGAGGCTCGATGGGTAATTCAAAGTTTTACTTCTTTTGAGAGGGTCCTCGACACACAAGCCTTTCAAGCTATGGATACAGATCAGCATATAAGAGCTTATGAAATGTATAGCTTGGCAATGAAAGAATTTGAGCTTGTTTTTAAAGGAGATACTATTTTCTTTAAAGACTTAAGAAATGAAGCAATTATTGATAAAAAAGGAATTTGGTATATTGATAAAGATACGTTGATAATCAATGACCTAGAAATTATGGCTTCGTACAAATATTTTATTCAACAATCAGATAGCTGTAGATTAATTTTAAAGCCAATCCTTCCAGGACCAAAGGTTGCAAAATATGGGAGTACCTACAAGTTCATTGATTGTTATTAGAATTAGTTCTAAATAGGAGTATTCATAAAATTTTTAAATAATGTTTTGGAAAAATGAATAAATTATTGTTTTTAATAATAATTAACATTGTTATATCTATTTATATTGACTTTATAATTCTCACAGATGATGTTTTTTATTCACACTTTTCAGAGCAATATTCTTATACCAGAATAGGACAGATGCTTGAATTTAGAGGGAAATGGCTATGGGTAACTTATCTCATCACCCCTGTGATCACTTTTTTTAAGATATTAATCCCTGCCAGTTTAGTATATCTGGGGTTTTACCTATCTAATTTGAAGTATCCCTTTTCTGATGTTTTTAAGTCCTGTGTTATTGCAGAGTTTGTATTTTTACTTCCTGTTTTATCCAAGATCTTATGGTTTGAATTTGTAGAGCCAAGCTTCACTTTGGAGGAGTTTAATTCTTTCTATCCTTTATCTCTTTTCAGTCTTTTTGATTCAAGTTTGTTAGAGAAATGGTTTCATTACCCATTCAAAGCGCTGAATGTTTTTGAAATAGGGTATTGGTTTGCCTTGGCAGGAAGTCTGGCTTTTGGACTAGGTCAAGAATTCAATCAAATGCTTCGTATAGTGGTCTTCTACCATGGGTCTTTCCTTGTTTGCTGGATACTTTTTGTGGTATTCATTTCTTTGAGTATTTATTGATGGCAAGGAAAATATACATACTGATCATTTTGAGTGCTGTTCTTTTACTCAGTATTCTCATTTATAATGGAATTAGGAGGAAGACCTCAATTCTAGAAGAAATCTCAACTATCCCTGAGTTCTATTTTTATGATTCTATAGGAAATATTGTTCATCAGAAGGAGTTGATACGTTTTAATTCTCCTACGGTTATTTTTTATTTCAATTCAGCCTGTAGTTTATGTAAAGAGGAATTTTACTTTATTGAAAAGCATCTTCAGGAATTTAAAGACGCTCAATTGATTTTTATATCCACAGAAGATTTTGAAGATATTGAACCTTTTGCAGCTGAATTTAACCTTTGGGGTAAGCAGAGGATACATTTTCTTCAGGATAGGGAATTGTTATTTGGTACATATTTTAATTTGGAGACAGTTCCTTCTACACTTGTTTACGATCATGATGGTGCATTACTAGGCGCCTTTAAAGGAATGATAGCGATCAAAAAAATTATCCAATTAGTCCATGATGGATCTCGAAAAGAAAGTTAGGCGATCCCATATCCAACAGTTGAGTAACACAGATTGTGGAGCAACTTGTTTGGCAACCATTGTCAAGTTTTTTGGTGGTGAAGTTTCTTTGGAACATTTGCGGAGGGTGTGTGGAACTACAAGAGAGGGTACTACAATATTGGGGCTTTTTCAGGGAGCAAAGAAGATTGGTCTCGATGCTAGTCCTCTCAAGGCAAAAGAAATTAAAAATCTAAAAGATCTGAATATGCCTGCCATCTTGCATGTGATAATGGATGGAAACAGAAATCACTACATTACCTATTTTGGATATAAGGATAATCTTTTTCTAATCGCTGATCCAGGAGGCGAAGTTTTGTGGGTTGAAGAGGATTATTTAACTAGTATTTGGAAAAGTATGGCTTTGCTTTCCTTAACTCCCAATCAGGATTTTGAATTTTTGGAAAATCTCACAAAAAAGAAGATTCGCTGGCTATATGAGATAATAAAGGAGGACTTTCCTATACTGGGTATTATGGCGTTTTTAGGTTTAATTATGACGGTTTTGGGTCTGTCTGTATCTGTCTTCTCCCAGAAATTGATTGATGAAATACTTCCCAATGCAGATTTCCAAAGACTAACTTTGGGACTTATTCTTGTTTTTGTTTTGCTTTCGGTCCAGTCAATTACAGCATATATCAGAAGTAAAATCACAGTAAAGCAAAGCACAGCGTTTAATTCAAAAATCGTCTTGGATTTTTATTCAAGGCTCATGAACCTTCGAAAAGAATTCTTTGATAGCCGGAAAACTGGAGATTTTATCAGTAGACTAAACGACACCCAGAGAATTCAACGGACGATTACCTACCTTGCAGGAGATCTTTCGGTTGATTTGCTTTTGATTTTAGTTACAACCTTCGCCGTTTTTTCCTACTCAAACCAAATGGGCTATCTGCTTTTGTTTTTTCTACCGCTTTATTTTGCATTAGTGTATACATATTCCAAAAGGCTTAGCACGAAACAAAAGTCGGTGATGAAGGCTTTTGCCATGACAGAAAGTAATTATATAGATACCATACAAGGGATTTCAAGCATCAAAAATTTTGGTAAGGAAAAAAATGTTACTGCGTTGAATAGTGACATCTACCTAAATTATCAAAATCAGGTTTACAGTTTAGGGATTTTAGGAGCGGGAATGGGTCTGAGTTCTAATTTTTTAGGAGTTTTGTATATGTCAATACTACTTTCAGTGGCATCATTAATGGTCCTGAGTGAAGCGTTGATGCTAGGTGAAATGGTGGCTTTGATTGCCTTTTTTGGAATGATCATTCCTTCGGTGAATAAGTTGGCAATGTCTAATGTACAGATTCAAGAAGCTAAAATAGCCTTTGAAAGAATGTTTGAGTTTGGCTTTGCTGAAAATGAGAAGATTAAAATACAATCAGAAAAATTTGATGTTATTGAGTGTTTACATCTGATAGATATTAATTTTCGATTTACAGGGAGAAAATCACTTTTGAATAACATTAACTTAGAAATAGAAAAAGGTAGATTGACCTGTGTCTTAGGAGAAAGTGGAGGAGGGAAAAGTACTATGTTGCAACTGATACTCAGATTTTATGATTTGGAATCAGGGAAAATTATAATCAACGGTAAAACAGATATAAAAAATGTAAACCTAATTTCGTGGAGATCCTGTGTAGGGTATGTAGAACAAGAAACTAAAATCTTTAATGGTTCCCTTTTACAGAATATTTGTTTTTTTGATCCTAAAGTGAACGCTGAATCTGTAGTGAATTTTTGCAATGAATATGGTTTGATGAAATTTTTTAATCGTTTACCTGCTGGTTTAGAAACAATAATTGGTGAAGAAGGAATAAACCTTTCCGGTGGTCAAAAACAGTTGGTTTCATTTGCGAGAACTCTTTTTCATAATCCCAAATGCCTGCTTTTGGATGAATTTACCGGAGCGATGGATAAAGAAACCGAAGGTTTTATGTTACAAGTTTTGGATGACCTAAAGTATAAAATTCCCATTCTCATTGTTACCCATAAAATTTCTCCAGCTTTAAGGTCTGATTATATTTATATTCACTAGTGTCCGAGAAACGATTTTAAAATAAGGGTAGATTCAATTGCTTAAACCTACCCTATTTTGTGTACTTTGTGTTTACGACAACATAAATTACACATG
>NZ_BMYF01000027.1 GCF_014652135.1 Mongoliitalea lutea
AAAAAACGATAACTTTAATCGCCATTAAAACGGTAACTGAATACCCTTGATCAAAGGGTGGTCAAGATAGCCGGATCGGTGGTCAAGATCATCGGAATCTACACTGATGATCAAGATGGTGAAAATCGCATAAAGTATTTTTTTTAGTGATTTCATAGCTCAAAGATTTTGAAGTTTTCAAGAAGCCAATATGGTAAATTTTCTATTGATAATTAAACCCCGACAATAGCTGTCAATTATTTTTATAACTATCCCTTTTGAGCGAACTTAGTAATGCAAACAAAATCAAGCTTATGGAAAAGCCGAAACAGTATTGTCATGTATGTCAGCAGGAAGTGGATTATTCGTCAAGGTATCCCCGTTATGTGTGCCATGATTGTAGGGAACATATGACAGATGAGGAAGGAAGGCCGGTAGACTTTTTTAATGTCGCCATGTTTGGTCATGGCTGTCAGGGAGCATATAAGGATACCGGAGAGTCTTACACAAGTACCATCTGCTATATCCAAGGAATCCCCTGCGTAGCTGCGGAGCATCATTTTGGAGGGATTGTGGTGGAGGGGGTGTGAGTATTTTTTAAAGATTTAGTAATTCTAGATTTTCGATAATAAGATTTTTGGTTTCAGGAATAATTGATTTCCTAAAGGGGACTCCTAGCATCAGGACGTGATTGCAAAATCCTAATTGAGAAAAATCATATTCAATTTTTGAGAGTTCTATTTTATTGGAAGGATAACATAAAAAACCAGATTTGTTCTTAGCATCGTTAAAGGAACTGTAAGCTAGAATTTGATGCAGGTCTCTTCTATGATCTTCCTTTAACGTCTCGCTTTGATCAAATTTATTATAGAGATGAGATTTATATTTTGCATCTATAAATATCACTTGATCATCTTTTAGTAAGACTCCGTCTGGTTCTAAGTTATTTAAGCTCCACTGGAATCTCTTTTTAGAATTAGAGTAGATCTTTAGATTGGGTATAAATTTACCGCCTATCGATTTGGCTACTTCTTTAAAGATCTGCTGAATAAACTTTTCAAAAACATCAGCAAAGTCTACTCTCCATGCTGTCCCATCGATTAAATTGAAATTTAGAATTCTATTTCCAATATGCTTTGCTTCTTTTATCGTCACACCATCTGCATTCGTTATTTGAATTTTTGAGGTGATTTTAGGCTTTTGGAAATATAATTTTTCATCCAAAAATGAAATTCTTTTTGAAATTGAGGACCTAATACTTATTGGTGTGTTGGAGCTTAATAATTCTGATTTGCACAAGTCGTATACAAATCTGATTTCACTAAACTCCGAGTGGAATTCGCTTAAAAAATTTTTTCTTGTCGGGTAAATTAGTCTTTGTTCAACTTTAAAACTTTGGTTTGCATATTTATTCCAGTTTACTTGACCACTTGGTTGGTATGATTGAATTTCCTTATTGTCAAATTTTCTCCAATGTTGTTTAACTAGTTTTTCTAAAGCTGATATAAATTTTACAGCTTCTAAATATAGCGGTGGTCTAAAAGCTCTTTTGGACGCTAATGGGAGACTATCAATGAATTGAGGACTAATTTCATCACCCAGTAAGTCCAAAATTTCGACATACTCCTCAAATCTGTTAGTTCCTGTAAACCTAGGGGAAACAACAAAATCGCCTATCTGTTTTCCTGTATCAGGGGCTCTAAGTGGGATGGTACCAATGAATTCAGAAGTTTTAAAAAAAATAGATGCATTTAGATCCGAACCTTCGATTTTAGCTTCTATTCCCAAAAAGCTGAATAATTTTGAATTGTATTGGATAAATTTTTGCAAATAATGGCCAATGATCCTTTTATCGGCTCCTTTAAAAACCTTTTTCTGTAATTCCTTACCGCTGATAGTTGAAGATCTTTCAGTTAAACAAGGAATTTCATGAAATAACCCTTGGTCTTTAGTCATTCGAAAAGTGGTTGGTTAATCCTATCAATAAAATAACTATTGAACTCTTCAATTGCAGAAGTCAGCAAACCCTCTTGAATATACTCCTTAATCAGAGGAAAAATTTCATATCTGATTCTATTTTCAATTTCATTTTCTGATTCAGCAATAAAGTAACCTTGGCCTGGCTGAAGATTCAACTCATTAGATGTAGCATGCCAGTCAAAAATTTCAGCAATTTTATTGAAGTCATCTTTATAAAAATTTGAAGATAAAATAGGTTTCGGTTTAACAGTATACCATGCAAAACGTCTTCTTAGCGCAAAATCAACCACAGCTAAGCTTCTATCTGCTGTATTCATAGTTGCAATCACATAGAAATTCGATGGTAGCTGTTTTATTTCTAAACCAGGAGCAACTTTAATGGATACGTCTGCTTCTTTCATTTTATGTTCAAAGAGGTAAAAAACAGGTCCCAAGACATTAGAAAGGTTAGCTCTATTTATTTCATCGATGACAAGAACTATATCTTCTTTTGGATTATCTCTTGCATAAGATACTGCCTCAGCTAGATTGCCCAAAGAGCCTTCATATGAAAGATTACCACTGTTAAGATTAGGTCTAATACCATAAATGAAGTCAGAATACGTGGTCTCAGCATGAAACTGAGTGAAGAAGTTTTTTGCCGAAGATTTGGTTGCAATTTCTTTTGCTAGGGTAGTTTTTCCAGTTCCGGGTGGGCCTTGGAGAATAACAAATTTTCTTTCTTTAATTAACTTTTGAATAGTTTCTAAATCTTTTACTTTATCCTCTTTTAGGAATGGTTTTAACGCATTTGAAACAGCGTTTCTATGTTGTGAATTTGTTGGCCATTCTCTTATTTTAGCGTAGGCAGCTAAGAAACCTTTAATATATTTTTTCCCTTCTTCATTAAGAGGATTGTCAATAATTTGACAACAATTAATTACTTGTGAATATTTCCCAATAGTCCGCGATAAATGCTGAATTTTTGAATTTTTACTAAAGCTTGAAGGAAGAGAGGAAGTAGTATTTGTAAAATCAGTTGAGCAATAACCGTCATTGTTGGTTAGCTTTGTAAATAGCCTCTTTAACCCAGGACGACTTGCCAATTCGTAATCTCTTTTAAAATTACTCGAGCCAACACAAAAAGATACAACCCATGGTTTGTGCTCTTCAGTAGGGAAAATAACAAAAGAATAATCATGATATGCTCCTGATGTTTCTTCATCGGGATGGATAAAACCGAAATATGCTCCATTATCTTTTAAGACATCTGGCTTTATATTTTCTCTTAAAATGTAAGATTTGGAGAACTCATTTTCATTATTAGCACCAAATTCAGCAGCCCATTCTTCAATTAAAGTAATTACGTCTTGTATCATTTTTTCAAAAATTAAAACTCAAAAAAACTAACCATTGGCTTATCTAGCGCTTTGGCGATTTTATAGACCGTTTCGATTGAAACATTCCTTTTACCATTTTCAATATCAGAAATATATGTTCGGTCCAACTCAGCCAGTTCAGCGAGTTTTTCCTGAGATATATTCTGACTTTTTCTAATGGCTTTTACTTTCTCGCCATAAGCTACTTTGATGTCCATATTGCAATCTGAAAAAATGTGGCTTATTGTGCCACGGACTATAGTCTACAAAAAGCTATTTTGTTGTATATTTGATTTGAAACTTATTCAATATGAACAAAATCATCCCCGTTACCACAGAATACCTTTCTCCTTCCAGATCAATAGAAATTTTAAACTTGGCAAGGTTCGAGGAAAGCAAACAAGTCTATGTGTACAATTTTGAAGGAAATCATTTTAGGATTTTTGAAAGTTTGGTTGACTTGATCCTGTTTTTTGAAATTGGTAAAGAACCCCTCGCTGCATTTGATTCCGAAAGTGATTTGGATGAATATTTAAATCAAATACCGATTGGGCATGGAAAGAAACCTTTAAATCTAAAGTTAAATTACCTATATAGGGACGGAGCAAATTACAAGCAGTTCGGATACGTTGTTTTTGCAAATCCTGATTTTATTACACCTCTAAAAGCATCAGAACAGTTGAGGCAGAAATTGATTTCCAATGAGTTTTTTGTTCCGCAAGAGTGGAAATTGCCGAGATTACAATATCATCCTTATGACCCTGAGATTGACCATGAATGGCATGAATTTGAGGAGTTTGAATGGACAGAAGAAGGTGTTACTGATAAAAGAGATTTCAAGGAATTTTTGGAAGGGATTGAAAAAGGATATGAAATCTGAGGTATTGGAAAGCTACGGTTTATTACAAATGTAATCCACTCCATACATCCACCACCCTTTTCACACACATCCCCAATTCCTTCTTGACCTCAAAATCCCAAAACCGCAGCACAGTCCAGCCTTTGGATTGGTAATAATCGTTGATTTCCCTGTCACGCTGCATATTTCGTTCGATTTTAGGAATCCAAAAGTCACGGTTTGATTTGATCGTCTCCTTTCTGTTTTCCCAATCATGCCCATGCCAAAAGGAACCGTCTATAAAGATCACCAGCTTGTATTTGATCAGGCTGATGTCAGGCTTGCCGGGGAGTTTTTGTTTATTGCTCCTGTACCTGACTCCCGCATGCCAAAGTGCCTTTCGGAGCAGTTTTTCAGGTTGGGTATTCTTGCCCTTGATCCTTGACATATTGAAGGAGCGCTGGGGCGTGGTATAAAAGCCCTCTGCCTCCGAAAACCTCGGCACACTAATTTTTGGTTCAGGTTAGGGTTTGATAGTGGGTGGTTGGGGCTTTTTTGTCATGGGTTGGTAACCATTAAGGTAATTAAGGCTTGTGCTATCTTAATGTTTCTTCACTTCTTAATGGTTACTCTTCCTCCGTGAATTTGTTACCATAAAGGATTGTGGATATGGGAAATATAAATCTTTCAGATTTTAAAGTTAAATTGAAGATACAGTAATAATTTTTTGGGTATACACATAAACTTATTTCTTTTGGAGATAATTTGAGATTTGTTTAATTGGGATAGTTTGATGAATTTTGTAATCAATTATCAATAATTATATGGCCCTGACTATCAAGAGTATTCCTGTGTTAAAGGAAAAGGAAGCTCAAAATTTTGTTGAAATGGCTGAAAAAGCTATCACAAAAAGCGCTACTGTGGATTTCAGTAATGAGTTGAAAAGAGCGCGTGCTATTTTAAAAAAAGCAAAAATGATGTAAATAATTGAATTTTGGGGTTTTTGTTAGAAAATTGTACTTTTTCTCTTTTGAATGAGGAGATTTTGAAAAATGCAAATCAATTCGATTGTGGGCATCATGATCTAAATGACTTTTTCCAAAATGATGTTTTAGATTATTCCTCGCAGCTTCTAGGCAAATCATATTGTTTTCTATTAGATGAAGATCCTAAAACTATTGTTTGTGCTTTTTCTATTTCGAATGATAGTATTAAAGTGAATTTTTTGCCTAATAGTCGGAAAAAAAATGTCAATAAGCAAATACCTCGTGTTAAACAATTTAGAAGCTATCCTGCAGTATTAATTGGAAGACTTGGTGTAAATATATTGTTTAAAAAGAGGGGTATAGGTAAAGAGCTTATGGATTTTATCAAGTCATGGTTTATTGATCCTGGGAATAAAACTGGATGCCGCTTTATTGTTGTGGATGCCTATGATGAAGACGATCCATTAAAATATTATCAAAGTAATGGTTTTAAATTTTTATTTGGAGATGAGGCACAAGAGCGTCAGTATACGGGTGTTTCTAATGATAGGCCCGTCAAAACTAGATTGATGTATTACGATCTCATTGAATTACTCGCAAAATAATTCCTTATTCCAAGACATCCGAACCTGTTTTTCCGTCTTATTATCGTAACTTCCAATTCCAATGAAACATTTGATGCTATGGGCCATAGTCGGACTGGTAATGACCGCTTGGTCCTGTAATCCCACAGAAAACGTAGACCCAACAAGTATGCAGGGACAATTCGCAGGGACTTTTGAACGAACCGTGAACGGACAATCTGAAGGAGTGGCCAATGTGGGCCTGATTTTAGAAGGCAATAGCTTTTCGGGGTCTGGTGGTCCCAATCGCTACCCGGTTATCTGTAATGGTACGTTTACCGTCTCGGGAGGGAATATTACCTTCGAAAATGCCTGCTTCTTTACCGCTGACTTTGATTGGAGTTTGATTCTTTCGGGATCCTTCCGCTTGAGTAGGGTGGGTGGGGAGTACATCCTCCAACGCTCCAACGATAACCTCGTGGATACCTATCGTCTGAGAAGGGTGGAAGCTAATAATTAGCTTTAGAGATTCATACTCTCTAAAGAAATTCTGACTAGTTTCCCTCGTAGGTTTTCTGTTCCTGGAATCTGCTCATAATCATTGGCTTCAAAGCTGATATATTTCCCATCCAAGCTATGATAGAGTCGATTCCAAGCAGTTGGCCCTGTTGAAAATCTTTTTTGGACCTGTTTCTGTCCATAATCATAAAAATCCAAAAGATGATTGCCGGTGCCATGAATCAACAGCACCTGATTACTGCTACAGCTTCTGCAAAATTCCACCCGGATAAAGGAGTAACCTAAAAATCCCAAATCAATGCGGTTACCTTTATCTACTACATAGGTATCTCCATCAAACAAGACAAAGCGCTCGGACATACGGTCCATAAACATGTTTCGAATCATCGGATCATTTACACCGCTGGCGATGGTGGTTAATTGATTCAATTGTTCGTCGAACTTCATCAGCCCTCTCATGTCTCCTCCAATCCCATAGAAGTACACATTTTTATCCACTCCATTGCTGCGTGGAAAGTTGGTCTCATAGATTTCATCATTTTCCCAGCCTTTCCTAGGGTGGTTAGCAACGGCATTTCCCTGTTGGCTATCTAAGGTAAACCATGTGATTCCGCTGCTACCCACCTGATACAGTTCCATGACAGCTTTTCCAGCCGTGGTAAATGCCATTTCATGGACATAATAATTATCATGCGGCTGAAAGGGAACAGGAGGGAGTGTGATGCTACTGCTGAGATTGCCTGTGGCACTGTTGAAGACCTGAATGCGTCCGTCCATCGAAGCCACATAGACTTGTTGATTGAAGGGGTTGTAACTGACGTGAGAAGGTTGTTCCGATTGGAGGGCTATGCTTTTGAGAAGTTTAAAATCTACCAGATCGATAAAATGCAGTCGGGAAGGTCTTTCGGTAAGCATCCAAACCTGATCTTTGCCAGGTACCATAGCCGTGGATATGACTAAGCCTTCGAAAGGTAGGGATTCATCAAAGTAGTTGATATGAATGTTTTTAGTATACCCATTGTTCATGTCATCTTTGTATTCGATGGTAAATGGGTAGCTGCCACCTGCTCGCCCACAGCTGTAAGAATACGTAATTTTTGTACGGGCTGCATTGATGGTGACGGGTGAAAAATTATGCTGACACCAAGTGATGATGGGGCGTAAATCTAGGTCTTTGATAGGTCCTGTAAATTCAATTTCGAAGGCAGCTACCCGTTGACTGGTTTCTTCCCCAAAAATCGGCGTGATTTTTTTGATATTTATCGGGGCAGCTTGCTTGATGGTGACCTTTCGGATTTCATTTCCGGCCTTGATTTCAATTATCCCCTCTCGAGGCTCATCACCAGGGTTAGCTGTATAAATGAAATTGAGGTTTCTATTGCCCTGCCCATTTGGTTCTTCCAGATTAATCCAATCTACAGCAGTACTAGCTACCCAAGAGGCATTGGAGGTGACCGCAACAAAAGAAACCCCATCCTTGATATTGGCTTCAAAAGTTTGTTTGTCTACTTCTAGTATGACTGTTCCTAATTCCAAACTTACATTTCGCTCTGTGACAATATTTTCTACAATCGTGACCGAAACGGTGCTCGAAATATAGGAGGCGGCACTGATCGAAAGTTCGTACTCACCTACAGGGATACGCTCAAAGTTGTACCGCCCTTCATAATTGCTTTGGATTGTCCGGGAAAAGCTTGAATTTTTGATTTCCACCTGCGCTCCATCGATTTTCAGTCCCTCTTCGCTACTGATAATTCCAATCAACTGACCAAATTGTTTGGGTTGATTACCTTCTTCATCACAAGCCAGTACTAAAGAGAGCAATGAAAGGAAGAACAGGGAACGAATAATTTGTAAGCGCATGGGAATGAATTTTATTTGTCTGGGAATCCAAATGTATCACTATTGTAACTATATTTACCGCATTCGATTATAAAAAATTTTATTTCCCAGCTATGAATTTTTCTAAAACTTCATTTTGCGCTTCTTTCTGGTGCAGTTTACTCTTCTTAGGAGTCATCTTGGCATGCGGTCCTATGGGTGAGTCTTTGGAGGGACCGGATAGATTAGACGTCAGTCATAATGTCTTAGTCTTTGAAGATCCAGATGAAACTAAAAAGCTCCAAATCATCAATACCAGTAATTACCCTGTCAATTGGTCCTTAGAGAGTTTATCTGAAGATGTGTTGGTTTCACCTTTTGGAGGAATCTTGGCAGCAAATGGCGTTCAGGAAGTGGATGTTCGCTGGCTTTCTGTTGGTTCTGATGGAGCGCTTCGGTCGGAACTGTTGATTCTTAAGTCTGGAAATACCGTTGCTAGGGAAATAGAAGTCAGAATATTAGCGCCACAAGCTGGGAGATGGATGCTGGAAGATGAAATTTTGGATGCAGTATACGATCCCAACCTCAATCGAATTTGGGCTTTGGCGAGTAATCGCAGACTCTTGATGATGGATCCTGATGGGAAAAATTTACAAACTATTGTATTGGAAATCCAAGGGTCCAAACTTTCAATCGATGCAACGGGAAACCGTATTTTAGTAGGACATGAGTCGGCATTTTCATACTTAGAATTACCGACTGGACAGTTGATTCAGCGGAAGAGTGTTCCTTTTCCTATCCATGACCTACTATTGGGTTCCAATGATTGGGTGTACATTACCGACTCCCAGCAACAGCATTCACATATCTATGCAGTCAATTTACAAGGCTCGGAGGCAGATTATGCCTATAATGCGCGCATTTACAGCAATGCGAATATTAGCATGCATCCAAGTGGTGAATATTTACTCTTAGCTAGTACTTCCACAATGCCCGATGATGTATATAAGTTTAAAATAGAAGGAGGTTGGCCACGATTACTATATGATTCTCCTTATCATGGGGATCATCGATTTGGAGGAAAGGTTTGGTTTGATCGGACGGGTACGCGATTTTTTACCCGAACAGGAAATGTTCATCAGTTCAGTGAAGAGCAGGTCTGGGATTTGAGATACGTGACTAAATTTCCCGGATCCACCCCTTTTGTGACGGTAATACCTGGAAAGCGCAAACCGCTTATTTATACCGTTCGGGATGAAAATATAGATCGGATGTTTCTAAGCAATATACAGCCCTCCTTTACTGTTTTCAATGCTTCGGATTACCGACAGGAGCTGAATGTGACCCTTCCGAGACAATCTCGCATGGTGAATGGGGAGGTGCAATATTACCATACGGAAATTCCCTTCGCTTTTGTCAATTCCCAAGAGGATAAAATGTATCTGATTGAAAAGGGCAGAAATCAAGAAAACAATCGCTTCTCTTGGTCCATTTTAACTGTTCCGATCAATTGAATTTGTTTATTTTCTTCTTAGGTGGCTTGTTTTTTTTTGATTTTCAGTATATTCCAATGGAGTAATCCTGAAAAACTTCTAAAATGTTCGATTAAGGACAATTTTGTATCAATTTAAAACAACCCACTATGAAAATGTATGCTATTCAAGGGATGCTGGCACTTCTACTGTTGGTATCTGCCTGTGATTTTAAGATAAAAGAGAAAGAATTTACAGGAGAAATGGGGGCAAAAGATATGGCCTTAGCTGACTTTACCCAATTGGTGCTCAAGGGTGCTTTTGATGTGTATATTGCTCAAGGGGATAATCCATCGATAGAAATCAGTGGAGACGAGAGCTTGGTAGAAAAAGTGGAGGTATCCCAATCCGGAGATGTGCTGACAATTTCCCTCAAGCGTCCCAAAGAAGATGTGAAGTTGACCAATGATCTCAAAATCAGCCTCACAGTGAATCAATTGGAGCAATTGAAGTTTGACGGTGCAGGCCAAGTCAAATCCACGCAGCGTTTGGGTGTGAGAGATTTCAAAATTTCAGGTAATGGAGTAGGGAATATAGAATTGGATTTGGATGCTAATTCCGTGGAGGCTGTGTTGAATTTTGTTGGGAAAATGCAGTTGACAGGCGATACGGAACGCTTGCTGTTGAAAAATGAGGGGGTAGGAAATATCGATGCGTCCAAATTGATGGCCAAGGATTGTCAGGTAGAAAGCAGTGGGATAGGGGCAGTTTCCATTCATTGTACAGGGGAGTTATCCTTGGATATGAGTGGCATTGGCACCGTGTCCTACAAAGGAAACCCGACGGTGGTCCATGAGAAAGTTTCAGGGATAGGAAAGGTGAATAGAAATTAGTGAGTAGTGAGGGGTGAACAGAGAACAGTCTCACTATTACAGTGCACATCTCGCTCGCTTCTCGCCTCTCACTTCTCGTCTCACATCTCGTCTCAGATCATAAGCTTGTCAGGCTCACTTCACGAGCCCAAACCTTTCTGCCGCTTCTTTTCTAGAAAAGGCATTGAAGTGCCACCATTCAGAACCGATGCCTGTAAATCCTCCATGCTTCATGACTTTGCGAAGGATTTCCCGGTTGGTGATGTGTTCTTGGGTGATTTTGCCTTCACGGAGCATTTGTTGTTCTCGGTCTGGATAAGCTGGGTATCCAAAGAAATCAAAAGGTGTGCCCATATCCAAGGCCTCCCCAGTTTCTTGATAGGCTAAGGTCAGGTCTACAGCAACTCCGTAATTATGTAAACCTCCAATTTTGGGATCTGCTACGTACAATGGCTTAATGCTGTCAGGTTTGTCTAAGTTGTCCCATAGAATCTGCTGTACCCGTACAGGGCGGACACCATCATAAACCAAGAAGGTGAGTTCGGGATGATCCTCTTTTAATTTTTGATGGGCTTTTTTTAGCATCTCAGCTACGATGGGCTGTACGTAGCAACGGTATAGATCTCCATAAACATCCTTCCCGAAGAAGTTATCTTCAGTTGAATATTTGAGGTCTACATAAATACCTGGAATAACAGCTTCTACGTCCACCAAGCCTGCATCAATTAGACTTTGCTCCAATTCTCCTACCTGATCTATGATTTGAAACTGTTCATCTCCTATACTGACCAAATCATTGAAGTCTACACCGGTGGCTGTGGTTTCGGTCATTTTGCTTTCACAAGCAAGGTGAAGCGTCAGGAAAAGAAGAATGATGGTGCGGACAGGAGTATTCATAGGAGCTTAGGAAAGGTTTTTCTTGATAACAGTAGCAGATGCCTGCGCTGTGGGCAGCATAATAATATCTGCTAAGACCACATGTGGAGGTCTGCTTACAGCAAAAGCGATGGTTTCGGCAATATCTTCCGGGCTTAGGGGTTGGTATCCTTTATATACGGTTTTGGCACGTTCACTATCGCCTTTGAAGCGGACTAAGGAGAATTCTGTCTCCACTAAACCTGGGTGAACACCAATCACTCGGATGCCGAATGGATTCAAGTCCATACGCATACCATTGGTAATAGCGTCAACTGCATGTTTGGAAGCGCAATATACATTCCCATTGGGATAGACTTCTTTTCCTGCAATCGAACCAATATTCACGATCGTACCTTGTTGCCGGGCAATCATCCAAGGCATAATTTCTTTGGATACATATAGGAGTCCTTTGACATTGATATCCATCATGGCATCCCAGTCCTCTAAACTTCCCTGATGAATAGGGTCTAGTCCATGGGCATTGCCCGCATTATTAACCAGAACATCAATCGCTTTCCAATTTTCGGGTAATGTAGCCAAGGCTTCTTTCACATCCTCTTTGTCCCGGATGTCAAAACAAAGCTTGATACAATCTGCACCTTCCAGTCGGAGTTCCTTCTCTAATTCTTGAAGTCGCTCGAGGCGTCTGCCGGTTGCGATGATATTATAGCCGATTTGTGCCAATGAAAGGGCAGTGGACCAGCCGATACCGGAGGTCGCCCCTGTGATTAATGCGATTTTTCTAGACATGGTGGATAGGCCAGTGAACTATTTATATGTGAGACGGTTTGAAACACAGGATTAAAGTACAAAAATATCCAAGGATTTAAAAACAGCACTGTAATTCTTACTTTTTCATAAGGAGTAACTGAATGGTAGGAGGTAATGGATAAGTGATTTTGAAGGTTTTTTCTTACATTTTGAAAATTAATGGGCTGATTTTGTAATACTTATTCGTATTGAGAGAAAATTCATTTGAAAATTTTTGATAGAATTTTGAATGTTTAAGAAAAGGGTATAATTTTGCCATCCGTTAAGACATCTAAAACACAGAAATCTTAGCGAAATCAGTTGGGGGAATACCAAAGCGGCCAACTGGGACGGACTGTAAATCCGTTGACTTATGTCTTCACAGGTTCGAATCCTGTTTCCCCCACAAAATAATTTGATGATTATTTTAAAAGCGGGAGTAGCTCAGTTGGTAGAGCGGCAGCCTTCCAAGCTGCAGGTCGCGGGTTCGAGCCTCGTCTCCCGCTCTATGCTTTTATAGCATGTCTAAGTTTAAGCCGACGTAGCTCAGGGGTAGAGTACTTCCTTGGTAAGGAAGGGGTCGCGGGTTCAAATCCCGTCGTTGGCTCTGAAAACATAGAAAAATTTACTTATCTATATCTTTAACTAAAACAGAGGATTTTCACACATGGCAAAAGCAACCTTTGACCGTTCCAAACCACACGTTAACGTAGGTACGATTGGTCACGTAGACCATGGAAAGACAACTTTGACTGCTGCCATTACAACAGTATTGGCCAAAAAAGGTCTTTCTGAACTAAGAGATTTCTCTTCTATCGACAACGCTCCAGAAGAAAAAGAAAGAGGTATCACAATCAACACTTCTCACGTAGAGTATCAAACTGAGTCTAGACACTACGCACACGTAGACTGTCCAGGTCACGCTGACTACGTTAAGAACATGGTAACTGGTGCTGCTCAGATGGATGGCGCTATTCTAGTAGTAGCTGCAACTGACGGACCAATGCCACAAACAAGAGAGCACATCCTTCTTGCTCGTCAGGTAGGTGTACCTGCACTTGTTGTGTTCTTGAACAAAGTGGATATGGTTGATGATCCTGAGTTATTAGAACTAGTTGAAATGGAAGTTAGAGAATTGCTTTCTTTCTACGATTTCGACGGTGACAATATTCCTGTAATCGCTGGTTCTGCCCTTGGTGGTTTGAACGGTGAGCCTCAGTGGGAAGAGAAAATTATGGAATTGATGAATGCTGTAGATACACACATTCCACTTCCTGAGCGTTTGGTAGACAAGGATTTCTTGATGCCTGTTGAAGATGTATTCTCTATTACTGGTCGTGGTACTGTAGCTACTGGTAGAATCGAAAGAGGTGTTATCAACTCTGGTGACCCTGTAGATATTATCGGTATGGGTGCTCAAGGCCTTAAGTCAACTGTAACTGGTGTTGAAATGTTCCGTAAGATCCTTGACAGAGGTGAAGCTGGTGACAACGTTGGTTTATTGTTGAGAGGTATTGAAAAGTCTCAAATCAGAAGAGGTATGATTATCTGTAAGCCAGGTTCTGTGAAGCCACACGCTCACTTCAACGCTGAGGTTTACGTACTTTCTAAAGAAGAAGGTGGTCGTCATACTCCATTCTTCAACAAATACCGTCCACAGTTCTACTTAAGAACTACTGACGTAACTGGTGAGATCAAACTTCCTGAGAACGTAGAAATGGTTATGCCAGGTGATAACGTTACTATCGAAGTGAACTTGCTTAACGCAGTTGCTTTGGAAAAAGGTCTACGTTTCGCTATCCGTGAAGGTGGTAGAACTGTAGGTGCTGGTCAGGTAACTGAAATTTTGGACTAATCCATAATTAAGCATAAATTTCAAATGCGATCCTGAAAATTTTTGGGATCGCATTTGTTTCTTAAAGGTATTATCAATACTTTTGCAGTCCCTTTTGGGGTATAAATAATCTACGGGCATAGTTCAATGGCAGAATAGCGGTCTCCAAAACCGTTGATGGGAGTTCGAATCTCTCTGCCCGTGCAAATAGAGTAAAACCATGAACGTTAAAAATTTTGTCATAGAATCGATAGATGAGATGAAGAACAAGGTCACTTGGCCTTCTTATTCGTTTCTACAAAACAGTGCTGTTTTGGTGCTGGTAGCCTCTTTGATCTTTGCCTTAGTTATAGGTGTGATAGATCTGGGCTTCGAAAATTTGATGAAGTGGTTTTACGATTTATTCTAATCGCATAAAATTTACTGATGGCTGAACATAAGTGGTACGTACTACGGGTGGTAGCTGGGCAAGAGAAAAAAGCCAAGTCTTACTTGGATAATGAAATTGTCCGCAACAAACTTGAGGATTATATTCCCGAGGTTTTGATTCCTTCCGAGAAAGTTTACGAAATGCGTAATGGAAAAAAACGTGTCAGAGAGAAGAACTTCTTTCCTGGATACGTCTTAGTTCATGCGGATCTCGCTTATGGTGAGGCTAATCACGTAATTACAAGCATACCGGGTGTAATCGGATTTCTTGGATCAAACCAGGGGGGAGCTTCCAAAACCCCTGAACCATTACGACAATCAGAAGTCAACAGGATTTTAGGTCGTGTTGAAGAGATTGATGAGTTTGCTGAGAAATTAGATACTCCATTTATAGTCGGGGAAACCGTAAAAGTAATGGACGGTCCCTTTAGTGGATTCTCTGGTACAATTGAGGAAGTATTTGAAGATAAGAAAAAACTTAACGTTATGGTTAAGATTTTCGGACGAAATACTCCTGTCGAATTAAACTTTATACAAGTAGAAAAACAAGATTAAGAAATGGCTAAGGAAATCACTGGTTATGTGAAATTACAAGTGAAAGGTGGCCAGGCTAATCCTTCACCTCCGGTAGGTCCTGCTCTTGGTTCCAAGGGTTTGAACATTATGGAGTTCTGTAAGCAATTCAATGCCCGTACCCAAGAAAAAATGGGTCATGTATTGCCTGTCTTGATTACTGTTTTTTCTGACAAATCTTTTGAGTTCGTTGTAAAAACTCCTCCAGCTGCAAATATGCTGATCGAGGCTGCGAAAGTAAAAGCTGGTTCTGCTGAGCCAAACAGAAAAAAGGTAGGTTCCGTAACATGGGATCAAGTAAAAGAGATTGCTGAAGTGAAGATGCCTGACTTAAACGCTTTCAAAGTGGAATCTGCCATGAAAATGATTGCAGGTACCGCTAGAAGTATGGGTATCACTGTTTCTGGAAAAGCCCCTTGGGAGGAATAAATAAAACACTATGGCTAAGTTAACAAAAAAGCAAAAAGAAGCTCTTTCTAAGTACGACCCAAGCCAGCAGTACTCCTTAGAGGATGCTTCTCAAATCGTAAAAGATATCACATTGACTAAATTTGATGCTTCTGTGGATGTAGACGTTCGTTTGGGCGTTGATCCTCGTAAAGCTGATCAAATGGTGAGAGGTGTGGTAGCTCTTCCGCATGGAACTGGTAAGGATGTAAAAGTACTTGTACTTTGTACTCCTGACAAGGAACAAGAAGCAAAAGAAGCTGGTGCAGATCATGTAGGTCTAGACGATTACATTGCCAAAATTGAAGGCGGTTGGACAGATGTTGATGTTATCATCACTATGCCAAACGTTATGGCAAAGGTCGGTAGACTAGGTAGAGTTTTGGGTCCAAGAGGCTTGATGCCTAACCCAAAATCAGGTACTGTAACCTTAGAGGTTGGTAAAGCTGTGAAAGAAGTTAAAGCTGGTAAGATTGATTTCAAAGTAGATAAATTTGGTATCATTCACGCTGGTATTGGTAAGGTTTCCTTTACTCCTGAACAAATTCAGGACAATGTAAAAGAACTTATCGCTACTATTTCTAAGTTGAAGCCTGCTTCTTCTAAAGGTACATATTTCAAGAGCATTCACTTATCAAGTACAATGTCTCCTGGTGTTAAAGTAGATAAGGGTAGCATTCAAGGTATTTAATCATGACTAGAGAAGAGAAATTACAAATAATCGAAGGTCTTACCGAGAAGTTCAAAGAGACTCCTTACTTCTACATTACAGATGCAGCAGGATTCTCAGTAGCTGACGTTAATGCTTTCAGAAGAACTTGTTACGAAAAAGGAATTGAGTACAAAGTGTACAAAAACACTTTGATTGCAAAAGCATTGGAAAACTTAGAAGGCGATTACAGCGATTTCGCTGCAAAAGTATTGAAAGGTTCTTCCGGTATTTTGTTTTCAAAAGAGGTTGGAAATCTTCCTGCAAAAGTTCTTTTAGATTTCAGAAAGAAACGTGGTAAGAAAGAAACGCGTCCAGTATTCAAAGGTGCTTACATCGATTCAGATGTATTTGTTGGAGAAGAAAATCTAGAGTTGTTATCGAACCTTAAGTCTAAAAATGAACTTATTGGTGATGTTATCGGCTTGCTACAGTCTCCAATGACCAACTTGGTATCTGCTCTTCAGAGTGGACCAAATACTATCGCAGGACTTGTTAAAACACTTTCTGAGAGAGAATAATCAATTTATAAAATCAATTAGTAAAAAAATCAACAATTTAAATATTTAATACAATGGCAGATCTTAAACAACTTGCTGATCAGTTGGTAAACTTGACTGTAAAAGAGGTAAAAGAGTTAGCTGATATCCTTAAAGAAGATTACGGTATCGAACCAGCTGCTGCGGCTGTAGCTGTTGCTGCTCCTGGTGCTGGTGGTGGTGCTGCTGCTGAAGTTGAAGAAAAGACTTCATTTGACGTTATCTTGAAATCTGCTGGTGCTCAGAAACTAGCAGTAGTAAAGCTTGTGAAAGAATTGACTGGTCTTGGCTTGAAAGAAGCAAAAGAATTAGTTGATGGTGCTCCTAAAGCTGTGAAAGAAGGCGTTGCTAAGGACGAAGCTGATGCTTTGAAAAAGTCTCTAGAAGAAGCTGGAGCTGAAGTAGAAGTAAAATAATTTGATTAACCTTTGCCTGATTGTAGGTTAAGGTTATGAAGATAGACCTGACTTGATGAGTCAGGTCTTTTCCTGTTTGTGCTCAGGATTAAAATTGCACTATTTCTAGCGACAATTGTCGTATTTGGTTAAAAATTATCACTAAAACAAAAACTGCCTTGGCTATCCAGAATCAAACCGAAAGGAAAAGTTTCTCATCTATTAAGGTAGTCAAAGACTATCCTGATTTCCTAGATATCCAGTTACAATCTTTCAAAGATTTTTTCCAATTGGATACTCCTGCCGAAAGAAGAAGACAGGATGGTTTATTTAAGGTGTTTTCTGAGAACTTTCCTATAAGTGACTCACGAGAAAACTTTACCCTTGAATTTATTGACTACGCGGTAGATCCACCAAAATACTCTGTAGAAGAGTGTATAGATAGAGGCTTGACTTACTCAGTGCCTTTAAAAGCTAAACTTAGGTTGCTTTGTCATGATGAGGATAATGAAGATTTCGAAACTATCGAGCAAGAAGTATTCTTGGGTAATCTTCCTTACATGACTGAAAAAGGTTCTTTCGTGATCAATGGAGCGGAACGCGTAATCGTTTCTCAGTTGCATAGATCTCCAGGTGTATTTTTTGCTCAATCGAAGCATACCAACGGAACCAAACTTTATTCTGCCAGAATTATTCCTTTCAAAGGGAGTTGGATTGAATTTGCGACAGACATCAACAATGTCATGTATGCATACATCGACCGTAAGAAAAAATTCCCAGTAACCACGCTTTTAAGAGCGATCGGTTATGGTTCTGATAAAGAAATCTTGGACTTGTTTGGCCTTTCTGAAGAGATTGAGGCTAACAAAACAAGCCTTAAGAAAATTGCCGGCAGAAAATTAGCTGCTCGTGTGTTGAAAACATGGGTAGAAGACTTTGTGGATGAAGATACCGGTGAGGTGGTTTCTATTGATAGAAATGAAGTTCTATTGGAAAGAGATTCCATCTTAACTGAAGAAGATATAGAATTGATTTTAGATTCAGGAGCTAAGTCCATCATTCTTCACAGAGAAGATGTGAATGTGGCTGACTTCTCCATTATCTACAATACGCTTCAAAAAGATAACTCCAACTCGGAGAAAGAAGCGGTTGAGGTAATCTACCGTCAATTAAGAAATACTGAAGCTCCGGATGAGGCTACTGCAAGAGAAGTAATCCACGGATTGTTCTTCTCTGATAAGCGTTATGATCTAGGAGAAGTTGGTCGTTACAGAATCAACAAAAAATTAGGATTAGATATTGATTCTGAGAAAATTGTATTGACTACAGAAGACATCATTAGCATTGTGAAGTACTTGATCGGTTTGATCAACTCCAAAGCAGTAGTTGATGATATCGATCACCTTTCTAATAGAAGGGTTCGTACAGTAGGTGAGCAGTTGTACAGTCAGTTTGGAGTAGGTTTGGCGAGAATGTCCAGAACTATTCGTGAGCGTATGAACGTACGTGACAACGAAGACTTCAAACCTGTTGACTTGATCAATGCACGTACACTTTCTTCTGTGATCAACTCTTTCTTTGGAACCAATCAGCTTTCTCAATTCATGGATCAGACCAACCCATTGGCTGAATTGACCCATAAGAGAAGATTGTCTGCCTTGGGTCCAGGTGGTCTTTCCCGTGAAAGAGCTGGTTTTGAGGTTCGTGACGTTCACTACACGCACTATGGTCGTCTATGTACGATTGAAACTCCGGAAGGTCCAAACATCGGTTTGATTTCCTCTCTGTGTGTGCATGCAAAAGTCAATTCCATGGGCTTCTTGGAAACTCCTTACAGAAAAGTAGAGGGTGGCAAAGTGAGCATGAATGCGAATGATATTGTATTCTTGACCGCAGAAGAGGAAGATAATAATAACATCGCCCAGGCAAATGCACCATTGGATGACAGTGGTAACTTTATCAACGAGCGAGTAAAAGCACGTTTAGAAGGTGACTTCCCAGTTTTGACTCCACAAGAGATCAATTACATGGACGTAGCTCCTAATCAAATTGTATCTGTTGCGGCTTCTTTGATTCCATTCTTGGAGCATGATGATGCAAACAGAGCCTTGATGGGATCTAACATGCAGCGCCAAGCAGTGCCTTTGTTGAGACCTGAATCTCCTTATGTAGGTACAGGCTTGGAAGGTAAAGCAGCAAGAGACTCTAGAGCATTGGTATTGGCGGAAGCTGACGGTGTGGTAGAGTACGTAGATGCTAACAAAATCACCATCAAGTATGACTTAACAGATGATGAGTTGTTGGTAAACTTCAGCGATGAATACAAAACCTATAACTTGATCAAGTTTAGAAGAACCAACCAAGATACTACGATCAACTTGACTCCATTGGTGTTGAAAGGTGATCGCGTGACTAAAGGTCAGGTATTGGTAGAAGGTTATTCTACTAATAAAGGTGAGCTTGCTTTGGGTAAGAACTTGAGAGTTGCTTACATGCCTTGGCAAGGATACAACTTTGAGGATGCGATTGTAATTTCCGAGCGAGTGGTACGTGAAGATATCTTTACGTCTATTCACATCGAAGAATTTCAGTTGGAAGTAAGAGATACCAAGAGAGGTGAGGAAGAATTGACTTCTGAAATCCCTAACGTATCTGAGGAAGCAGTGAAGCATTTGGATGAAAATGGTATCATCCGTGTAGGTGCTGAAGTAAAAGAAGGTGACATCATCATCGGTAAAATCACTCCAAAAGGAGAGACTGACCCAACTCCAGAAGAGAAATTGCTTCGTGCAATCTTTGGTGATAAGGCAGGCGATGTGAAAGATGCTTCTTTGAAAGCTTCTCCTTCTTTGAATGGTGTGGTTATTGAGACCAAATTGTTCTCTAGACCTAAGAAAGATAAAGATCTTCGTGCGAAGGCGAAAGCTGAAGTTGAGAAGTTGAAGAGCAAGTATGCAAAAGACTTATTAGGCATCCGTGCACGTATGATCAACAAATTGATTACGCTATTGGATGGCATGACTTCCAGTGGAGTAAGACATAAATTTGGTGATGAGATCATCTCTAAAGGTGTGAAGTTTAACGCAAAGAATATTGAGCAAAACTTATTCCCTGCTAAAAACCCATACAGAGATGAGTCTAACTATAACGTACCTGAAGAGGCTAATTTGATCTCCGATATCATCTTGGATGATTGGACAGAAGATGCACGCGTGAATTCATTGGTTCAGCAGTTGGTTAAAAACTATGTGAACTCTAGAAATGAAATCTCGGGTAGATTCAAGAGAGACAAATTTACCCTTGAAGTAGGTGACGAATTACCTGCAGGTATTGTACAATTGGCTAAAGTTTACATCGCTAAAAAGCGTAAGCTTAAAGTAGGTGATAAGATGGCCGGTCGTCACGGTAATAAGGGTATCGTTGCTAGAATCGTACGTGATGAGGATATGCCATTCTTGGAAGATGGAACACCAATGGATATCGTATTGAATCCGCTAGGGGTACCTTCTCGAATGAACATCGGTCAGATCTACGAAACAGTTCTAGCTTGGGCCGGTTACAAACTAGGTAAGAAGTACGCTACTCCAATCTTCGATGGTGCGACTATGGAAGAAGTAGCTGCCGAATTGGATGCTGCTGGATTGCCAGCTTACGGAAGAACGTATCTTTATGATGGTTTGTCCGGTAAGATGTTTGATCAGCCGGTAACTGTAGGTATTGCTTACATGTTGAAATTGGGTCACTTGGTTGATGACAAGATGCACGCAAGATCCATCGGACCATACTCTTTGATCACGCAGCAGCCATTGGGTGGTAAAGCCCAGTTTGGTGGTCAGCGATTTGGAGAGATGGAAGTGTGGGCTTTGGAGGCCTTCGGTGCTTCTCACGTATTGCAGGAGATCTTGACAGTGAAATCCGATGACGTGGTAGGTAGAGCGAAAGCATACGAGGCTATCGTAAAAGGTGAAAACCTTCCTAAGCCAAATATTCCAGAATCATTCAACGTATTGGTTCATGAATTGAGAGGCTTGGCTCTTGAAATCACCTTAGATTAATTCAAAAAAAATGGGCCGCAAGGCCCTTAACATACTCTTCAACAATTATGGCGTTCAGAAAAAATAAAAAACTAAACAACGACTTCTCCAGAGTCACCATTAGTTTGGCCTCTCCAGAATCCATTCTGGATAGTTCACACGGTGAAGTAACGCAGCCCGAAACAATCAATTACAGAACCTACAAGCCTGAAATGGGTGGTTTGTTCTGTGAGCGTATTTTCGGTCCTGTGAAAGATTGGGAGTGTCATTGTGGTAAGTACAAGCGCATAAGATACAAGGGCATTATCTGTGACCGTTGTGGTGTTGAAGTGACTGAGAAAAAAGTACGTAGAGAGCGTATGGGACACATCGAATTGGTGGTTCCTGTAGCACACATCTGGTACTTCAAGTCACTTCCTAACAAAATCGGTTACTTGCTAGGTTTGCCTACCAAGAAATTGGATCAGATTGTTTACTATGAAAGATATGCTGTTGTTCAAGCTGGTATCAAGGCTGAGGACGGTGTTCAGTACCTAGACTTTTTGACTGAGGACGAGTATTTGGATATCATGGACAAGCTTCCGAAGGAAAACCATATGCTTGATGATGATGATCCAAACAAATTTATCGCTAAGATGGGTGCAGAAGCGATCGAAATGTTGCTTGCGCGCCTGGATTTAGATGATCTTTCGTACAGCTTGAGGCATCAGGCTGCTACTGATACTTCTCAGCAGAGAAAAGCAGAAGCCTTGAAGCGCCTGAAAGTCGTTGAAGCTTTCAGAGATGCTAGAACTCGTATCGAAAACCGTCCAGAGTGGATGGTGGTACGTATGGTTCCTGTGATTCCACCAGAGTTGAGACCATTGGTGCCTTTGGATGGTGGTAGATTTGCTACCTCCGATTTGAACGATTTGTACAGACGAGTAATCATCCGTAACAATCGTTTAAAGCGTCTGATCGATATCAAAGCTCCAGAAGTAATCTTGAGAAACGAAAAAAGGATGTTGCAGGAAGCTGTTGATTCCCTATTCGATAACTCAAGAAAAGTTAACGCTGTAAGAGCAGATGGTAACAGAGCATTGAAGTCCCTTTCTGATATGTTGAAAGGTAAGCAAGGTCGTTTCCGTCAAAACTTGCTTGGTAAGCGTGTGGATTACTCCGGTCGTTCGGTTATCGTAGTAGGTCCAGAATTGAAATTGCATGAGTGCGGGTTGCCTAAAAATATGGCTGCTGAGCTTTTCAAACCATTCATCATCCGTAAGTTGATTGAAAGAGGTATTGTGAAGACAGTAAAATCTGCAAAGAAAATAGTAGATAGAAAAGATCCGGTAGTTTGGGATATCTTGGAAAACGTGTTGAAAGGACACCCTGTGTTGCTTAACCGTGCTCCAACGCTTCACAGATTGGGTATCCAGGCATTCCAACCGAAGTTGATTGAAGGAAAAGCTATTCAGTTGCACCCATTGGTGTGTACTGCCTTCAACGCTGACTTTGACGGTGACCAAATGGCCGTTCACGTTCCATTAGGACATGAGGCTATTTTGGAAGCTTCTACCTTGATGCTATCTGCTCATAACATCTTGAACCCTGCCAACGGTGCACCGATTACAGTACCATCTCAAGACATGGTATTGGGTCTTTATTACGTAACCAAAGGTAAAAAGTCAACTCCAGAAGAGCCTGTTGCAGGTGAGGGAATGACTTTCTATGGGGAAGAAGAGGTAATCATTGCCTTGAATGAAGGTGAAATCTCCAAGCACGCGCACATCAAGTGTAAAGTGAAAGTGAGAAATGAAGATGGAACAATCGAAGAGAAAATCATCGATACGGTAGCAGGTCGTTTGATCTTTAACCAATATGTTCCTGAAGAAGTAGGATACGTTAACGAATTGTTGACGAAGAAAAAACTTCAGCAAATCATTTCAGAAGTTGTAAAAATCTGTGGAATTGCCCGTACAGCTCAATTCTTGGATGATATCAAGCACCTAGGTTTCCAAATGGCTTATCAAGGTGGATTGTCCATGGGTCTGAACGACGTAATTATCCCTGAAGATAAGGATGTCTTGGTAAATAAGGCCAAAGAAGAGGTGGAGCAAATCTCCAGCAACTACTACATGGGTCTTATCACTGACAACGAGCGTTACAACCAGGTAATTGATATTTGGACAAGAACCAACTCCCATTTGACCAACATCTTGATGAAGCAAATGGAAGAAGATAAGCAAGGCTTCAACGCCATCTACATGATGATGCACTCCGGTGCAAGGGGTTCGAGAGAACAAATCCGTCAGTTAGGTGGTATGAGAGGTTTGATGGCTAAGCCACAGAAAAACTTGCAAGGTTCCGTAGGTGAGATCATTGAGAACCCAATCCTTTCCAACTTTAAAGAAGGTTTGGATGTATTGGAGTACTTTATCTCTACACACGGTGCTCGTAAAGGTCTTGCAGATACCGCTTTGAAAACTGCCGATGCTGGTTACTTGACCCGTCGTTTGGTGGACGTAGCTCAGGATATGATTATCTCTGAAGAAGATTGCGGTACCTTGAGAGGCTTGGTAGTTTCTGCGTTGAAAGACAATGACGAAATTGTAGAGCCACTTTCTGAAAGAATCTTGGGTAGAGTATCTGTTCACGATGTTTACGATCCGATTTCCGAAGAATTGTTGATTCCATCCGGTATCGAAATCACAGAAGAAATCGCTAAGAAAGTAGATGAGTCAGCTATTGACGAAGTTGAAATCAGATCAGTATTGACATGTGAGACCAGAAGAGGTGTGTGTGCGAAGTGTTATGGACGTAACTTGGCTACCGGCGCAATGGTACAGTCAGGTGAGTCGGTAGGTGTTATTGCGGCACAGTCTATTGGTGAACCAGGTACACAGTTGACCTTGAGAACATTCCACGTGGGTGGTACTGCTTCCAACATCTCCGTTGAAGCAAGCATCAATGCGAAATTTGACGGGGTTGTAGAATTTGAAGAAGAATTGAGATGGATCGAGACTACTAACAAGGATGGAGAAAAAGTATCCATCGTCATGGGTAGATCCGGAGAAATCAAGATCAACGATGCCAAGTCAGGTAAAACACTTGTATCCAATCACGTTCCTTACGGTGCGGTGTTGAACGTACAAGATGGACAGAAAATCACTAAAGGTGATTCACTATGTACTTGGGATCCATATAATGCGGTTATCCTTTCCGAGTTTGATGGTACAGTAGAATTCGATGCAATCATCGAAGGTATCACATATAAAGAAGTTGCCGATGATCAGACAGGCTTTAGAGAGAAAGTAATCATCGACACGAAGGATAAAACCAAAAACCCTGCAGTAGTAGTAAACTATGGAGAAGACTCCAAGGGCTACAACATTCCAGTAGGTGCTCACTTAGCTGTTGAAGCTGGTGAAAAAGTAAAAGCTGGTCAAATTTTGGTAAAAATCCCTCGTTCTGTTGGTAAGACAAGAGATATTACGGGTGGTCTTCCACGAGTGACTGAATTGTTTGAGGCCAGAAACCCATCCAACCCTGCGGTGGTATCTGAAATCGACGGTGTGGTAACTTACGGAGGTATCAAGCGTGGTAATCGTGAAATCTTCATCGAATCCAGAGATGGAGTGAAGAAGCGTTACATGGTTTCTCTATCTAAGCACATTCTTGTACAGGAAAATGACTTCATCAGAGCTGGTGAGCCATTGTCCGATGGAGCAATCACTCCTAATGATATCCTATCCATCAAAGGGCCTACTGCGGTGCAGGAGTACTTGGTGAATGAGATTCAGGAGGTATACAGACTTCAAGGTGTGAAAATCAACGATAAGCACATTGAGGTGATTGTAAGCCAAATGATGCAAAAAGTTGAAATCTTGGATGCAGGTGATACTAACTTCTTACAAGGACAAATTGTAGATAAGTGGTCATTCCGTGAAGAGAATGATAATATCTTGGATAAGAAAGTGGTTATGGATGCGGGTGATTCTTCTACCTTAAAGCCAGGTATGATCATTACAGCGAGAAGGTTGAGGGATGAAAATTCCAGTTTGAAGCGTAAGGATCTGAAATTGGTACAAGTAAGAGATGCTGAAACTGCGGTTTCCAAGCCAACCTTGCAAGGTATTACTGCGGCATCTTTGGGTACAGAAAGCTTTATTTCTGCTGCTTCATTCCAGGAAACTACGAAAGTATTGTCCGAGGCGGCTATCAGAGGTAAGCGCGATGAGCTATTGGGTCTGAAAGAAAACGTAATTGTAGGTCACTTAATCCCTGCAGGTACGGGTCAGCGTAAGTTCCAAAGCATGATTGTCGGTTCCTTGGAAGATATGGAGCGCATGTCTACTGAAAGAGAACGTTCAGCCAGAAAATCAAAAGAGGCTGTTAAATAAATAAACGTCTAATTATTGAAAGGCCTGTATTTACGTACAGGCCTTTTTTAATCCCTATATGATATGGACCAAAATAATCAACCGAATCAACAAATAGATGTGGAGTTGACCGAAGAGGTAGCGGAGGGTATTTACTCTAACTTAGCGATGATAGCTCATTCCAATTCAGAATTTGTTATTGATTTTATCCGTCTGATGCCAGGTGTACCTAAGGCCAAGGTAAAATCACGCATTATCATGACCCCCGATCATGCCAAAAGGTTATTGGCGGCTTTGAAAGATAATATCGGTAAGTACGAAGAAGCATTCGGGAAGATACCAATTGGACAGGAAGCACCAGGATTTCCCATGAATTTTGGGGGTAACTTTGGGGAGGCTTAATAAAAATATAACAGCTTAATTTTGTTTGTTTTACTGATTTCCCTACCTTTGCAGTCCAAAATTTACAAGTTTAAAGGAAGTATTTATAAATCTATCAGTTAATGCCTACTATACAACAGTTAGTAAGAAAAGGTAGAAACGTCCTAGAGACCAAATCCAAGTCAAAAGCTTTGGATGCATGTCCTCAAAGACGTGGTGTATGTACCAGAGTGTACACTACCACCCCTAAGAAGCCAAACTCAGCGATGAGAAAAGTGGCCAGGGTTAGATTGACGAATGGTAAAGAGGTGAATGCCTACATTCCAGGAGAGGGTCACAATTTGCAAGAGCACTCGATCGTATTGATCAGAGGTGGTCGTGTGAAGGATCTACCAGGTGTACGTTACCACATTATCAGAGGTGCATTGGATACTGCAGGAGTAAAAGACCGTAAGCAAGGTCGCTCCAAGTACGGTGCTAAGAGACCTAAGCCAGGAGCTCCAGCTGCTGCAACAGGCAAAAAGAAATAATTAAAAACATTACAAAGAAATGAGAAAAGCGAAACCAAAGAAGAGATATATTCTTCCTGATCCGAAGTTCAATGATACTTTGGTAACAAAGTTCGTTAACTGTCTAATGGTAGATGGTAAGAAGAGTATTGCTTACAAAATCTTCTACGATGCAATCGAGAAGGTTGAACAAAAAGTAGGTGAGAACGGTCTTGAGGTTTGGAAAAAAGCGCTTAACAATATTACTCCCGCTGTAGAGGTGAAGAGTCGTAGAGTTGGTGGTGCTACGTTCCAGGTCCCAATGGAAGTTAGACCTGAAAGAAAATTGTCCCTAGGCATCAAATGGATGATCAATTATGCCAGAAAAAGGGGTGAGAAAACTATGATGGATAGATTAGCAGGTGAAATCATCTCCGCGTCCAAAGGTGAAGGTGCGGCAGTTAAGAAAAAAGATGATACACACAGAATGGCTGAAGCCAATAAAGCATTCTCACACTTTAGATTTTAATTGATAATGTCAAGAGATTTAAGATTTACTAGGAACATTGGTATTGCTGCGCACATTGATGCGGGTAAGACCACGACTACTGAACGTATCCTTTTTTACTCCGGTGTTTCCCACAAAATCGGTGAAGTACACGACGGAGCGGCCACCATGGACTGGATGGCTCAGGAGCAGGAGAGAGGTATTACCATCACTTCAGCTGCCACTACAGTATTCTGGGATTATAGAAATAACAAATACCAAATCAACATCATCGATACTCCGGGACACGTTGACTTCACTGTAGAAGTAAACAGATCTTTGAGAGTTTTGGATGGATTGGTATTCCTTTTTAGTGCAGTTGATGGTGTAGAGCCACAATCTGAGACTAACTGGAGATTAGCTGATAACTATAAAGTAGCCCGTATCGGTTTCGTTAACAAAATGGACAGATCCGGTGCTAACTTCCTTGAAGTTTGTAAACAAGTAAAAGAAATGTTGGGAAGTCATGCAGTGCCATTGCAACTTCCTATCGGTGCCGAAGACAAGTTCAAAGGGGTAGTTGATTTGATCAACAACCGTGCGATCACTTGGAATGAGGCTGACATGGGGATGACATATGAAGTTATTCCTATTCCAGAAGACATGGAAGAAGAAGTAGCTGAGTGGAGAGAGCACTTGCTAGAGTCAGTTGCTGAGTTTGATGAGACCTTGATGGAGAAATACTTCGAGGATCCAAATTCAATTACAGAAGCTGAAATCTTAGCTGCACTTCGTCAGGCCACTATCGGCATGAAGATCGTTCCTATGGTTTGTGGTTCATCTTTCAAAAACAAAGGTGTTCAGACCATGTTGGACTTGGTGATGGAATTGTTACCTTCTCCATTGGATAAGGATGATATCATCGCTACTGACCTTAACGACGAAAATAAAGAAGTAAGCATTTCTCCTGATGAGAACGAGCCATTCACTGGTTTGGCTTTCAAGATCGCAACTGACCCATTCGTAGGTAGATTGTGTTTCGTGAGAGCTTATTCAGGAGTATTGGAATCTGGTTCATACGTATTCAATAGCCGTTCTGGCAATAAGGAGCGTATCTCCCGCGTATTCCAAATGCATGCGAATAAGCAAAACCAGATCCCTAGACTACAGGCCGGTGATATCGGTGCAGTAGTAGGTTTCAAAGATATCAAGACCGGTGATACCCTTTGCGATGAAAAGCGTAAAGTAGTATTGGAGTCTATGGTGTTCCCTGAGCCAGTTATCGGATATGCTATTGAGCCTAAAACTCAGGCTGATGTTGATAAATTGGGTATGGCGATCGCTAAATTGGTAGAAGAAGATCCAACACTTCAAGTAAATACAGATCACGAAACTGGTCAGACTATCTTGAGAGGTATGGGTGAGCTTCACTTGGAAATTATCATTGACCGTCTGAAGAGAGAATTTAAGGTTGAAATCAACCAAGGTGCTCCTCAGGTTGCTTACAAAGAAGCTTTGTTTGGTTCTGTTGAACACAAAGAAGTTTACAAGAAGCAGACAGGTGGTAAAGGTAAATTTGCTGACATCGTATTCGAATTAGGTCCTAAGGATGCAGATCCTGAGACTGGCGAAATTAAGCCAGGATTGGAGTTTGTGAATGGTATCGTAGGTGGTGTGATTCCTAAAGAATTTATCGCCCCTGTTCAAAAAGGTTTCTCGGAAGCTATGAAGAACGGTCCATTGGCAGGTTACCCAATCGAATCTATGAAGGTAAGATTGTTCCACGGTTCTTACCACGATGTTGACTCCGATGCATTGTCTTTCGAATTGGCTGCTAGACTTGGTTTCAAAGAAGCTGCTAAGAAGTGTAGACCACAATTGTTGGAGCCAATCATGGCGGTGGATGTAGTAACTCCAGATGAATATACTGGTCCTATTACAGGTGACTTGAACAGAAGAAGAGGTTTGATGAAAGGTATGGATACCAAAGGTTCTTCTACAGTAGTGAAGGCAAGCGTTCCATTATCTGAATTATTCGGTTATGTAACTGATTTGAGAACCATCTCTTCTGGTAGAGCGACAGCGTCTTTGACCTTCTCTCACTATGAGCCAGTTCCAACCAACATCGCTGAACAAGTGATTGCGAAAGTAAAAGGTGAAAAAGCCTAAATCCTGAAAGAAAATGAATCAGAAAATCAGAATAAAATTAAAATCATACGATCACAGCTTGGTGGATAAGTCATCAGAGAAGATCGTAAAGGCGGTGAAAGCTACCGGAGCCATTGTAGTAGGGCCAATTCCATTGCCTACTAAGAAGGAGAAATTTACTGTATTGAAGTCACCACACGTAAACAAAAAAGCTAGAGATCAATATCAGCTTTGTACGTACAAAAGATTGGTAGACATCTACAGCAATAGCTCTAAAACTGTTGATGCCTTGATGAAAATCGAACTTCCAAGTGGAGTTGATGTAGAAATCAAAGTCTGACAGTATACACAATCCTTTACTGAAACCTGCAGCGTTTTCGTTGCAGGTTTTGTTTTTTGAGGCATTTTGTAGATAAGTTTTACTTACGCGGGTAAGAAATGTATGCTTTCACCAAATTTATTTTGGTAAATAATTGAAAATATTAAAGTTGGGTTTTGCTTGGTGAAATTAAATTAATAACTTTGCAGTCCTTAAAAAGCACCCTTGTGCGTAAGCTCTTGGGTTTCAAGATTATTATATAACAGAAGATGTCTGGAATAATAGGTAAAAAAGTAGGAATGACTAGCATTTTCAGTGCCGATGGACGTAATGTCGCATGCACGCTAATAGAAGCTGGTCCTTGCGTAGTGACGCAAGTAAAAAATGTTGAAACAGACGGGTACAACGCTGTTCAATTGGCATTCGGTGAGCGTAAGGAGAAAAACACTCCTAAGCCATTGATCGGACACTTTAAAAAGGCCGGTACGACGCCAAAGCAGAAAGTTGTTGAATTCAGAGACTTTAGAGTCGAATTCGAAGGTCAGGTTGAACTTGGTAAATCAGTTATTGCTGATGAGGTATTCGTAGAAGGTGACTTCGTAGATGCAATCGGTACTTCCAAAGGTAAAGGTTTCCAAGGGGTTGTAAAGAGACATGGTTTTGCCGGTGTGGGTGGTCAAACTCACGGTCAGCATAACAGACAGAGACACCCAGGTTCTATCGGTGCTTGTTCTTGGCCTTCAAGAGTATTCAAAGGTATGAGAATGGCGGGAAGAACAGGTGGTGACAGAGTGAAAGTTGTCAACCTGAAAGTCCTTAAAATCTATCCTGAAAAGAACTTGCTACTCGTGAGTGGTTCTGTTCCTGGTCCAAAAAATTCTTTCGTTATTCTAGAGAAGTAAGAAAATGGAATTAGCAGTATTAAAACATAACGGCGAAGATACAGGTAGAAAAATCACGCTTTCAGATGAGGTTTTTGCAATAGAGCCTAACGATCACGCGATCTACCTAGATGTCAAACAATTTTTGGCTAACCAGAGACAAGGTACTCACAAGTCTAAAGAGAGAAATGAGGTAGCTGGTTCAACCAAGAAAATTAAAAAGCAAAAAGGTACCGGTGGTGCCAGAGCGGGTTCTTTGAAATCTCCATTGTTCAGAGGAGGAGGTAGAGTATTTGGTCCTAAGCCAAGAGACTATTCCTTCAAATTGAACAAGAAATTGAAGCAATTGGCTCGTAAGTCTGCTTTGTCTTATAAAGTAAAAGAGAATAGCTTACTAGTATTGGAAGGTGTCAGCTTTGATACTCCAAAGACTAAAAACTATATCGCTTTCTTAAATGGTCTTTCACTAGCCGACAAGAAAACCTTGTTGGTACTTCCAGAAGTAAACAAAAACGTATACCTATCCAGCAGAAACCTTCCTAAGGCGAAAGTGGTGACGGTTGACTCTTTGAATACTTATGAGTTGTTGAATGCTGACAGCTTGGTATTGTGCGAAGGCTCTGTAAGTAAATTAGAAAACATTTTATCGTAAGAAGTCATGCAGATATTAAAGAGACCTTTGATTACGGAGAAGATTTCTGCCATGAACGAAAAAGGCGTTTATGGATTTGTAGTTGAAAAAACAGCTACTAAGCCAGAAATTAAAGAAGCCATCGAAAAAATGTACGGTGTGAAAGTGGAAGCTGTGCGTACCTTGAGAATGCCAGGTAAGCCAAAAACCAGATACACCAAAACAAAAATAGTTTCAGGATTTTCTAAGCCTTACAAAAAGGCAATCGTGAAAGTTGCTGAAGGTGAAGTGATCGATTTTTACGGAGAAATTTAATTGAATCATAGATAACAATGGCAGTTAAAAAGTTAAAGCCTGTTACCCCGGGTACCCGATTTAGAGTGGCTCCTGTTTTTGATGAAATTACTGCATCAAAGCCAGAGAAATCTTTGTTGGCCCCGTTGAAAAAGACAGGTGGTAGAAATAATGCAGGTAAAATGACCTCCCGTTATATCGGTGGTGGTCACAAGAGAAGACTTAGAATCATCGATTTTAAGCGTAATAAATTTGGTATTCCTGCGGTAGTAAAGTCAGTTGAGTACGATCCAAACAGATCCGCTCGTATTGCTTTGTTGTACTACACAGACGGTACCAAGACCTACATTATTGCCCCGGAAGGTTTGCAAGTTGGACAAACAGTGATTTCCGGTGAGAGTGTTGCTCCAGAAGTGGGTAACGCGATGCACATGACCAATATGCCTTTAGGTACGATTGTTCATAACATCGAACTTAAGCCAGGAAAAGGTGGCGCTTTAGCACGTAGTGCGGGCGGCTATGCTCAGATTGTAGCGAGAGAAGGTAAGTACGTAACTGTAAAATTACCATCTGGCGAAATGAGATTAATCCTTGGTGCGTGTTTGGCTACAGTAGGTACTGTATCCAATGCTGACCATATGAATGTTAGGTTAGGTAAAGCCGGTAGAAACCGTTGGTTGGGAAGAAGACCTAGAACCAGAGGTGTGGCGATGAACCCAGTTGATCACCCAATGGGTGGTGGTGAGGGTCGTTCATCCGGTGGACATCCAAGATCTAGAAAAGGCTTACTTGCAAAAGGTAAGAAAACTAGATCACCTAAGAAATATTCAAATAAATTCATTATCAGTAGACGTACGAAATAACTATGGCACGTTCATTAAAAAAGGGTCCTTATATAGAGCACCATTTGGCCAAGAAAGTGGATGTTATGAACGAATCAGGGAAAAAGTCTGTGATCAAAACTTGGTCCAGAAGATCAATGATCTCCCCGGATTTCGTAGGCCACACCTTTGCAGTGCATAATGGAAACAAGTTTATCCCAGTGTTTGTAACTGACAACATGGTTGGACATAAATTGGGTGAATTTGCACCTACCAGAAACTTCAGAGGTCACATTGCCAAAAAAGATAAAGGAAAGAGATAATCATGGAAGCAATAGCAAGATTAAACAACGTTCCTACTTCTCCACGCAAAATGCGTTTGGTAGCTGACCTCGTGAGAGGTAAAAGAGTAGGACATGCACTAAGCATATTGAAGTTTACTCCGAACCACGGTTCCATTAAGTTAGAGAAGCTTCTTCTTTCTGCTGTAGCCAATTGGCAAGCGAAAAACCCAGATGTAAAGCTGGAAGACGCAGATTTATATGTGAAAACTATCTTTGTTGACGAAGGTCGTATGTTGAAAAGACTAAGACCTGCTCCTCAGGGTAGAGCTCACAGAATCCGTAAAAGATCAAATCATGTAACCTTGATCGTTGATGAAGTCAACACAGGTGTTACCGCTGATGAAGTAGAAACAACAGAAAACAACTAATTAAAATCAGACTATGGGACAAAAAATCAACCCAATTGGTTTTAGACTTGGTGTAATCAAGGGATGGGACTCTAACTGGTACGGTGGCAAAGATTTCGCTGATAAACTATATGAGGATCAGCAGATCAGAAAATATGTCAACGCTAGAATTCCAAAAGGAGGTATCTCTAAAGTTATCATCGAAAGAACTTTGAAAAGAATCACTTTGACTATCCACACTGCTAGACCAGGAGTGGTAATCGGTAAAGGTGGTGCTGAAGTTGATAAATTGAAGGAAGAGTTGAAGAAACTTACCAACAAGGATGTTCAAATCAACATCTTTGAAATTAAGCGTCCTGAATTGGATGCGAAATTGGTTGGTGAGTCTATCGCTCAGCAATTACAAGCGCGTATTTCCTTCAGAAGAGCGATGAAGCAATCAATTGCTGCTACCATGAGAGTGGGTGCTGAAGGTATCAAAATCAAACTTTCCGGTAGATTAGGTGGTGCTGAGATGGCACGTTCCGAGATGTATAAAGAAGGAAGAATTCCTTTGCATACATTGAGAGCAGACATCGATTATGCAGTATCTGAGGCCTTGACTGTATATGGTATCATTGGTATCAAAGTATGGATCTTCAAGGGTGAAGTATACGGAAAGAGAGACCTTTCTCCTAACATTGGTGCTGCTGAGAGCAAGTCTAATGCTGGTAACCAAGCCAACAGAGGCAAGCGCAGAGAAGGCGGTCCAAAGAGAAGAAAGAGAAATAACTAATTTATCACCATTAGTGAGAAATCATGTTACAGCCGAAAAGAACAAAATATAGAAAAATGCATAAGGGCAGAATCAAAGGGATCGCTCAAAGAGGTCATACTCTTTCGTTCGGTAACTTTGGTATCAAGTCCCTAGAGGCAGGTTGGATAACTTCCCGTCAGATTGAGGCCGCTCGTATTGCTATGACAAGAGCAATGAAGAGAGAAGGTCAGGTTTGGATCAGAATTTTCCCTGACAAACCAATCACTAAGAAGCCTGCAGAAGTACGTATGGGTAAAGGTAAAGGTGCTCCTGAATACTGGGTTGCAGTAATCAAGCCAGGAACAATCCTTTTCGAAGCAACAGGCGTAAGCTTGGAGGTAGCGAAAGAGGCCTTGAGATTGGCACAGCAAAAACTTCCTGTTAGTACGAATTTCATTGTACGTAGAGATTACGTAGGATAATAAACACTATGAAAAACTCAGAAATCAGATCACTTTCCGAAAGTGAAATCATCGAGCGTATAGCCGCTGAGCAGCAGAATTTGACCAAGTTAAATTTCGCTCATGCTATTTCTCCTATTGAGAATCCAAATAAAATTAGGGAATCAAGACGTTTTATCGCGAGACTACAAACGATCTTGACAGAAAAACAAATAGCTAAATAAGATAAAGATGGCTACTACTGAGAGAAATCTACGTAAAGAGAGAATTGGCAAAGTAGTCAGCAACAAGATGGAGAAATCTATCACAGTTGCCGTAGAGAGAAAGGTGAAACACCCAATCTACGGCAAGTTTGTTGCGAAGACTACCAAATTTATGGTTCATGACGAGACAAATGATGCTAGAGAAGGCGATGTTGTCAAAATTAGCGAAACTCGTCCGCTGAGTAAAAACAAGCGTTGGAGATTAGTAGAAATTATAGAAAGGGCTAAGTAATCATGATACAGCAAGAATCCAGACTAAGCGTTGCGGATAATTCCGGTGCCAAAGAGGTGCTAGTAATCCGCGTTTTGGGTGGTACCAAGAAAAGGTATGCTTCCATCGGAGACAAAGTTGTAGTGACAGTTAAATCTGCTCTTTCTTCCAGCAACATGAAAAAAGGTACCGTTTCTAAAGCGGTTATCGTGAGAACGAAGAAAGAAATCAGACGTAAAGACGGTTCTTACATCAGATTTGAAGATAATGCTGCTGTATTATTGAACAACAACAACGAACCAAGAGGTAGCCGTATCTTCGGTCCTGTTGCGAGAGAGTTGAGAGATAAGCAGTATATGAAGATTGTATCTTTAGCCCCAGAAGTATTGTAATCATGGAAAGAAAATTTAACAAGCAGCCAAAGCTACACATCAGAAGAGATGACGTCGTAAAGGTGTTGTCAGGAGATGATAAAGGCAAAACAGGTAAAGTTTTGTCCGTAGATCTTGAAAAAAGAAGGGCTATCGTAGAAGGTCTTAACATGGTAACAAAGCATGTGAAGCCTACAGCTTCCAATCCTCAAGGAGGAATCGAGAAAAAAGAAGCTCCGATTCATATTAGTAACTTGATGCTTATCGATCCTAAAACAGGTGAAGCTACCAAAACTGGTAGAAAAAGAAATGAGCAAGGTAAATTGGTAAGATATTCCAAAAAAACAGGGGAGGTGATCAATGGCTAAGCCTAGAGTAAAAGATAGATATTTGACAGAAATCGCTCCTGAATTGAAGGAGAAGTTTCAGTATAAGTCAGTAATGCAAGTACCAAAGTTGACCAAAATTGTGGTTAACAAAGGTATCGGTGCTGCTGTTGCTGACAAAAAGTTGGTAGACCAAGGAGTAGAAGAGCTTAGCTTGATCACTGGTCAGAGAGCTGTAGCCACTAAAGCTAAGACCTCTGTATCCAACTTTAAGTTGAGAGAGGGTATGCCAATTGGTGCAAAAGTTACCTTAAGAGGTGACAGAATGTACGAATTCTTAGACAGATTGATGACTGTTGCGCTTCCTCGTGTAAGAGATTTCAAAGGTATCAGCGATAAAGGTTTTGACGGAAGAGGTAACTATACCTTGGGTGTAACCGAGCAGATCATTTTCCCTGAAATCAGCATCGAGAAAGTAAACAGAATCTCCGGTATGGACATCACTTTTGTGACTACTGCTGCAACTGATGAAGAAAGCTATGCATTGTTGAAAGCTTTCGGTATGCCTTTCGTAAACAAAAATAATCAATAAGAATATGGCAAGAGAGTCATTAAAAGCTCGCGAGAGAAAAAGAGAACATCTTGTAGCCAAGTTTGCTAAGAAAAGAGCAGAACTGAAAGCTGCTGGTGATTATGAAGCTTTGGATAAACTTCCTAAAAATTCATCTCCGGTTAGACTACACAACAGATGTAAATTGACCGGTCGTCCGAAAGGATACATGAGGAAGTTTGGTATCAACAGGGTAACCTTCAGAGAAATGGCTTCTGCTGGAAAAATCCCAGGTGTAACCAAGTCTAGCTGGTAAAAATCGGATAACTGTTTTTATTCTGAAAATCATTGTGTAACTTTGCACGCCCGTTTGGGAAAGTGCAGTTAGACTTATATAATTATGACTGATCCAATAGCTGATTATCTAACGAGATTGAGAAACGCCATCAAGGCGTCTCATCGTATAGTTGAGATACCTGCTTCTAACATCAAAAAGGAAATGACCAAAGTGTTGTTTGACAAAGGTTATATTCAAAACTATAAGTTCGAGGAGAATGGTCCTCAAGGAACTATTAAAATAGCTTTGAAGTACAACCCGGCAACCAAGCAAAACGCAATCGTAAGCCTTTCAAGAATTAGTAAGCCAGGTTTGAGAAAGTATGTGAAACATGGAGACCTACCAAGAGTTATCAACGGCTTGGGAATTGCTATCCTGTCCACATCTAAGGGTGTAATGACCGATAAAGAAGCCCGAGTAGAGGGTATCGGTGGAGAAGTACTTTGCTACGTATATTAATAAACCGCCATGTCAAGAATAGGTAAAAAACCAATAAATCTACCTGCGGGTGTTACTGTAGACGTGTCAGCACACAATACTGTCACTGTTAAAGGTCCCAAAGGTACGCTAGTGAGGGATGTGAATCCCGATATTACCGTGAAGGTTGAAGGCAATGAATTGCTTGTAGAAAGACCAACGGACTCCAAAAGACATAAGTCTCTACACGGATTGTACCGTTCTTTGATCAACAACATGGTTGTTGGTGTATCCGATGGATTCAAAAAAGAGATGGAACTAGTCGGTGTGGGTTACAAGGCATCTAATCAAGGACAAGTGTTAGAACTTTCCCTTGGTTATTCCCACAGTATTTTCTTTGCGCTTCCTGAGTCAATCAAATTGACTACAGAGACTCCAAAAGGTAAAAACCCTTTGGTGACTTTGGAAGGTATCGACAAAGAATTAGTAGGTCAGATAGCTGCAAAAATCCGCTCCTTGCGTAAGGTTGAACCTTACAAAGGTAAAGGTGTACGCTTCGTAGGTGAAATTGTAAGACGTAAGGCTGGTAAAACTGCTGGTAAAAAATAATTAAGATGGCTTTTAATAAGAATTTCAGAAGACTTAGAATCAAAAAAAGTATCCGTAGAAAAATCAACGGTACTGATTCAAGACCTCGTTTGTCAGTATTTAAAAGCAATACTGGTATTTACGCTCAATTAGTGGATGATTTGAAAGGTCATACGCTTGCCTTTGCGTCTTCCAAAGAACTTGGTTCCGTAAAAAATGCCAATGTATCAGTTTCTAAAGAGGTTGGTAAAAAACTAGCTGAAAGAGCTGTTGAAAAGGGTGTTGCGGAAGTAGTATTTGATAGAAGCGGCTATTTGTATCATGGTAACGTTAAAGCTTTAGCCGACGGTGCTAGAGAAGGTGGCCTTAAATTCTAATAATTATGTCTCAACTAAGAAGAAAACCCATCAGGGCAACAGATACTGAGTTAAAAGAAAAAGTAGTAGCGATCAACCGTGTTGCGAAAGTAGTAAAAGGTGGTCGTAGATTTTCTTTCTCTGCAATCGTGGTAGTAGGTGACGGAAATGGCGTGGTAGGTTACGGCCTAGGAAAAGCTAACGAAGTTACAGATGCAATCACAAAAGGAATCGAAGACGCTAAGAAAAATTTGGTAAGAGTACCTGTATTGAAAGGTACTATTCCTCATGAGCAACTTGGTAAATTCGGTGGTGGTTTTGTATTGATCAAGCCAGCAGCAGCAGGTACCGGTGTTATTGCCGGTGGTGCGATGCGTGCGGTTTTGGAATCTGCTGGCGTTACAGACGTATTGGCTAAATCCAAAGGATCATCCAATCCTCACAACGTGGTAAAGGCTACTATTGATGCCTTGGTACAATTAAGAGATGCTATCAGCGTTTCTCAGCAGAGAGGTGTTAAAATGTCAAAAGTATTTAACGGCTAAGAGAAATGGCGAAGGTAAAAATCACACAAGTTAAAAGTACCATCAAAAGACCAAAAGATCAAAAAGCAACTATCATCGCTTTGGGTCTTGGAAAAATCAACAGGTCTGTATTAGTAGAATCAAATCCTGCTATCAATGGTATGATCAATAAAGTTAGTCACCTTGTAAAAGTGGAGGAAGCTTAATTATGAAACTACATACACTAAAACCTGCAGAAGGTTCTATCAAATCTCGTAAAAGAATTGGTCGTGGTACTGGTTCTGGAAGAGGAGGAACATCTACAAGAGGTCATAAAGGTGCCAAATCAAGATCTGGTTACAAAACTAAGCTTGGTTTCGAAGGTGGTCAGATGCCACTTCAGAGACGAGTACCTAAGTTTGGTTTCAAGAGCTTAAATAAAGTTTTTGCGAAACCAATCAACTTGAATACACTGCAAGATTTGGCTTCTGAGTTCAATTTGGACACCATTACTTTCGATACTTTAGTAGAACACGGATTAGTTTCTAAAAAAGATGTTGTAAAAGTGTTGGGTAGAGGCGAACTTACGGCCAAATTAAATGTAAGTGCTCACTCTTTCTCTGCTTCCGCTGTTGAAGCTATCGAAAAAGTAGGCGGATCAGTAAACAAGATTTAAGATTAAATGAAAAAGTTCATCTCAACAGTTAAGAATATCTTTTCTATTGAAGATTTGAGGATCCGTATCTTGAATACAATCGGCTTGCTGATTGTATTCAGATTGGGTTCTTTCATCGTTTTACCAGGTGTAGATCCATCTAAGTTAGGTGACGCACCAGAAGGTATATTTGGTTTGATCGATACATTCCTAGGTGGTGCCTTCAGTAATGCTTCCATCTTTGGTTTGGGTATCATGCCATACATCTCTGCATCCATCGTGTTGCAGCTGTTAACTGTTGGAGTTCCATATTTTCAAAAATTACAGAAAGAGGGAGAATCGGGTCGTAAAAGAATCAATCAGATCACCCGTGTATTGACAATTGCAATTACAGTTGCTCAAGGTATTGGTTACATCACCGCTACCATCCTTCCAACTGGCGCAGTAATGGTTGATACTACACTATTTATGTTCAGTTCATTGGTATTGCTTTCTGCTGGTACTATGTTCTGTATGTGGATTGGTGAGAAGATCACTGAAAAAGGTATCGGTAACGGTATCTCTATGTTGATCATGATTGGTATTATCTCCAGATTCCCTGGTGCTATTATTGCTGAGGTTCTTTCTAAAGGTACTTCTGGTATGTTGCTTTTATTGTTAGAAGCTGCTGTATTGTTCTTCGTGGTGTTAGGTACTGTTGCTTTGACAGAGGCTACCCGCAGAATCCCTGTACAGTATGCAAAGCAAGTTGTAGGTGGAAAAGTATATGGCGGTCAGAGACAGTATATCCCTATCAAGGTGAATGCTTCCGGTGTTATGCCAATCATCTTTGCTCAGTCTTTGATGTTCCTTCCTGCTTTGATTGCGCAGATTTGGTCTGCTGACAATGATATTGCAAACTACATCGGTAGCACATTTAGTGATTTCACATCTTGGCAGTACAATTTAGTATTTGCTATCATGATTATTCTTTTCACCTTCTTCTACACTGCGATCACGGTCAACCCTGAGCAAATTTCTGAAGATTTGAAAAGAAACGGTGGATTTGTTCCTGGTATCAAGCCAGGTGCTCCTACTGCTGATTTCATTGATAACATCATCTCTAGAATTACACTTCCAGGATCTATACTACTTTCTGTAGTCGCTATTCTTCCTGCATTCGCTATTATTGCCGGTGTAGGCGGAGAGTTTGCTCAATTCTATGGTGGTACATCCTTATTGATTATGGTGGGTGTTATCATGGATACCCTAAGACAAATCGAAAGTTACTTGTTGATGAGACATTATGAGGGTATGATGAAGAGTGGTAATATGAAAAACAACACTTCAAATTACGCGCCCGCAATATGATTCACTACAAGACTTTAGATGAAGTCCAGTTAATCAAAGAAAGTGCTCAAATATTAGGTAAAGCTCACGGCGAAGTTGCCAAGCATATTAAAGAAGGGGTAAAGACCTCTTTTCTAGATAAAATTGCGGAAGAGTACATCAGAGACAACGGTGGTGTACCTTCCTTCAAAGGTTACAACGGGTTTCCCGCGACGCTATGCATCTCAGTTAACGAGGTCGTAGTGCATGGTTTTCCCGGAGACTATATTTTGAAAGATGGCGATATAATCTCAGTGGATTGTGGAGTCTTTCACCAAGGTTTTCATAGCGATTGCGCTTATACTTACCCTGTCGGTGAAGTTTCCCCTGCTGTTTTGTCATTACTCAAAGTTACCCGAGAATCACTTTATCTAGGGATCGAGAAAGCTGTTTTCGGTAATCGGATTGGAGATATTGGTCATGCCATTCAAAAGTTTGTTGAATCCAAAGGATTTACGGTGGTACGTGAATTAGTTGGTCACGGACTAGGAAAGAATCTTCATGAAGCTCCGGAAGTTCCTAATTATGGGAAAAGAGGCAGTGGCACCCCTTTGAAAAGTGGAATGGTCATAGCTATCGAGCCCATGATCAATCTTGGTACACGAAATATTGTACAGGAGAGGGATGGTTGGACGATCCGAACTGCTGATAGAAAGGCTTCTGCTCATTTTGAGCATACCGTAGCGATATTTGAGGATAGAACTGAAATACTGACTACACATCAATACATAGAAGATATTATTAAATTCTAAATATGGCGAAGCAAACATCTATTGAACAAGATGGAACAATCATAGAAGCGTTATCAAACGCGATGTTTAAAGTGGAGCTGGAGAATGGACATCAACTGATTGCCCATATCTCTGGGAAAATGAGAATGAATTATATCAAGATCCTTCCAGGGGACAAGGTAAAACTTGAGTTATCTCCTTACGATCTTTCAAAAGGTAGAATCGTTTACAGATATAAATAAAATATCATGAAAGTTAAGGCATCAATCAAGAAGAGAAGTGCTGAATGTAAAGTGATCAGAAGAAAAGGTAAGCTTTACGTCATCAACAAGAAAAATCCTAAGTTTAAACAAAGACAAGGTTAATCATTATGGCAAGAATTGCAGGTGTTGACATTCCAGACAACAAACGTGGCGAAATTGGCCTTACCTATATCTTCGGTATCGGTAGAAGCTCTGCTAGAGCTATCCTAGAAAAGGCTGAAATTTCTTATGATAAGAAAGTAGGAGAGTGGAACGACGATGAGTCCACAGCGATCCGTAACATTATTGCTACGGAATTTAGAACTGAAGGAGCATTGAAATCCGAAATTCAGTTGAACATCAAGCGATTGATGGATATCGGTTGTTACAGAGGTTTGAGACACAGAAAGGGTCTTCCAGTAAGAGGTCAAAAAACCAAAAACAACGCAAGAACTAGAAAAGGTAAGAGAAAGACTGTTGCTAACAAGAAAAAAGCAACTAAATAAATCTTGACATAGATTATGGCTCAGAAAAGAAACGATAAAGCTAAAAGTAAAAAGAGAGTAGTTAAGGTTGAAGCAGTTGGCCAAGCGCACATCAAAGCTTCTTTTAACAACATCATCATCTCTATTACTAACAATTCTGGTCAGGTGATTTCTTGGGCTTCTGCCGGTAAAATGGGATTCAGAGGTTCTAAGAAAAATACTCCTTACGCTGCACAAATGGCCGCTCAAAACTGCGGTCAGGTAGCTTATGACTTAGGATTAAGAAAAATTGAAGTGTTTGTGAAGGGTCCTGGTTCCGGTAGAGAATCTGCGATCAGAACTTTGCAAAATGTTGGTCTTGATGTAACTACGATTGTTGATGTGACTCCACTTCCGCACAACGGATGTCGTCCTCCTAAACGTAGAAGAGTATAATTTCTAAATAAGATACACAATGGCAAGATATACAGGTCCAAAGGCAAAAATCGCCAGAAGATTCGGTGAGCCTATCGAAGGATATAGCAAAGCTCTCCAAAAGAAAAACTATCCTCCAGGACAACACGGAAGAGGTAGAAGAAAAAAACAATCTGAATACGCTATTCAGCTTGGTGAAAAGCAAAAAGCAAAATACATCTACGGTGTATTGGAAAGACAATTCGCGAAATTGTTTGATATTGCTTCAAGAAAAGGCGGTATTACAGGTGAAAACTTGTTGCAGTTGTTGGAAGCTAGATTGGACAACACCGTATTCAGATTAGGAATTGCTCCTACAAGAAGAGGTGCTAGACAATTAGTTTCGCACAAGCATATTTTAGTAAATGGTGAAGTGGTTAACATCCCTTCATATACCCTTAAGCCTGGTGATGTGGTTTCTGTAAGAGAGCGTTCCAAGTCTTTGGAAGCTATCACAAACAGCTTAGCAGGTAAGAGTAGTTCTCGTTTTTCTTGGTTAGAGTGGGATAATGCTTCTTTAACTGGAAAGTTTGTCTCTGTTCCGGTAAGGGAAGATATTCCTGAAAACATCAAGGAGCAGTTGATCGTCGAACTTTACTCTAAATAATAAACTTTCAGACTTAAATAGAACTATTGATATGTCCATATTAGCATTTCAAATGCCCGAAAAAGTGGTAATGGAAAAGGCCGATGATTTTCATGGCTTGTTTACCTTCAAGCCACTAGAAAAGGGCTATGGGGTCACCATTGGTAATGCCTTGAGAAGAATTTTGTTATCTTCCTTGGAAGGCTATGCAATCACTTCTGTGAAGCTTCCAGGTGTTGTGCATGAATTTGCCACGATTGAGGGTGTTGTTGAAGATGTGACTGATATTATTCTTAACTTGAAGCAAGTAAGATTCAAGAAAGTGCATGACTCCATTGATGGAAAAATCACTGTTGAAGTAAAAAATCAGTCTGTTTTCACTGCTGGAGATATCGCCAAGTTCACTACCTCTTTCGAAGTTTTAAACCCTGAGTTGGTAATTTGTCACTTAGACGAGTCGAAAAGCTTCGAAATTGAATTGACAGTTGAGAAAGGTAGAGGATACCTTCCAGCGGAAGAGTCTAAGCCAAAAGAGCAAGTATTTGGTGTGATTCCTATCGATGCCATCTTTACACCTATCAAGAATGTAAAGTATAGTGTAGAAAACACTAGGGTTGAGCAAAAAACTGACTTCGAGAAATTGATTCTGGAAGTAACTACAGATGGCTCTATCCACCCAGAAAAAGCATTGCAGGAGTCTGCTAAAATCTTGATTCAGCACTTCATGTTATTCTCTGATCAGACTATGGTAATCGATGCTCCTGGAGCAGATTCACCTGAGCCTATCGATGAGGAATTCCTACACATGAGAAAATTGTTGAAGACATCTTTGAGCGATTTGGATCTTTCTGTTAGAGCATTCAACTGTTTGAAAGCTGCTGACGTGAAGACATTAGGCGATCTTGCTAAGTTAGAAATTTCTGACATGATGAAATTCAGAAACTTTGGTAAGAAGTCTTTGGCTGAGCTTGAGCAATTGATTCAAGAAAAAGGGTTGACCTTTGGCATGGATCTTTCTAAGTATAAACTTGATGAAGAATAAATAACATGAGACACGGTAAGAAATTTAACCACCTTGGCAGGACTGCCAGCCATAGAAAAGCAATGCTTTCTAATATGGCTACTTCCCTGATTCTTCACAAGCGTATTTCCACCACGCTTGCTAAGGCTAAGGAATTGAAAAAATATGTAGAGCCTTTGATCACAAGAGCGAAGGAAGATTCTACTCACAATAGAAGAATTGTTTTCTCTTATCTTCAAAGCAAAGAAGCTATCAAGGTTCTTTTCGGTGAAGTAGTAGAGAAAGTAGGTGAGAGAAATGGTGGCTACTCCAGAATCATCAAAACTGGTTTCCGTCTAGGTGATAATGCAGAAATGTGTATCATCGAGCTAGTAGACTTCAACGAATTGATGTTGAAAGATGCTAAGCCAGCGAAGAAAACTACTAGAAGAAGTAGAAGAGGTTCTGGTAAGGCTGAAGCTTCTAACGAAGCTGACACTACAGAAAGTACTGAAGAAAAGTCAGCTGAATAATTCATGCAGACTGATTCACATAGAAAAGGGGTTGGGCTTTTTGCTCAATCCCTTTTTTTATGTCCTGTTTATTCAGGCTAATCTTTTAAAATTTGTAACTTTGGGCAGTTCTAAAACCAACATGAATCAACAAAAAGCAACTCTTCTATTAGCAGATGGTACCATTTTCAAAGGTACTCTCATAGGTAGTCCAGGTACCAATGGAGGCGAAATCTGCTTCAATACAGGTATGACAGGGTATCAGGAAATCTACACGGATCCTTCTTACACCGGTCAAATCGTTGTTACCACCACTTCTCACATCGGTAATTATGGTGTCATTGACGCCGAAGTGGAGTCAGCAGCTCCTACCATCGCCGGGATTGTGGTGAATAGCTTTTCACAAACCTTTAGCCGCTTAGATGCCAATGGTTCTTTGCAGGACTATTTGGTCAAGCATGGAATTACCGGTATCGCGGATATTGATACCCGTAAGTTAGTGCGTCATCTGCGCAGTAAAGGTGCTATGAATGCCGTTATCAGTTCTGAATATGAGGATGACTTGGCAGGCTTGAAGGTGCAATTGAATTTGGTACCTGATATGAATGGTTTGGAACTTTCATCGGAGGTGTGTACCAAAGAACCTTTTTACTTTGGGGATGAACATGCGAGCATTAAAGTAGCTTGCTTGGATTTCGGTATTAAGTTGAATATTCTGCGCAATCTTGCCGATAGGGGAGTCTACTGTAAAGTATTTCCTGCCAAAACTACCTTCGAAGAATTACAGGCTTGGAATCCCGATGGCTTCTTTTTATCCAATGGCCCAGGTGATCCAGCAGTCATGGAGTACGCAGTACATACGACGAAACAGATTTTAGAGTCTGGTAAGCCTGTTTTTGGTATCTGCCTTGGGCATCAAATTCTAGCAGAAGCTTGTGGTATTTCTACCTATAAAATGCACCATGGACATAGAGGACTTAATCACCCGATTAAAAATGTGCTAACAGGGAAAAGTGAGATCACTTCTCAAAATCATGGCTTTGTAGTCAATAGAGAAGAAGTGGAGAAAAGTGATGTGGTAGAAATGACCCACGTACACTTGAATGATCATACAGTAGCAGGTATCCGCGTCAAAGGGAAGCCAGCTTTTTCTGTGCAGTACCATCCGGAGTCTTCTCCGGGACCTCATGATTCGAGGTATTTATTTGACGATTTTGTATCTTTCATGCATAAAAATTAAAATAACTCTTAAACCTTTAAAATTACTATTATGACGTTGATTCAATCTATTCACGCCAGACAAATTTTAGATTCCCGAGGCAATCCCACCATTGAGGTGGATGTCTTCACTGAGACAGGTGCTTTTGGCCGTGCGGCTGTACCAAGTGGTGCATCTACCGGTATCAATGAAGCTGTGGAATTGAGAGATGGTGATAAATCAAAATACTTGGGCAAAGGCGTATTGAAAGCCGTTGCCAATGTGAACAATGTGATTGCTCCTGAATTGGTGGGTATGGATATTTTTGAGCAAAATACCATCGACCAAATCATGATTGACTTGGATGGCACGCCTAACAAGAGTAAGTTGGGAGCAAATGCTATATTGGGTGTTTCCCTTGCGGTAGCGAAAGCAGCTGCAATGGAAGCTGGTCAGCCATTGTACCGCTACGTAGGTGGTGTCAATGCGAATACCTTGCCTGTGCCTATGATGAACATCATCAACGGTGGTTCTCACTCTGATGCTCCGATTGCATTCCAAGAGTTTATGATCCGTCCTGTAGGTGCGAGCAACTTTACCGATGCTATCCGTATGGGTGCTGAGATTTTCCATCACTTAAAGAAAATCTTGCATGACAAAGGCTTGGTAACAGCAGTAGGTGATGAAGGAGGTTTCGCTCCTAACTTCTCTGGCGGTACAGAAGAGGCTTTGGGTTGTGTTTTGGATGCTATTAAAAATGCTGGCTATACACCTGGTGATGACATTACACTTGCGTTGGATTGTGCTGCTTCTGAGTTCTACAAAGATGGCAAGTACGATTACTCCAAATTTGAAGGTCCTAATGGTAAAATAAGAAGTAGAGAAGAGCAAGTTGCTTACTTGGCTGAATTGACCGAGAAGTATCCAATCGATTCTATCGAAGATGGATGTGCTGAGGAAGATTGGCAAGGTTGGGCGATGTTGACTGAGAAAATCGGTAGCAAAGTGCAGATTGTTGGGGATGACTTATTGGTGACCAACGTGAAGTTTTTGCAAAGAGCAATCAACGAAAAGTCTGCTAACTCCATTTTGATTAAAGTGAACCAAATCGGTACTTTGACTGAGACCTTAAATGCTATCAATATGGCGCATAAGGCTGGTTTCACTGCTGTAATGTCCCATAGATCTGGTGAGACGGAAGACAATACCATCGCTGACTTGGCAGTAGCTACCAACTGTGGCCAAATCAAGACTGGTTCAGCTTCCCGTTCCGATAGAATGGCTAAATACAATCAGTTGCTAAGAATTGAGGAGCAGTTGGGTGATGCAGCAGTATTTCCTCAGAAGAAGTAAATCATAGATAACAATGCAAAAAGGGGCAATCAGTTTTCAGATTGCCCCTTTTTTATTTAGCTTTTAATTTAGCTTTGAAAAGTACCTCGTAGTCACGTTCCCGTTCACTTTTGTTAGGTGAAATCCAGATATTTTGCTCTGAATCTATAAATTCTATTCTCCCAAGTTCTGATGGGATCTCAATGGGGATAAGGGTTCCGTCTTCGGAAACTATCGACCATTTGGCGACTTGGACCTTTGCGATTGCTTGGAAAATCTCTTGGAAACCATTGGCGCCTTCAATGGCACGCTCATAAGCTTCATCTGACAGACCGCTCTCGTAACCAATTAGGGGTTGGTTTTGATAGCTGTGCAGATGATTGATGGAGCCATAGGCAAATGATCGTGTATCGAAACTGATTACATCCAAGTCTATAGCTTTTGGGTCCTTTCCTTTGATTTGCTCAAAGGCATCAAACTTCAATGCTATTTCCTTGGCTGGATTCTCTAAGTCTGACCATTTATAATAATACAAGGTCGGGTCATTGGTAAAGGCTACATAAACTCCTGAGCCCTCTACACGCATTACCGGATAGGTGGACGTTTGTGTGTAGATTTCATCCGGTTTACTGAAACGGGAACTTGTTGGGTAGGGTACAACTCCAGTGAATGTGTTATCAGCTACATTGATTTTTTCCAGAATAGTACCTGAATCGATGGAATAGAACCCGGAACCTTTTTGATTTCTTGAACCTAGTAAAGCCAGCGCTTCATTTTCATTTCTGAATTGGAACAAATCTGCATGATACACTTGATAGCCCATGGCTGGCGTAAAGTCTGGTTTGAATTTACCCAAGAGTGTACCTGCGAAATCATACTGGAAAAAGCCATTCACCCCCAGTACCGCAAAAGACTCTGAATTCTTAAATTGTGGTCGTGCAATGGGATTGGAGCCGATAGCATCAGGTTGGTCACCTGTAAACTGATAGGTTTGCAGGATATTACCGACTTGGTCGATTAGCAGGATTTCCGAGTTTTGAAGGTTCATGGCTAGGAAATGTGCTCCATCGGGACTAATATGTGACCAGCCTAAAATACCAATATAGTCCACTACAACTGAGTCTTCAACGACGATTTCATAGCTACTGATATTGACAGAGGAAAGGGTTTCAGTTTCTCTCTTAGTACAAGCAAGACTAAGGAGGAGGAAACTGAACAGGAAGGCTGAGTTGAAGTAGTTGATGTTCATACAATCATCGCTTATACAATTGATGAACAGCGTAGATTTTATTCGGTTTCACAACCTCTGACAAGAAAATCAAATTCTCTTGTATTCCAATGATTTGGTAGGTAAAGGTGCGTACTTCATTTCTTTTAGGGGTTTGGATAGTAACAAATACGCCTTGATCTGTACTGAATATATCTGAACCCTCGTGCAATGTGATGACATTTTCTTTATTGATTGACTTCAGCTTTATTCCATACCCATTTCGATTTGTTCTGGCTGTTTGCTGATGGGCGAATGTGCCTTTGCTTAGTACTTCTCTAACCTGTGCTTCGGTGATTTTTTTCTCAGGAGCTTGGTACAATACTGCTTGATAACTGTAAAACTTTTCCAAGCCTCCGTAGGGCATACGCTGGGTGATCCAAACATGTGAAGCTCCTCTGGAACTTGCTTCTTCTAAGAGTTTTTTTCTGGCCCTCGTATCTATGGCGTTGATAGCTGTGAATACCCAAGCACCTCTAGCCTTGGAGTGTGCTTCTCCTATTTTGATGAGATCTTTGGTTTCGCTGTAATCATGGAGGATTGTGATGTCCTCTGGTTTAGTGAATCCATCAACCGGTCCCATTCGGGAAATAAATTGAGCTTGAACACTAAATGAACCCATTACAAAAAGGGCAAAGGCCGATAAGCCTAGAGTTTTAAAAGATGTAAGCATAATGGAAGTTTTTTTCTTTAGATGTACGAATAACTTCAGTGACTGGCTGAAAAATGTAAGAAAAAATATTGGAAAAATTACATGGGGAGGTAATAAGGATTGTTTTATGATTTATATGCTTGGCTTAGTTTAATGTTTGTCTAATCACTTAACTTCTTATCTATTAATGGGTAAAACATATCTTTTTAGTTGATGGGGTATTAACTTTTGAAAAATATGCTATAAACGCTCACGATAAGGATAAATAGGAAAAGTGCTGCCACGAAGTTTCTTTTGAAATCAGAAAGTTGGGGTTTGGACTTTTTGAATGCAAAAGTTCTTGATACAAAGCCTGCAAATTGGATGATGCCAATCATGATCAGGTCAATTATTAATTCGACGAGGAATATCATTGTGATAATCTATTATAGGGTTAAAGCTAAAAATACTATAGCTCCGATTCCAAAGCCTACTCCACCCATGGTATTTACTCTACGTTCTTTGATCCGGGAAGCTCTATCTCTATATCCCGCAGCATATGCTTCATCTGCGAATAAATTGATATCTGGGTATCTTAGATTATGATCTTTTGGTAGGGAACTACCTATTGAAAATGGGGTGTTATAGCCAATAACAAAGAGAGAGGAATAGGCAAGTGAGGCGTATGAGAATACTCCCATGCTTAGCAGTGATACTGTTTGGGCAAGAGGATGTACCTTATAATGAAAATCTGCATCCGTCCAGCCCAACATAAATAGCTCCGTAGGTTCCATACTGATCTCCCTTCCTTCCATGTAATAATGAATAGTACCGTCCACGCGCTCTACTTTGGATATGTCTTGATAGCGCAGGCGGAATTTAGGGGCCTTTTTATCGTCTTCCAATCGATATACTACACGCGCGAACCTCATTTTATGGATAAATACATCCAATACTTCTCCATCTTCTTTCCAGATAATATCCTGAGAAAAAGAAGTAGTGGGTAGCAGGAATACTACCCATATAACAATGATTTTAAAATAAACACTTTTGAGCTTATACATGTGATTTTTATTTTTTCACAATAGAATAATTAACCCAAAATGAAGCAGCGAACATAGCAGCATAGTGGCCAGTACCTAAAGGCCCTCCGTGGATGTAGTGCTCAATTAATTTTCCTACGATTAAAACGACCACTAAATTAGCTATAAAGTAGAGGCTGATTTTTTTAATCCTCTTCCACGATTTCATAAGTATACTAGTGAATGATGCTAGGTTTATTTTTTGCGCACTTGCTTTAAGTCCATTTCTACTACTTCGCCAAATGTTTCATAGGCTTTCATGTCCATGGATTTTTTATTCCCGGCAATACTGAAACTCATTGGATTTCCTTCTACATAAGTTTCGTAGGCTCTTTCTATAGCATCAAAGCCAATGTTTTGGTAGTGCTCAAAAAACAATTGGTTCGGATCCTGATCGAAGCCTAGTAGTTGCCAATTATATATCGTCTGTGGCATGGTTCGGAAATAGGGTTTTGAAAACGCCGCAGTCTGCACCAATGATTTTTGGATTTCAGGTAGGCGATCTTCTTTTTTCGGGAGTTCATGAAGTAGATCCCGGAACACGCTCATGGCTTCCACGCTTTTGTCTGCTTGACAGCCTACAAAACCGATGGTATATGCATTTCGTCCACGGATAGAGCCGTTATTTAATCGTGCCCAAGTTGCATAAGCTAAAGAACGGAATTCCCGGATTTCTTGAAATACCAAGCCCGACATGGAGTTGCCGAAATACTCATTGAATGCATTGATGGCATATTGATCTTCCTTCACGCGAGACTGCTTACTTTTACTTAAAAAGTAAATTTGGGTTTGAATAGCCTTTTTATCATTGATAAAGAAAACGGTAGGCTTGGTGTGCGTTGCAAGTGGCTGCTCCTCCATCATCTTTGCTTCTTTCCCTGTCAATATAGTGCCCAAAGAATTTTTCAGCATCTGCTCAACCTCTTGATTGGGAGTATTGCCTACATAGGAAAGTAATGCTTCCGTAGCTAACAATGTATTCAAGCTTTCTTGGAGGGCGCTGAATGGTAAGGCCTTGATTTCCTTGGTAGACATGCGTGTAAGGTAGGGCGAGTTTTCTCCATATAAAAGATAATCGCTGATGATATCCGATTTGGCATCCAAGTCCTTTCCTTCAATTCGACGTTCAAATCGAACTCCAGACAGATACTTCTTTTTTCCAACCTCTGTGAAAACAGGTTCCGAAAGAAGTTCCTGAAGTAATGAAATGCTTGCTTGAAAGTTTTCCTCTAACCCTTGCATGGAAATCGTAAACTGTAAATCAGAGCTGTACAATGATAAGCTGGTGCCCAAGCGTGCTAAAGCTGCCTTAAACTCATCTCGACTTTTGGTAGCTGTTCCAGCTGAATTCAGCATGGAAGCCAAGTATTCCAATTGATTGTCCTGAAAGTCTCCCCGTTGGATGTTTACCGTAAAGCTGAAAATACTGTTGATAGGGTTGGGAGAATGGTAAAGGTGTACCAAGTCGTTGAGTTTCGTGATTTGAACAGCTTCTGCTATATCCACGAAGCTTGGATTTAGCGGAAGCTCAGGCATTGCCTTAAATGCTTTTGCGTACTCAGACTCTGTGCCTTTGGGGCTAACGGGAGTGAATGGCGGTTTGGGTAGTTTGTTTTTCTTTGGGAATCCTGTTCTAGAGTACAAGACCAATCTATTTTCCCCGAAATATTTATTCGCATTGGCTACTACATCCTCTTTGCTGATGTTTTGAATTTGCTCGGTCATGCTGAGCACTTCCTCCCAAGGGCGTTCGCTGATAAATGCATTTGCTAAGAGGTATGCTTTTTGGAAATTGGATTCCAAGTTGAGTTGCTGACGTTTTGTGTAATTTAGTTTGATGTCCTCTAATAACTGTTCATCGAAATTTCCAGATTTGAGTTTTTCCAATTCCGCCAACATCATGTTTTCAGCCTTTTTCAGCGACTGTCCCACTATTTTAGGGACAAAGATGACAAGTGTACGCCCATGTTCCACTTGGATATCGGCTTCCATTTCAGCGGCAAGGAGTTTGTTGTCCAAGGTTAGTTTGTCCCAAAGCCCCGTTTCGCTACGATTGCTGAGCAGTTCATTAATGACGGTAAGGGCAGCTTCATCAGGGTGTCCTACGGGCACAGTTCTGTAGCCAGCAATTCCTGCTTTGATGGGTAGGAAGCGACCTTTGATGACCTCTTTGCCATTGAAATCTGCTTCTGCTATAAACTCACGGGCAGGCTTGTCCTTGACTTCCCATCGACCGAATTTTTCTTCCAAAATTGGCTTGATTTGTTGAATATCGATATCGCCACTGATGATCAGGGCCATATTGGCTGGTACGTAGTAGGTGTTGTAGTACTCGTACATACGCTTAAGGGATGGGTTTTTGAGGTGCTCCACTTCTCCTAGGATATCCCGTTGCCCATATGGGTGGTTTTTGTAAAAAGCCCGGTCAAAGGTCTCGATTACCTTGTAGGAAGGATCGTCCATGTACATGTTTTTTTCCTCATATACCGTTTCCAATTCGGATTGAAACAAGCGGAAAACTGGGTTGATGAAGCGATGCGAGTAGATTTCGGACCATTTTTCCAATTGATGGGGAGGAAACGTATTGTAGTACATCACCATGTCGTGGGAGGTGAAGGCGTTCAGTCCTTTACCTCCGATGCTATTGATGAGTCGGTCAAACTCATTGGCTACCGCAAATTCGGAGGCGAGCAAGTTTTGTTCATTGATTTGGAGTTGGATAGCTTTTCGGAGCTCTTCTGATCTTGTTTTTCCAAGTTCCTCGTAGAGAGAATCGATTTTTGCCAGGTACATGGACTCTTTTTCAAAATCAATGGTTCCGATCTCGGTAGTTCCTTTGAAGAGCATATGTTCGAGATAGTGGGCCATGCCTGTCGCATTCGCTGGATCCCAAATAGCCCCACCATTAACGACTACCGCACCGAGTACTTCAGGTCTAGTTTTGTCTTCGTGCAGATAGATGGTGAGTCCATTTGGTAATTGATAGGTTTCTACTTGTAATTGTTGGGCGAAAATACCTAAGGGTAGAAAAAAGAGTAGTAAAAATAGCTTTTTCATAGGTTTAAATTTTATTTTTCCAACGGGCTTTATAAATAAAGGTTTCGTTTTTAGGTTTCATAATTGCTAGCTGATTTATTCAAAGAATTGGTTGAGAATAAAGCTCACCAAATTCGTAGAAACATGTACTGAAAATACTGACCAGAAAGGGTTAAGACCATTTACCTGCTTGGCCATGATATAAAAGAAAGCGAATATGACCCCTGAGATGGTGGCGGCCACAAGATAATAGGTGTTGTAATCGTGCGTAAGTCCGAATGGTATTGCTGAAAGGAGGATTGGAATCAACAATGGGATCTGTTTTTTAATGATTGATTCAAACCAAAAGACTAATTCAATTATAAGATATTGAAAAAGGAAAGTTTCCAAAAGTGGGCCTACAAATACCGCAACCCAAAATAATTCCGCGGTGGACATGTCCTGTAGAAAGTCAATTTCAAATACAGAATCATCTACGAGCCAATTAACTACCCAGGAGTACGTAATAGTGTAAAACACCTCTATAGCAAAAAAGCAAAGGAGAAGTTGTAATGGTACTCGATGCTTGTGATTTTCGATGAATAAACGGATCGGGTCTTTCCAGTTTGTCATGGTTGGAATAAGTATTTGCTCAATAGTATTTTCCCGTTGAATTGTAATAAATAATTTTTCACTAGTGTCCGACTAAAGTCGGCCATTAGTGAAAATTGTTTGAAAGGAATAAATATAGCTACTCTTTCTGTTATGAATGAAAAGTAAGCCCCTATGTTGGAA
>NZ_BMYF01000028.1 GCF_014652135.1 Mongoliitalea lutea
CATGTGTAATTTATGTTGTCGTAAACACAAAGTACACAAAATAGGGTAGGTTTAAGCAATTGAATCTACCCTTATTTTAAAATCGTTTCTCGGACACTAGTGATTAGATACCATTTATTTTAGAACAGCACTACTGTAAGCTGCCAAAATCAATTTGCCCTCATCAATTTTTGCAGTACCCAAAGAATGAAGAAAATGGTCATATTCATTTGGCAGATTTAAAGAAACCTCTGTATCACCAATATTGTGCACCACAAATAATGATTGATTCTTGTAATCCCGGAAATAGGCCATCACTTGCGTCTCAAGGTCTCCCTCGTACAAATTTAAATCACCTAATGCCAAAGCACGATTGGAGTTACGCAACTTGATGATTTCTTTGTAATGGTTGAAATAAGAAGTTGACATCGATTTTTGAATCGCCAATGGAGTGACCGTTTCATCGGTACTGTACTCCGGCTCTATCCACCGTGTTCTTCCTTTATCATTATTTTTCAGATCCCACAAGAAAGGTTCACGGATATGCTCATCAGGTTTTTTACCTAACATACCTATTTCCTCTCCATAATACAAGTAAGGAGCCCCAGGCATAGTCATCAAAATGGCAATCGCTTGCTTTAATTTTTTAGGATTCTCATCCAAAGAATTCAATAAACGCTCTTGGTCATGATTGGAAGAAAAGGTAGCATCAATAAAATCTTTGGTGATGCCTTGGTAAAAGTCTAAGACTTCTTTTTGCTTTTTGGCAAGCAACATCCCATCCCCTTTGCGATAGGCTTCGATTAAAGTATAGTGAAAGTCAAAATTAAACAACGCAGGAAGTCCAGGCAGATATGGCGCTACAATTTCTTTGCGATCATACACCTCACCTACCAAGTAAATATCAGGCTTGATAGCAGTCATTTTATCACGGAATTCCTTCCAGAACGCATGGTTATCCTCCGGTCTGTCATCTGGAAATATATGTTTAGCAGCATCTAGTCTGAATCCATCTACACCGACTTCCTCCAACCAAAATCTCCCTATGTCATAAATTTCTTCACGCACTTTAGGATTATCAAAATTCAAATCTGGCATTCCACCCCAGAAAAATCCATAGTAATAATCTTCTCCAAAGCCTGGATCGTGCCATTGACGGATATTATCACTATCCAATGTGATGGTTTTTTTATTGATAAAGTCAGCAATGGTGTCTTTTTGAGCCCATACATAATAATCTCTGTAAGGGTTATCTCTTCCTTTTTTGGATTCAATAAACCATGGGTGCTCAGTACTTGTGTGATTAATGATCATATCAATCACAATTTTAATATCCCGCTTATGGGCTTCCTTAATCAGATTTTTGAAATCCTCCAAAGTCCCGTAATCAGGATGAATTTCTTTATAATCGGTCACATCATACTTATGGTATGTGGGTGATGGCATGATTGGCATAAACCAAATAGCATTGGCCCCTAACTCTTTGACATGATCCAATTTTTTGATTACCCCATTGATATCTCCGATTCCGTCTCCGTCAGAATCGTAAAATGACTGGATAAAAATTTCATACGTAATGCCCGCATGGGGCCAATGATTTTCAACCTCCCCAGAACCAACACCTCCACATGATGACAACATTCCCACGATAATGGAAAAAGCAATACCTTTTAAATACTTCATAATCCTCGAGAAACAGAAAAAGTCACTTCCCGTGACTTTTTCTGATTTTTTAAAGTCAACTAATTAGTTCCTATTGATGGCATTCAACATATCGAATGCCAATTCCAAACGCTTAATAAAGGTCTCTTCACCTTTTCTTAACCATACGCGTGGATCGTAATACTTTTTATTTGGACTATCTGCACCTTCAGGATTACCCAGCTGTGTTTGCAGATATCCTTCATTGGATTTGTAATAGTTCTTAATACCTTCCCAGAATGCCCACTGCTGATCTGTATCAATATTCATTTTGATAGAACCATAGCTATTGGCTTCTCTAATTTCCTCTAATGAAGAACCCGATCCTCCATGGAAAACAAAGTACACTGGCTTAGGACCTAATCCATGCTTTTTGCTGATATAGTCTTGGGAGTTTTTCAAAATCTCTGGCTTCAAGCTGACATTTCCTGGCTTGTACACCCCGTGAACATTTCCGAAAGAAGCTGCCACAGTAAATAAATCAGAAACCTCTCTCAGTTGCTCAAATGCGTAGCAAACTTCCTCAGGCTGTGTGTATAGCTTACTGCTGTCTACGTCTGAATTATCTACCCCATCTTCTTCTCCACCTGTAATACCCAATTCGATTTCAATAGCCATTCCTAGCTTAGCAAATTCCTTGAAGTATTCAACGGAAATTTCCAAGTTCTCATGCACTGGCTCTTCCGAAAGATCTAACATGTGACTGGAAAACAATGGCTTTTTAAAGGCTTCATAATAAGCTTTTCCTTCTGCTAATAGCCCATCAATCCAAGGGAGGAGTTTTTTGGCCGCATGGTCTGTATGTAAGATTACCGGAACCCCATACGCTTCTGCCATTCTTTGTACATGCATTGCTCCAGAGATACCTCCTGCAATTGCACCTTTTTGTCCTTCATTGCCAAGACCTTTACCAGCAAAAAACTGCGCTCCTCCATTCGAAAACTGAATGATAACTGGAGAATTCACTTTTTTGGCTGTTTCCAATACTGCATTCACTGTACTGGTATTGATTACATTTACAGCTGGCATTGCAAACTCAGATTCTTTGGCATATGCCAATAAATCTTTTAGCTCTTCACCGTACTTTACACCGGGTTTAAATTTCATGGTTTTTGTTGTTGATTACTGTTTCAAAAATCGTTTCCTGATAACCGTACGATTATCATTGATTTCAAATATATAAAGACCCGATTTAAAATCCTTTAAATCCATTTGTAAAATGTTGTCTCCACCCGAAAATACCTGTTCTGTCAATACTGCTCCTGTCACATCAATAACACGGTATTGGAAAGATTCCATGCCCTCAGGAATGAGAATATTCACTCGATCCTGAGCCGGTACAGGGTATATTTTAAGCTGGGAAGCATCGATTTCAGGATTGATAGACAATATTGGGTCCTCCATTAGAATTCCTTTTTCAGGTGTCGGCAAAGGCTGATTAGTGAATAAAAGGAATTCGTTGGCCCTTAATCTAAATGTCCTAGAATTACCTGTAACAGTAACCTCTTCCCCCGTGAAATAATTATAATACGTACCTGGTCCTGGGAAACTCAAATTAGCACTATTCAAGTCAGTAAGTCCAAAATTACCGTGAAGAATCACCTGAAAATCCCCATCCACCAATCGAATAGATTTGAGTGGCTGTGATAGATTTAGAACTGCATTATCTGGATTATTGAAGGCATTATGTTCGCTCTTCAAATGAATCATGGCTCGATAAAGTTTAAATAAGCGCTGTCTCTCCGGATTGTCCAAATACTCCCAGCGCGTAGGCTTGATTCCCAAACGATCATTATTCAACTCCAGATCATAACCAAATTCTTCAAACTGCCAGAGCATTTTCGGGCCTGGTATGCTAAAGAAGAAGGCTGCCATCAATTGATTCCTGTTAACTGCATTGGTCAGATTTCGGATATTTAATGGTGTAGTAGCACCCCAAGTCAATGACTCCCACATGGTGCGCTCCTCATCATGGCTTTCCATGTAGGTAACCAAGTTGTTTTTAGCCCATCCCCTTGTCTGGAAATAGCCCCAATCAAAATTCCGGTTACCTCCTTTAGCTATTTCACGGAAATTAAAGTTTTCATTTCCCCAAAACATCATCCCATAATCTGCCAACTCACGCTCTTCTGAATTATCCGCAAAATGCTCCAAAATCACATAGGCATCTGGATGTGAGCTTTTGATGTTGTCGTAAATATTCTTCCAAATAGCAATCCTAGACTCATCCCGCTGACTCCAAAATCCAACATCATCTCCAGAGTTCACCTGAGTAAAGCCTTTACTCAGATCAAATCTGTACCCATCAAATTTATATTCAGTTAGCCAGTAATTATTTACGGAATCCACAAATGCTTTGGTGTATGGACTCTCGTGATTGAAGTCATACCCTACGTTGAATGGATGCTTAGCTACCCTATTCAACCATGGATTATCTTCAGTAGGAGCGCCAAAATCACCATCATTGTACAAGCGTACAAAAGGATTTTGACCAAAAGCATGATTGAGCACCATATCTAGGATCACTACCATATCCCGCTTATGAGCCTCATCAATCAATTCTTTCAAATGATTTCTAGGACCATAAAACTTGTCGACAGCAAAGAAAAATGACGGATTGTAACCCCAAGAGATATTTCCCTCAAACTCTTTGATAGGCATCAATTCGATTGCATTGATACCCAAATCTTTCAGATAATCCAAACGTTCGATGACAGCTTTGAAAGTTCTCCGTTCATCAAAATCCCTCACCAACAATTCATACACAACCAACTCTTCTGGCTTAGGCTTGTTATAATCGGTATATTTCCACTCATAGGGCTCTTGGGCTGTTTGAAGGAAGGTGGCCTGAAACTGGGTTTTCCCCTCTGGATAAGGTTTTAATCCCGGGTATCTATTTTGTTGGATAATCTCCGTATCCAAGAAAGGATCGGATATTTTATCCGCATAGGGATCCCCTATCCGTATTTCACCATCTACCAAATATTGAAAAATATATTCCTCCTGAGGAATCAAATCTTCAATTTTCAACCAAAAAAGTTCACCATCAGGCGTGAGGTTCATTTGGTAATCTGCTAGAACTTCCCAATCGTTGAAGTCTCCTATGACAAAAACATTCTTCTTTCTAGGGGCTTCCAATACTAAAATAACTTCTGTATCAGAGATATAATTTATCCCTCTTCTAGCCCCTTCTGGCAATGGCATTCTTGGACTTGGTCCTACTACGTTGATTCGTGCCGTAGATTCAGCGGTATCCTCTCCGCTTGTTGCAATTGCCTTTAATTCAAACTCTCCAGCTTCAGCAGCTGTAAAGGTATATTCTAAATTGGAGGCTTCTTCCCCAAAGGCAACTCTTGCTCCATTGACCTGAATCTCCAAATCAGAGACCTCATTCGCCACTATTCGCACCAATTGTTGCTCTCCAATTTCCAGCAAGGTTGTTGGACTACTCGGTTGTTGGAATGTAACTTCAAAACCTTGGCTTAAATTGACAAAAAAGTCTTGATTGGTAGCTGTTTTACCTTCTAAATTTCCGCTGGCATTTCTGAAAACCATACCCAATCTGAAGATGGTTTGATTGGGATTGATGTTAAAAAATTCATTAGGAGTCAATTCCCATTCCCAAATATTTTCATCCACTTTGGTCATGCGTGCATCTGGATTGGAAGTCCCCCACTGAAAAGGCACGATTGCCCATGTGGTGGATGTTGGCCCTGCAACTACGGCACCTATGTGGATATATACTGGTTCAACACCTCGGAGGCCTGTTGTCCCTTGAGTAGCATCGTAAATTATTTTTACCTTTTGATTGGCTCGTGGAAACTCAGGTATCGTAGTGACCTGAGCAAAAGTAAGAGCACATAAGCATAAACTAAAAAATAAACTAAAGAAAACTTTTTTCATACAAGTGGAATTACTAACTGTGGCAGCATGAGAATAGAATAAAAAAGGCTACCTGATAAGAGTAGCCTTTTTTATCAAGGTTAATTTTTATTGTTCGATCAAGATATATCTACCATCCAGGGAATTGAACCAAATCAAGTAATTACCAGCTTGAGGAACTGGAATATTTGGACCACCTTGTACCCCTTTTCCTGATATCGGAGTATCAGCTCCCCAGTTGACTGCCCAATCATTGTCCGCTCTAAACTTAATATCACCTTCTGTTAGCGTAGCAGTGATTTTCCATATATGGCGGTCAAATGCAAAACCAGTCATGGCGGTTGAAGCATCCCAGCCATTAGCAGTTGCGGAACCGATAATTCCGACAGTTGCAAAAGTAGTATCAGTAGGTCCATCAAACGGCTCTAATGAAAAGGCTCCATCTGATAAATCAACCGTAAATGTATAGAACCCAGCAGCAGGCACAGGAATAACATCTGGTTCATTACCACCATCATTAACTCTAACAGTAGTTCCATTATCAGTTCCCCACTGTGGTTGCCACTGACCTAGAACTTCAAGCAATTTAAACGCACCTTGAGCAAAGAAACCGGAGTAGACATACAAATCAGGATTTTCTGGATCTCTGAACAAAGCAGGATTCTGATTATTATTATTCCATCCTGGCTTAGTTGCATCTCCTACTAAAAATAAATTTCTTAAGATTTCAGCCGCAGCAAATGTAGAAACTGTAATAACAGAAGTTGGACCAATAATAGGAGATAGGGATCTTGAAGTGGAAGCTCTCACTCTGAATTCAAGAGGACCTGATTCACCTGCCAAAATGCCTTTTGCAATTGCTCTTCTATTCAATACATCACCTCTAACTTGAATGGTTGTAGTTTCTGAGGAAGCAACGTCCAATGGGCTGGCAAAGTTTGCTCCTTGTCTGTCTACTTGAAGCGTGTACAATACATCGGTAGGTACTCCAAAGTCTGCTGGAGAAACAGTGAACGAAATCATCGCCGCTGAATCGGCCTCTTCAATTACAATAGTTGATGGCGCAGACAAAATACTAGAGCCTGTCTGAGGAATGATAGGCGGATTATCAATATCTCCGCAGGACCATAGTAAAGGTAGTAGCAGGGCTACCAAAGATAGTTTAGTAAGTACTCTCATAAATTAGTAGTTTTGGTATTCATTTGGATTTATTTATATTGGTTATGTTCAATTTTTTCCCTGTTTTAACTCAAACTTGTGCAGTGGATTAATCTTTTGTCTATTTCAAATGAATTCAACCACATGAAATATTAGCAAAATCTTGACGTTATACCAAACAAAAGCAAAACTTATTTTAGATTTAGTTTATGCAAACGTCACCGCAAACGTTTTCAATGACTAAAAAATATTTTCGTAAACCATGCAAAACACCAAAATCCTAGCTTTCAGGAACTTTTTTTTAGTTTGTGAAAAACTAAGTTTCCGCAAATAATTTCTATCTTTAACATCTTAGAAAAGTATAATTTTTATGAAATTAGGTCAAGCTACAATCAAGGATATTGCTAAAGAGCTGAATGTGAGTTTATCTACTGTATCCCGTGCGCTAAAAAATTACCCTGGGATCAGCGAGGAAACGAAAAGACGCGTGAAGGAGACTGCTGAGCGATTGAATTATCGACCTAATGCTGTTGCACTGAGTTTACGACAGAGTAAGTCCTTCACTATCGGTGTAATTATTCCAGAAGTTGTTCACTTCTTTTTTTCTACTGTGATCAGTGGAATTGAAGAAGTGGCTTATGCAAATGGATACAATGTAATTCTCTGCCAAACTAATGAAAAGTACGAGCGCGAAAAAAGTATTCTCGACACCATGCTTGCCAACCAAGTAGATGGCTTATTGGTATCTTTTTCGAAAGAAACAAAGGACTTTGACCACTTTACCAAATTAATCGAACTGGAACTTCCTATAGTATTTTTTGATAGAATCCCTGCTATTGACAGCTCGGTACACGTGACTGTCAATGATTTCCAAGGAGCTTATGATGCAGTAACACACCTACTCCAACAAGGATACAAGAAAATTGCGCATATTTCTGGCCCTGAAAATCTCACAATTACTAAGCAAAGAAAAGAAGGGTATTTGAAGGCCATTAGAGATTTTGATGAAGCAATATCCTACACCAAAATCCTTGAATGCCCTAGCGGTAATGAAGACGAAAGCTTTAAATTGGTAAACGCATTATTCACAAATGGTGAAGAGAAGCCTGATGCTATTTTTGCCCACCATGACCTGGCAGCCGCAGGTGCTTTGATGGCTTTGAAATCATTAGGCATCAAAATCCCTGAAGAAGTGGGCTTGGTAGGTTATTCTAATTGGCAATTTTCATCCATGATAGATCCCCCATTGAGTACAGTCTCCCAACCTGGAGCATCCATAGGTGAGACTGCTACAAAACTATTGTTGGATATGATCAATAAAAATGGAAACACGGGAACTATATCCAAAAGTGTCATGCTTGACACAGAATTGATCATTAGAAAATCTTCTAGTAAATAAAAAATTACATAAAAATTAAACTTTTTGTGCAAACGTTTGAATATTGGAAAATTTGAAAAACAGCCACCTTTGAACAAACATCAAGTGGCAAAAATTAATCCCACTCTATTGTAGACACTTTTTTACTTCATTTTTACTACTTAATTTAGTTAATTCCTTCAACTCAATTATAACCAAAGACCAATGAAGTCAGCCTCTCAGCGATCAGTTAGCAAGCAAAATTTAGCGGTTGGTAAAGTTAATTTTTGGAAAAAAACAGAACGTGGTATCAGCGGAGAAACTGAACATGCTTTTTTCCAATTGACCGTTTATGCGGACCACACCATCAGAGTTCAAGTAAGTAGAGAAAATAGTTTTTCCGGCAATCCATACAGTGTCATTGCTCAACCTGCCAATACTGAATTCACTATTACCGAAAATGAAGACAAAATCACTTTACGTACGTCAATCATCCAATGTGAAGTAAATCTACAACCTTTTCACCTCAGCTTTTTAGATAGTAACGGTAATTCACTCAATCAAGACGACCCTGCATTTGCGGTTTCTTGGTTGGGGACAGAAGTGACCAATTATAAAAAAGTACAAGAAGATGAAAAATTCATAGGCTTAGGAGAAAAGACTGGTGGACTTAACCGGGCAGGCAGTGCATATACCAATTGGAACACCGACTATTTCGGCTACGGTGTAGGTGATGATCCACTTTACATGAGTATTCCTTTCTATATTGGCGTTCATCACGAGCGAGCATACGGTATTTTCTTTGATAATACTCATAAAACCATTTTTAACTTTGGAGCCTCCAACAACCGCTTTATTTACTATTCGGCAGATGATGGAGATATGGACTATTACTTTTTCCATCATGAAACAGTAGCTGATATCATTCAAGCATATTGCCAATTAACCGGTACCATGGAACTCCCCCCTCTTTGGTCTTTAGGCTTTCAGCAGTGTAGATATTCTTATTATCCTGATTCGGAAGTGTTGACTTTAGCAAAGACTTTTCGGGATAAAAATATGCCGGCGGATGTCATTTATCTGGACATTCATCACATGGACAAATACAAGGTCTTTACTTTTGACCCGGAGAAATTTGCTGATCCGAAGGGGATGATTTCCCAATTGAAAGACATGGGCTTTAGAGTAGTAATCATCATGGACCCTGGCATCAAAACTGAAGAAGGATACACTCCATATACCGAAGGCTTAGCAAAAGATTTATTTGTCAAATATCCAGATGGTAGCATTTACGAAGGTCAAGTATGGCCTGGTTGGTGTGCTTTCCCGGACTTCACCAAAGAAGAAACCAGAACCTGGTGGGCCGAACAAATGGAATTTTATAAAAATGCAGGTGTGGATGGCTATTGGACTGACATGAACGAACCGGCATCTTGGGGACAATTCACTCCTAATTTGATTGAATTTTCATACGAAGGTGAAGAAGTGTCCCATAGAAAAGCAAGAAATATCTACGGCTTCCAAATGGCCCGCAGTGCCAAAGAAGGTGCCGAATTCCAAAATCCGGAGGAACGTGCCTTTGTCCTGACAAGAGCTGGCTTCTCCGGAATCCAACGCTATGCTGCTGCTTGGACAGGTGACAATGTAGCAAGTGATGAGCACATGTTGGCCGGCATCCGCTTGGTGAATAGCCTTGGTTTGAGTGGGGTTTCATTTGCAGGCTATGATGTAGGAGGATTTGCAGGAGAGGCTTCCAAAGGTTTGTTTGCACGCTGGATGAGTGTAGCTGCTTTTGCACCATTTTACCGAGCCCATAGCATGATCAATTCCAATGATGCAGAACCTTGGGCCTTTGGAGAGGAAGTGGAAGAAATTTCCAGAAATTATATGAAGCTCAGGTATCGACTACTACCAACTATTTACAGCAGCTTCAAGCAAAGTGCAGATACAGGACTTCCAATTTCCCGAAGCTTGGCAATAGACTATTCCTTTGATACTAAAATCTATGAGTCTGCTTTTCAAAATCAGTACCTTTTCTGCGATCAATTATTAGTAGTACCCGTAGAGAGCTTCAAAGAAATCACTAAAGTTTACCTTCCAAAAGGAGACTGGTACTACCTGTTTGATGACCAAAAACATGTAGGAAATCAAGTGATCTACCAAGATTGCCCGCTTAACTACTTACCTGTTTATGTCAAAGGTTCTGCGATTTTGGCATTACAGTCTGATATCAGCCACTCAACAGATACTACTGACGGAATCCTGCAACTACATGTATATCAAGGACAAGAGCCAAATTCATATCTGCATTATGAAGATGATGGGATATCCAAAGCTTATCTTGAGGGAGTCTACCATAGCCGGAAAATCACCTGGAATCCTCAGGAAGGAACTTTGCAAATCGAAGCCGCCGAAGGAACATACCCAAGCAAGTTTGAGAAAATAGCGGTCTACATACATGGAAGAGAAGTAAACAAAGCTCTTATACAGGAACAAAGCACCGAGGTTGTTAAAGAAACCGTTGCTTTCTTAGGGAAATTAACTGAGTTTGATCCCTTACCCGAGTATTTGCATCCCTATTATGAAATCAAAGACGTTCCTTGTATTCAAGTAAGCAATACAAGCGAAGCTATTGTGATACACTTACAATAACCCATCAACCACCATCCTTTATGGAACAATCTGAAAATAAACCAAGGCTTAGTTTCTGGCAAATCTGGAACATGAGCTTTGGATTTTTGGGAATTCAATTTGGATTCGCTTTACAGGGAGGATTTATGTCCCGGATCTTCCAAACCTTAGGAGCAGATAAAGACACCATTCCAATTTTATGGATTGCTGCACCTTTGACAGGCCTGATTGTACAACCGATCGTGGGGTATCTGTCTGATAGAACTTGGCATCCACGCTTTGGGAGACGGCGCCCCTTTTTCCTGATTGGTGCAATCATGAGCACCATTGCACTCTTTTTTGCCCCCTACTCCAGTGCTTTATGGATGGCGGCAGGTGCACTATGGATCTTAGACGCTTCTATCAATATCAGTATGGAACCTTTTAGGGCTTTGGTAGCGGACAAACTCCCCGACTCCCAGCGCTCGTATGGTTTTGTGGTGCAAACATTGATCATTGGGGTAGGAACCTGGGTAGCCAGTAACCTGCCATGGATGATGACTCAACTAGGAGTTTCCAATACTGCTGCACCAGGAGTCATCCCCGATTCTGTAAAATATGCATTTGCTATAGGAGCACTTATTCTTTTTACCTCTATCTCTTATACCATTTTCACTACTGATGAGTATCCTCCAGAGGATTTAGAAAAATTCAAACGTGAAAAAGAGGCAAGTAAAGGCTTTTTTATTGGGGTGTCTGAAATATTCAAAAACATTATTGGAATGCCTTCCGTCATGCTAAAACTCGGAGTCGTTCAGTTCTTTTCATGGTTTGCATTTTTCACTATGTGGTCTTTTGCTACTCCTGCCATCACCGAACATGTCTTCAAAGCAACGGACACAAGCTCCCTAGAATATAACAACGCAGCGGATGCAGTAGGGAACTACCTGGGGACTTATGGGTTGGTATCCATGATTTTTGCACTAACCTTGGCATTTATCACAAGTAAAGTCAAAATCAATCGAAAACTCCTCCACATGTTTTCCTTATTTGCTGGTGGAATAGGTTTCATCAGCATTTATTTGGTGGAAGAACCCTGGATGCTTCATATTTCATTTTCTTTAGTAGGTCTTGCTTGGGCAAGTATCCTTTCTATGCCTTATGCCATGCTCTCTAGTTCGGTAGACCCTAAGAAAATGGGCGTATTCATGGGGATTTTCAACATGTTCATTGTCATCCCTCAAATCGTAGCAGCTATCGGTGGAATCAACCTCATGTACAAATTCCTTTTTGGGGAAGAAGTGATTTTCACCATGGTATTAGCAGGAACTTCCTTAATTTTGGCGAGTTTAGCAAATCTATTGATTACCGATAGAAATGTAACGCACGACGGATAAGGATAAAAAACCGATGAAGCAAGTCAGAATCACAGGAGTTCCAGAGCACTTTAACATTCTTTGGAAAAAGTTAGTCCAAGCTCAACCTTTCAAAGATCAAGGTTATGAATTAGTCTGGATTGACGAGCCAAAAGGCTCCGGAGCAATGAATGCAGCATTGAGAGAGGGCAAAACTGACATTGCCTTATTACTGACCGAAAGCTTTGTGCGGGATAAAATCGACGGGAATCCGGGTCTGATTACAGATTGGTACGTATCCTCTCCCCTTACCTGGGGAATTCATGTGTCAGTCCAATCTTCTCAAAATGCGATTGATTCTTATAAAAACCCTCCTGTAGCCATTTCCCGATTTGGTTCAGGCTCACATCTAATGGCATTCTTATTGGCCAAACGTGAGCATTGGGATTTGGAAAAAGTAACCTTTGAGGTAATTAATGATCTGAAGGGTGCAATTGCCAATGCTGAAAATGGGGGTGAACACATTTTTCTTTGGGAGAAATTCACCACCAATCCTTATGTAGAAAAAGGGATTTTCAAACGAATCGGTGAAATCCCTACACCTTGGCCCTGCTTTGTGACTGTCGCTCACGAAAATTTCTTAGCCTCTGATGCTGCTATCATGAAACAAATTCAGCAAGCCATTAAAGCATCAGCTTTTGAGCTTCAAAAAAATAATGAGACTATTACTGAGATTAGCGAACATTATAACCTGATCAAAAAAGATGTTGAACGATGGATTTCACAAACATCTTGGGCGGTAACGAATGAAATCAAATCATCTGAGTTGGAAGCCGTGATGCAGATCTTAAAAGAATTGGGATTAATATCCCATCAAATTCCAGTTTCTTTATTGGTTTCTACTAAACTGTCTAAACTTTTACCGTAAGATGCAGTAGCAAATAGTAAGCTGACCTCCGTTCCTTTCCCCTGCTCGCTTTGAATTTGAAGCTGCCCATCAATTTTGGCGATAAATTCATTGATGAGTGAGTACCCTAAACCTGTCCCGGACTCTTTTTGAGTGCCATCAGCAGATTGGACCAATGTCTGCCGTGTTGAAACGAGTTCTTTGATTTTTCTTTGACTCATTCCTTTTCCCTGATCTTTGATAGCTATTTTAATCTTTGAATCCTCATTGATTGTTTTGATAGTAATAACAGAGTACTTATCGGAAAACTTGATGGCATTACTCAGAATATTCCGGATGATAAGCGTCAGAATATTTTTATCCGTTTCAATAGCTAATGAGCGATCAACATCAATTTCAATTAACACATTTTTCTCGTCAGCCAAAAAGCGTAAAAGATTGAATGCCCCTTCCACAGATTCAATGATAGGAGTATTTTCTTTGTGAATTTTAAAGCCCTCCATTTGAGATATTGACCAAAATAAAACATTGTCAAGGTTTACATAAAGATCATCAACATTCCGTAATATCTTTTTATGGACTTCTTCAAATTCAACCCTGTTTAAATCTTTATCAATAATTAATTGTAGTATACTTTTCAATTGTGCAACAGGAGCTTTCAGATCATGACCGATAATCGACAGCAATTTATTCTTCGTTCTATTAACTTTTCCTAACTCTTCAGACTTTAATTCCAGATCTTCTTTTTGTTTTTTGACAAGTGCTGTTTCACTCAGTAGGTATTCATAAAGACTTTTCTTTCTTCTATTTAAAAACATCAACCAAAGCACAAGTGTAATCAAAATAAAACCTAACACTACACCAATGAAAGTAAAACGTTTGTACAAATCCAGCTTTATATTGCTCACTTGAGACTCCGCTTTCATTGCAGCTAAAAGTGCATCAGCACGCTCTACTTCAAACATCCCCTGAATAAGTTTGAGTTTATTCTCATCGCTTTCTCCTTCCCTAATTTTATACAACTCTGTATATTTTTTCAAATTTTCAAAAGCTAGCTCTTGGTTGGAAATTTGATCATACACCAAAAAAAGATTATAGTAGGTTTGAACCAATTCATCATGAAAACTCCCATTTTCGGAGATAGCCTTCCCATTTTCAAGAAGGGAAATAGCTTTTAAATTATCTCCTAACAAAAAATATGCTTTACCTAAGCGGTGAAAAACAGATGCCTCAAAGGAGTGTAACCGCTGATGACTCGCTTGATTAAGAGAACTTTCATAAATATCAATAGCTTCCTTAATATTATTTTTCGCCATTAATATATCTCCAATCACCCGCATAGTAAAACTGGCAAAATAAACTGATCCAGCAGCATGATTCCTTTCAAGAGCTTCATTTGCAAAAAAAAGAGCTGAATCAAGTTCATTGATTTTAGAGTAATTCAACGCAATATTATTAAGACTTCGAATGACAGTAAAACTATCATCAATAGATAAGGCTATATTATAAGCTTCTTTGAAGTAACTAATCGCTTGTACATAATTTGTTTGTTGATAATACAATGCCCCAAGGTTATTTAAAACCATTGCTAATTCCGATTGATCTTTTGTTGCAAGACCAATCAAGTACGCATCTTTTGAATAACGAAAAGCAAGATTCCAGTTACCTTTACGGTAATGAATCCATCCAATATTTCCTTTGGATCTACCTAAAGAAATACTATCATTCAACTCATAGGCCAAAGCTTCCGCAGAAATTGCATATCCGAGTGCTTTATCTAGTTCACGCTCTCTTAGAAGAAATGTCAACCTATTTAAAGCATGAAGCTTATTAAATTTATCGCTTGTTTCTAGAACAAAAGAAGCTAAAGAATCAATTTCCTGCACCTGATCAGATGCAATTACTCTGAAATTCAATAATAAATTAAGAAATAATAAATTTAAAAAAAGTCTCATGGCGGTGACGAATATCCACGTTAAAGGTACTAATGAAAAAGTAAAAAACTACAGAATTGTATATTTAAATAGTAACAAATTCGATAGTTCACATATATAAAATTTTGCAAGTCAGCGACTCTTTAAATAGAACTACTCCCTACTTTTACCCTTAAAAACAAACATGTGACCCGTGAGCTTCAAAAACTCACGGATACATTTTTTTTATTCAAGCTATTAACTACTTCAGGAAATTATAATTTATCCCAATCCCAATCTGTATTGATTTGATTAATCGCATAATGTGCTGTTAAATCATATTGGCATGGAACTATGGATACATAATTATTAGCAATAGCCCACTCATCATTATCTTCTCCTTTATCGAAATTCACAAAGTTTCCTGCCATCCAGAAATATTTTCTCCCATTAGGATCAAATCGCTCCTGAAATTCCTCTTCCCACTTGGCATGTGCCTGTCTACATACTTTCACTCCTCTGATTGCTTCATTCCTTTTGGGAGGAAAATTTACATTCAAGGCTATACCTTTGGCCAAACCATTGTTCAATACCTGTTCAGCAATTTTGTACACATACTCCTCTACATGAGAAAAATCTGCTTTAGAGGAGAAATCACACAAACTAAACCCAATAGAAGGCAAACCTTCCAACGCTCCTTCAATAGCGGCAGACATAGTCCCAGAGTACAATACAGAAATGGAAGTATTGCTCCCATGATTGATCCCTGACACTACTAAGTCAGGTTTTTTATCCTTCAGTACATAATGCTTGGCCAATTTGACACAATCAGCCGGTGTACCACTACACTTGTAAGCCTCTATACNGCTATCTGGTGCTACCACCACAACATCCCCCAATTTTTTCATCACATTTACCAGCACACGTATGCCTTTAGACGTGATCCCGTCGTCGTTTGAAACCAAAATCAATGGTCTTGAATTCATAAAATTATCGTATCTGATTATAATAAGCGGTGATTCGTAAGAGATCGCCTCTTTTGTCGTGTGACAATCTATTTTTTCTCATAAACAACTCTACCTCATCTGAGCGATCGCCAAGCACCTCCAATAATTCTCTTTTCTTTTGAGAATACCTGATAATCTTGCCGTCTTTGATAAAATAATAATTGAAGGCTAGCTTATATGCTCCTCCCATTTGTGGTCCCCACATTGGATTCATAGGCATACCTCCCCACATTCCCATTCCTCTGCTGTCTGCCACTACATACTCTCTGCACAACAAAACTATATTGTCTCCTTCCGTCAAAATTTCGAAAAACACAGGGGTGTCATAATCTCCATTTAAAGGAAAAGGCAGTGTGTAAAAGGTACGGACACCTCCATATTGCTCATCAAATATTTCAAATTGAGAAACATTGGAGGCACCAAAAGTATTTATACTGTTGGTCTGTAATTGAACCAGGTTGTTATCCAAATCATACTTCACTTGTCCTTGATAGACCTGTCCATTAACAGTTACAATCTGACCCTTGTGCCAAACCTGAGACGGAAAAACACCTGATTGAGCATTGCTTTGCATGCACACAAGAAGGAAGATCAAAGAAAGTACGTATCTCATAATTCACATTGATTAATACTAAGATAACGAACCCAAAACAAATAAGTTGATTTTCGGAAAGAAAACAGGAGTTAAATTACTTTTTAAGGATACTATGCCCCATTTTATCTCGCTTGGTTTCCAAGTACTTTGAGTTGTGTTGATTCGGTTCAATTTCTATAGGTATTTGCTCTACTATTTCCAAATTGTATCCAATTAATCCAACACGCTTGGTAGGATTATTGGTAATCAATCGGATTTTGCTAATGCCCAAATCCCTCAAAATCTGGGCCCCTACTCCATAATCTCTTTTATCCATTGGGAATCCTAGAGCTAAGTTTGCCTGAACTGTGTCCATACCCTGCTCCTGTAACTTATAGGCTTTTAATTTATTCAACAGACCAATGCCTCTTCCCTCTTGATTCATATACAGCACCACACCTTTCCCTTCTTTATCCACCATCTCTAATGCTTTGTGCAATTGAGGACCACAATCACATCGGCAAGAGCCAAAAATATCTCCTGTTACACAGGAAGAATGGACACGGACCATCACAGACTCGTCTTTATCCCAAGTCCCTTTTATCAAGGCCAAGTGTAAATCATCCGTATTAGTTTGTCTGAAAGCAATTAAATCAAAATCCCCATAAGCCGTAGGCATATCAACGCCTATTTCCCGCTTAATAAGGGATTCATTCTTCAATCGATAAGAAATCAAATCTTTGATTGATACCAATTTCAGATTAAACTTTTTGGCGACTTTGATCAAATCTGGCAGTCGTGCCATGGTGCCGTCTTCGTTCATAATTTCCACCAAAACACCTGCTGCCGAAAACCCTGCCAATCGGGCAAAATCAATAGAAGCCTCTGTATGACCTGCTCTTCTCAATACTCCTCCCCTCTTCGCCTTCAATGGAAAAATATGCCCTGGCTTCCCCAATTCATCTGGATGAATACTATCATCTACGAGTGCGCGAATAGTTTTGGCACGATCACTTGCTGATATACCCGTGGTACAACCATGTCCTATCAAATCCACAGAAACTGTAAATGGTGTTTCATAAGCAGCAGTATTGGTTCCTACCATCAGTTGTAAACCGAGTTGATCACATCTATCTTCAATCAATGGGGCACAAATCAAGCCTCTTCCATGTGTGGCCATGAAATTGATGATTTCCGGAGTTACTGTTTCAGCAGCACATACGAAGTCACCTTCATTCTCTCGATCCTCATCATCTACTACAATGATTACTTCACCGTTTTTGATCGCTTGAATTGCGTCTTCTATGCTGTCTAATTTGAATTCTTGAGACATATTATTTTTTGTATATCTGGGTTAGCTCCCGTAAAATTACTAGGATTTATGAGCAAAACCGTCAAAAACCAATTAAAGTTTTGTTCAGAAGGAGATAACGATCCCCAGCTGCTTATCAATAGCAACCTGATAGTTCTTTAATTCCATATATGTACGGACTTTTTCAGAGACCTCCTCCTCAGATCCCTCATTCATTTCGGCTTTTTTGATCTGATCTCTCGCCTCTTCCAGTAATTTTTTGATTACTTTTTTCTTCAAGTGCAAAATATTATCATACACAGTTTTGGCCAAATCATCTGCTTCATGTGTAGTAAAGATCTGAAACCTCGATTCCCATAATGTAGACAACTCGTACTTCGGTGTAATCAAATTGATGACTTCTCGTTTGATTTCACTGTCTTCAATAGAAAGGAAATAAGCAGGTTGGGGAAGTAAACCTTGTTTGAGTGCATCCTTAAAAATTGCCAGAATCTTATTGAAAACAGGTGTTTCAAAAGTCAAGTCCTCGGTCTCCTGCAACAAATACTCACAAACACTCAGCTCCTCCGAAACCATTTCAAAACCGTAATTGACCAACAGTCGAAGCATCTCCCGCTCTTGCAATTGGATCAATTGCAAATTACTTGTCTCCTCCTTGGTAACAGGAAGTAAAGTTTCTATGGGAATGCTCGGTTCTTCTTCCGCTCTTTTTTCTTTAAAAAACTGGTCCTTTTGAGACTTAAGTAGGATTTTATTCAACTCCGTCATCAAAATATCCTCATCCATTTCCAATAAACTGGAGGACTTTTTAATGAATACGGAACGGATAATCGGATCAGGAATTTTGGAAAGACTCTGCACTACCTGCTTGACAAGGTCTGCATATTTGATTGGATCTTTTGCCGCTTCTTCCGCATACAAGCCTATTTGAAAAGAAATAAAGTCAACTGCCTTTTCTCTCAAATACTGCTGAAAAGCCGAACTACCAACTTTTCTAGCATAGGAATCAGGATCTTCTCCATCTGGAAAAACGACAGCTTTTACGTTAAGTCCGCCTTCCAGAATCATATCAATCCCACGTAAAGAGGCTTTGATTCCGGCGGCATCACCATCATACAATACGGTGATGTTATCCGTGAAGCGCTTGATCAATTTTATCTGATTCTCTGTCAAAGAAGTCCCAGAGGAAGCCACCACATTCTCGATGCCTGCCAAATGTAAACTGATAACATCCGTGTATCCTTCTACCAAATAACAATTATCCTGCTCACGAATGGATTTCTTTGCCTGAAAAATACCGTATAGGATATCACTTTTGTGGTAAACTTCTGTTTCTGGAGAGTTGATGTATTTAGGCTGCTTTTTATCATTGGTCAAGATTCGCGCGCCAAAACCAATGGCCTTTCCTCCAAGGTTGTGGATGGTAAACGTGACTCTTCCTCTAAATCTATCATAAAACCTGCTGGCATCTCCTTCCTTTTGAAGAATCAGGCCTGCCTTTATTAAGAGCTCTTTTGAATGTCCAGCTGCCTCAGCCGCTATCAACAATTTATCCCATGCATCTAAGGAATATCCTAAATCAAATTTTTCTATGATGGAAGGACTGAATCCTCTCTCTTTGAAGTAAGACAGGCCAATGGATTTACCTTCTTCTGTTTGCAGATTTTTAACAAAAAACTCTTTGGCAAAATTGAGTACGATATAGAGACTTTCCCGCTCATTGTGAGCTACAATAGCTTCAGGACTCATCTGCCTGTCTTCTTCGATTTCTATGCCATACTTTTGGGCAAGATGCTTGATGGCCTCGTTAAAACCAATGCCTTCTATATCCATTACAAACTGTATAGGGTCTCCAGCTTTACCGCAGCCAAAACACTTATAGATTTGTTTGGCAGGAGAGACGGAGAAGGAAGGGGATTTTTCATTGTGAAATGGACAACAAGCCCAAAGATTTTGACCTTTCTTTTTGAGGGGCACATAGTCACCTACCACCTCTTCTATATCGGCGCGTTCTCTTACTCGTTCTGTGGTCTGCTTACTGATGGCCATAATCTGGATAAAAAACCAAAGATAAGAAGACAATCTTTATTTGAAAGCCTTCTATCGAATGTGAAACTATTTGCCTCTCCCGGAAGTTTGGATTAAAGATTAAAATCCTTTTTGAAAGGTTTTTATTTAGCTTAATTATAAACTAATTTGCACGGAAAATTTACAATCAGTTATGGCTATCAGTCAAGAGCAAGTACTCAAGTCCCTATCAAAAGTTGATGATCCAGATTTGAAAAAAGATTTGGTCACCTTGGGAATGATTCAGGGATTAGAAATCGTAGGTAACACCATCAAATTCAAAGTAGTGTTGACTACTCCTGCCTGCCCGCTTAAAGAAGTAATCAAGAATAATTGTATCGAAACACTTACCTCAGACTTGGGTGAGGACATCGAGTTGGATATAGAAATGACTTCAAATGTAACTACTGCAAGAACTAATGCACCCTTGTTGCCTGAAGTCAAAAACATCATTGCTATTGCCTCAGGTAAAGGTGGAGTTGGAAAATCTACTACTTCGGCAAATCTAGCAGTTGCCTTAGCGAATGCAGGTGCCAAAGTAGGCCTCATAGATGCAGATATCTCTGGTCCTTCCATCCCTACCATGTTCAATGTAGAAGCTGAACAGCCTATGGTGAAACAGGTGGATGGAAAGAACACCATCATTCCCGTAGAGCAATATGGGGTGAAATTGATGAGTATAGGTTTCTTAACCCCAGCTGATGCAGCTGTGGTGTGGAGAGGACCAATGGCGAGCTCAGCACTTCGACAGTTTATCCAAGATGTGGAATGGGGCGAATTGGATTATTTGCTGATTGATCTACCTCCAGGGACCTCAGATATACACCTGACTATGGTACAAACAGTCCCTGTTACAGGAGCAGTAATAGTCACTACTCCCCAAAAAGTTGCCCTAGCAGATGCTACCAAAGGTCTAAGCATGTTTAAGCAACCTCAAATTAATGTTCCCGTTTTAGGTGTTGTAGAAAATATGGCTTATTTTACACCCGAAGAGCTCCCTGATAATAAGTACTACTTATTTGGAAAAGACGGTGGAAAAAAATTGGCTGAGAAATTTGACATACCTTTCTTAGGAGAAGTACCTATCGTACAGAGTATTCGAGAAAGTGGAGATACCGGATATCCTGCCGTATTGAAAAAAGGAGTCACCCAAGACGCATTTTCTGCTCTTGCAGAGTCTGTCGCAAGACAAGTTGCTATCAGAAATGCAGAAAAATCGAAAACAGAAGTAGTACAGATAAATTAATATCACATGAATAGAACATTGTTGGAAAGAGTTGAAGTAGCATTGGATACAATCAGGCCTTATCTGGAAGCTGATGGTGGCAATGTGAAAGTTGTGGATGTTACAGAAGAAATGACTTTACGATTGGAACTCACAGGTACTTGCAGTTCTTGCCCAATGTCAGCAATGACACTAAAGGCAGGTGTTGAAGAAGCTGTAAAAAAAGCTGTTCCTGAGATCCTTAAAGTTGAAGCTGTAAAAGTTGAAGTAGCCTAATTAAGTCCCGAATGTCCCAACGTCAGCTAACTAGTTTTCAATTAAAAGAGGTATTTTTTCTTTTATTTTTTTTCACTTTCAGCAATTTAGCGTACTCTCAAGCTTTTTTTGGCAAAGCTTTTCAACATATACATGATGAAAAATGCGGCCATCGATTCATGGAGGAACTCTTTGAGGAAAAACTAGGGATTTATGGCACTAAAGAGTATTTCGAATCTTGGCTAAAGGAGAAAAAAGTAGTAAGGGACGGTAAATTGCAGTCCCTACGTACTCAAAATGAAATAAAAACTATCCCCGTAGTAGTCCATGTCATTCACAATGGAACAGCCGAAGGTGTGGGTGCAAACATTCCGCTTGGGCAAATTGAATCTCAAATAAAAACACTAAACGAAGATTTTAGAAGACAGAACCCTGATAGGACACAGACTCCGGGCGATTTTCAATCAGTAGCAGCTGATACTAAGATTGAATTCGTGTTAGCTAAACAGGACCCAAACGGTCTTCCAACAACAGGTATCGTAAGAGTGCAGGGACCTCGTAATGTATACTCTCCAAGTGATGCTACTTTAATCAGTCAGACCTCTTCTTGGCCACCAGAAGAGTATTTCAATATTTGGGTAGTTCAATTGACATCACCAATTATTGGATTTGCTGTTTTCCCAGTTTCTGATCTTCCAGGACTAAATTTTCCTACCAGTATCCGTGATTTAGATGGTATTACAGTAGATTTTCGCTATTTCGGTACAGGTTTCAATGCTGTCTCTACATCTAGAGGTAGAACTGCCACACACGAAGTTGGGCACTTCCTTGGCTTAAGACACATTTGGGGTGATGGTGACTGTTCAGTCGATGATTTTGTTGCAGACACTCCGCGTCAAGATGGTCCTAATAATATTTGTAGAACTATCAACCCGCGAATTACATGTGATTCGCGGGATATGGTTGAAAACTACATGGATTACACCACAGACGCTTGTATGAACCTCTTCACTATGGGTCAATCTGAACGAATGAATATCGTATTAGAAAACAGCCCAAGAAGAGCTAGTCTTGTCAATAATCGGGCTACCAGAGAACCTGAACTACTGGCAAATGACCTCAGCCTTAGAGCTGTACTTGAACCTCAGGACTTTATTTGTGACCCTGTGGTAATTCCAAGTTTGGTGGTGTTAAATACAGGAAACAATGCAGTAAATAGTACTACCATCGAAATCCGTCTTAATAATCAAATCATTGAGACGAGAACATTCGATTTGGATTTGGCTACGGGCGAGTTTGACACCTTACGATTTAATGCCTTAGAATTGGCAGGGGTTGGAAATCAATTTACAGCAACAATTCTGACAGTTAATGGTATTCAAGATATAAATAGCTCCAACAATACGCTAACATCCACGCCTGTTTTGCAAGGACAAATTTCTTTACCGTATAATTTGGACCTTCAAGATGTGGGAAACAGTTGGATCATTCGAAATCCTGATGACAGCTTCACTTGGGAGGTAGTTAATAATCAATTTGTTGATGGTAGTGTCAGACCATTGATCAGATTACGGAATTATGAGTATGACGCTAACGGTCAATTGGACTTCCTAATATCTCCACAAATCAATTTATCCGAATTCCCGAATGCCCAACTAGTATTCCGAATGGCCCATGCACCTTTCGCCGCCCAAGGTTTTTCAGATGTTTTATATGTCGCAATATCAACAGACTGCGGAAATACGTTTAACCTAATCGATGCGCCTTACGCTAAAAATGCAGAATTCCTGCAAACTGTAAATCCGATTTTGGATGAATTTGTAGCAAATTCCGACGCGCAATTTAGGACTGAAATAGTAAACTTAGCACCTTTTAAAGACTTGGGAAATGTAAGGATTGCCTTTATCAATCAAAATGGTTTTGGAAATAATATTTTCCTCAAAGATATACAAATTTTGACCGAAGAAACCTTCAATTATAAAGTAGAAATGAGTAGTTTGATTTCGCCAAATCCAATAACTAACAATAACTACGAAAATGAACAAATTGAAATTTTTAATTCGGGAAATTTACCCGCAACTGGTTTTATTTTAAGAAGGAGGTATGGGAATAGCCCCCAAATTCCCTTCATATTTAGAGGACAAATAGCACCGGGAGCTTCTGCCATATTGAACCTGCCAAAGACTACTCTGAATGGAACTCAAAACTTCCAATTCTCCTTAGAAAATCCAAGTTTTGATCAGAACCCAGGGAATTCCTCCAGTCTTTCCAGATTTGTTGTGATCGACACGGAAACGCAAAGAACACCTTGGAGACAAAATTTTGACAATATTGCCACACTTAGTCCGTGGGTAACTATCAACCCGGAAAACAACAATCCTGCATGGACGCTAACACCTGTTCAGAATGCTCCAAATTCTAATGTAGTACGCGCCCAAGCGACTGCTCCGGGTAACTCATTCTGGTTGGGAACTCCGATTTTCGAATTGAATAGAAGTCCACAAGCTGGTTTATTCTTTGATAGAGCTGCCGGACCAATGCCGTCCACTGCAGTACTTCGAGTATTGGGTAGTGAGACAGGAGGAGGTACATACAGAGAAGTTTTGACCTTGAGGGGAAGTGAGATTAGTACGGTTACATCTGGTGAACCAAATCCCAATAACCCAAATGATTTTAGACGTACGTTTGTCAACTTATCAGAATTTGCCGGTAGGGGTAAAACTACCAGCAGAGTGGCTATCGTATTGGAGGGCATTAATCCAGAAGATGGCCCTGTATTCCTAAACAATGCAGAATTGTTTATTTCAGCTAATCCTGAACCTGTAGATCCAGGAGTTGGAAATGTGAGACTATACCCGAATCCAGCCAGAAATCAATTTAACTTGGCCTTCAACCTTAGGAATTTTGAAATGGTCAACATCAAAATGATCTCCCCTACAGGAGCACTCGTCCATGATGTTGATTATCCAAATACCTTGAACCAGACTTATAGCTTTACGACTCAGATGTTGTCCAAAGGTCTATTTATCATACAAATCAGTAGTCCTACGATCACAGAAACAAAAAAGCTTTACATCCATTAAGGGGATCAACAAATCTTTTAAGGGCTGGTACTTTTCCGAAGACCAGCCTTTTCTTTATTTTTGGCCTCTGTTTTGTGATAAATTGTATAGATTTGTCTAAGTCTCCGTACTTTCATAAGCACGCAAACGTTACTAATTCAAAATATAATTCCATGAGTAAACTGAAGGACTCAACAAAAAAAATCCTTATTCACTTTTCAATCATATTAGGGTTGACGATTGTTCTTGCCTTTATTTTTCTACAAATCTTTCTACCTAGCTACACCAATCATGGAGAGACAGTGACTGTACCCAATTTGGAAGGCTATAACTATCAGGAAGCAAGTAAGTTTCTAGCAGACCGTGATCTAAGCTATGAAATCAATATTGATAGTGGGTTTAATGCTGAAGTGAAGCCATTCACTGTTTTGCAGCAAAATCCAAGACCGGGAAACCAAGTGAAAAAAGGGAGAAAAATTTATCTGACGCTCAACTCAAGAAATGCTCCTTTGATTCGAATGCCAAATTTGGTCAATACACCGCTCAAAAATGCGCAAGAAATATTAGCGAATGCAGGCTTGATCCGAGGAGAAATTGTATATGTGCCGGACATTGGACAAAATGTAGTACTGGAACAAAAATTCCGAGGTAGAAACATTACCGAAGGTTTTGAAATCCCCAAAGGTTCTCAAATTGATTTGGTGGTAGGTGATGGTTTAGGAAATCAGATCTTGGAAGTTCCTAGAATTATTGGTATGGATGAAACCGATGCTGAATTTTTAATTATCGGTTCTGGGTTAAGGTTTGGGAAAATAAACTATATTGAAACGGATTCGGTGCTTTCTGGTACAATCATTCGTCAAATGCCTCCTGCGGGTTCGGAAGTACGAACGGGAGAACCTATCGATGTATGGATTTCCGAATCCAAAAGATTTTCTAACTTTTAACTATGCCCACGAGGAAACAAATAGTGATTGTATTGCTTTTGCTAAGCATTGGCTTTAGTGCTATGGCTCAGCTTCAGCAATTACCCACTCCCCTTCCTCCACCCCCCAAAAGCACACAGCAAAATCTGAGAATCAACCATGAAGCTTTGTCCCTTCCCTTTTGGGATGATTTTTCTTTGGGAATCATCGACAGTACGAAATGGATCAATGAAGGAACTACTGTAAGTTTGACCGTAGGAAATGCTGCTCCGACAATTGGAGTGCTATTACTGGATGGAATTGATGAACGGGGGGCTCCCTACTCCAATAACCCTTTGGAACAGGGATTTGCCGACAGAATCACTTCACAAGTAATTGATCTATCCAGCATAGCCCCAGCACAAGCAAATACGGTTTTTTTGAGCTTTTATTGGCAACCAGGCGGCAAGGCCGAGATGCCGGATTTCAACGATGAACTAAGCCTTGAATTCTTGAATGAACTTGGAGAGTGGATAGATGTCTGGAGCCAACGTGGCGATTTAGAATCCAATCGAAACTTTTTCCTTCAGGAAGTGATTCAGGTGACTCCAGAGTTCCAGCATGCAGTCTTTCAATTCAGATTTAGTAGCAGAGGAAGAATTTCAGGACCTTTTGATTCTTGGTTGATTGATTATGTATACCTCAATCAATTTAGAAATCCAAACGATATTGCAAGGAGGGACCGTGCACTTACAGAAACCAGTAGAAGACCATTGGAGAAATACTCAGCAATTCCTTTTTTCGAGTATCAAAGAAGAGGTGATGAACTTTGGAACAGAACATCGAATGAGTTTAATAATCTCAATAATTTATTCTCACCAATGGAATTCACCATTGCGCTGAAAGATCAGTCAACGGGAGAAATTTTACAGGGGATCAATACCAACACCCCTATTAACCCTGTTCCTTTAGCCTTTGAGCGAAGAAGATTCCAAAGTAATGAAATCGGATCTCCACCTAGTCTGAATACTGAAACTGATATTGAATTGTTGACCTACCTAAGTACAGGAGATGAATTTCTATTCCAAATAGTCAACGGAGATACAATCCGCTATCAAAATATTGACTTACGGGTCAACGATACTACACGCACAATCATACCAATCCGGGATTTCTTTGCCTATGATGATGGTAAAGTGGATTACTCTGCTGGTATCAATCAACGATCAGGCATGTTGGCCAACCGGTTTGAGGTTACCTCTCCCAGCTATGTCAAAGGTATCAGTATCAACTTCACTAATTTTGCGCAAGTAGGTAGAGTATTGGATTTAATGGTTTGGAACAATCTGAATCAGGCCCCTGTATATGTTCAGGAATTTTTCCTACCACCCTCTGATGGAATCAATGAGTTTACCTATTTTGAGCTTGAAGAAAACGTATTAGTTGATGATGTGTTTTTTGTCGGATTCACCCAATTCACTAATGAATTCATTCATGTAGGATTGGATAAATCATTTGATAATGGTCGGGAAATTTTCTTTAATGTAAGTGGCTCTTGGCAGCAAAACACCATCGTGGAAGGTTCCCTGATGATTCGGGCGCATATGAGTGAATCTCCTGTTTTTGAAGAACAAAGTGAAGCTGATACAAGTACACAAGTATATCCAAATCCAGTATCTTCAAGATTATTTATTGAAGGAAAAGCGGAAGCCATTCAGGTATTTGATCCATTTGGTCGCTTGATAAATCTTCCTCAAACGGTAGATGGGGATAGGAAAATCCTTAACTTTGAAGGCATGATGAAAGGTATTTATTTGTTGAATATCTTCCAAAATGGCACTGTAGAAACCAAACGAATTTTAGTACAATAAGATGCAAGATATAACAGTAGAAGAACTCAGAGATAAGCTGAACGCAGGTGAAGATTTCCTATTTATTGATGTGCGTGAAGAATGGGAATATGAGGAGGACAATTTAGGAGCAAAGAATATTCCTTTGGGAGAACTCCCTTTTGCTTTAGAGGAATTTGAAGCATTCAAAGACAAAGAAATCGTATTGCAATGCAGGTCAGGTGCCAGAAGTGGCAATGCGAAAAACTTTATGGCCAGCAAAGGTTTTACAAAGGTCAGAAACCTACTAGGTGGAATCATGGCCTACCGAGAAATGAAAGAGGAAGAGGGCTAATCCTTTTTATGGGGAAAGCGGAATAAGCTTTCCCTTCTTCGGGTTTAATGGAATCGGCAATCCAATGTCAGGACAGGTTATTGGAACAGTTAAACCCAAAAAACATGAAAAACGCAGTAATTACCGGCGGTAGTAGCGGTATTGGCTTAGGCATTGCCAAGTATTTTGCCCAGCATGGTTACAATCTTTTAATCAATGGTCTTGAAAAAAATGGGCAGGAAATTGCCTCTTCCATTGCCGAGACCTACGGGGTCACATGTATTTTTAGCCCTGCCAACTTATTAATTCCCGAAGAAATTTACCAAATGATTGCTTTAGCAGAAGAGCAATTGGGTTCCATTCAGGTATTAATCAATAATGCAGGCATCCAATTCGTATCACCTATAGAAGAATTCCCCGATGCCAAATGGGAAGCCATCCTAGGTGTCAATCTATCCTCTGTATTCTACGCATCCAAAGCTGCTTGGAAAGGGATGAAAGCTCAAGGTTTTGGCCGAATCATCAATATCACTTCTGCTCATGGTTTAAGAGCGAGTGAATTCAAATCAGCCTATGTAGCTGCCAAGCATGGGGTCACAGGACTGACTAAAGTATTGGCACTTGAAGGTGCTCCATTTGGTATTACCTGCAATGCTATTTGTCCGGGATATGTCCGTACACCATTGGTGGAAGGTCAAATTGCCGACCAAGCCAAAGCCCACAACATGAGCGAAGAAGAAATCATAGAAAAAGTGATGCTTAAAAAACAAGCCATCAAATCATTTATTGCCATTGAAGATTTGGCTGCGTTGGCACTTTTTCTGGCTTCTGAAAACTCCAGCACCATGACGGGCGTTAGTCTTCCAATGGAAGGTGGTTGGACATCCCAATAACTCAGGCGCATGGAGATAATTGCAATTATTAGTTCATTGGTTTTATTGATGGTATTGGCATACCGTGGATATCCGGTGATTTTAATTGCTCCTCTCTTGGCCATCCTTGCAGTCCTTCTGAGTGGAGAACAAGGGGCACTTGCATTTTACTCAGAAGTATTTATGAAAGGATTGGGCAACTTTATCATCAAATACTTCCCCATCTTTTTATTAGGAGCCATTTTTGGTAAATTGATGGATGTCTCTGGTGCTGCTCGATCCATTTCCCATCAAATCATCCAAAGCTTAGGGAAAAACCAAGCAGTAATAGCTGTGGTGACATCATGTGCGCTCTTAACCTATGGAGGTGTTAGTATTTTTATTGTAGCCTTCGGGATTTTTCCGATGGCTCAAGCACTATTTAGAGAAGCTAACATTCCGAAGCGATTGATCCCCGGAACCATCGCATTGGGAGCCTTTACTTTCTCCATGACTGCACTTCCCGGCACCGTTCAAATTCACAATATCATCCCTATCCCCTACTTTCAGACGGATGCCTTTGCTGCGCCAATCTTTGGCTTAACAGGAAGTTTGATCATCGCAAGTTTGGGAATTACATGGCTGCAGCACCGGGTCAAAAAAGCTAGCCAAGCTGGTCAAGGGTATGGGTTTGAAGTTGATGAAATGTCTACAAATATTGACTCCTACCCAGCTTTTTGGAAATCCATAGCACCGATTCTTCTCCTGATTAGCCTCAATTTCCTTTTTTCACAGGTAATCATTCCATCTTGGGACGATACATTTTTAGAAAATCCAGCTTTTGGCAATGTGAGTTTGGAGAGTGTCAAAGGAATTTGGTCCATCATTCTAGCCATGATTTTAGCAATTGCTAGCCTTATTGCATTACACTTCAGGCGACTCACTACCTTAAAAGAAACCCTCCAACAAGGTATTCAAAGTAGTCTCATGCCAATTTTCAACACTGCTACAGAAGTCGGTTATGGGAGTACAATCGCTGCATTAGCAGGTTTTGCAATTATCAAAGATTATGTTCTAAATTCCTTTCAAGAAATTCCCTTGCTCAGTGCAGCAGTAGCAATCAATATTTTGGCAGGTATCACGGGGTCTGCCTCGGGTGGTTTAGCTATCGCTTTGGAAACATTGGGTAGCACCTACTATGATTTGATGATCCGTGAAGGCATTAGCTTGGAACTGATGCACCGAGTGGCATCCATGGCGAGCAGCGGCTTGGACAGCCTTCCGCATAATGGAGCAGTCATTACCCTTTTGATGATTTGCGGAATGACTCACCGACAAAGCTACCTGGATATAGCTGTAACGACATTACTCATTCCTGTGAGCACTTTATTTGTGATGCTATTGGCAGTTTCTTTTATTTAAGCTTTCCCAATAAAAATTCATTCGCCATCTTTTCCGTAGGATGATACTCAATTTTCATATCATGATGCTTATCGATCAGTTTTTTGGCAATGCTCTTACTGGAAATCGTCCGAAAAGTAATCGGAGAAGGGATAATGGCCATTCGGATGTTTTCACCCAAACTTTCAAATAATACTGGAAACCAAGTTTTGTACAACCATTTTTGTTGGGCATCTGTAAGGGGCTGTATCTCTCGTTGATCAACTAAAATGCGTTTGATCTGATGGTCAGCCATGTATTTCAAACCAAAATTCAATGCTTCTTGATACGTTTCCATGGGAATTTTTCCTTTCCATACAAATCGCACACTTTCCCGATCTACATCGTGAAAAATTTTCACCAAAGCCTGTTCATAAATGATTTGCATATCCTGTCCGAAAGTATTGCTAAAAATATATACCTCAGGGCACAAATAAAACATTCTCATCAAATAAATAAACCCTTCACTCAAGAAGCGAAGGGTTTAATGGAATCATTAGGACAGGTTATTATCGTTACTTCTTATTGAAGTTAAATTTCACTTCCAAGGAATATAATCTCCCGATGATCGGAGAACCCACAAACTCCCGCTGCTCTGCATTGAACAAGTTGGAAATACCACCACCTACGGTAATCATTTCACTGAAGGCATAGCCAGCCGAAATATCCACTGTTGTAAATCCTCCCAAAGGACCATAGTTGTATAAAAATGGAGCCACTCTGGTATTTGCTCCCGCAGCTGTGGCAATTTGATTCCCTGATCTAAAGTCGTATTCTGGCAACCAACGCACATTTACAGAGGCATTTACTTTGTTATTCACCAAGTTCAAAGCAGAAAAATTGAAATTAGCTCTGTGGGCTGGAGCATTCAACACTTGTAATGCTTCTCTAGATGCAGGAGGCAACAAGGAAATATTCGCATCATCGTCAAATTTCCCTTCATCAGTAATATTAGATCCGAAGTATGAGTATTTCGCTCCGAAGCTGAAGTTTTTGTTGAACAAATAGTTAAAGCCTAAATCAGCTCCCCAGTTAGTTACTTCACCGAAATTCAAATAGGTAAGGTTGATACCACTCAAATTAGCTGGAACTGGCTGTCCACCTCTTTCCACAATGCGTTCGCCACCCAAGAATAAGTTCACCGCAGGGCTGATGAAGTTTCTTGTAGTCCCATACCAAAAAGTACCATCAAAATAGAAGTTTTTAGCAGGAGTACCTTTGTAACCGAATTCCCACGTTGTATTTTCTTCAGGTTGTAATGGATCGATGGTTCTTCTAGCACCTGTAGCTAAATTCTCCAATGTCAACCCCTGACCTGAACCAATAATAGCTCCGTTAACCCCCGCAATTGGGAACAAAAACTCCAAGAACTGAATGGATGGAGCTGCATATGCACGACCATACGTCAAACGGAAACTACCATCACCAACTGCTTGGGTTAAAGCTAGTCTTGGACTTACCTGTAAATCATAGTAATCATGTTTATCCACACGTAAAGCACCTACAAATTTCAGGGTATTGGTCAATTCATAATCCGCTTGGGCTACAGCACCATATTGGGAGATAATAATATCTCCGTCGATATCAAATAAGTACGTACCCAAACTATTGGCCACATCTCGCTGATAACTACCCGCCAAGACATAGCTGAATTTCCCTACACTGTTATTGTATTGCACTTCGGCATTTAAGCGTGAAGACTCATCTTTAAAACCTGGAAAGCCAAGTCCACCTTCAGAAACAGGAAGCAGTGACCTTCTTCTTGCCTCTTCAGGACTATTACCCTGAGCGAGTAAGGTAGCATAATTGACTGTTCTACCGTTAATCTGGAAGGTATTACCAGCATTATTCCAAGTATTGGTCAATTGGGCAAAAATACGTGGGGAAACATAGCGGGCCTGTAAATAACTGAATGTCCATCCATCAATTTGGTTTCTTCCCAAATTGGTAACACCAATATTGGATCCTTGCCCGATTCCATAATCCAAAATAATATCATGGCCTGTCTTGGGTGTATAATAAACAGCAGCACCACCACGGATTGCCTTAAAGTTAAAATCAGGATCTAACTCTGGAATTGCCAATGCACCAACATACACAGTATCTATAAATTCAAAATCACGTCCCTCGGTATATTCGAAATTTACTTTGTAGGCAAATTTGTCGGACACCTGATCCGCATGTCTAATACGACCGGAGAAAACACTTTGATTTCCTACACCTAAAGCAACTGTTGTTCCTTGAGACGTTCTTGGATCTTTTGTAATAGTATTGACAACACCTGCATGCGCATTAGGTCCATACAATGCTGAAACAGGTCCAAGGATTACCTCTACGCGCTCAATGTCTTCCTTAATAATGGTATTGTAGAAACCTGCCGGTAAGCCAGTTCCTCCCGGTAACATACCGTTTCTACCATCATTCAATTGAAGCATACGCACGTTGAAAGCGGAGTTAAAACCTCTTGCGTTGATCCCAATCCCGATCACACCTGAGCGAACCACTTCAATACCTTGGATTTTGAAAAGCATTTCCCCAACGTTGAAGGAAGGCAAACGGTCCAGGTCTCTGGAAGAAATTACTCCAATGGAGGCAGGAGCATCGGTTAATCGTTCAGGTTTTCTTGTGGCCGAAACAACCACTTCTCGACCCAAAATCGCAGTACTTCCCATGGAAATTGTGCCAAGGTCCAAATCTGAATTTAAGGTAATTCTTCGTGTGATTGTCTCGTAACCTAAAAATGAAAATCTCAAGGTGTAAGCACCCTCATTAACTGATGGAATAGCAATCTTCCCATCCAAATCCGAAGCTGCTCCAAGCCCCGTACCTTCCAAAATAGCATTGACACCGATCAAAGGTTCTTTGGTGTCCGCATCTACTACTTTCGCAGTGATGTTGAATTTTTGGGCGAAAGCAAACTGAACACTCAGTAGCAAGATGCCCATCATCAGGGTAAATCTTTTATTCATGGATAAATTGGGTTTAATTGTTTTTGGCGTTCGTAAACTTACATAAAAAACAATAACAACAAAATATTATATATGCTATTTGATTTTTTACAAAATAATGATTTAAAATAATGCAATTTTGACTTGTTTTTTCCAAGAAGAAAATACACTCATATCCCATTGATATTCAAAAATATAGATAGCCTCAATAACCAAATAAAAATACCCCATCTTAGAATCTCAATATTTCCAACCCTCTTTTTATACTCAAAAAAAAACTTAAAAAAAAATTCGGAGCCATCCTAACAGCTCCGAATCTTCCTTTACAACACCAAATAAAAATTGGGATTTAACTTATTTTACAAATTCCCGAATGAAGCGATTAACCTCGATTGCTTGCTCAAACATCAGCATATGACCTGCAGCAGGTATCAAATTCACCTTCACATCAGGTATCATCTTTTTAGCAGAGGCCGCGACAGCCTCAGTAGTCAAGTGGGGATTAAGCAATTTATTTGGAATGAGGTCATCGTTAGCTCCAAAAAGGACTAGCACAGGAATTTTCAAACTTCCAAGCAAGTCAGCAACAGGCTGTCGCACCATTCCTCGAATGCCATTGACCACCATAGCTGCATAGCGCGGAAACTCTGGATCATCTTTGATGACGATTCTATCATCGATCATAAATCGAGCATCATCGGTATATGAATAGAAATTTCTTTTCAGGTTGGATTCGATTTCTTGATCTGAACTTGCCGCAATAGCTTCTGGACTTATCATTTCGAAGAAAGCTTTTTGTTGATCGGTAAAAGTCTCAATACCCGCAGGAGCCACTAAAATCAGGGATTTGACTATTTCGGGATAAGCAAGCCCTACATGAATAGCAATCTGCCCTCCCATAGAATGCCCAACCAAATGAATCTCTGAAAGCCCAAGATTTTGAACTAATTCCTGAATCACTCTTGCTTGATCTTTCAGCAAATAGGTTTCCTCTGGTTTGCTTGATTTTCCATAGCCCAGTAAATCGACCGCAATGCAGCGGTAATGCTTGCTCAATTCCTCCACATTCTTTTTCCAAGCAGGTCCATAGCTTCCCAAGCCATGAACAAAAATAAGTGTCTCTCCTTCCCCTTCATCCATGAAGGCTATTTCCTGTCCATTGGACAAACTGACTTTTTTAACTGAGTAAGGGTACTCGATACTTTCAAAAATGTCTTGTCCCTTTACCGAAAATGAATAAAGACTAATCAGAATTACGATAAATAGATTTTTCATAGGGTTTGTAGTTGCGCGGTTTTAGTTTTTTTACTCCAGAAAATCAGCAAATTTCCAACAATAATAGAAGCAACAATGGCGAATGCAGCTGCTATCCCGGGATTTTTGACAGGACCTTGCATATAGGATGTAAGAGGAACATAGTATACGGAGAAGTGAACAAGCACTGCTGTCAAAGATGCCCCAAAGGCAGCCATTACAGGCGTTCCTTTTCTAAATGTCCCATACAATACAGGAAAGAAAGCTGCTGAAAAATAAGCGTATACTCCATTTTGAGCAAAAATTCCTACAGATAAATTCGGGTTAATCAATTGGTCTTTGGTAAGGAAAAAACTCACCACTGCAAGCATAATAATCACCAATTTATTGATGAAAATGCCATTTTTTTCTATGTTCAAAGCTTTCCCTGCCAAAGGATCTAATATATCAGAAGTAATGGTAATAGAAAGTGACTGAATCAAGCCCTCCAAGGTACTTAAACCTGCGGAAATCAACCCAAGAATCAAAATCAATCCCATATACACAGGAAAATGATTGACCACATACCAAGTCACCACATTGTCTACAGGGATAATTTTATCTCCATCCAACAACTCAGGGTTCAAAATCCGCACATACAAGCCAACCAAAACTACAGAGAAGAACAAAATCTCAGTCAAAACTGCTACCCATAAGAATTTATTGACATGCGCTTCACTTTTGAGTAAAAGTGACTTGGTAATAATATGAGGCTGGCAGACAATAGCAATTCCCACGATGATTTGACAGATAACTATTTCAAAGAAATCCCGAAACAAAGGGCTTTGCTCATTTTTCCACTCAGCTAACACAGGATCTGTGGCCTTTAATTTTTCTAAAAACCCATAAACTCCCGTTGAAAAGTGATCATATCCAGATCCTAACAAAATAATGGCTACTGTTACCATCAAAATCGCCTGTACCATGTTTGTGTAAACCATGGAATTAGCTCCTCCAAACATCATGTATCCAAAAATAAAGGCAATAAGCATGAAACTCATCCAAATCTCATCCACACCCAAAGAAGCTGAGAGGACCTTGGTCAAACCAACACATATCAACACAATGAATGTGATCAGTAATAGGGACAGAAAAGCGAAAAATATCGAGTATCTTTTACTACCATACATATTGCCTATCCATTGGGCCATGGTGAGCGCTTTCACAGTTTGACCCGCTTTGCGGAATCCTTTTGTTAGGACAATCAACGAACCCAAAGCTGCCAATGGCAACACTACAGCCATGGAAATAACCCCTGCTACACCATAATATGCCACAAAACCTGGGTTGATAATGAAGGTGGCAGCAGAAGTCATACTTGCTGCAAGGCTTAAGCCTACTGCGGTGGGAGAAAACAAAAAACTCCCCAAAGCATAATCGTTGATTGATTTAGTTTTTTTAGCACCTCTGAATACAAAAAATAAAATAACAGCCATGTAGGTCAGTACCAAGGCTAAAACAGCTGTGCTCAAAGAATTTGCAACATCCATAAATTCACGGTTTTTTTGGGTTTAATCGATTATTTTCCGCCAAAAACAATTAACCCTATTATCCGCGAAGAAATTTATATTTCACAAACTTAAACATTTTTCTTTTATTTAGAGCTTTATCAACCAAAAGGCACATTATGAAACACTATCATTCCCTACCTTCGGGGCATCGTATGTACTACGAAATCCGGGGAAATACCGATAGTAAACATCCTCCTTTTGTGTTTTTGAATGGACTTTCCCAATCTACCCAAGCTTGGTTAGGAGTCATTCAAAAGGACTTTGGAGAGGAGTTTACTTGCATCCTCGTTGACCTCATATTTCAAGGTCAAAGTGACAGTGCAGAAACGTTTAAATCATTTGAAGAACATGCAGCAGACTTACATGATCTCCTCTCCAAACTCCCCTACAGTAGCTTTCATTTAGCTGGCATCTCTTATGGTGGAGCAGTGGCTCAGCGATTTATCGTACTATACCCTGAAAAAGTAACTCAAGCGTATTTGATTTCTACCTTTTCCAGTAAAAACGAATATTTCAATGCTATCGGTCTTGGTTGGAAAAAAGCCTTGCTATGTGGCGATTATGAACTGATGTTTGACGTTATGCTTCCTTTTGTATTGGGAAAAAGTTTCTTCGAAAACCCAGTTGTCCCCTTGAAGACGCTCAAAATGTCCAAAAAAGACATGAGCCCAGCCACAGAAGACTTGCTAAAACTGATGGAAGCCACAGAGAAATCAGAAAATTACCTCTACAGCTTGAGCGACTGTCAAGTTTCCTGCATCATCATCCATGGTGAAGAAGACCTCCTTTGCACCCCTGAAATGGGAAAAGAAATGGCATCTTATCTTCCTAAAAACGAATTTATAGTATTACCGGGTGTAGGACATACCTTAAACCTGGAAGCAATAGACCCACTTAAAAATATCTTGGCATCAAGGGCCAAAGCAATAGCGAAAGCTGTAGACGCATAAAATTGAAGGAATCATTCTGGACAGGTTATTGATTCCAAAAAAACTACCCCAATGCAGAGGTAGTTAAGAGCTGAAATAACATTGATTATTTTTTTAATTTTCATTCATTTGAGGCTGAGGATTCCAGACCGGAGTCAACTCTCTCTCCTCTAATCTTACTAACAATCCCTTTTCAAAGGTTGCCAACACAAAAAAACGATCGTCGCGCTGCACACGGTATGTTTTAAAATCTCCGTCAATTCCACTCAGGACAGCTTCTTTATTTTGTCTCAAAAACTTCCGCTCGGTCATACCTTGCTGAAATTCAGGCCTTACTCCTACACATGCATTCAAAAGCAAAGCTACCATGATAATCAATCCATATTTTTTCATCATACTTTTGTTGTTTTTTCATCAAAAAGTGCAAAAACATTGCCAAAAAAGATCCTCTCTGATTGTTAGCAACTTATAGAATTGGCAGAAGTTTTTTTACACAGAACATTTGTCAAGAAATAATTTTAGCCTACTTTTGTGGCCTAGCGGCACGACCAGCTCCTGCTGAATCCCCCAGGTCCGGAAGGAAGCAAGGGTAGGCGGTTGTAGCGGTGCGATGCCGCTTCTTTTTTTACTTCCCTCTGTAATTTAATTGTTTGCGAAGCATATCTTGCTCCTTTGAGAAATCAAAATCCCTGCTGTATCGCTCAAGTTTCTTTTGTAAATTATCCAAAAACTTAAGGTGTGCAGGACTATCAGGATTGAATGGCTTATGCATCAAATCCTTTTTTATCCCCTCAAACTCTCCTATCAAATCAAATGATCGGGGATCTACCCATGTCTGCTTAAACCGCTCCCAAATATACCCTTCTGCGATTTCATTGGGATGAATCATGTCTTCTTTGTAAAAACGATAATCTCTGAGTTCATCCATCATAATCTCATAACTTGGGAAATAATGAACAAAATCATATGTCTCTTCCAAATCATTTGCTGCCATACGAAGGACTGACTTACTCAATTGATTTTGAGGGATGCCATCTTTGATATGCCGCACAGGACTTACAGTCAAAATGACTTGAATCCCAGGATTGACTTCTACCAAAAGATTGAAAAATCCTGCAAAAGCTTTTTGGATTTCATCGGGATGCAATAGTCTTTTTTCAAAAAGATGCCCTGGCTGTTTATGACAATTGGCCACTACTTCCTTATCAGCCCCAAACTCGTACACCCAAGCAGTACCCAGGGTAATCAGAACATGGGAAGCCCTTTCCAGAACCTGTTGGGTATGTTGTTGCTTTTTTAATATTAAGCGCTCTAAAGAATCCTGACTGTAGGCCACCACATCCGAATGCATCCCATAGTGCAGGTATAAGCCATCTCTTACCAAAACCAACTTTTTGTCCAATGGCATCTCCAACAGGGAGTCCTCCATCACTCTGGCAATTGAAATGGGATTGAAAATCGTACCGAAAGGATTGTTCAACACAGGGAATTTTCTTTCAGTCAATTTATCCCCAATGACTGTAGAAAAACAGGAACCAATGGCATAGATACCCGAATGATGATTGATTTTTACCCGAGCTTCAGGTATAGAAAATGAAGTAGTCAATTGCATGCCTAAAAATAGAAAGAAAGCCTCAATCCGAAAAACATATTCAGCAATGGAAGAAAAATTAGGAATGGAACGCGGATGAGGCGGATGTATGCATCGCGGATTTGCGCTGTTCTGCGCTGCCCGAGATTTGCAATCTCGGTCAGCAGATAAATGGGGATTTGCAATCCCCTTCGATGAAATGATATGATTACTTCAAATCGGCTCTAATCTAATTTTACTTTTACGTAATCCATAAAACTCTCCACAACTACTATTCAAATACTCCTCTTCCGATTCGACAATACCAGCCTGAACTGGATTATTATGGATGTATTTTATTTTAGTCTTCAAAAAATCCTCAGTGTAAATTTCTTCACCATGATAACCAGACTCCCAAAACCAGATTTTTTCATCTTTTCTTAGCAACCAAAGAAGCCAACTTTTCCTACTTTCTTTAGGGTTTTCTTGAATGGCTTTGTAAATAGCTTTTGCAGAAAATTTCTTAAAATCTCTAATGATATCACTTAAAGGTGTCTTATCTGAGCTTAAAATAAAATGGCAGTGATTTGACATGATTACCCAAGCATAAACTTTTAATCCTTTATGAAACTGACAATAGTTGATGCTATCAATTAAAATATCAACGTACAGTTCCCGTGTAAAAACATCAGCCCACTGATGAACTGTAAACGTCACAAAATAAAGCGCCTGTTGATCTTTTATAGAGAATGGTGAAGCCATAAACTAAGCATTATAAACCACATCTTTAAAACACAGTTAAAATACGATTTATCTAGTGGGATTGCAAATCCCACTTTATCTGAATCACGAAATTGCAAATTTCGAGAAACAGCGCTATTTGCGCTGTCCGAGATTTGCAATCCCCGAAGTCAATCTTAAGTTCAAAGCCTGTCTTCACAGAAAAATTAATAGCCCAATCTTAGTAGCAAGATTATAGGTGATTTTCAACCCATTGGGAGATTGCCCTAGTGGGATTGCAAATCCCACTTTATCTGAATCACGAAATTGCAAATTTCGCGAAGCATTAAAAAAACTAAACCCCTCTGAAATGGAGGGGTTTAGTTTTTAAGCGTTATTCTCAATCCAATTGTAGGCGTTTTTAAAAGCCTCTATCCATGGAGTGACTTCGTCTCCGGCATGATCCGCAGGATAGTGAGGCCAGTTCCAAGGCTTAATAGACCGCTCGATGTGGGGCATGATAGCTAAATGCCTACCATCTTCCGATGCAATACCCGCTACGGCGAAATCAGAGCCATTTGGATTACCGGGATAGGCTTCATAGCTATAAGTCATACCGATATGGTAAGCATCTTTTCCTTCCGGAAGATAGAATTTACCTTCCCCATGGGCAATCCAAACACCCAATCGTTGACCTGCCAATGACTGCAACATTACCGTATTATTTTCAGGAATGCTTACATTCACAAAGCCAGATTCAAACTTATGACTTTCATTGTGCAACATTTTTGGCTTTTGCTTATGGTCTTTGGTTATCAATCCCAATTCCACCATCAGCTGACATCCGTTACATACACCTAAACTTAGCGTATCTTTTCTTGCATAGAAATTATCCAACGCAGCTTTAGCTTTTTCATTGTACAGGAATGCTCCTGCCCAACCTTTGGCAGAGCCTAACACATCAGAATTAGAGAATCCACCTACAAAAACAATCATTTGCACATCTTCCAGATTTTCTCTACCGGCAATCAGATCGGTCATGTGAACATCTTTCACATCAAAACCCGCTAACCATAAAGAATAAGCCATCTCTCGATCACCATTTACTCCTTTTTCTCGGATTATCGCAGCTTGTCTTCCTGAAGTTACTCTTCTGTAAGGATTCAAGCGATATGCATCAAATGTACCTTCCCAGGTATCTGAGAAAGTAAATGAAAGAGGCTGCTGCTTATAGTTTTCTTTTCTAGCCAAAGCCAATCGTTCACCACTTTGATGCTTGTCCAAGAGGTAAGATGACTTAAACCAAGTATCCCTCATTTCTTCTACTGAAAGCTCCAAAGAGATATCAGTAAAGGTTACCTTACCTGTGGATGTTACCTCAGCAAGAGAAACATAGGAAATACCATAATTATCTAATAGCGCACGCACTTTTTCTACTTCCTGCACTTGAATAAGCACCCCTGGATTTTCTGCAAACAAAGCTTTGACAAGATCTTTATCCATCAATCGATCGGTTTTTACCTGAAGCCCCACAGTAGTAGAAGGGAAACACATTTCCAATAAAGCAGTAATTAAACCACCAGAAGAAATATCATGACCTGAAAGAATTACTTGGTCTTCAATCAATTTTTGGATGACCATAAATGCCTGTCCAAAATATGCTGCATCTTTCACATCGGGAGTTTCATTCCCAACCGTATTCAGCACTTGGGCAAAACTTGAACCACCTAATTTGGCAGTATCTTTAGAAAAATCTATATAAAAGACCTTGGAACCTTCGATGGGTTTTAAATCAGGTGAGATCGTTTTTGTCGGCGCTGAACACTCAGCAACAGTTGAAATGATCACAGTTCCAGGAGAATAAACCGTTTTTCCATCGGGATATTTCTGGGTCATGGACAAGGAATCCTTACCGGTAGGAACATTTACACCCAAAGCAATCGAAAACTCAGAAATCGCCTCAACAGCTCTATACAAACGGTCATTTTCACCTTCATTTTTAGCAGGCCACATCCAGTTGGCAGACAAAGAAATCCCTTGCAAACCCTGCTCGATTGGTGCCCAAACCAAATTTGTCATAGCCTCAGCTATTGCTAACCTGGAACCTGCCTCAGGATTGGCCAAAGCTGCCACAGGAGCATGTCCGATAGAAGTTGCAATTCCTTTTTCTCCCGTAAAATCCAAAGCCATTACCGCCACATTGTTCAAAGGCAACTGAATCTCCCCTACCGTCTGTTGTTTGACTACTCGTCCTGTCACAGATCTATCAACCTTATTGGTCAACCAATCTTTACAAGCTACTGCTTCTAGCTGAAGTACTTCTTGGATATAGGCTTTTAATTGTTCCGGTGAATAGCTTGGCTCTGCAAAGTTTTGATCCTGTTTGGTATCCTCCAAGATTGTCTTAGGCGAGCTCCCAAACATGTAAGCTAAATTCCAATCGATAGGCTTTTCACCTGTTTGAGAATTTTCAAACTTGAAATGCATATCGCCTGTGGTCTCACCCACTACATAAAATGGTGCTCTTTCGCGCTCTGCAATTTTTTGTAGGGTGGCTACATCCTTAGGATGCACTACCAAGCCCATTCGCTCTTGGGATTCATTACCTACGATTTCTTTGGCAGACAAGGTAGGATCTCCGACAGGGAGCTTATCTACATAGATGGTGCCTCCTGTGCTTTCCACCAATTCAGATAGACAGTTTAAGTGTCCTCCCGCCCCATGATCGTGGATAGAGATAATCGGGTTTTCAGCACTTTCAGCCATGGCCCGTATCACATTGGACACCCTTTTTTGCATCTCAGGGTTAGAGCGCTGGATGGCATTCAATTCAATAGCATTACTAAACTCCCCTGTATTTACAGAAGAAACAGCACCACCACCCATTCCAATGCGGTAATTATCACCGCCCATGACCACTATCTGATCACCCTTGGATGGTTCTGATTTTTTCGCATAGGCTTTATTGGTAAATCCAATTCCTCCTGCCAACATAATCACTTTATCAAATCCGTGGTTTTTCCCCTCCTCTTCATGTTCAAATGTCAATAAGGAACCACAGATTAACGGCTGACCAAATTTATTTCCAAAATCTGAAGCTCCATTGGACGCTTTGATCAATATATCCAAGGGTGTTTGGTATAACCATTTCCTTTCGGCCAAATTCTTTTCCCATGAACGCCCCTCTTCCGACCGAGCGTAGGAAGTCATATACACTGCTGTACCAGCTAAAGGGATAGATGCGGTACCTCCAGCCATACGATCTCTGATTTCGCCTCCTGAGCCGGTAGCGGCACCATTAAATGGCTCTACAGTGGTAGGGAAATTATGTGTCTCTGCTTTTAGTGAAATAACTGAATCGATAGCGTTAATTTCAAAAAAATCTGCCTCATCCTGTCTTTTAGGAGCAAACTGCTGCACTTTAGGCCCCTCTACAAAGGCTACATTATCTTTATAAGCTGAAACTATTCTGTTTGGATGCTTCTTGGAAGTTTCTTTAATTAATTGGAATAAGGTGTGGGGCTTTTCTTCCCCATCAATGATAAAATTACCATTGAAAATTTTATGCCTGCAATGTTCAGAATTTACTTGACTAAACCCAAAAACTTCGGAATCTGTTAAGAGTCTACCTAACTTCTCACTTACATCATTCAAATAAGCTATCTCTTCTTCACTTAAAGCCAACCCCTCTTTCTTACTGTAGGCCGCTATGTCCTCAATAGATTTGATTGACTCAGGGCTCAAGTGTATATCAAAAATCTCCTGATCCAACTCATGGTAAATCCTTTGAAGCATAGAGTCGATTTTTTCATTACCTGACATAGAGGCAAACTCTTCTATCCGCCTGATTCCTGTGATACCCATATTCAGGGTAATTTCTACTGCATTAGTAGACCAAGGTGTAACCATTTCTTTTCTTGGGCCAACAAATTCACCTTTTATAGATGCTTGTTCACTCAAGATTGCATTGCCAAGAAGCCAGGATAATTTCTCTATATCTGCTGCTGCAAGTGGAGATGCCGACTCTACGGCGTAAACTAGTTTGTTTGGGGATTGAAAGAAGAAAATCATTCGATTATGAGGAGCTGTTTTTTGGAAAGGCAAAGGTAAACATTTGAGCTAAAAGAATAAACAATTGTTTTTGGAGAAAAAAACGACATATTTACCTTCAACAAAAGGTTTAAACTATAGTCCAATCCAACTGATAGTGAGGAGTATTGATCAGCTTAAGAATTTGACTGGCAAATAATTGTTTACCAAATTTTATTTTTCTGCAAAGTTTGCCTAAATTTGCGGTCTTGAATTAAAGAGTAGAGATGAAATTCTTACGGAATTACAATATTGACATAGTAAAACTAAGAGAAGGAGACCATGCCTTTTCTTTTGATGTCTCTGGAGAGTTCTTTGAGTTTTTCGAAGCTACAGAATGGGTCAAAGATGCTCAAATCAGTACTTCTGCTAAGCTAAAAAAGACCTCAGCAGTAATAGAGGTTGATTTTAACATTAGAGGCACTGTCAGGTTGATTTGTGACAGGAGTTTGGAAGAGTTTGATTACCCACTTGAGTTAGATGAAAAAGTCATCTACAAATATGGCGCCGCAGAACAGGAGTTGAGTGAAGATTTATTTATCATCACTAAGGACACTCCAAGTATCAATGTAGCTCAATTACTGTATGAATACATTTTAATTGCAATTCCTGCAAAAAAAATCCATCCTGATTATGAAGATGAAATGGATGATGAGGATTTTGAAGGAGATGGAGTTTATGTATATATCGACGGAGAAGACTCTTTTGAAGAGGATACTCCGGAAGAGACCAAAGAAGAAAAAGAAGTTGACCCTAGATGGGCAATATTAAATAAGTTAAAAGCAAAAGATTAATCTAAACATAGTATAGCGATGGCACATCCTAAACGAAAAATTTCGAAAACAAGAAGAGACAAAAGGAGAACACACTATAAGTTGACAGCTCCTGGATTGGCGCAATGCCCTACCACAGGTGAAATGCACCTTCCTCACAGAGCTTTCTGGCTTGACGGTAAGTTATATTACAAAGGTCAAGTGATTATGGAAAAAGAAGTTCTAGCTTAATTTACGTATAAGGCCTTATATCAAAATCCATTGCCATGCAGGCAGTGGATTTTCTTTTTTGGGCCTAAAAAAAACAGAGTAAAAAAGACTAATTGACTGACCTATCATCACCTAGATTGTTCTTCCAACAAAAAACTTTGGTGAAAATGCAGTTTTTAGATAATTTTGAAAGCTTGTCTAGTAGATAAGTGAGTCAAGGACAACTAATCAATCATGACTTACTAAGCAAAATTCAGGTTAGCAAGTAGACCTACAAATTAACGATCAAATGAAGAAAACCAGAGCAGTGATTACTGGCGTCCACGGATGGGTACCGGAATATGTTCTTACCAACAGAGAGTTGGAGACCATGGTAGACACCAATGACGAATGGATAGTTACCCGTACAGGCATCAAAGAACGACGCATCCTTAAAGGAGAAAATCAGGGAACATCGGTAATCGGAATCAATGCTATCAAGGGATTACTCAAAAAAACCAATACCGACCCGGAAGATATTGACCTAATCATCTGTGCTACTGTCACGCCGGATATGCCTTTTCCGGCCACAGCCAATATTATCGCAGATGGTGTAGGTGCAAAAAACAGTTTCAGCTTTGATATTTCAGCAGCTTGTTCAGGATTTTTATATGCTTTAACCATGGGTTCTCAATTCATTGAAACCGGCATGCACAAAAAAGTGATCGTGGTAGGTGCTGATAAAATGTCCTCTATCATTGATTATCAAGATCGTGCCACTTGCATTATTTTTGGAGATGGAGGAGGTGCTGTGCTCCTAGAACCTACGGAGGAAGAAGTTGGTGTAATGGATTCAATGCTCAAATCAGATGGTTCAGGTGCTCCATACTTACATATGAAGGCAGGCGGAAGTAGAAGGCCCGCAACCATTGAAAGCGTCAATGCCAGAGAGCACTTTGCATTTCAAGAAGGTTCTACCGTGTTCAAATTCGCAGTAACCAATATGGCAGACGTGAGTGCAAAAATCATGGAAAAGAACAACCTCAAATCAGAAGACATTGCATGGTTAGTCCCTCATCAAGCAAACAAACGCATCATTGACGCAACAGCCAATAGAATGGGCGTAGGCCCTGATAAAGTAATGCTAAATATCGAGCGGTACGGAAATACAACGGCCGGAACACTACCTTTGTGTTTGTGGGATTATGAGCCACAACTTAAAAAAGGTGACAATATAATTTTAGCTGCATTTGGAGGAGGATTCACTTGGGGATCCATCTATCTGAAATGGGGCTATGATGGAGCAAAATAAGAAATAAATTAAACCTGAAATATAATGGCAAGTACAGCAGATTTCAAAAATGGATTGTGTCTTGAAATGAACAATGACATTTACTCCATCGTAGAATTTCAGCACGTCAAACCTGGTAAAGGTGCTGCGTTTGTAAGAACAAAACTGAAAAGTCTCACCTCCGGTAAGGTTTTGGATAAGACCTATAATGCTGGGGAAAAAGTGACTACAGCACGGGTGGAAAAAAGACCCCATCAATTCATTTTTGTCGATGACTATGGGTATAACTTCATGGATACTGAGACATTTGAACAAATACCTATTGCAGAAAAACTAATCGAAAGACCTAACTTGCTAAAAGAAGGTCAGATGGTAGATATCCTTGTTCATGCAGAAACAGAGACACCTCTTTCAGTGGAATTACCTCCATTTGTAGAATTAATGATCACGTATACAGAGCCTGGTATCAAAGGAGATACAGCAACAAATGCACTGAAACCTGCTACAATGGAAACAGGTGCGACCGTAATGGTTCCTCTATTTGTAGAGCAGGACACTATGATCAAAGTGGATACACGTGACGGTTCATATTCTGAACGTGTAAAATAAAATTCTTGGCCTTTACTGAAAGCACGCTTTCAGTAAAGGTGTTTTATGGTTATCAAACTTAAACCCTCAAAATTGAATCACATGAAAGCAAAAGAAATTCAAGAGCTTATTGACTTCATATCTAATTCTGGATTGGCAGAAGTGAAAATTGAAACGGAAGAATTCAAACTTTCCATAAAAAAATACTCTGAAGCTCCTGCTGTAAAATTTGAAGCAGCTCCTGCTCCAGTGGCTGTTTCTGCTCCGGCAGCCGCAGCTCCTGCTCCAAGTCCAGCTGCTCCAGCTGCAGCTTCTAAAGAAGATACAAGTAAGCTAATTGAGATTAAGTCTCCTATGATTGGTACCTTCTACAGAACTCCAAATCCAGATGCAGACGCATTTGTAAATGTTGGAGATACTGTTAAGCCTGGTCAGACTGTTTGCATTATCGAGGCGATGAAATTATTCAATGAAATTGAGTCTGAGGTATCCGGTAGAATTGTAAAAGTATTGGTTGAAAATGCTCAGCCTGTAGAGTACGATCAGCCTTTATTCTTAGTGGATCCAGCTGGATAAGCTGTCATGTTTCATCAAAATCAATCGTTGTGTTTAAAAAAATATTAATAGCCAACAGAGGAGAGATCGCTTTACGAGTGATCAGAACCTGCAAGGAAATGGGGATTAAAACTGTCGCAGTGTATTCCACTGCTGATAAAGATAGTCTTCATGTTCGCTTTGCTGATGAAGCTGTGTGCATCGGACCTCCTCCTAGTAGAGAGTCTTACTTAAATATCCCAAGAATCATTGCAGCTGCCGAAATCACCAATGCAGATGCTATCCATCCAGGATATGGCTTCCTCTCTGAGAATGCTGAATTCTCCAGAATTTGTGAAGAATATGGTATCAAATTCATTGGTGCCAGCCCAGAGATGATCAACAAAATGGGTGATAAAGCTACCGCTAAAGCAACCATGAAAGCTGCTGGTGTGCCTACAATCCCCGGTTCCGAAGGTTTATTGGAATCCATGGAGCAAGGACTAAAACTTGCTGAAGAAATGGGTTATCCCGTTATCCTAAAAGCAACCGCAGGTGGCGGTGGTAGAGGTATGCGTATCGTCAAGGAATCTTCTGAATTTAAAAAAGCTTGGGATGACGCGAGACAGGAATCCGCCGCTGCATTTGGCAATGATGGCTTATATCTTGAAAAGTTTGTAGAAGAGCCAAGACATATTGAAATTCAAATTGTAGGTGATAGTACAGGTCGTGCATGTCATTTATCAGAAAGGGATTGCTCTATTCAAAGAAGACACCAAAAACTGGTAGAAGAAACCCCCTCTCCTTTTATCACAGATGAATTAAGAGAGGCTATGGGTAAAGCTGCTATCAAAGGTGCTGAAGCTATCGCTTATGAAGGTGCAGGTACTATTGAGTTTTTGGTGGATAAACACCGAAATTTCTACTTTATGGAAATGAATACCCGTATCCAAGTAGAGCACCCGATCACCGAAGAGGTAACTGATTTTGACCTGATCAAAGAGCAAATCAAAGTTGCTGCTGGAGAAAAGATTTCTGGTAAGAATTATTATCCGAAACTCTATTCAATGGAATGCAGAATCAACGCAGAAGATCCAGCCAATGGATTTCGTCCAAGTCCAGGTAAAATCCAGAATTTGCATCTTCCAGGTGGTAAAGGCGTTCGAATCGATAGCCACGTGTATGCCGGATATGTAATTCCGCCTAACTACGACTCCATGATTGCAAAACTTATTGTGAGTGGCCAGTCAAGGGAAGAAGTAATGCTTCGAATGAGAAGAGCTTTAGAGGAATTTGTTATTGATGGCATCAAAACAACCATTCCATTCCATATAGCTTTATTGAAAGACGAACAGTTCAAAAAAGGTGATTTTACTACGAAATTCCTTGAAACATTTGACTTCTCAGTCATCAAATAAAAAAAGACCTCCGAAAATCGGAGGTCTTTTTTTGTTTTTTTAAATCAACAGGATCGTCTCACCCATTTCAAGTTCAGGAGGATTAGACCGCATGAGTGTTCCCCGCTGCTCTAAATAAACTATTGATGTTCTGCTGTATTGCATTTTGAACAATGCCTTGACAGCATCAGCTTCTTCACAATTCTCTAAAAACAATACGTCTGGAATTTTTGCGAAATGTTTTAAACTCTCAAGAGTTCGTTCATTTAGCAGAAAAAAACCCAAACATTCAAATTCATTAGAATTTAATGAGTTAATGATTTTTTGAATTGATCCTGTACAATTTGCAAACACACAATAACTTTGACGATATTTTTGAAAATCCACCACCCTTTTTTTAAATAACTCTTAATTTTTTAATTTAAAACCAAAAGCACCTCAACTACATTATTCTAAATCAACAGGTTCTTATTTGCCACTGTTGATTTAGAATAATTTGATCGAGACACAAAATATTAGTTCTTCACAACTTGAATCCAACCTTTAAATTCATGCGACTTCCCTTGATTATCTATTGCTGTGAAGATATAGAAATAAGTTCCAGCCACTAAACCAGGTGCATCCCAGTCATTTTTATAGTTTTCAGTTCTGAATACATGATCACCGTATCTATTAAATATTACAATTCTGTTAGAAACAAATTTTCCAATACCCATTATTTTAAAGGTATCATTTTTACCATCACCATCTGGTGTAATAACATTTGGTATAAAGAATGGTCTTATAATATTTACATCTGAATCTGAATTATTAGCAAGATTTACATCAGTCTCTTCACTCGTTACGTTTACAACATTTGTTATAGTTTTAGAAGAGCTTCCACTTAATGGTTCTGCTTGAACTCGCAACATTATATCTAAAACAACATCTGCTGGAAGTTCAGGCAATGACCAAATTAATCTATTTCCTTGAACTAAGAAGGAAATCTCCAATCCTGAAATTGAACTAACTACTACCTGATTAATAAACATAACACCATCAGGCAATAAATCTTCAATAATTACATCTGTGGCATTTGTCCCTCCAATGTTACTTACTTGAATAGCGTATTCAAATACGTCTCCTTCCCAAAGTTCAACTTGGTTCGATGTCTTGGTTACCTCTAAATCAACTTCATTTCGCAACAAAGTGAAGATAACAAATGCTTCATCAAAATTATCAGGATTATTTGCATCCCTTAAGACATACCTTAATCGATACTCTCGAGCTTCGTTTATACCAGGAATCAATAGTGACATATTCCCTTCAAAATCGATAAATAATCCTTGAATCCCATCCAAGTCTATGAATTCAAACTCAACTTGTTCTGGATTAGGTCTTTCTCTATTTAAAAGGTCATTCTCTAAAATATTACCTAGAGAACCCGAGAAGCTAACAAAATGGATTCCGAAATCATCATCGTTAGCAATAATTTCTGGAGCTATCACTATTACAATCACCGTCGCTGTATCACAGTTACCAGGGTTCAATACCTCACAGATGCTATAAGTCAACTCGTAATCTCCCGCAGGCGTGTTCGGTGCTACCGTTATTGTGCCATCAGGGTTCAACGTCAACTCAGGGTCTGAACTTACTACCGTCAAGGTCACATCTGATGGATCTACAGGGTCTCCGTTCAAGGTATCGTTACCCAATATGCTCGCTGTTGTTCCGCCATCTGCTCCGTTGATAGGTCCGAAGTTATCATCA
>NZ_BMYF01000029.1 GCF_014652135.1 Mongoliitalea lutea
GAGATTAGAAACAAGAACCAAGAATCAAGAAGCAAGACAGATTCGCATATTTGAAAGAAGGTTTTTCTTGCCTGCTAATTATTGCAATAGTCTCGTAGAGACGACGGGCATATTCAACCCTCGGATCAAATTGATCGAGCTCTTTTTTCAAAGTCCCATCGGGACGGCCGGCATAAAATTCCTTAGCTCATGTCTATCGTGTCTACGACACTTCACTATTGGTTAAGATTGCTCATCAACGGGTTGAAACCCGTTGCTAAAATGTCGGCCGCTCCGATGAAACTGCTAAATGAATTATAGCGTGATCATTTGACATAATTTCACGCCAATTAAATTAATCTATGCGCCTTCAAAACTATTATTCTGTGCCAATCTGTAAAATCTGCGGACAGCCTATTTTGCGGTCGTGGCGTTCATCCGTTGCGGTCGTGGCGTNAACTTCGAATGATGAAGTGGTGGTCAGTCTTTTCACCTTTGATCTTTCTCCTTAATCCAATCACTTAATCAACTTAATAAATGTTCATCGGAAATAAATTGGTCCATGATTTACGCTGATAAAGTGTGGGGATAGCTAAGACTATTACATTCAAACCAATTATTCTGTGCTAATCTGTAAAATCTGTGGACAGCCTATTTCGCAGCCCTTGTGATGAATCGTTGCGCTCGTGGCGTGAAACCTTCCGCGGCTTGGCGTCTTTGCGAGACACCCAAAGTTACGGGTTACTGATACTAGTAAACGCCGAATGATGAACGCCTAACTTCGAATGATGAAGTGGTGGTCAGTCTTTTCACCTTTCTCCTTTTACCTAAATCACTTAATTAACTAATCACCAATAACCAATCACTCACTTTCCGTATATTTGCATTCGTTAAAAAAAACAGCAAAGAAATATGTTACTCGTCAATACGATTAGAGAAAATTTTGAATTGGTGCTGGAAGGTTTGCAGAAGCGGAATTTGGCTAATGCAGAGGCTACCTTGCATGAGGTGTTGGAACTGGATAAGAAAAGGAAAGAAACGCAAACAGAGCGTGACAGTCTTCAAGCGGAATCCAACGCAATCTCTAAGCAGATCGGTCTATTGATGAGAGAGGGTAAAAAAGAGGAAGCAGAGCACATCAAAACCCGTACAGGAGAGATCAAAGAACAGATCAAGGTGCTTGAGGAATCTTACAACACCTATGAAGCGGATTTGAGACAACTTTTGTACACGCTTCCAAATGTACCACATCATTCTGTTCCCAAAGGTAAATCAGCGGATGATAATGAAATTGTACTCACTCATGGAGAAATTCCTGAGTTGCCAGCTAGCAAAAAACCGCATTGGGAACTTATCAAGGATTACGACATCATTGACTTTGACTTAGGAGTCAAGATCACTGGTGCTGGATTTCCTGTGTACAAGGGGAGAGGTGCGCGTTTGCAGCGAGCCTTGATCAATTTCTTCTTAGACGAAGCCTTGAAAGCTGGGTATATGGAAGTGCAGCCACCTATATTGGTCAATGAAGATTCTGGTTATGGCACAGGGCAACTTCCGGATAAAGAAGGGCAGATGTATGAGGCGACCATGGATAAGTTGTACTTGATTCCAACAGCTGAAGTGCCCATTACCAATATCTACCGAGATGTAATCTTGGATGAGCGGGCATTTCCTATTAAAAATGTTGGCTATACTCCTTGTTTTCGTAGAGAAGCAGGTAGCTGGGGCGCTCATGTAAGAGGTCTTAACAGATTGCATCAATTTGACAAAGTCGAAATTGTACAAATCGTGCATCCGGACAACTCTTATGAAGCACTGGAGGAAATGAGTGCCTATGTTCAAAGCTTGTTACAAAAACTGGAACTCCCATACCGAGTACTTAGACTTTGTGGGGGAGATATGGGCTTTACTTCTGCATTGACTTACGATATGGAAGTATTTTCAGCTGCTCAGGAAAGATGGCTGGAAGTGAGTTCTGTGAGTAACTTTGAAAACTACCAAGCCAATCGCTTAAAGCTACGCTACAAAGGAGAAGATAAAAAGACGCAACTGGCTCATACGCTTAATGGGAGTGCCCTTGCATTGCCTAGAATAGTGGCTTCAATCCTCGAAAATAACCAAACCGAAGACGGTATCCGAATGCCACAAGTTTTGGTTCCTTACTTGGGTTTTGAGTGGATTTAAGGGTTCTGATCGAGAAATATTAATTGAAAAGGCTGTCGGTAAAAGGCAGCCTCTATTTTTTTTTCAAATAATCGTAGACTGTTTTTGCCATGATGCCCAAACCGTCCTTAGTTGGATGCACACCGTCAGGAAGTAAATCTCCTCTGCCTTGAAGCGGTGTGTAAAGATCGATCATTTCTGAGCCAGACTCTTCGATAATATCTACTAAGATTGGTCTCATTTCTTCCACCATCACAGATTCCCGGATTCCAAAATTATCCTCAGTAACTGGTACAGGAATGAGAATGATGATCTTTCCTGTTTCTGAAAGAGAGCCTTTGAACTCCTTGATGAGATCCAGGTAATCTTGTTTGAACTCATCTTTGTACTGCCAATTTTGTGGTTTGGAGTCGTTGGTACCTAATTTAATTAAAAGAATATCCGGCTTAAAAGCTTTTACTTGATCCATTTCTGGCTCATTCCAATAAGGGAAATCCCCATTTTTGAGCAATGTCCGTCCGCTTACACCAAAATTTTGCACGAGATACTTATCTCCAAGGAGGATCTGTAATTGCATTGGATAGCTATCTGCATGAGTTTGTCCTGGTCCTTGTGTAATGCTGTTTCCTACACAGGCGATTTTGATGGGGTTTTGTGCCATTAATAGAATAGGGGAGATAATTAAGATGCCTAAGAACTTCAAGAATCGAATCATAATGGAGGTGGGTTAGTATGCTAAGCTATGTAAATTTCTGCAACCATGTTAAATATCATTACTGGTTTTTCTTGATGTAGAAAAATTCATAGATTTAAAAATAACTTTTGTCCCCTCTTTTTATGTTCAAAGTCTTTTGTGTTTTCTTGATTATATCTTTAATCGCCTGTGAAAAGAAATCCGCAGAAAAAGCGGAATCAAGTTTTCAATTAGAGCTAGTAGATTCCATACGTGTAGCACATTTAGGTGAAATGATGTTGCTAGATATCAGTCCCAATGGAAAGTATTTATTGACAGCGGATTATCAAAAGAATCGTTATTACCTAGTGGATGAAGAAGGATCCATCATGCACACGTATGATAAATCAGGAGATCAGCCGGATTCCTTTGGGTTTGCCTTTTCTGAAATGGCTTTTTGGGATGATGAGTCTATTTTTGTGATTGGGTCCAAGGGTTTAAAATGGTTTAATTTAGAGGGAGAGGAACTGAAATTCACCCCATTCAATCCTGCGTATCAGCTCAAAGGTATTATGCGAAATACCGGTGGTGGCCCGAAGGTATTGAATACCGCCGAAGGAAATAAAATATTGTACCGGGGAGGTGCTATCGCAGGTAAGCGAACCGAAGGTGGGTATTATGAAAAAATCAGAGGTGGGGTATTGATCGATCCAGATGATTTTACCTTACAACATCTATTCCCTTTGGACAAGGAATCCCGTTTCTTTGATGGGAAACATTATGATGATGGAGATTTGTATTCCCGAATGGCGGTTGGACTAGATTATATCTATGTAACCTATGATGCCAATCCTGTTTTATATGCCTATGCTAAGGAAGCGCCATATGCGCTTCAGTTTAAGAAGTCCTTGGTGCTGAAGGATGTACTGCTGAGCGAGGGAATGCCTGAGGAATTCTTAGATTATGATGTGTATATAGAGGCGTCCAAAGGCGGCTTACGTCATCTACAGGCGGATTCCAAGTATGTGTACCTCATGTATTTTCAGGGGATAAGTAAGGAGAAGCTAGCTGAATTAGATCAACTATATGAAGTTGATGAAAAGAAGGCTGATGCAGCATATGAACTGGAAGTCACTAAAGCAGCTAAAAGACTTAAAGTTTTTGATTTGGAAGGAGATGAACTAGCAGATATTCCTCTTCCAATGTATTTAGATTCTTATTGGGGATTTTTGGTACGTGATGGGGTGCTATACTTCAATAAAGCAACCAATCTAGAAGAGGAAGAAGACTTTTATACCTTGTACATGTTGAGGGTACTTAAATAATCCTGTTGTTATGGGGTTTCCGACCTCTGCGCCGACTTTTGCTTCCTTTGCAGTTAAGTTATTTCGGTTCCCAAGTGAGCGTATTAAACTCTTTACCCTTTCCTCCCTATTATCCTTCGGAAAAACTTCTTTTCATGTTCCCAGAAAAATGAGAACTGTCCAAATACAAATCCCCAAAGCAGCAATACTGCCTGATATAAGGGCAGTACAAGGAGTAGATAAAGGATTGTTTTCCACACCCCTCCTTTTTCCATACTAATTCCTAAGAGATCAAAAATCGGCTGCTTGATGAATAATATGGTGAATCCAGTCAAGGCAAAAACCAGCAATACCAACAGCACCTGTTTTATGCTATTCAGCTGCCATTTGCCTTGAAGTTTTTGAAGGAAATTCTGCTTTTTTGGAGAATCCATGATAAACTTATTTTTCTAAACGATAGACAGGGTAACGGTTATGATCTTTTTCCTTCCATGGGGAGCGTTCATATACCCATCGGAGTTGGGCTGCGGCATTGTTACGAAGATTTTCATCCGTCTCTTTGGCTTCTTCTAATGCTTTTCTGATGGAAGGATTCTCCTTTAAGAATTCTGCCGCCAAATCTTCAAAGACATACGCAGAATAGCCTTCTTTGGATTGAAGGATAGTATCAAAGAAATTCCAATTGAAGAAAGAATCTTCAGATTCTGGTTCAAGTACTTCCATGATGAATTTATTCCGCTCTTGATTCATGGGAATGATGAGATCTCCGGCACGGAATGACATAGGTGCAACACTTTTAGTTAGCGTCGTATTGCTGTGAATGTAGTGTCCCTCGAAAGGTCTTTGGGCAGTTTGAAAATCGTGGATATGGTATACGCTTACTTCCAAGGTACTGTCTTTTTCTAAGATACGCATGTTTACCCCATTTCTTTTCAGGTTTTCGATCACATGGTGCCAGCCTTGTGGAATGATGTAGGCCTGTGGTTTGGTAATTTCGAGCTTGGCTTCATAGGTTTCATAAAACTTAACTTCCGTACTGAATGGTTGATTGCGGTCATAGTATAAGCGTGGCAAGCCCGAAACTTCTGAAGGTTTCTGAGCTGATCGATAGCCATGGAAAGGAATCATGCGGTAGTTACTACGATCGAGTGTGTGCTGAAAGTAGAATGTTTCTTGGGATTTAATTGATGCTCTATCCTGTTGATAGGCTTTCACGATAGTGCTCCCATCCTCGCCCATCAGTTGAATGAAAATCTTCAACAATTCATAGGTAGATTCCACACGATCCTTATACGGTTTGAGCATGTGTGTTTCTGGCATAAAGGAAACTGTGCCAAACAGGGCAGCATAACCACTCGAATATCTTCCTAAATCCTTGAATTGGCTCCAGCCATCTTCTGGCTTGCCTCCGTAAGCATTGACGTAAGGGATCATAGGATATCCCGCAGCATCCATCCGCTTGTATAATTCAGGATCTAGTCGTTGGCGCAGATAGCTTCCCATGGCGCCTCCCAGTCTGTTGGATTCGGTAGAGATTAAGGTCATCACATGTTGATAGTCTGCCCCATTACTTACATGGGTATCCACAAACACCTGTGGACTCAGCCACTGAAAGATTTGTTGGAATGACCGGCCATTCCGTGTGTCTGCTTTGATGAAGTCACGATTTAAGTCATAATTCCGTGCATTCCCACGAAATCCATGTTCTTCCGGGCCATTTTGGTTTACTCGACTGTAAGAGTTTCTATTCAAATGGCCTCCGATATTATAGACTGGAATGATCGCTAGTGCCAACTCCTCCGGATAAGGAATTTTTCCTTCCAAGATATCTCTCAACAATATCATGGAGGCATCTATTCCATCAGGTTCGCCTGGATGGATACCATTGTTGATAAAAAGTATGGGGCGATTACTTTCATGCCACTGCTTAGGATCAAATGTACGGGCCTTATCCAATAAAATGACATGAAACGGCAATCCCGCATCCGAAATTCCCATTTCAACCATCCTTACCTCCTCAAAATCGGAACTTAATTGCTCGAAATAGCTGATTACTTCGTGATAGAGAGGGGTTTGTTTGCCTTCTGTCTGTTCGAATAGTGTTGGATACTTGGTCTGCGCCAGTAAGGAAAAACCAAAACTTAGACAAAGAAATAGGGTGAATACAAGTCTTTTAGCCATCATATGAAATTTAATACAAGAATAGGCCGAAAGGGGGAGAGATGCAAGAGGGGTTGATGAAGTTGTACCAAGTACAAAGTACAAAGAACCAAGTAGGGAATCAGGTTAAAAAAATCAATCTTGTTTCAACCACCGTCAATTAGACAACTATTCACTCAATCTACTAATTACTAAAAACTAAAAAAACACACCCGCTTTTGGCAGATGTGTTTTGGGAATGTATCTCGAAAAGATAGCAACCAATTAGTTGGCTGCTTCTGTTTGCATTCTTTGCTTATAAGCAGCTTTGATAACTTGGTCTCTTCTCTTAACAGAAGGTTTTACAAAGTGCTGTCTAGCTCTAAGCTCTCTTACAGCTCCAGTCTTATCAAACTTCTTTTTAAAACGCTTAAGCGCTTTTTCGATAGATTCGTTTTCTTTTACGTTGACTATGATCATATGTATACACCTCCTTTCAGGGTTGCAAAGGTAGGGTTTTATTTTAGCTATCCCAATTAATTTTCAGAAATTCAATGATTTCCATAAAAAAAAGAGGCTGATTTATTCAAACCAGCCTCTTTGAATTAGTTATTGATGGATTATCCGATGACTTTTTCAGCCAATAAGACAATCTTATTATCTTTTACCTCTACAACGCCTCCGTCTACTACCAAGCTTAATTTGCCTTCTTTAGTAGTGTAAGAAACATTGCCCTTGTCCAATGCAGATACGATAGGGGCGTGGTTTTTCAATACTTGAAAAGAACCGGCTGCACCTGGGAAAGTAGCTTCGCTTACTTCGCCTTCGAATACTTTTTGGTCAGGGGTAATAATAGTCAATTGCATCATGACGTGCTTGATTTGCAGATTAGTTGTTTAATTCAGCCAACATTTTCTCACCTTTGGCAATGGCATCTTCAATGGTACCTACCAAGTTGAATGCTGCTTCAGGAAGATGGTCTAACTCACCATCCATGATCATGTTAAAGCCTCTGATTGTATCTTTGATGTCTACCAATACACCTTTCAAACCAGTAAACTGCTCTGCTACGTGGAATGGCTGAGATAGGAAACGCTGTACCCTTCTAGCTCTGTGTACGACCATCTTATCTTCTTCAGACAATTCTTCCATACCCAAGATCGCAATGATATCCTGCAATTCTTTGTAACGCTGAAGAATTTCTTTTACACGCTGAGCACATCCATAATGCTCTTCACCCAAGATGTCTGGAGAAAGAATTCTTGACGTAGAATCCAATGGATCTACAGCAGGATAGATACCTAATTCAGCAATCTTTCTGGAAAGTACCGTAGTGGCATCCAAGTGAGCAAAGGTAGTCGCAGGAGCAGGGTCAGTTAAGTCATCCGCAGGTACGTAAACTGCCTGTACGGAAGTGATGGAACCGTTCTTAGTAGACGTGATTCGCTCTTGCATGGCACCCATTTCAGTTGCCAATGTAGGCTGATAACCTACCGCAGATGGCATACGGCCCAAAAGAGCGGATACCTCAGAACCTGCTTGAGTGAATCGGAAGATATTGTCGATAAAGAATAGGATGTCTTTACCAGCTCCATCACCTTCACCATCTCTATAGTATTCAGCCAAAGTCAAACCTGTCAAGGCTACTCGTGCACGAGCCCCAGGAGGTTCGTTCATCTGACCAAACACGAACGTAGCTTTAGATTCTTCCAGTTTTTTCAAATCAACTTTGGAAAGATCCCAACCACCTTCTTCTTCTAATGAATGCAAGAAGTCTTCACCGTAAGTTACGATGCCTGACTCGATCATTTCTCTCAAAAGGTCATTTCCTTCACGTGTTCTCTCACCAACACCGGCAAATACGGACAAACCTGCATATGCCTTCGCAATGTTGTTGATCAACTCCTGGATCAATACGGTTTTACCTACACCGGCACCACCAAACAAACCGATCTTACCACCTTTTGCATAAGGCTCGATCAAGTCGATTACTTTGATACCAGTAAATAATACTTCCGTTGAAGTAGAAAGATCCTCAAATCTAGGAGCAGAACGGTGGATTGGTAAGCGCTTAGCAGATTCCACCTCAGGAAGACCATCAATAGCAGCACCAACTACGTTGAATAGACGTCCTTTGATAGCTTCTCCGGTTGGCACTGATATAGGTGCTTCGTTGTCAACGCACTCAGTGCCTCTTACAAGACCTTCTGTAGCGTCCATCGCGATAGTTCTTACTCTATCTTCACCTAAGTGCTGCTGAACTTCCAAGATGATCTGATGACCGTCTTCTCTGGTCACTGTCAACGCATCTAGGATATTTGGTAATTTACCGCCCTCGAAGGACACGTCCACTACTGGACCAATTACCTGTGTTATCTTACCAATGTTTGCCATTTGATTTATTGTGTAAAAAGAAATGATGCTTTTTTAATTCGAGTGCAAAATTAATTATAAAAGCTTAATACCAAAGGATGTTTGGGGATTTTAATCGAGTGATTATTTCTTTTTTGCTAAGCATATAGCTTTTAGAGCTCCATCGACATTTTTTTTCGGTTTATGCTTTTACAAATGAGGGATTTCCTGTCTCAAAATTTAATTGGTTAATCGTTAATTGTGTCTTTTTTGAATTTTATTAACAACGGGCTTTTCATGTTCAAACCATAATTAGTATTTCATTTCTAAGTCTATAGGTACATACAAACTTGCAAAGTATCGAATTGGTACTTTTAAAATACGCTTTTCAATATCAGTCGATTAAAATTCTTTCTTGATAGAAAAAATCAATTTAAATTTATTTGGATTTAATCTAAATAATATGACCTTTGTCATGTTGTTTAAAATTAATCTTAATAATGATAAGTCGTTTAGTACTTGTGGTAATTCTGGGAGCTTTTGTTGCATGCAATACAAAGCAGGTTTCTGAAGAGGTTGAAAAAAAACACTGGAAGTTGATTACTGCTGGTGGTACTGTATCTGAAGTGGTGGTGAGTCTAGGATATTTAGATCAGATTATTGCAACTGATATAACTTCTACCTTTCCAGTCTCTCTTCAGCAATTACCTTCCATTGGTTATAGAAATCAAATCAAAGGAGAAGGATTGATGGCCTTGGGTGCGGATATGATTTTGGCGGAAGAAGGATACCTCACCGAGGATGTATTAGCTCAGTTAACATTGGCAGGAATTCAGGTGCACTTATTCAAAAAACCTACCGCTATCAATGAAACTTATCGCTTGATTGAAGAAATAGCTTCCTTTTTGGAGGAAGAAGAAAAAGGAAATGAATTGATACTGCAATTGCAGGCTGATCAGGCAGCGTTGCAGACTTACCTGCAGGCAAATCCCTTAGCTGACCCTCCTGCAGTAGCATTTATTATGGCTCGCGGATTAGAGACTGTTTTTTTGGCCGGTGATGATACGTTTGCTGCTGAAATCATCCAATTGGCTGGTGGAAGACCCGCAGGCACTGGTTTTAAAGATTTTATTCCACTTACACCGGAAGCCTTGGTAAGTATGAATCCTGATTACCTACTATTTTTCGATTCTGGTTTAGGCACAATTGGTGGAAAAGATGGGGTACAACAGATCAAAGGAGTTAATCAGACAACTGCATTCCAGCAGGGAAATATCCTCAGTTTTGATGGACAATATTTGTCAGGGTTTGGGCCTAGAGTTGCCCAAGCCGCTTTGGACTTAGCTAAAGCAATTAGAAAAAATTAATGCCGAGCTTAGTAACTATATCGACTGCTTCTCAAAAGCGATCGCTGACCTTAGTTGGGCTTGGAGGAATATTAGTATTTCTACTAGCCATTTCATTGAGTTTGGGTGCTTTTCCGATAAGTATTGGCAAAGTATTTCAATTTCTAATGGGAGTTCAATTAGGAAATGAGGCTTTGACCATACAAGAGCACAATGTACTCCTTCAAATAAGACTCCCTAGAATTGTGATGGCGATGTTGGTAGGAGGCTCTCTGTCACTTGCAGGTGCTGCGTTGCAAGGCTTGTTTAGAAATCCGCTTGTGGAACCTGGTCTCATCGGTGTCAGTAGTGGAAGTGCTTTGTTTGCTGTGGTCTACATTGTTTTTGGATCTTCGGTAGCTTGGTTGGCGTGGATGGGGAAAGTTGGATTGGCGCTCTTTGCTTTTGTAGGGGGATTGGTAAATACAGCATTAGTTTATAAGCTTTCCAGTAAAGCAGGTAAAACCGATATTTCGTTACTTATCCTCGCAGGTGTGGCATTGAATGCGCTTGCCGGAGCTTTGATAGGTTTAGCCATTTTCTATGCGGATGATGCAGCACTACGCAACTTCACCTTCTGGAGTTTGGGAGATGTGGGAGGTGCCAATTGGCATAAAGTGCTCATTTTGGCGCTTATTTCTGTACTTCCAGTTGGCTTGATTTTGGGTCAGTACCAAGCCCTCAATGCCTTGGCAATCGGTGAAAGTGAAGCCTTCCACATGGGAATCAATGTGCAGCAGACGAAATTAGTTGTATTAATTGGGTCAGCTTTAATCGTAGGGACTGCCGTTGCCTTTACGGGTACCATCGGCTTTGTAGGTCTAGTGATTCCTCACCTCTTGCGTATCTTATTTGGAGCGGATCATCGCTTGGTATTGCCAGCTTCTTGGTTGGCGGGGGCTATTTTGCTCACCATTGCTGATACACTCGCGCGGACCATGGTTGCGCCTTCTGAAATGCCCATTGGAATAATTACAGCCATTATTGGTGCTCCATTCTTTATTTGGTTACTCTTATCTATCAAACAAATTCGCTCTTAATATGCTTCAAGCCTCAAATATCCATTTTTGCATTCAGCAAAGGCCCATTGTCAACACTGCTGAGATAAGTATCGCTCCAGGGAAACTAACAACCATTATAGGACCTAATGGTGCCGGGAAGTCTACGCTTTTAAAAATTTTAGCAGGTGATATTGTCTGTCAACAAGGTGTGATATCCTACAATGGGCAGGATTTGAAGAACCTTAAGGCAAGGGATTTGGCTAAAATTCGAGCGGTGATGCCCCAGCATTCGCAGTTATCTTTTCCTTTCCAAGTGAGGGAAGTAGTGGAGTTGGGAATGATTGCCTTAGGTGACCGTGCTGACCAATCCATAGTGCAGGAAGTAATGGAAGAAACACAAACCTGGCAGTTTAGAGACAAACTTTACAGTCAATTATCCGGTGGAGAAAAGCAGCGCGTGCAATTATCCCGTGTATTGGCTCAAATCTGGGGAGAATCCTCCAATCCAAGGTATCTGCTGCTGGATGAGCCAACTTCAAGCTTGGATATTGCCCATCAGCATCAGGTATTGCATATCGCCTCTCGATTGAAGCATAAAAATATTGGCATCTTGGCAGTTTTACATGATTTGAATATGGCTGCTGCCTATTCTGATCAGGTAATCATGCTTAAAAATGGACGAATTTACCAGTCAGGATCCGTTGAAGAGACGCTAACTTCTGAAAAGTTGCATCATGTGTATGATTATCCTATCCAAGTATTTGACCATCAGGGATACCATGGCAAGCATATTCAATCATTACCCTTACATCAAAATTCAGCAATAGTAAAAACAGCATAAATTATGGAAACACTCATTCAATCTTCCCGAGAGTCATTAGCTAAGGCTTGGGAAACCTTAAAATCTTCCGAACCACAACTGCGAATCAGAGATGCCGCAAAAAGATTAGGTGTGACAGAATTAGAATTGTTGGCGACAACTGTTGGTGAGCATACCATTCGCTTACAGGGAGACTGGGCTTCATTGCTGATTGAATTTAAAAAGTTGGGTAAAGTAATGTCTTTGACCCGTAATGAAGGATGTGTATTGGAACATAAAGGCACATTCCAGAAAATTGATATTCAGGGAGAGGCACCTTATCAGGTGGCGACGGTTATTGGACCTATTGAGCAAAGGGTGTTTTTCAGTGGATGGAAATACGGGTTTGCGGTCATCAATGAAACCCCTCGGGGCACCATGAGAAGCTTCCAGTTTTTTGACAAGGCAGGAGAGGCAGTTATGAAAGTATACCTGCAGGAAAAAAGTAATTTGGCAGCATTTGATGATATTATTCAAGCGTACCAAGCAGCTGAGCAAGAAGAGGAAATCGTCATCGAGGCTTTTTCATCCCCTGAATATGCAGAAAGTATTGATTTGGAAGCTTTCACACAGGATTGGGAAAACATGAAAGATACGCATGAGTTTTTTGGAATGCTGCGTAAGTACAAAGTTCACAGATTAAACGCCGTGAAATGGATCAATGACAAATGGGCGTATGAAGTGGACCGACTATCTGCTAGGAAAATTTTGGAAGTGGCCTCCGCTGAAAAAATGCCTATCATGATCTTCGCAGGAAACAAAGGAAATATTCAAATCCACCAAGGTAAAGTAAGAACCATCCGTCAAATGGGTTCTTGGTTGAATGTGCTTGATCCTGATTTCAATATGCATTTGAATGAAGATCAGATCGACTGTGCCTTTGTCGTTCATAAAAATACCGAAGACGGGTTGGTCTCTTCCTTAGAGCTTTTTGATAAGGAAGGTGAAATGATCGCACAGTTTTTCGGCCTAAGAAAGCCTGGAATTCCTCAATTACCTGCTTGGAAAAATCTAGTCGATAGTTTGTAAGCTTCTTGGCGGGTTCGCCCGCCAAAAAAATTTTAAACCAATGTATAGAATTAATCTAAATAAAATTAAGATAACGTTTTCGCTCGTATGGTTGATGCTTGGGGTCGCTTTGGCTGACTCTGGCCAACGTGTACAGATAGTAGATGAGCGTGGCAAAAGTGTGCCTTTTGCTGCCATCGTTTGGGGAGAAGGAAAGGGAGTCGTAGCGGATACTGAAGGCTATTTTTCTTTAGATAATATTCCCTCATCCGCTACTGTCAAGATAACTGCTATGGGTTACGCTGATAGGGAGGTATTGTTAGATGAGTTAAAGTCATTAAAAAAAGTGATACTTCAATCATCTCTTAGTGAGTTAGGGGAAGTAGTAGTGACAGGAAATTTTGGGCCACAAAGTGCTCGGCAGTCAACGTACATGGTAAGGACTATTGATCAGCAAATTATTCAAAGTAGAGCTGCCATGAATTTACAGGAGGTGCTCAATACAGAGTTGGGAATACGCTTTAGCCAGGATAATGCGCTTGGAAGCTCCAACTTGGAAATGAATGGGCTGTCTGGGCAAAATGTGAAAATTCTCATCGATGGTGTTCCGATGGTTGGGCGCCAAGGGGTCAATAACGAGATCAACCTTAATCAGATTGATGTCAATATGATCGAGCGGATTGAAATTGTTGAGGGGCCGATGTCTGTAATTTATGGAGCAGATGCTCTAGCCGGTGTCATCAATATTATCACCAAAAATGGTCAAGGAGTTAATTCATATTCCATTACAGCGAGGATTCAGGAAGAAACAGCCGGAAACGAGTATAGTCCCTTTGTTGGTCAAGGTACCCATATTCGTTCGATTGGCGGTGCTTGGAGACAAAGTGAACATCTTGCATTCCGAGGTGGGTTTACTCAAAATAATTTTGGTGGATGGAAAGGTGGTGATGAAGGTAGACAACATCGCTGGTTGCCCAAAAGCCAAAATTTGGTAAATGCTTCGGTAGCCTTTACTCAAGGTGATATAGAATTGGATTACAGTGTAGATTTTTTGGATGAAACAATCAATTCATTGGGTCCTGAAAATAGACTGGAAGTCATCGATACTGACTTTATCACTACCCGATGGATGCACCGTGTAAACGGGCGTTGGGAGGTCAAACCAACTTTTCAACTGTCCATGCAGGCAGCTTACACTGATTTTCAACGAGAAACGCAGACTTGGGTGACGAATGTCCGCACAAATGAACGAAACCTTTCTAGGCAGCAGGGTTCACAGGCTATGCTCAATTATCAGGGATTGACGTTTCGTCTTCTAGGAAATTGGATGCTATCCCCGAAACTTACATTGGTCCCGGGTATAGATGTCAATACTGAAAATGGAATTGGGGACAGAATCAGTGAAAATACGGGGATTCAGGATTATGCAGCTTTCATTACGGGAGAATGGAAGCCAACTAAATTTCTCCAGATCAGACCTGGCCTAAGAAAAGCATATAATTCAGCGTATGAAGCCCCACCTGTAATTCCTTCATTGAATGCTAAAGTTGCCTTAAGTACTCATTGGGATTTCAGGGTGTCTTATGCCAATGGTTTCCGTGCGCCTTCCATTCGAGAACTCTATTTTGATTTCTTTGATGCCAGTCATAGTATCCGAGGTAATCCTGATTTGGTTGCGGAGACCTCTGATAGCTATAATTTCTCCTTTAGCCACGAAAAAGCTTTCCAGCCATACACATTCAAGTTTGCACTTAATGGCTTTTATAATGATGTGCGAAATAGGATTGCATTTACCATAGATCCAGAAGACCCACGGATTACCACCATGTTTAACATTGACAGATTCCGTTCTCAGGGATTAATGGCCAATGCAGGATTTTCAGGGAAGCAGTGGTCAGCGGAGTTGGGTACTTCTTACATCGGGAGATTTAATCAACTCGCTACAGAACAAGTAGCCTTACCTGCGATGCTTTATTCACCGGAAGTCAATGCCAATCTTAGCTACACCTTGCCAAGTTTAAAGACACAATTCAATCTATTCTACAAATGGACAGGTCCACTTCCTGCTTTCCAGATGCAACTTGACGGTGCTGGAGAATTGAGACCAATGGAGGTAGAACTGGAAGGATTCCATTGGATGGATTTTACCATCAATCAGCCATTGAAAAATGGGATTCGGATAAATGCGGGTGTCAGAAATGCCTTGAATGTAGTGGATATTGAAAGCACTGCAATGGCCGGTTCGGCCCATGGAGGAGGACCCATGAGGCCTATGGGCGTAGGACGCTCCTATTTTCTTGGATTAACGTATCAACTATCAAAATAAAAACCACAATGAAAATTAATCAATTACTAATCATTCTAATAGCCTTTTCACTTGGCCTATTTTCTTGCGACAACTCAGAATCTCCCATTATGGAGCCGGATCCTGCATCTGATGGATTTATAGAAATCAATGGAGGGGGAGCTACTTTTCCAAATATGGCCTTTATCAACCTTAGAACAGGTGAGCAAACAACCGTGCAGCGTCAAAGATGGGATCTGGCATTTTCCTCAGGTTCAGATTTCAGAGTGCTGATCAATGGTACCACTGGTGCGATGGCATATGAGACTTCAGCTACAGATCTCAATCAAGTGGGAGAGGCACAGGCTGCAGATTTGAGGTCCTCTGGAGGTTTGGATATGACATTCAATAATATGGAAGCGATTTTACGGGTGGACAATCCTGCCAATCCTTTGAATCAGCCAATTATTTCTCCTGTGAGTGCCGTACAAGCAGACAATAAAGTCTATATCCTCAATAGAGGAAGCATGGGAGCCGATGAGCGGCCTTGGAAGAAAATTCGAATTGTCCAGCAAAATGGAAGGTACTTGTTGCAGCATGCAGACCTGAATGCCACAACATTCAATACATTGGAAATCCAAAAGGATTCTGACTTTAACTTCGTGTACGTATCCTTTGAGCAGGGGAAAGTAGATGTGGAGCCTAAAAAAAGTGATTGGGATTTTGTATGGAACGCTGGGACATCCACAACACCATTCCCACAGGCTGTCAATGGTACCTTAGCATACTTCTTTCAGGATTTGGTATTTCACAATATTTACGGAGGGGTGACTGCAGTTCAAGTATTGGAAGCTGAAATCAGCTACGATAACTTCAATGAATCACATTTATCTGGATTGACCTTGGTTGCCGATAATCGTCTGACTATTGGGTCAAATTGGAGAGGTGGAGGAGGCCCTAACATGGCCCCTACAATTAGAAATGATCGTTTTTATGTTATGAAGGACGCAAGAGGCAACTTCTATAAGGTAAGATTCCTTTCCCTTACGAGAGATGGAGAGCGGGGAAGACCTTCCTTTGAATATGCCTTGGTGAAAGCAGGATGATCCTTAGATTTTTTTATGGTGTTTAGGCCCTGTTCGTACTACGTTAGTATGTTCAGGGCTTTACTTTTTCTCATCCAAAATTCGTCTCCCGAATAAAAATGCTTTGGACCAATAAGGGTTTGCAAGGTTGTCTTCCGTTACCCCTAAACTCGTGGAGGAGTGGATAAATAAGATTCTTCCGCGTTGGTTTTCTGTAACGATTCCAGCATGGGAGACTTTGTTTTTACTGCGCCCTGTAGCAAAAAACACCAGATCTCCTTTTTGTAAATTTTTTCCGTTAACCTTTTTTCCCATTTTGCTCTGAGCCTCAGAGGTTCGCGGCATTTGCACTCCTATACTTGCATAGGAATGGTAAATCAAAGCAGAGCAGTCTATCCCTGAGCGCGTCGTGCCACCATAGCGGTAGGGTGTACCTCGGTAAGATTTGGCAGTGTCTACTACTTTATTGACATTTTGGGTATATAATTTTTTGCTAGAACCGCATGAACTCAAAAAAAATAGAAGTAAAATCGCTGATAACCAATAGAAATGTTTGTTTTTACGATTTTGTTTGCCAATAAAATTCATTTTCAACTCAAATATTTTTACCTTCAATAATACAGATCAACTCTTGCTTCTCAAAGTTTTCTAACGCTAAATCTAGAGCTTATGATACCACGCTTGTTAGTGCTCCTTGTAATTCTCTCTGCCTGTCAGTCAGAATCCAAAAAAGTAAACGTGCAACTTGACCACATGCATACATCAGAATCGCAGGTTTTTCAAGGGTTCAGCTTTTTGGGGGACTCTCTGTTTACACAGGTAGATTCTGTTTCTCAAAAAGCACAATTGGAAAAGTTGCAATTAGCGGAGCAGGCCTATGAAGATGAACAGACGCTGGAACATCTTATTTGGATTGGTAGAAGGGAGGCATATTTGGGTAGACATGATTTGGCAATTAAAACTTTCTCAAAGGCCATTAAAGATTTCCCAACTGCTTATGAACCCCTGAGACATCGTGGACACCGCTATATCAGCATTCGAAAACTGGATGAAGCGATTATTGATTTTGAAAAGGCAGCACGTTTGATGGAAGGCCTCCCCATTCAAATCGAAGAAGATGGCCTTCCAAATGCGCTAAATATCCCACTTTCAAGCGTACAGTTCAATGTGTGGTATCATTTGGGTCTTGCCCATTATCTCAAGGGGGATTTTGAAAAAGCCCTCGCAGCGTATCAGCAATGCATGCAGGTCTCTGATAACGATGATTTGATTGTTGCGACCTTAGATTGGTACTATATGACCTTAGTAAAATTGGATAGGATGGAAGAGGCCAAGCAGGCGATTAGTATCGTGCGTGAGGATATGGAGATTATCGAGAATGATGCCTACTTCCGCAGGATTCTCATGTATCAGGGAAAAATTTCACCAAGCGACTTAATGACTACAAATAAAGCTTCGGACGAACAACGCTTACAATATGTCACCCAAGGCTATGGCTTGGGGAATCATTATTTAGCTTTGGGAGATACCCTAATGGCAAAAAGTATTTTCCAACATGTGCTGGAAACGGGATATTGGTCCGCTTTTGGCTATATTGCGTCAGAAATGGAGTTGGCTAAGTTAGAATAAATGGAGCAGGAGGAGTTTAACAAGTTGCCTTTACATACCAAAATACACAAACTTTATACGGAAGGTACCTTTATCGTAGGTATCCGTTATTACTCCTATAAAGTTAATCTGTATTTGTTAGAGGATAGGTATGTGGAGGTATTTTATAACCACAAACTCGATAAGATTGACAATATTGATTTTTTACCTGAAAAGCATAGCCGCATGAAGTTCTACCTAGATCAGATCAATCTGAATTTTTAGCAGCTATTTTCGCTAAAATTTTATCATGGATTTTTAATACTTGAGGGATCAATAATTTGTTATCAGCATTTTTGATGATGAAATGTGCGAGCTCATTTTTTTGCTCATCTGGTAACTGCTTATCAATGATTGCGTGTACCTGTGCTTCGGTCCGGTGCGGATCCCTCAATAAAATACGAGTCATTCTAATAACCAAAGGACTGCTGACATTGATCACTAGATCCAACTCTTCGTAAGAGCCGGTTTCAAACAAAAGTGCAGCTTCTTTTAAAATGTAAGGACTCTTTTGTTGATTTACCCATTGCTCAAAATCTTCTCTCACAGCAGGATGCACTAAGTTGTTGATGCGTGTAGTTTTTTCGGAGTCATTGAATACTTGATCGGCAAGGAAAGCTCTATTGAGTGTACCATCGGATAGATATGATTCCTCTCCGAAATTAGCGGTGATAGCTGATTTTAGCTTAGTATCATAGGCCATCAGCCACTTTGCCCGATCGTCTGCATAATACACAGGGATTCCTAAAATGGTGAAAATTTTGGCCACCGTTGACTTCCCGGAGCCAATACCACCTGTAATCCCAACGTTAAGTGGTGTATTATTTTTCATACTTGATCCGCAGAATATCTGGTTTGATTTGAATGTTTTCTAAAAATGAAGGGCTAGGGGATAGCTGAACTTTTACTGTACTATCCTCACGATTGCGATTGTTGTAATTGATAATGGCTTCAAAATCTATCTCAGATAATTGACTGGTTTTGCGTTCGTCGACCAAATAGGACATCACAATCGTACCAGGATCATCTTTTAATGAAGCATTTTTAGGGAAGTTGATGAGCTTGGTTTTGATACGTTTGTTGCCTTCCAGCATCTGATAGACATCAAAACGGATATGTACACTTTCCTCATCCAGTTCTAAAAAATCTTTTGTATCTGCTGGTAGCTCCAAAGGTAAAATCTTATTGTAATTGCTTGAAAGCTTCGATTCCGTAATTGGCACAAGTATCTCGCCATTGAGTGCCTGTAAAATGGAGGTAGGGCCTTTCACAGAGACTATGGAAGGATCAATTTCTATGCTGCTTGCCAGCCGGTAGTTTTTGGACAAACTCAAATTGCTTGTGTCTGCGACAATTTTGATTTTGCGCGTAACAATCTTGTCAATTTTGAACTTAACGGTGTCGGTTACCATAGAAACCAAGGTAGTGGGACTGATATTTTCCGCAAGACTTCTACGAATATCAGCGGTCAATAGGTAATCTTTGGTAGAGGGGTTATTGATTTCAATCAGAAAGGGGGTCTCATTAAATTTGAAATACTTGCGGAGTAAGTCCCAACCGTTGCCATTGACTTCGATTGTAACTCGGGATGGTAACTTTTCCACCGCCATAAATTCTGTTTCATCAAAAATTATTTCAATAGGATAATCCACGATGGTATTGTAATTATCCTTATTGAGGGCGTTTAAAACCCAAAAGGTGGCAGCGGCCAAAAAGCAGGCAGCTGCCACCTTGAGATTCCTCACCTTTTCAGGGGTGAGTTTTGGTAAGAATCGATTGATTTTTGCCAAGGTAGATTTATTTAGTTCCTGTTGCTTTTTTGGAGAAATCAGCAGAAATCGCAGTTTTTTCAACCTTCAATTTCATTCCCTTATCCAATTCCAAGATAACGGTTTCTCCTTCCAAAGCAGATACTTTTGCATGAATTCCTCCAATTGTAACGACGTTATCGCCCTTTTTGATGGAATCGATGAAGTTTTTGGTTTCTTTTTGTTTTTTCTGTTGCGGTCGGATCATGAAGAAATACATGATCAAAATAATGGATCCAAATAAAAATACTTGGCCCATAATTTCACCACCCATCGCCTGGGCAAGAATCCAATTGATTGTCATAAATTAATCTCTTTTTACTGGTCCAGCAGCTGGACTAGTGTTATATACTATTTTTGGTGTTACATTTCCTCTCAGACTCAATCTCGTAATACTTGGAGATGTATTTGCTTGGATTGTTACAGTAGGTGATTGCGCACCAGGTTTCGCAGTTGAGTTAAATACAACCTTAACAAAGCCCTCTTCTCCAGGTTTGACAGGGGCTTTACTCCAATCTGGGCTTGTACAGCCACAAGATGCGGTGATATTTGAAATCACCAATGGCGCTTGACCTTCATTAGTAAACTTAAAGATTTTTTCTACAACTTCGCCATCATTTATAGTTCCGAAATTGTATTCAGTCTCTTCAAACTTAAATTGTCCTAAGGTTGTAGGATCTGATGGAGTACTGTTAGATACATTTGTAGGAGTAGCTATTGGCTGTGAAGCTTCTAGTCTCGCTAATTTTTGTTCCAAATCAGCAATTTTAGCAGCTTGCTCTCCATTACTTTCTGTTTTGCTATCACAAGCAAATACCATTAAAGCTACTCCCAGCATCAAAGCTGATACTTTTAAGTATTTCATAATCGTTAAGGGTTTTAATTTGTTGCTTCTTTATTGATTTGCTCTATCAGTTTGTTGACATCGCTTAATAAATTCTCCGCTTTATTTTTTGCATCTGAGATCACACGGTTACCTTCAGATTTTGCTTCATTGAATGGCATATTTTTTCCTTCTTTCAAATCTGCAACTAAGCGTTCCAATTCTTCTTTGTATTTCGAAAGTTGGTAAGAAAGTTTGTCACGTGTGTTTTTACCGCTATCTGGAGCGAATAAAATACCTAATGCAGCTCCGATTCCGGCACCTGCAATAAAGGCTATCCATGCATTTGAATTTTTGCTCATGTTGTTATCTTTCTATTTGTTGTCTAAGAGTCCTCTACCACTTTTACGGATCAAACCCTTATCGGTTAATTCTTTTGACAATACATCCAACAAACCGTTAACAAATTGCTTACTCTTCGGCGTGCTGTAGGTTTTGGAAATGTCGATGTATTCGTTGATGCTTACTTTGACAGGAATACTCGGGAAATTTTGCATCTCGGTCAAAGCCATGGATAAGATGATTTTATCCGTTTGGGCGATTCTCTCGATATCCCAATTCTCTGTCTTTTTGGCGATCATTTCTCTGTTACGATCGTCATTTTGGATGGTCAAGTTAAAGATATTTTGGAAGAATTCCTTGTCTTCCTCCCAATTCAGGGCAATTTCAGGGAGGACCTCTCCCGTTTCATCCAAATGTGATTTCACATTCTTCAATACTTTGGATGCCAAGCTGCGTACTACGGATTTATTTTCCGTCCAGTTCATATCTTTTTCAGAGAAAAAGTTGAGAATCACGTCATTTTGGAAAATCACCTTCTTTAGAATGTCATCTGTAATCTCGAAATCTTGCTCTGCCGTTGGTGCTGAGAGTCCGATATATGCTTTGTATTCATCCAAAGGTCTGATGTAATCCCGGAACCATTCTTTGATTTCCAGTTCCAATTCTTCCAAGTCCACCTGATTACGTGTGCAGGCTGCTTCAAATTCTTTGGATTGACGAATTTTGTCTAAGACCACATTTTTGGCAAGATTCATTTCACCAACTGTCATGGTAACCTTTTCTCCGCTGAACTTTCTTTTGCGCTCAGTTTCTCCTGCTACATGCTCCCCAAAAGCCAAGATTAATTTGATAGCATAGAGGTAGAGTTGCGGCAAGCGCTCCGCTGAGGAGACCATGTTTTTGATTAAGAAATCGTAGTCTTTGGTGTTGGCCTGTCTGTAAAAATTTAAGGCTTCTTTGACAGCTTGCTTGATTTTAGGCTGGGTGAAATCCTTCATGTCAAGGAATTCATTGTTCAGGTTGGACACAAACAGATCAGTAGCGATGGCAGCTTCTTTTTTGAGAAGATTCTTGTCCTGAACCTCCATACTATTCAAGTCGGGCTGAAAAGCATCTCTAATGAGATCTTTGGCAAGGTTGAGATTAGATGCCTTGCACTGATCATAGGCGTATAGGTTTTGGAAAGCCTTGACCCGGAGAATTCTTCTGTTTAACATACCTGATTTTAAAGAACGTAAATATACTCAATTTGTAGGAAGCAAAGGATTTCCACCTTTAAATCCTAGGATTATCATAGCAAAAACCGCTCCGATTGGTTATGAGTTCCAATGAGAGCGGTTTATTTATATCAATTAGTAGGATAATTTTACTTTACCTACTGCTTCAATTCTACTCCAAGCCATTTCGATAGCAGCCTGCTGAGATGGGATTTGCTCAGCTTCCGATTTATTCAAAATAGCCAAACATGTATCATAGATCTTTTCAGCTTGACCGTACGCGGTTTCACGCTTGTAGCCACCTAAAAACTCTGTGTATACATTGATGAGGCCTCCTGCATTGATCAAGAAATCGGGAGCAAAGACAATTCCTTTTTCCAATAAAAGCTGACCATGCTTCTCTTCATCCAATAACTGATTGTTGGCGCCACCGGCGATAACCTGACACTTCAATCTTGAAATGGTGTCGTCGTTTACAGTAGCACCTAAAGCACATGGAGCATAGATGTCCATATCGATGTCATAAATCATCGCAGGGTCCACTACTGTTGCGCCCGTGTCAGCAGCAACTGCTTTCAATCTATCTTCGAAAATATCCGTGATATAGACGATTGCGCCTTCTTTAACCAAGTGATTGACCAAGTACTTACCCACTTGACCGATTCCTTGGACAGCTACTTTTTTACCTTCCAATGAATCTGTGCCATAGGCTTTCTTAGCAGCGGCCTTCATTCCTAGGTATGTTCCATAGGCAGTAACAGGAGATGGATCGCCACCACCACCTTTGTACTCAGGAAGACCTGTCACATGCTTGGTCTCCATACGGATGAATTCCATGTCACTGGTTTTGGTATTTACGTCTTCCGCTGTGATGTATCGACCATTCAAGCTTTCTACGAATCTACCAAACCTTCTCATAAAGGCTTCATTTTTCAATTTCGGATCGCCGATGATTACCGCTTTACCACCACCTAGATTCAATCCAGAAATAGCAGCTTTGAAGGTCATTCCTCTGGACAATCTCAAAACATCTGTAATCGCTTCCGCTTCGTTGGCATAGTGCCACATACGTGTACCACCCAATGCCGGGCCAAGTACGGTATTGTGAATGCCAATAAGCGCTTTTAAGCCGGTAGGTTCATCATAACAAATGACCAACTGCTCATGGCCTAGAGAGGTAATCTGTCCATAAATGGAACCTTCTCTCACTTTTTCCTCGGTTTTAGTTTCTACCATTTGAACTAGGAATTTTTAAATGCGTTATATTTGGGATTGCTGATTGGTAAAACAGCTGCACAAAATTATATATTTTCTACAGGCTTTACTAATGCAATTAATAGAGTATTCTAAAACTAATCAAGTGATTTTAAAGTTTTTCTTTCGTGAAACCACTCTGGCGCCTCAATAAATATCTTTATAAATACAAGGGTTATCTCTTGTTGGGAATTTTATTTACTATCATTTCCAACATTTTTGTAATAATCCCTGCCCAACTGGTGAGAATTGCCATAGATTATGTGGTAGAGAGCTTTACTTTCTACAGGGTCATAGAGGGCTTGGAATTATCTGCCAGCGCACGCTCATCTTTTCTTCAGTACATCCTGATTTTCGGAGTTTTGATCCTTGTGATGGCCTTACTTAGAGGTTTTTTCCTGTTCTTAATCCGTCAGACCATTATTATCATGTCACGATTGATTGAGTATGACATGAAAAATGAAATCTTCGATCATTACCAAAAGCTACCCTTAAGCTTTTACAGAAGAAATAGTACTGGGGATTTGATGGCCCGTATCACGGAGGATGTCAGCCGTGTGAGGATGTATCTGGGACCCGCGATTATGTATGGGCTCAATTTGCTGATCTTGTTTCCGATGGTGATTGGATACATGCTTTCGGTAAATGTGGAATTGACTATTTATTCCTTGTTGCCATTACCTATCCTGTCAATCAGCATTTATTTTGTCAATAACCTGATCAACGAACGCTCTGAGAAAATACAGCGTAGCCTTTCAAGCTTGAGTACATTTGTTCAGGAAGCCTTTTCTGGAATTCGGGTGTTGAAGGCTTTTGTAAGAGAAGAGGATTCATCCAATGAGTTTGAAAAGGCTTCGGTCGATTATAAAGACAAATCCATTCGATTGACTGTAGTACAGGCCTTGTTTTATCCGGTTATATTGGCATTGATTGGCATTAGTACCATTTTGACTGTTTACATAGGGGGTATTCAGGTTATTGAGGGAACTATAGGCTATGGGGTTATTGCGGAATTTATTCTTTATGTCAATATGCTGACATGGCCTGTGACTTCTTTAGGCTGGGTTACCAGTATTGTACAACGGGCGGCTGCCTCCCAAACACGTATCAATGAGTTTTTGGATGAGAAAAATGACATTCAGAGTACAGAAAACTTAGAAGTCGCTATACAAGGGAATGTGGCATTTGAGGATGTTTCTTTTGTATATCCCAATTCAGGTATCCAAGCGTTAAAGCATGTGTCCTTTACCATCGATGCAGGTCAATCGTTGGCAATCATTGGGACTACTGGTTCAGGTAAGTCTACCATTGCAAACCTGTTGATGCGTATGTACGATGTCAGTTCCGGGAAAATTACCATTGATGACAGACCAATTCAGCAATATGATTTAGCCTCCCTTCGCAAGCAAATTGGTTTTGTACCACAGGATGTATTCTTGTTTAGCGATAGTATTAGCAATAACATTGCTTTTGGAATGGATACCATGGAATTGCCGCAAGTCGAGCAAGCGGCTAAAGATGCGGATGTCTATAACAATATCATCGATTTCCCAAATGGCTTCGAAACTAAATTGGGAGAGAGAGGAATCACACTTTCTGGTGGTCAAAAACAGCGTGTTTCGATTGCTCGTGCGATCGCGAAGGAGCCAAGCATTTTATTACTAGATGATTGTTTGTCTGCGGTGGATACTAAGACCGAGAATGCTATCTTATCAGCCTTGAAGCGGATTATGCAGCAGCGAACTTCCATCATTATTTCTCATAGAGTATCATCCGCCAAGCTTGCAGACAAGATTATCGTCCTTGATGATGGACAGATTGTGGAGCATGGTACTCATGAGTCTTTGTTGGATGCCAAAGGTGTGTATGCAGAACTATTTGAAAAGCAAACTCAGCAGCCGGAGACTATTGAAGATTGATAGTTTAGTAGTAAAACTTGGTAGGTTTATATAGATACAAACAGTCTATAATCGGTTAAAAAGCACTAAAAACCTGCCAAGTTTTTCTAAATCCAAATTCAGCTCAAACGATATTTCTCAGTCCCTCCCTTTAGCAAACAGGTCAAAGCCAATCTTTTTCGGATTACCCATGCTGGAGGTATGCTCGATTTTTTGGTGGTAGCTGATCACCATTATATCCTGAAAAGCTGGAGGGAGCAAATCATTTTCTAAAGCAGACATCAGCAGTTGTTCGATAAGGCTACGTCTTTTCTCCTCAGTCATGGGGTTATCCTTCAATTCAGGAAAATTAAATACAATCTTTCGTTCTCCTTCAAAAAAGAATTTTTTCTCTTTGTTGAGAAGTAGTCGGCCTACCAAATAGCCTAGATCATCCAAGCGATTGAATAAGATGGTGTCGCTCAAAAAATTATAAATTAAAATCTGACCGAAATACTGTAATTCCGCATCACTTTTGAGGTATTTGGATTTACTGAGGTAAGAGTCTTCCGGTAGTCTGCTGATATTGCTTTGCAGGATAAACACCAATGTATCGCCTCCAATTTGGAACATAAACTCATAATCATTGATTCGTTTGACTCCGATCCGTAAATCATCTATATCCGGCGCCTGCGCCCGGAGCTCTTCTGAGATTTCATGTGCGGTTTGTTCTAGCTCATTGAAAAGATTGAGGGTGTGTCTATATATTTCATACTTCAATTTACTGGTAGTTTCGAGCTTCTGTAGTATCTTGTTAATCATTTGGATAAAGTCAATAAATCATGGAACAAAGAAAAACAGGCTTTGAGGAGGTGGAATCCATCCTTAAAGATATCGGGACTAAAATAGAAGAATTAATCGAGAAAGGCACAGACTTGGGAGGAGAAGCCAAGGAAGAAATCGAGAAAAAGATTACTGACCTTCGGGAAAAGAAGACCACATTGGAAGCTGAATTTGAAAAAGGGAAAGAAAAGCTGGAAAAGCTCTATCAAGAGAAAAAGACGGAATACGAACCTCAAATCAACGAGTCCTCGGAGCATTTCAAAGAAGGCATCAAACATATTTTGGAAGGAATTAAGACCCTTTTAGGAAAGTAAGGCTCAAATCTTGTACTTCCTGCCTATCTTTGCGGCATGAATTATCTATCAGTTGAAGGCCTGAGTAAATCTTTTGGCGAGCGTAAACTTTTTCAAAAAATCTCTTTCGGTATTGACCAAGGTCAGAAAGTAGCTTTAGTAGGTGTGAATGGCGCTGGAAAGTCCACGTTGATGAAAATCATCATGGGGATTGAAGTACCGGATGAAGGGAGCATCGCCATCAATCAACAGGTGAAGGTGTCCTATGTGCATCAAAATCCCGTGTTTGAAGGAAGCTTGAGTATTTATCAAACCATTTTTGACGGGAGTAGCAATGAGGTGTTGCAGGTCATCGAACGCTACCACAAAGCTATGCTTGACGCAGAGAATGGGGTAGATAATGGAGATGATCTCCAAAAGCTCTTCGAATTGATGGATAGTTTCCAGGCCTGGGATTTTGAACATCAGATCAAGGAGATTCTTGGAAGATTAGGCCTGCATGATACTGATTTGCCGGTAGGTAGTCTAAGTGGGGGACAGCGTAAGCGTGTCGCTCTTGCTAAAGCAATTTTTGAAAAGCCGGACTTACTCTTATTAGATGAGCCTACCAACCATTTGGATTTAGAGACAATTGAGTGGCTGGAAGATTATTTGTCTAAGACCAATTTAGCCCTTTTTATGGTGACACACGATCGTTATTTTTTGGAAAAGGTCACCAATCAAATTTTGGAATTGGATAATGGAGGTATCTACCGATATCTTGGAAATTACTCCTATTTCTTGGAGAAAAAAGCTGAACGTAGAGAAATCGAAGCTACCGAACAGGAGAAAGCCAAGAGCTTATACAAAAAAGAATTGGATTGGATTCGCAGACAGCCAAAAGCTCGAGGTACTAAAGCCAAGTACCGTGTGGATGCTTTTGAAGAGACCAAAGAGAAGGCCTTCCGCAAAAGAGAAGAACGCGAAATTGAGTTGAATGTCACGACTCAACGCTTGGGCAATAAAATCATCGAAATTGAGAAGTTACAAAAGTCTTATGATACCAAGACGGTTATTCAGGACTTCAATTATATTTTCAAGAAGGGAGACAAAATTGGCATTGTTGGGCCTAATGGTGCAGGGAAGACTACCTTTCTGAATTTGGTAACAGGATTAGCTCAACCTGATGCTGGGAAGGTGACGATAGGACAGACTACGGTCATTGGTTACTACCGTCAGGAAGAAGATAGCTTCGATGAGCAAAAGCGCTTGATTGATATTGTCAAAGAAGTGGCAGAAGTTGTAACCGTCGCTGGAGGAAGTACTATCACGATTGCTCAATTTTTGAATAAATTTGGTTTTCCGCCTAAGCAGCAACATACACCTATCGCTAAGTTGAGTGGAGGGGAGCGCAGAAGATTACAGCTGTTGATGGTCTTGATCAAGAGTCCCAACTTCCTCATTTTGGATGAGCCTACCAATGATTTGGATATCATGACCTTGAATATTCTGGAGGAGTTTTTGGACGATTTCCCGGGCTGTTTGGTGGTGGTTTCTCACGATCGATACTTTATGGATCGATTGGTAGACCACTTGTTTGTGTTTGAAGGAGAGGGTGTGATTTCTGATTTTCCTGGAAACTATACCGATTTTAGAGAGCGGGAAAAAGAGCAGAAAGCTTCCAAAAAAGAAATAGAGCCGGTCAAAGAGGTGAAAGTTGAGCAAACAGCTGCTCCAAAGCCCACAGCGGTTAAAGCAAGTTTTAAAGAGAAAAAGGAATTCGAAAGCATTTCTCAAACATTAGAGCAACTGCAATCGGAAAAAGCTACTTTGGTGGATCAATTATCCGCAGGGACAGGGAATCATGAGGAGATTTTAACCCTATCCACCAGGATCAAAGCAATAGAAGATCAAGTAGAGCTTTTAGAGTTACGCTGGTTGGAATTGAGTGAATTGGATGGGATAGGTTGAGTTATACCCTTCCCTCCAAGAAATCTTTTCGCAAGGGTTCATCAAATCTTTCGATGGCATAACGCAACATTGTTCTAGGCATGGTAGAATAGTGTTTGGCTAAGAAGCTATAAGCAGCCTCACAATCCCGCTTACCCACCTCTCTGATCATCCATCCAATGGCTTTATGCATCAAATCATGAGGGTGATGAAGCATTTTTTTGGAAAGGTAGAAGGTGTCTTCAAAGTCCCCTTTTTTCAGGAAGTAAAAAGTTGTCAATATACTGATACGGTTATCCCAAAGTGAGAGACTTTCCGATAGTGTTTGTAAGATGCTTCGATCAGATTTTTTATACAACCATCTTCCTAGGACATGATGAGCAGAATTGTCCACCAAATCCCAGTTATTGATACCTGCTTTATTGTCCAAATAAACCTGAGCCCATTGTTCGATTTCATCTTCGGAGCTGCTCTTTTGGGTTTTTTGTACGAGTATTAGTGCACCAGTCATTCTTACTTCATGCGCAGGGTGATTGAGGAGCTCTGCAATATCTTCTGCACCACATGCTTTCCAAAACTGTTTGACAACCTTCCGTTGCTCGGGTAGGACTATACCCCAAAACACATCCCCTTCCGCATACTGACCGGGTCCGGTTTTAAAGAAACGTTGGAGGAAAATGGCCTTTTCCTCGTCTCGGAGTGCTGCTAAGGCTTGGATGATTGTTTGTGAGGGTTTCATGAGGGAAACTTACTGAATTTATTTGAAGAAAAATTGATATCTTTTTTTTAATCAAATTTCTGATCAGCTACCAAAAGAAATTGTCATTTCCTTTTGGTAGCTACTGTTAGCCTTCTATCTTTCAGTTGTTTGCTCAAAAATCCATATCCTCTCCCATATCTCTGCCACCGCGTTCGCGATTACCATTTCTATCTTTGAAACCACCAAAGCGGTAGGTGAACGCGACTGTACCGATTCTTGTCTCTCGGTTAAACATACGGTTTAAGTCAAACCGACTGTCATTGGTGGTGATTCGGAATATTCTGGTATCAAAAATGTCGGAGACATTCACACTTATAGTTCCTTTTTTATTCAGTACATCTCGTTTGATTCCAAGATTGATTCCCCACAATGGCTCGATTTGTCCCTGAGGAAGTACGATTGGACCTCTATAGTCCCCTTGTATTTGGACGGAGAAGAGGTTTGGAATAGACATGGTGGATAGCATGTTCACAGTCCAAGAGAAATTGGAGTTGTTAAAGCCTTCTCCCAGATTAGCACCGAAGATTTCAGAGTAGAAGAAGTTTCCCGTGAGTGCCACATTCCACCAATTAGTCAGTTCAAATTGGTTAACCATCTCAAATCCCGTACTTCTTCGGATATCAGCATTTTCCCTACTTTGAATGGTGATATTGTTATCCAATAAGGTGATGATACGGGTTTGTACATCCGTGCTGTAGCGATGATAAACCGTTGCATTTAAGAGGTAACTTTTGAATCCCTTCATGTAACCTACTTCATAACTATCGGTAAATTCCGGTTGCAATAGAGGATTACCTACGCTAAAATTGAGCTGATCGCGAAGGCTTAGAATGGGTGAAAGGGCCCAAATACCGGGACGGGAAATTCTACGGCTATAATTTACGGAAATTTCTTCCTCCTTGCCCAATTGGTAAGTAGTGAAAATACTCGGGAAGATGTTGAAATAGTCATTGACAAAGCGCTCACCACTGCTGAAAAGATTTCCTTCTGTTTGTGTGTACTCTGCTCGTGCCCCGATCTGATAACCGAATTTATTTATTCTGTTGCGGAACATAAAGTAAGAGGCATATACATTTTCATTGAATGAGAAGGTGTCGCTCAACGAATCAATCTGTGTGGGCTGAAAATTATTTCCTAAGTCCCCCTGTGAAAAGGCTGTACCTCTTTCCCAATAACCGAAAGTTCCTTTCAATCCAGTTTCAAATTTTCCATTTTGACCTACTTTCTTTTCATAATCCAATTGAAGAATAGCTAAGCGGCTTTCTCTCGTCATATCATCCAATTGGTTGAGACCGTTGGCAGGAATTAGTTCATTTAGCGAATTAAAAAAAGTCTGGTCCGTCCCTGTAAACTGCGTCCGGCTATCCCAAGCAATGGAAGCAGAAGAGTACAACCGCTGGCCTAAACTGTCAATATTCCAAGTGTAGTTCAATCCTGTTTCAAAATTTCTACCGCGCTGCTCCTGGGCTCTATCTCTTACAAAAACGGAATCTATAGCCGATAACTGATTCAAGCTTCGCTGATTGGTTTCTTCTGTTTCTGTACCATCGCTCAGATTACCTTGGACATAAAATCCTAACGTCATATTATCCCGCATGTTGTAATCAAAACCAGTACGCATAAAGGCACTTCTTCTTCTTGATAATTCGAAATCATCTTGATCCAAGAATCTGGAAACTCCCGGGATAAAGTTTTCCCGGAACCCTTCTGCTTCTCTGAAGAGTAGTCGGTCTTGGGCATTCAAAGAAAAGAAGTAATTCACTTTCTCCGTGGCATAGTTTAAATTTGTTCCCACCTGATATTTATCCCGAGTACCTACCGAGGCATTCACTTGTCCATTAAATCCCAAATTTTGATTTTGCTTCAGAATAATGTTGATAATACCACCCACACCTGCTGCATCGTATCGGGAGGATGGATTGGTGATCAATTCCACAGACTTGATACTATTCGCCGGGAATTGAGCTAAAATGCTTTCCATATCTCCACCCCCAAGGTTGGAAGGTCTGCCGTTGATGAAAATCATGACCTCTCCACTACCCCTCATGGAGATACCTCCTTGTTCATCCACTTGAATAGATGGAAGCGTACTTAATAATTCTGCAGCGGTAGCACCTTCTGCTACAATGCTGTTTTCTACATTGTATGTACGCTTGTCAATATCACTCTCGAAAATGGAGGCAACACCTTCTACCACCACTTCACTCAAGTCGGTTGCGGCAGGTCTTACCCTGATATTTCCAAGATTGTAAGGATTACGATCTCCAATGTCAAACTTTCTGAAATAATTTTGATAGCCAATAAAATTCACCCGTAATAAGTAAGAGCCTTCTGGTAAAAGCAACGAAAATGTACCATCCAATTCACTTACTGCACCTTTGACTAAGCTGGAATCTTGAGGGGATAAAATAGCTACATTTGCAAACTCCAATACTTCTGATGTCTCGGCATTAATCACTCTACCTTTGACGGTGACATCTTGTGCAAGGCTTTGAAAAGAAAACAAAATAGAAAATAAAAGACAGCAAGCTGTCATGTAAAGAGGTTTCATAATTGTTGGTTTAGTTTTTGGCCTTAAAGCTATAAATTAGTAGTAAGGCAAGGGTTTCCAATTCGGATACTATTGAATACCTGTAGATTGTGTTGATGAATCTTCTAATTAAACGATTCAGGGAAGGAGATGTTTGGAATTTTCCTGTATATACATCAATTGTAAAAATTCGGTTTAAAAAGTGCTATTTCATGTTGAATGGTATAAAAAAAGCGGGGTTTTACTCCGCCAATTTTTTTAAGGTATGCTGAATCAACTCATCTACTATTTCATAGGAATTGGATGCAAAATCCTGAGTTACCCGGTTAGCTACGATAGCATTCAAACTCAATACTTCGTGTCCCAACAATCTACCCATCGCATAGTATCCGGCAGTTTCCATCTCAAAGTTGGTCATCTGAAAGCCATCCACATTGATTGCACCCAACTTCTCTATGATGTCAGGAATGGCTGGTTTTAAGCGAACTTCCCTTCCTTGAGGACCAAAAAAGCCTGGGCAAGTAGCCGTGTTACCAATGATTAGTCCTTCACCCAATTTCCCCAATAATCTTCCAGAGCCTTGGATACAGTAAGGTAGAAAACTGATGTTGAGAGATTCTTGGATCGCCTTTCCTACTTTTTCTTCTAACGCTGTGTAATCGGTAGTATAAAATGCCATTAAGGTGTCTAGTCCAACTCCATACGCTGATGCCAGCTTGGATCCGGCCGGTATTTCCTGACGCATACTACCCGAAGTACCGATGCGGATGATATCTAGGGAAGTGTGTGTTTCCTTTGGTAAGCGTGTTTCCAAATCCACATTGACCAAGGCATCCAGCTCGGTCATAAAAATCTCGATATTATCCGTACCCATTCCGGTGCTGATGACCGTGATGCGTTTTCCCTGATAATAACCAGTATGGGTTACAAATTCCCGTTTGGTGATTTCGTATTCGATAGAATCGAAATACTTGGAGATTTTAGCTACGCGCTCGGGATCGCCTACAGCAATAACAGTTGAAGCCAGATGTTCTGGCTTCAAGTTGAGATGATAAATACTCCCATCGGGATTAATGATCAATTCAGACTCTGGAATTCGTTTACTCATGAATCAAATTTTTGATTGTTTCTTTGTTAGGCTTCCTAAATAAGCCTTTATATGGATTGTACCCATTCGTATTTTTCTGATAGTAGCCCGTTCCGTCATAAGGACGTTTTTCGGGATGCTCTTGGCAAGTAGTACTACAAGCCCCTTCCAGTTCCCATCCGCATTTTTCGCAGATTGGCAAGTGGGCATTGCAACTTGGATTGGCGCAGTTGACCATGCGATCACAGTTGGTGCCACAGACATGACAAGTAGAAATCACAGTGGGATTTATCGCATTGACATCAACTGCAATCCTATTGTCAAATACATAGCACTTGCCTTCGAAGTCTTCACCACCGGCTTCCATACCGTACTTGATGATGCCTCCATGTAGTTGGTACACATCCTCAAATCCTTGTTCCAATAAAAATGCAGAAGCCTTTTCACACTTGATACCACCTGTGCAGTAGGTCAATACTTTCTTGCCTTTCAGGTGCTCTAGTTCCTTAACCTTCTCAGGGAAATCACGGAAGTTGTCGATATCCAAACGTACCGCATTTTTAAAATGTCCCAATTCATGCTCATAATTGGAGCGCACATCCAGAATCACAACATCCTCTTGGTCTTTCATTGCCTTGAACTCCAGTGGCTCTAAGTGCTTCCCTGTTTTTACATTAGGGTCGATGTGGCGCAAGGAGCTGTGCACAATCTCTGGTTTTACACGCACATGGATTTTTGCGAAGGCATGTTTATCATGCGATTCGATTTTGAACTCTGTCTTGGCAAATCGAGGGTCTGCATGAATGTAGGCCATGTACTTTTCGCAGTCTTCTTTGAGACCGGAAACTGTCCCGTTCAATCCCTCAGGGGAAATGATGATTCGCCCGCGGATGTTGTTTTCAATACAGAACAGATGGTGTTCTTCCCTGTATGCTTCGCAATCTTCAATTGCTGCATAACAGTAATAAAGTAAAATACTGTAGTTGTTGTTTTCCATAACGTCAGCCCTGTTTCGGCAGGGTGTTAGGTGTATAAATTGATTAAGAATTACTTCTTGATAGGTACCGCTGGATTCCCAAATACGGTTTCGTTGTCTTTCACGTCGGAGATAACCACCGAACCTGCACCGATTCGCGCATTTTTCCCGATAGTCAGTCCTGCTACAATGGTCACGCCACTTCCAACAAAGGCCCCTTCTTTTAGGGTAACGCCTGCATTGACAATAGAGCCAGCACCTACTTGTACAAAATCTTCCACTTGGCAGGTATGGTCAATAATCGCTCCTGTGTGGAAAATGCAATGACTCCCAACAGTACTTCCAGCACCAACAGTCACCTGTGCATTGATGAAGTTCCCATGACCAATACTGGCATCAGTAGATATATAAGCACGATCGTGGATAGCATTGATGGGTTGCACTTTTCGGCGCTCGTTCAGCAATTTGACCAAAAACTGTCGGTACTTGTTGTCGTCTACGGCGACGAAAGCCTCGCATTTTTTACCGATCAACTTGAGGAAACCATCATCTTCGGGATGACCTAATACAGGCACTACGTTGATTTCTGTGCCGTGAAGGCTTGCCTCTTCCTCCAAAAAGCCATATACAATGACTTTGTTGCTATTGAAAATTTCCAATGCGGGATGAGCAATTCCTTTGGCTCCGAAAATTATTACTGGTTTTTCCATGTTTGCGTAAATCAACTCGCAAAATTAGGTCAATCCCATCTCTTAACCAAATTTCCTTTTTTTTTCTGGCCTGCCCATTTTTTGGGGCTTGATGATGTTTTGTCCAATCTTGCAGTCGAGGCATTTTTTTTGGGAACAGTAGTTATGGAAAAGTCCCAACATTCCCTGCGAATCGAATGCATGCTGCACGGGCCAGTTGACTGCTTTGAATTTTCGAAGGATGTAATTGTTTTCTGCCGGTATGGTTTGCAGGAAATCTATGCATTTTTCTTTCCATTCGGGTTCCTGAAGGTACTTTCCGTAGGTATACCAAAGAGGAACAACAAAATTGATGGCCAAATGGAATAAGCTATCTTTGCTGAGCCCTTTTGTGGTGGTTTTTTCTGCTTTTTTAGCAAAGCGATAATGTTCTTGCCAATACGAAGGGAGATTGATGGCAAAAATCTTTTTGAAGTTTTGAAAGTTGTCCAACTCGTGGAGGACTGTTGAAAATAGATTAGGGTTTTGACGCAATACCTGAACCAGCTGAGCGAGACGGATGCATGGGAAGTTGCTTGGACGCACCCCCATCATTTTCCATTCGTGCGCATGACAGGCAAACTTGAGACCAAATTTTTGTCGCTGAAAAAGGTACTCTTGATGTAAATCAAGCACATACTCATCTGAAGTTTCACCCTCTAGTAAACCTGCCTGACCGAAAAGAATGGCCTCCAAACTTCGTTGCTGAAAGCTTAAGCGCTGCAAGACCTTGTAAGGTACACTACTGCCAACTTTACCCATGGGGATTGCATTGGTTTTAAAGCCGAAGCATTGAAATAGCCAACGATAGGCAGTTTCTTCCCAGTCATTATTCGTCTGTGCTAAACTATCTAAAATTAGGATTGACTTTTTTTCCAAGCGCTCCACCAAGGCTTTTTCAATCATGGAAAATTTAAGGATATCGGGGACATCAGGTAGTTCATCTGCGCAAAGTAATTCGGAAGACTTGGTGATTAACCGCTCGTAGTTTCTCAACACATCCAAAAACACCCGTCCCTTCAATTCCAAAGTAGGAAGGATTGTCTGGTCTTGCCGCAGCATTTCTTTGTCATGTTGCCAAACTACATGCAGGATGACCGAATTGTAGCGGGAGTCCTCTTGGTGTTCGTGCTGATTCCATTCGGAGGCGTACTTGTGGATTTCCACATGTCCATGGTATTCGAGCTTGCCGATTTTGATATGGGCTTCCAAGAAATCAGGACCTTCGTGAAAATTATGAAAACCTATTTTTTTGATTTCTATCCGCTCTCCTGTGGTGGTCTCTAAACTGTTTTTATCGAAGTACTGATACTTCCAGATAGTTTGTAAAAAATCCTCGTTGAAGTTGGCCATGGTTGTAGGGGTTTATCCGATGTACAGGTTTAGCCACAATCCAACTTTTTCAAAGATTCAAACGTTGGAAGAGTTTTCTTTGACACCCGAACATCCGTTGTTGATACCTAAAAATAATCAAGCCTATAAAAATAAAGAAGCCTTTGGAAGCACATACCCCTCCAAAGGCCCAACTTAAGTACTTAATTTTATCAGAGGTAGTGATCCAGCAGTTTTTTCATCTCTTCCTGCAACTTTTGGGCTTCCATTCGGGCTGTTTTTGCAAAGTTTTCAGAGCTGTCTGCATAGATGATTCCCCGAGAGCTATTGACCAATAAGCCACATTGCTCGTTCATTCCAAACTTGGCTACATCTTCCAAGCTTCCTCCCTGTGCGCCAACGCCAGGTACCAAAAAGAAGTGTTCGGGTGCCAGGCTTCTAACTTCTGCTATCTTCTCTCCCCGGGTAGCACCTACCACATACATCAGATTGTCAGGAGTACCCCATGTTTGACTTTTTTCCAACACATGGTGGAAATAAGGTCTGCCATCCGAAGCTGTTAATGTTTGAAAGTCCTGACTCCCTTGATTGGAAGTCAAGGCTAGGAGGATTACCCATTTGCCTTCAAATTCCAAAAACGGACTTACGCTATCCACGCCCATATAAGGTGCAACGGTGATCGAGTTAAAATCCATGGTATCAAAGAAAGCTCGGGCATACAATGCGGAAGTATTGCCTATATCTCCTCGCTTGGCATCTGCCACCGTAAAGATATTTTTTGGGATATACTCCAGTGTTTTGTGTAGTGACTCCCAACCTTTAGCACCTAAGGACTCATAAAAAGCGATATTAGGTTTGTAAGCCACTGCTACATCCGCCGTTGCATCAATGATCTGCTTGTTGAATTCAAAGATTGGATCTGCGGCTTTGAGTAAGTGTTGGGGAATTTTCTGAATATCTGTATCTAGCCCAACACATAAGAAAGAAGCTTTCTGTTGGATTTGCTGGAAAATTTCTTGGCGGGTCATGGGTTACTGGATTTTGTCAAAAGTAAAATAAATTTCTCGCGGATAAAACGGATTTGACAGATTTGGCAGAGATTGAAATATATGAGTGCTCGAGGAATGCGCTGAATACGCGGAAAAATACCTCCCATGCACTAAGGAAAAATCGAATTATTAAAACTTCGGAGGCAGTCCGTATGAGACCGTAATAGTTAAAAAAATACAGTTATCATAATTTTTACTAGGGCAGGAGTGGGCTGCACTTTGCTTTGTTTTTAACAAACTAAAAAACGATGTCAGAAAAATCGACAATAAGCATACTATTTAAATTATAGATGTTAATTTGGCTGTAGCAATCTATAGCGCTATTTATTCCAAATGGCATACATAGCGCTATAGATTGCGTGAAGCGAAACGTTATGTATCAGCATTAAAAAACTCACGAACAAAATTAGTTTCCTAAAAAAGAAACTTTTATATTTGAAGTTCTAAAGGGAACTTGAATGGATAATTATAAATTCAGGGTAGAATTTTTGGAAGATGCAAAGCAATTCCTTGATGAACTTGACGAGAAGGCAAGGGAGAAAATTTTTTACAATATTTGGAAGGCCAGCATTACGAATGACCGAGAACTTTTTAAAAAACTTCAGGATGAAGTTTGGGAGTTTAGAACCAAGTTCAGTAAAACGTATTATCGGCTATTTGCTTTTTGGGATAAAACAGCCAAG
>NZ_BMYF01000030.1 GCF_014652135.1 Mongoliitalea lutea
AGAATAGGCTCCCAAAGGCGCCAAGCCGCAAAAGGTTTCACGCCAAGAGCGCAACGGATGAACGCAAAGGCCGCAAAATAGGTTGTCCACAGATTTTGCAGATTAACACAGATTGCATGCTTTGAAAGTAATAATCTTAGCTACCCCCACTTGATCGCCGTAAATCATAGACTAATTTAATTCATATGAACATTTGTAAAGTTGATTGAATGATTGGTTGATTTAGAGAAAAGTGAACGAGAGACCCTACTTCATCATTCAAAATTAGGCGTTCATCATTCGAATTTGTATAATATCAGTAACCCGAAACTTTGGGTTTCTCGCAAAGGCGCCAAGCCGCAAAAGAAGCAAGGTGTTCATTTAAAAAATCTGTGGTTAATCTGCCTAATCTCCTATATCTGCGAGAGATATCACCACAAAATATGCTCCCATAAACAGTATCATCAAAGCTTTGCGAGCGTAGCGCCAATCCGTTGCGGGCGTGGCGTGAAATCTCAAATAAATCTGTTTAATCAGCGAGATCTCTATTTTGCCGCCACAGCCTCTATCTCAATCAATAAATCAGGATTTGCCAATGCATGTACCGCTATCGTGGAGCGGGCTACTTTGTTGGGGTTTTCTTCATTATTGAAGTACTCTCCGTAGGCGCGGAACCAATCGTCCCAGTGAACTACCCCATCTTTGTCAGGTACTAAATACACCCGTAGAAAGAATACATCCTCCATCGAAAAACCAGCTTCTCCTATTGTTTCTTTGATCCGCTCCAAGATGCCAATACTTTGCTCGTAGGTATTGCCATAGCGCTCATAAGTACCAGCTACCGCATCAGGATTTTTCACAGGAGCTACCAATCCCGAGGTATAGAAGTAGGATTTTCCCTCCGGAATAAACACACCTCTCAAGATTGAAGCATCCGGCCTGTCGTAACGGACAATGAACGATTCCTCTTCTTCCTGATGGTGATGATGGTCGTGAGAAGGTTGGCAACCGGCAATAATGGCAACAATCAAGGTACTCAAGAATAGTTTTTTCATGATAGCATCGGTAAGAATTCAATAAAAATGCCAAGGAAAACTACTAATAGAATCCTTGGCGATTGATTTTTTATAGTGATAATTATGCTTCAGTAGCTACTTTGGCATCTTCGTAGCGCTTGACCCGAAGGATAAAATCACTCAATACATTCATGTAATTGATGAAGGCATCGTAAGGAGTATCATAAGGGCTAAAATAGGCGTGCACTGCACCATCGGAGAAAAACTTCGTACTCATGTAGTAGAAATGATCCGATGTTTGCAGGTAATTCCAGTCGCGCTGCAATTCCTCATCATCGATTTCAGCCATACGTTTTTCTACTTCATACAACTTGGTAAATGCCTCATTTTGTAGATCGTTACCCAACCAAGCGGTCAAATCCCGCTCTTCATCTGCCCATGAGATTGGAATCGGTACTTGAATTGGAGCTACAGCTTTTGCATTGGCCAATACTTCAGATGGAGTAGAGAAAGAGAAATTTGTATGGGCTAAAATGGCCCCCGGAAGCAATCGCATAAATTCAAAAATCCCAGTTTCTGCCCACTGATGCTCCCCAAATGTTTCATAGTCCATGAATAAGTTGACCACCTCTTGCTCTTTTGGCACGGCATTCATCCAATTGACAAACTTTTCAATGGTTAGTGGATGCTCCGACCAAGATTTATCACTGAAACGGAAAGCAATATCATCACTCAACTGGAAGTTTTTCAACAAGACTTTCAAGTCTGGATTGAGAGAGTTGTGGTACACAAAATTTGGAGACTTCCAACCCAAAATATGTTTAGCACCTTCTGTCAACATTCCTTTGAAACCCATATCTGCCACCATCGCTCCGATTTTATCAGAATACACCAATTCTGTATTTCGGAAAACTTTAGGCTCATAGCCATTGAACAAACGCTTGATTTTGGCTTGATGGTTTTCGACCATGCGGGTAAATTCAGCTTTGCTTTTCAAGGAACACAAGGCGTGGGCATCGGTTTCGGCGAGAAGTTCTACTTGACCTGTTGCTACTAAGCGTCTGAAACTATCCAACACATCTGGTGCATAGGCCTCAAACTGATCCAAACAAACTCCTGAGATAGCAAAAGCCACTTTAAACTTCCCGGGGAATTGCTGAATCATCTCCAGCAACAAGGCATTCATGGGTAAGTAGCATTTTTGCGCTACTTTACGAATGACTGATTTATTCAGATAATCGTCCCAATAATAATGATCCTCCCCAATATCAAAAAAACGATAAGGTTTCACCCGGAATGGCTGATGTACTTGAAAATAAAAGCAGATGGTTCTCATGGTTGTTCTTGGTGTAATTTTTGGTAAACAGTAACTAATTTGGCAGCAACGTGCTCCCATTTCAAATTTTTCAATTCCTCACTTCCGAGTTCCTTAAACATCTTGGCAATACTTTGGTAATGCAAAAGAGCAAAAATGGCATCAGCCATGGCGTCCACATCCCAAAAATCTATTTTTATCGCATTTCTCAATACCTCAGAAACTCCCGATTGCTTGGAAATAATTACCGGTGTATTGTGGCGAACAGCTTCTAAAGGTGCTATTCCAAAAGGCTCAGACACAGAGGGCATTACATACACATCCGACATGGCATACATATCATCCACATCTTGACCTTTCAAAAAACCAGTAAAATGGAATTTGGTACCCATACCTAGTTCCGCCACGCGTTCGATCATCCGGTTAAGCAAATCTCCATTGCCTGCCATCACAAAGCGTACATTTGGATCTCTATCGATCACTTTTTTCGCTGCTTCTACAAAGTATTCCGGTCCTTTTTGGAAAGTGATTCTGCCGAGGAAGGTAACAATCTTCTCGGGTACTTTTTTCTTGACTTTGGATTCAATAATACTGGCATCCAATACTGCATTATGCAAGACACTGACCCTATCCGGATCCACACCATATTTTTCAATCACTAAATTTCTTGTCAAGTGACTTACAGCTACTACATGGTCAGCGGCCAGTAAACCAGCTTTTTCCATTTCATAAACTGGACCTTGCGCTCCGCCTTCACCTGCACGGTCATATTGCGTGGCATGAATGTGACAGATCAACGGTTTCCCGCTCATCTGTTTGGCTGCGATCCCTGCTGGAAAAGCCAACCAATCATGAGCATGGATCAAATCATGATCTTTGGACTTGGCGATCTGTGTAGCAACTAAGGCATAGCGAGCCACTTCCTCCATCAGATTTTTTCCATACTTGCCAGAAAACTCATATTTGTTTGAAAATACTGACTCTTCTACATCAGAACGGTGATGCATCGTATAGTCTGTGTACTTTTCAAATTCTTGAGGCCCTAGATAAGGTACTAGGTAACTGTTGATTTCTAAATAGGTAAGGTTTTGCCACGTATCGATGAATTTGGTTTCTCGATAATCAATCTCTACGTCACTTGCATTGACAAAATCTGCCACTGGTTCTTCATCTCCCCAGAGTTTGGGAACTACAAAAATGATGTCTTGCTTGTGATGGACAAGGCCTTTGACCAATCCATAGCACGCTGTGCCCAAGCCACCTGAAATATGAGGGGGAAATTCCCACCCAAACATTAAAACTTTCATAAAAAAACAATTTATAGTTTACTGACAATATGCATCATTCGAAGCAACTCACCTACACTCCAGGCTTGCGATGTAGAGCCTTTAGGTCTATGCGGCGGATCACCATCATAGATTTCGGCTACTGTTCCTATGCCATATTGGGTCATCACGCCGTCAAAGCCTTTGATGATTTTTTCCACAAAGTGCTTGCCCGACTTTCCGTGTAACTTTAAGTATCCCTCCACAAAATGACCCAATAACCAAGGCCAAACAGTACCATTATGATAGGCTATATCTCGAGTATATTGATTACCATGATAATATCCCTTATAAGCAGGATCATCTGGTGCTAAGGATCGTATTCCTCGATTGGTAAGTAATTTTGACTTGACAACCTCCAAAACAGCTCCCATCTGTTCTTCTTCTAACGGAGAAAAAGGCAAAGAGGTCGCAAAAATCATATTTGGACGGATAGACCAATCCTTATAAGTACCCTCTACGTAGTCCGCCAAGTATCCTTTTTTTGCACTCCAGAAGGTTTCCTGAAAAGAAATTTTGACTTGCTTAGCTAGGGAATGTATTTCCTGATCATCGGTTAGGCTAGCATAAAAACACAAGGCATTATACCAAAGCGCATTGATTTCAACCGGTGTTCCGATACGAGGAGTGACAGGACCGTCCGAATTCACAGCATCCATCCATGTCAAAGCCACCCCATCTTCACCACCCCAAATCAATCCGTTTGCCATCATGTGGATTCCAAAATCGGTTCCTGTGCGATAACCATCAATAATTCCCTTCAACTTACCTAAGTAGCGATTTTTGATGGTCTTTTCATCTCCTGTAAAGGATATAAACTGCTGCAAAGACCAAAAAAACCATAAAGGTGCATCCATAGAAGCCATATTACGCATGACTCCACTGCCAACGTTTGGAAATAAAGGCCCATGCAAATCTTCCACCATGGTGTCCATCACCTCCAAAAAGGTTTTGGTATCACCTTGGGTCAGTAAAAGTCCCGGTGAGGCAACAAAGGTATCTCTACCCCACCAGCCAAACCATGGGTAGCCGGCAATGATATGCGTTTTCCCATCTCGGCGTTGTACAAATTGCCCCGCAGAGTTTTTTAGGCAATTCTCAAAATTATTTCGAGGAATTCTGCGTGAAAGTTCTTTTTCAAAAGCTTTTTGTCTGGTTGATGTATCTGCCTCAATCAAACCTGCTGAAAAAATCACAGATTCACCCTTTTTTATATCAAATTCAAAATACCCTGGAACGAAGAGGTCTTCTTGATACTCGTAGCCTCGCTCCCGTTCCATAATGTATTCAATGTTGTAATACCAATCTGGCTTTGCTACAAACTCGTTTTTCTTCGAAATCTGCATGAAAAGCGGTGTATATTCAGGATATAGTTGAACAGAAATACCATTTTGAACTTTGGTAGCCTCTTGATTAATTCGATCATTTGCCTTACAAAGGTTATGATACCCCCTAAAAGCCAAAAATGGATTGATTCGGATTTTGGTTGGTGAGTGAGCTTCCAAAAGCGTATAACGAATCATCACACGGTCTCTATTGGTATCCAAAATCAATTCTTTTTGTAAAAGAACGCCCCCTACTCGATAAGTAAGCTTCGGAATAGGTTCGGTGTCAAAATCCTCCAAATATTTATGCCCTCTTGGGAAATAGTTGCCAGGATACTTACTGATACCTAGATTAAAACTAGCACCTCGTTGAATCACAGTCTCATGTACAGTCGAAAGCATCACATGTAGCTGTTCGTCTAAATGAGGTTGAGGGGCAACGAGCAGTCCATGGTACTTACGGGTATTGCAGCCAATAATTGTAGTACTGGTGTAACAACCACCGCGGTTCGTCCGGATAATCTCTCTATCCAGCGAATAGTTTAAGTTGATTAATTGGGTTTTGTCAAAATGTATATAACTCATAGGTAAAAGTTTGAGAACAGGCTTAAAAATACCTTTTTAGACGGGAAAGAAAAATAATTGCAGGCAAAAATAAAGGTTATGTTTCCATAACCTTTGTATTAATCATCAAGAAGCAAATAACTCCTTTTGAACTTCTTCAAGATTTTTTAATGATTCCTCAAATTTAGTAAAGTACTCTTGTACAAATTTAATATTGACTGGCTTTAATTTGGGAAATCGCGGAGAGGATTTAAATAAAGTAAACATCGCCTTTCATTGTTAGTTTTAAACCATTAATACAATTTTTATGCCATTTGGGTTTTTTGTGAGGGCTCTAATGGGTAAAAAAAATCCCCTCCATTTTAGAAGGGGATTTGGGTGGGAGACCGGGTTCGAACCGGCGACCTCTGGTGCCACAAACCAGCGCTCTAACCAGCTGAGCTACAACCACCGTTTGATTTGTTTTCAGGACATCTTCCTGATTGGACTGCAAAGGTAATATATCAGTACAATCAAATCAAAATCTTAGCTCAAATTTTTCTTGAAAATTTCAAACGTTTACCCTTTACCTCCTCATAGAATGTCCCATTTTCGTACGCCAAGTGACCGGAAACGATTGTATGTGTGACAGATGAGCGAAAAGTATGCCCCTCAAATGGTGACCATCCACATTTGGACAAGACATTTTCTTTTGTTACAGTCCATGGCTTTTCCAAGTCTGCAATTACTATGTCCGCATAATAGCCTGGTCTCAAATACCCTCTTTTTTCTATTTCAAATAGAATGGCCACATTATGACACATTTTTTGAACAATCATCTCTAGGCTAATTTTTCCAGCATGGTACATATCTAGCATCGCTACTAAACTATGCTGTACCAATGGCCCACCTGATGGAGCCTTTCCATATTTTTGACCTTTTTCCTCTATCGTGTGCGGAGCATGATCCGTAGCAATTACATCAATATGCCCATCAAGCACTCCTTGAAAAACTCCATCCCTATCTTCCTTGGTTTTGACAGCTGGGTTCCATTTGATAAAATTCCCTTTTTCCTCATAGTCTTCCTCGCTGAACCACATATGGTGAATGCATGCCTCCGCGGTTATTCTTTTTTCCTCCAAAGGCAGGTTTTTATCAAATAACTTCACCTCTTCAGCAGTACTGATATGCAATACATGCAATTTGCTCCCATACCTTCTTGCCATATCCACTACTCGCTTACTTGCATCATAGCATGCCTCTGCAGAACGGATTTTTGGATGGTATTTGACAGGGATATCCTCCCCAAACTCAGTCTTGTATTTTTCCAAATTGGCTTTAATGATGTTATCGTTTTCGCTATGGGTGGCAATCAATAACTTACACTCTTTAAATATCCGCTCTAAGCTTTCTTGGTTATCCACCAACATATTGCCCGTGGAAGACCCTTGAAAAACTTTGATTCCACAAACATTTTCTGGATCTACTTTGAGAATTTCATCGATATTATCATTCGTAGCCCCAAAGAAAAAAGAATAATTGGCTAAAGATTTTTCTTTGGCTATAGCAAACTTATCTTCTAGCAATTCTAAAGTAGTGGCTTGAGGCACCGTATTGGGCATTTCCATGTAAGAAGTAATTCCTCCTGCCACAGCTGCCTTACTTTCAGTATAAATCTCCGCTTTATGTGTCAAGCCTGGCTCTCTAAAATGCACCTGATCATCGATGATCCCAGGAAAAACATACTTCCCTGTAGCATCAATATGAATATCAGCCTCATTGTCGGCTAGATTTTCTCCGATATTGTAAATCATTCCATCCTGAATAAAAATATCACCTCGGGTAATCTTACCTTCATTTACTATATTTGCATTTGTAATTAAGATCCGCTTCAAGCTCATAGTTGTCTGAATTTTTGATTACTAAATTAATGGCTAAAAATGAAAGCACAGCCATCAAAGACAAATTTATTCTAAACACATCATCCCATGTCCAGTACAACTCCCTCTTTTGACCAGTTTAAACTCAACAAGCAATTGTTGGAAGCCATCAAGGATGCTGGATATTCCAAGCCAACACCTATTCAGGAGCAGGCCATTCCTTTGGCCTTGGCTGGACATGATGTGCTGGGAATTGCGCAAACAGGAACAGGAAAAACTGCGGCATACGTTTTACCTTTATTGATGAAGGTCAAATATGCACAGGGCATGCATCCACGCGCATTGATTTTAGCTCCTACCAGAGAGTTGGTTATGCAAATTGAAGAGGCAGTACAAACCTTTGGAAAGTACACAGACATCCGATACGTATGTTTGTATGGTGGATTAGGGCCAAAGACACAAATTGAAAAAATTCAGGAGGGAGTAGATATCATTATTTCCACTCCTGGTAGATTTTTAGATCTGTACACCAAAGGAAATATCTTTACCAAGGAACTCAAAACGATGATCTTGGATGAAGCTGACAAAATGTTGGACATGGGATTCATGGGCCAAATCCGAGCGATTCTGGAAGTAATTCCTGTCAAAAGACAAAATCTATTATTTTCTGCCACCTTTGGAGGAAAGGTAGAACGCTTATCGCATGAATTTTTAGAATTTCCAGAGCGTGTAGAGGTTACCCCTGAAGCCATGACCGCCGACACGGTGTATCAGGTGAAATATATGGTTCCCAATATCAAAACCAAGATTAACCTACTGACTCATCTTTTAGAAGACAGTACCTTAGAGCGTGTAATTATTTTTACTAAGTCTAGAAAAAATGCAGAATCAGTGTTTAGCTACTTGGACAGAAAAGACATGGGTACCATTCGGGTCATTCATGCCAATAAAGGCCAGAATACCCGAATTAACTCAATCGAAGATTTCAAGTCAGGAGAAATACGGATACTTGTCGCAACCGATGTGGCAGCAAGAGGGCTTGATATATCCATGGTCAGTCATGTGATTAATTTTGACGTTCCATTGATTTACGAAGATTACGTACACCGTATCGGAAGAACAGGCCGGGCAGAAAATGACGGTTTTGCGATTACTTTTGTCAATCCAGCGGAAGAGTTTCATTTTCAAAAAATCGAGGAAATCATCCGTATGGAAGTCCCTGCTATTCAAATTCCTGCTGAGGTCAAAATCCCAGAAACTCCTTTTGAAGAAAAACAGGCCTATGCACGGGAAATTGACGGACAGAAAAAGAAAGAAAATCCAGATTACAAGGGTGCCTTTCACGAGAAAAAAGCCCGTCCAAAATCCAATCCCCAGGCCAAAGCTCCCCGAGGCAACAAAAACTCCAAAGCTAAAAGAAACCGAAACCAGCTAAAAACTCAGGGGAATTATAAGAAGAAAGGATGAAGTGAGCAGTGGGTAGTGATTAGTGATTGGTTGATTAAGTGATTAGTAGTGGGAAGTCGACGATCAACAGTCGACAACAACGGTTTCGTAAGTCGCAGACTACCTATTCGTGTTTTCACTACGAGAGTACCTACTTGGTACTTTGTAATTGGTACTTGGTACATCTACAGCAATTGGTGACTGAGCGGAGTCGAGGCCAGTATGAAGTGTAAGAGCGACAACTTTTCCAAAATTCTAAACTTTGGAAAAGTTTCAGATCTCTTAAATTAACTTTTTGATTCTTGATTCTTGATTCTTAATTTGTCTAGAGTCTAAACTCTCGAATCTCGCTTCTCTCCTCTATAAAACCGGTCTATTCTCCAATCCCCTCTTCACTACTTGTTCCACATGCATGCGTTCTTCACCTATTAGAGTTAACCGAGGAGCTCGAACCCATTCTGTGCCAATGCCAGTCATTTGTTCGGCGAGTTTTATATATTGAACTAATTTGGGATGAATATCCAATTCCAGCAAAGGCAAAAACCAACGATATATCGCTAAAGCTTCCGCGTACTTACCTTCTTGGATTAAATTGTAAATGGCCACCGTTTCCTTAGGGAATGCACAAACAAGTCCTGCTACCCAACCATCTGCTCCCATGACCAATTCCTCCATCGCCAAGGTATCTACCCCACAGAGAAGCTTAAAACGATCTCCAAAACGATTACGCATACGGGTCACATTGGAGATATCCCGTGTAGATTCTTTGATCGCTTGAATTGAACTGACTTCTGCCAGTTTTTCAAACATGCCTATAGTAACCAACGTCTTATAGTCAACTGGATTATTATAAATCATGATAGGCAAATCACTGCTGTCTGCTACTGCCTTAAAATACGTCACCACTTCCCGATGATCAGCAGCATAGCGCATCGGCGGGAGTAGCATCAATCCAGATGCTCCCAATTCCTTCGCTTTCTCTGCCCAAAAAACAGCATCCTTAGTCGCTCCCTCTGCTATATTCAAAATCACCGGAACCTTACCAGAAACGTATGCAACAGCTTCCTTTGTCAACAGGATTTTCTCATCGAAAGATAATACTGAAGATTCTCCCAGTGTTCCTCCTAAAATAATCCCATGTACACCGGCCGATAACTGGGCATCGAGATTTTTAAAAAATATAGGCATGTCCAAACTCCCATCTTGGTGGAACTTGGTTGTTACAGCAGGAAATACTCCTTTCCAATTCATAGCGTCTTGATTGATTGGTCCAACCAAATATAATATGGAAAAGTACCTAATACAAAAAAACCCAGAGAATGATTCTCTGGGTTTCTATGGGGAATAAACTCTAATTAAAAGAATTTATATCGATAGTCTTTCACATTGGCTAAGTCTTCCAAAGCCATCATGATCATGTAGGCAGTTCTTTGAGAAGCATTCTGCGCCAATTGACGTTGGAAAGATGTAAAGTCTGCAACTTCAGCAGCTGGAGTGATGGCATTTAATTTCAATACAATCACACCCACATCTTCATGAATTGGCTTGGAAATATCACCTGAATTCTTCAATCCAAATGCAGCACCAATAGCCTTAGGAGCAAAACCAATTCCTGGCAATACAGACGAACTCAATCGAAGGTCAGGCGTATTATCCAACGAACCTGCATCAGGGAACACAGCTAGCATATCCTCCAAAGAGGTTTTACCTGCTAACTTAGAAGCAATCATTTCTGCTTTTTTCTCGTTTCTTACCTGCATCAACACCTCAGCCCTTACTTGATCTAAGCTTGCTGTACCTTCTTCATATTTTGCTCTTAAAGAAGCAACAATGTATGAGTTATCCAATTCAAATACAGAAGAAACTCTTCCTACAGAAGCATCATTGAATGCCCAACGGATGATTTCACGAGCATTCTGCATGTTGTTCAAGTTTCTTGCAAAAGCATCAACATTGTTAGCCTGTACCACTCTATATCCTTCTTTGGTAGCATTGTCAACAAATGCTTTGCTATTGGAAGAATTTGCAGCAAACAAATCTGCCTTTCTAAACGCTTCATTGCGGGTAGCATCGCTTGGTCCTAATTCCAATTCGATGGTAGCAATTTTATAATGCGTAGACTTAGGTAATTCAGTTACATCAATGATATGGTAACCATATTCAGTTTCTACCAAACGGTTGATTAACCCTGTATTACGAACTGCATACGTAACATCAGCAAACTCTTCTACGAAGTCTTCTTTAGCAAACCAGCCTAAGTCACCACCTCTTTGAGCAGTACCATCTTGGCCATATTGTGCAGCAGCAGTCGCAAAAGCTAAGCCGTCCTGAATTTCTTTCAATACGTTTTGGGCATTAGCACGTACCTCAGCTTTACCATCCTCCGATAAACCATCAGTGCTGAACAAGATATGTCTCGCTCTCATACGAGGTGTACCATCGTACTGAGCAGTGATTTTATGCGTAATGTAAGATGAACGATTAGTCAGGAATGGACCATAGGTTTCGCCCACTTCAAATGATTCCACATTGGAAGTCAAGGTAGCAGGTAAGTCATCGCCAGGTCTGAAAGTAGTAAAGCCTCTAGCACCTTCTGTATTTCTCAAAGCGAATACAGAGTCCATAGTACTTGTCCTTAACTGTTCAGTCAATTCTCTGATCTCAGTAATCACTGCCAATGAATCCTCACCACTAGGAAGGATATCAAAAGCCACATAATCCAAATCAACCGCATTGGATACTTTGAATTTCTCCTTGTTTTTGGAGATATATGCCTTCAATTCTGCATCTGAAACTTTCACCGCTGTATCCGAAATGGCATAAAACGGAATAAACAAGTGATCAACATCTGCGAATGTATTGCCCATTTTGTGTTCCATTCTTCCTTCAGCCTTGGTCGCATACTCAGAGGTAGCCAACAAGTTGTCATACTTCAATCGTAAGCGAGACTTAGCAAACAATTGCTCTTGCTGTGCCCAGAAAGCTCTTTGCTCCGGACCCGCTTGATCCAATTGCTGTAAGAAAGAAATTAATTGCTCTCTATCGAATTCTCCAGTAGTCGGATTAACCAATTGCTGTCTTAACTCTGCAATGATATTTTTACCTTGAACCATGTCTACAAGTTCCGCATCGGAAACCGTCAAGCCCAAGGCTGCATATTGTTTGTCAAACACTTTATCTACGATAAGTGCCTGCCATGCTTGCTCTCTGATGGAGAAGAGTTCATTTTCGGAAGGGTTTCTTCCGGTATTTTGCTGAAAAGAAAATCTGATTTCATCGATTTTACGAACGTATTCTTCGTATGAAATAGTCTCACCTGCAATCTCTCCCACTTTATTTGCACTGCCACCCAAAATGGTGGAGTTTGGACTTAAGATATCACCACCCACGATGAAAAACATTAAACCCACTGCAATTACACCGATTGCAAGACCTGTTCTCTGTCTGATTGTTTTAATTAATGCCATTCTTATGGTTTTATTTGAAGTGCCGCAAAATAATTACATCTACCGCTAAATTCAAAATAATATGCCTGTCAATAAATCACTTATTCTGATTATCTCAGGATTGTACCTTGATTTTTACGGTTTCTATACGATGATCCAACTTTGCGACGATTGTGAAAATAAAATTTTGATAGATAATTGATTGACCTTTTTGCGGAATATCCTCTGTCAATGAGAGTAAAAATCCCGCAAGCGTTTCAAAGTCACCATAAGGCAACTCCCAAGCATATTTTTCATTGAGATAATCTATTTCATGCCGGGCACTGAATAAGTATTCATGTTCTCCGATCTGCTGCTCGATCAAATCATCAGAGTCGTACTCATCCTGAATCTCACCGAATATTTCTTCAATAATATCCTCCATGCTGACAATCCCACTCGTACCCCCAAATTCATCAACTACCAAGGCCAAGCTTTTACGCTCTTTAATAAATTGAATCATCAACTCATTGGCCAATGCTGATTCGGGAACGATAATAATCGGAGTAAGGATATCTTCAATGTTTTTGGGCTTTTTGAAAAGCTCTAGCTGATGGCAATAGCCAATCACGTCATCGATACTTTCTCGGTAAATAATGATCTTAGAATGCCCACTCTCTCCAAATACCTGCTTCAATTCCTCAATGGAATCTTCAATGTCAACTGCCACTATATCCGTACGTGGCACCATGCACTCCCGTACCTTAATCGTCTTGAATTCAACAGCGTTATCTAAAATTTTGGTATCAATCTCTACTTTATGCTCTTTTTTAGCATGCATGAGATTGTTTTTGATAAAACTATTCAGATCTGTAACCTTAAAAACAGGCTTATCTTCATTGTACTCCAATTGCAATACTTTGGTAATGAAAAATCTTGATAAACCCACAACAAACCACACCACTGGGTAAAACAAATAGTAAATAACCGCAAAAGGCAAGGCGAAAACTGAGAGCATGTTATTGGGATTTAACATAAAAATGCTTTTAGGCATAAACTCAGCAGTTACCAACACGACTAAGGTGGAAATGATTGTTTGCAGAATCAGAACTGTCCCTTGATTTTGAAAAGCAGGAGGGAGAACATTCCAAATCCAAGGCTCCAACAAATAGGCCATAAAAATACCATAAAGCACCAACGCAACTGTATTCCCAATTAATGTGGTACCAATAAATTGCCCCGGCTTTTGTAGGAAAGAAGAAAGTATTTTTCCAGACAAAACACCCTGCTTGTTTTCTAACTCTATCTGCAGTTTGTTGGCTGATATAAAAGCAATTTCAATCCCTGAAAACAATGCAGAAAATAACAAAGTAAATATCACATACACTAAGTAGGTACTTTCCATCACCTTTTTTTCTTTGATTTGGAAGATTTCACAGGAGGCTTTTCATTGTCTGCTTTAATTACATGATTTTTTCGGTACTGAAACCAGAAAAGCATAGCTACCGCAAACATAAATACCGGATAGGAGGCTGTGACACCAACCGTGATAGTTAAATGAGTACCAATGATAACCATGGCAGCAGTCAATGATAATAAAATAAAATCAAGTAATTTCATGTCCTCAGTTTTCTCCAGGTATAATCATCCTACTGTCAAAAGGCTTATAAATTTTGTATTCATTGAAGCCTTCGTCGGCTTCTAAGCCTGTTCCTTTGATAATTGATTTTTTATCTGTTACCGTAACAAATTTCTCTGTATAGATTTTCTTGGCGTTGGGATCCCAAAACAGCTCTTCAGAAGCAAGGCTTTGTTCTTTTTCCAAGTTTTTAACCTGCACATCTCCTTCTCCTCTATACAAATGGTCTTTACGGATATAATAGCCCTTATCGGCCCTGATGGTTGTGGTCACTATTCCTTCTTCATCAAAGAAGGTGATGTCAATACCCTCCGGAAACTCATAATCCCCTGTTTCGAATTCCAACTGCTTTTTGGCTTTCAAATGAATTCGGACGATTGCTGAATCACTATGATAAAGGTTGACATCATAGCCAATACTTACGGGACCTGTATAGATTTCAAACATGGATGGATCTACTTCGTCCTTACAGGAGCTTAGAAGTAAGATAAAGCTTATCAGAAGTAAATAAATGCTAGTGATTCGACTCATTACTTTACAAAGATACGAAAGCTTTTTCAAGTACATCAAAAAAGGCAGCCCTTGAGCTGCCTTTCTATTATTTCAAATGGATAATTTAGTCTCTTGTAGCTAGAGTAACAGTTTCACCAACCCAACAACCTACAGTAATTGTTTGACCAGCTTGCTTACCCTCTGTAAATAGCTCTTCTTTAGAAGGGAAGCGTGCTTTTGCATCTCTCATTCCCTCACTATTTCCAGCTCTTTGGTAGTAGTTATAAGCTGCGATGAATAAGGCTTGGTCTTCAGCTCTTGATACGTTCTTTCTACAATCGTTGAAAGAACCCATAATCAACTGAGCAACCAAGTTGTAAGCATCTTTGGCCTTAGACTCATCAGTACGGGCAGCTTCCAAAGCATGTGCTCTTGCAGCAGACTTGTTTCCAAGCTGACCTTTAGCTTTAGCCATATCAAAAAGAATTTCCGCTTTTTGTTCTGATTTCTCCGCCAAGTTCAATGCTTTCTCTAGGATTGGAATCGCTTTTTCATAGTCTCTAGCTTGGATCATTTTCATAGCCCTTACCTGTGCAGTTGCAAAGCTTGGGTTCATTTCATCCACAATATCCAATGCTTGATTAAAAGCAGCAGTATTGGTACACTTATATTGTACAGCATATTGGAATACTTTATTAGCTAAATCCATATCTGAAGGGTTCGCTGCAAGCTTAGGTCCTAAATTGTTTTCGATGAAATCACAATCGATCAACTCCATCACAACAACCAATTGCTCTAATGAACTTCTAGGAACAGAAACATCAGTACCGTTTGCTTCTGCTTCGTTTAATATGGAACTTAATGCCTCATAGCGAGCCATTAATTCATCTTTCGTAAATGCTTTATTGTATGCATTATGTCGATAAACGGCATTGAAAAACGCAGCTGTTAAACCAGGCGTATTCAATTTACCATTAACCTCCATAGCTCTATCAAATGCGTTTACTATATCAACTAATCTTGTTCTGTCATTCAAGTAGTATTGATAGGCATAGTATGCTTTATTCTCAATCCAAGAGCCTTCGTTATTGAACTTTTCTCTTCTCAAATCATAAATAGTCATTACGGAGTCTTGATAAACTCTCTTCTGAGCCTCATCAGTTACCTGAGTGGATGCACCATTGTAGACAGTAGCTCCATTGATGTAAATTGACTCATTTAGATCAGGAACATTGACTAAAAGCCAGTTCAACCCTTTTGTAGCCTCAACAAACTGCTCAGACTTCATGTAATCCACATAGGCAGCATTGAGCTCCCTAGCTTTTGCCTCCATGGCAGCGTCTGATGGCCAGTTCCAACCTTGTTGCGCTTGGACCATCCCAACTGTTACAAAGAACAGTAAACCGGCAAGTACACTTTTCGCTTTCATATCTGTTTAATTTTAGTCGTAAACTCTTTTATAGAACCAAGTATTGTCGTTAAGCGAGAACCCCAAACTAAATCCTGCATAATTTTCACGGATTAGTCCATTTGAGGTTGTACCCCGTTGTCCCAGACGAATCGCAAAATTCATCATAGACAAACTGTTCATCGGTATAGTACCTCCAAAATTGATGCCAATATCCGTGATATTCGTTTGTGCCACCACATATGGGGTCTGCTTATATTCTACGCCAAATCGGTAAGTGATTCTTTTCAGAAAATTGTCCATAGAACCAAAATCGGGAGTGATTTGGGAACCTAAAGCAATTCTGTAAGAATCAGTCAAATCTGTTTCATTTCCATTGAAATCGCGGTATCTGCTAAACTCTTGGAATTGACCTTCCAAGCCCACAATCATCCGATTGATTCGCTCATATGTGATCCCAAAACCAACGTTTTGCGGCACATAAACAGATCCACGAATATTATCTGAGAGTATTTCTCCATCTGTATCCGGCCTGCTAGCTTGGCCAAAATCTGCAACTTTCGCAAATTCTCTTCCATTAATATTTCCAAAGGCCTGATAAATGGCACCCAGGTGTAGGTTAGATTTTTCTCCCATTTTGAAAAAATAATGAGCACCCAACTTATAAGTCACATCAGTGACCGTAAATCGCTCGAAATATTCAGAAGAATTACCAATGGGTTCTCCATCTTCATTTAATAACGATAAATTGTTGGTCCGAATGGTGGATCCAAACAAGTAAGAACCATGCACACCTAAAGAAAGATTTTTTACTGGCATGAGACTATATGCTAAATACGCCTCTGAAACACCTCCCGAACCATCAATTCTATTCAATGAGGTCAAATCAGAGTTAGCAACCTGACCATTGACTATTATATTGTAGTTTACAGTGGTGATTTGGTTAATACCTAGCCCCAATGCAGATTTGCCAGGTTTGATAGGCAGGGACATTCCCACATAAGATAGACCTCCACCATCAACAAATTCCCGCTCATTTTCAGTTGCCAAATCAACTCGTTGGTAATTTAGTGCAGCTTGAAAATTGAAAATGGTATTTCTGGTTGCAAGGGCAGGGTTCATATAATTAAGACCCCAGCCTGTTCCAAAACTGATTCCTAGACCTCCCATGGCTTGATTTTGGGTTAAGCCATTGTTATTAAAGTCACCAATTCCGAGGGAACTGTACGCGGAAACACTGGATTGTGCTTGAATCTCAGAAAATATGAAGAAAGTGCATATAGCACCGATAAAACTTAGTCTTTTATAAATTGACATTATCAATCAGAATTCTATTCAGTCCATACAGAACCAAATTAGGGATTACAAATATGTGGTCTTTTGTCAAGGTTTCAAAAAAAAATGAATCTCCTCCACAAATAATAACTTTCAAATCGGGGTAGCGCAACGCATACTGCCGAATAAATCCTTCCATTTCATAAAGGATACCATAGTACACACCACTCTGCATACAGGCTACCGTGTCGGTCCCTACTAATGAGGGCTGCTGCTCTTTTTCTAAAGCAGTCAAAGGCAATCTTGCTGTCTGCTGATGCATGGCCCGAAAACGCATTGATAGACCAGGGCTGATACTCCCTCCAGTGAAGGTGTCGCTTGCGTCTAATAGATCATAGGTAATGCAACTTCCCAAATCTATCACTAAAACAGGACCTTTAGGAAAAAACGCTCTAGCGCCTGCCAAAGCCGCTTTCCTATCCACTCCTAAGGTATGCGGAGTCCCATACTTGTTGTGAAAAGGCAACTGAGAGTTGATGGTCAAATAATGAAAATCAAACCCTAATGCATTTCGCAAAGTTGGCTCATCGTACCTCACAGAGGAGATGATACAGGCATCCATCGCTTCTTGTACCGCATAAATTCTCAAGGCTTCCAAGTCAGAAAAGGAGACCTCTTCCAACAAATCCTTTCCATCAAACCTACCTACTTTGATACGGGAATTACCTATATCTACAATCAATTGTCTCATACCTGCACTTACAGAATTTAAAGGTAGATAAATTCACTAAAGCTTTATTTTGGCTAAATTAAAATTAACTTTACACCCCTAGATTTAACATATTTTAACCACACAGGCTATGCAAACTTATGAGATGATAGGACTCATGTCCGGCACTTCGGGAGATGGACTGGATATTGCATTTTCCAGGTTTCATTCGAAGGATAGCTGGACCTACGAAATCCCCTATGCTGAAACCATCCCTTTTCCAAAAAAGTTGGCAAAACGGCTGGTGAAAAGCCATGAATTATCAGGCTTGGAGTTATCATTGTTAGATGTGGAGTTTGGACGCTGGATGGGAGAGCAGGTAAAAGTGTTTTGTGAAAGGCATAGCTTACAACCACAAGCGGTGGCATCGCATGGACATACCGTGTTCCATCAACCCAAGAAGAAGCTTAGTCTTCAAATAGGCAATGCTTGGTCCCTACATGTAGCCTGTGGATTGCCTGTAATCAATGATTTTCGGATGCTGGATATACAGTTGGGTGGACAAGGGGCTCCCCTTGTTCCCATAGGCGATCAGTTACTTTTTGGAGAGTTTGATTATTGCATCAATCTGGGAGGCATCGCCAACATCAGCATGCAGCAAGCTGGTCAGCGAGCGGCCTTTGATATCTGTCCATTTAACCTCCTACTCAACCATTTTGCCCAAAAGAAAAAAATGCCCTATGATGCCAATGGATCCTTGGCCAAAAGCGGCAAGCTGATCCCCAAACTTCTGAAAGCATTGAATAAACATCGTTTTTACAAAAAATCTGGTGCGAAGTCTCTAGGCCGTGAAGATTTAGCTTCTTTTTTCGACTGCATAGATTCGGGAGAAAAAGTACCCAATATCCTCCACACACTAGTAGAGCACTACGCCATTCAAATTGCCGAATGTATTGAAGCAAAAGAAGCAAGAAAAGCAAGTGTTATTCTGACTGGAGGAGGAGCATTCAATCGGTATTTTGTAGAGCGCTTAGAAGCGATGCTCCTTGATAAAGCACAGATTCTCCCCATTGGTGAGCAAGTTATCCAATTTAAAGAAGCGCTGATCTTTGCATTCTTGGGAGTGCTTCGTTTGAGAAATGAAACAAATACCTTGGCTTCTGTGACAGGGGCAGATAGGGATTCTTGTGGGGGGCTTTTAATCTCTTGACGAAAACTCTTTACAATTCAAAGTTTACACTTTCAAAAAACAATAAACTAAGTATTTTCCTACTAGCCCACTTTCAGATTTTAGCTTAAATAGAGCCTAGGCTATTGAACTCCTTTCTGTTTTTTCCGTTGGCTTATCTGAAGTCGCCAAATATTTCTATTTTTGCGGCCAATAAACCCAAATAACATGAAAGATTTACTGAAGAAGTTTGAGAATAAACAGCCTGAGATTGTTTTTGAATGGAGCGATAGCGAAACAGAAGCAGAAGGTTGGGTAGTCATCAATTCCCTAAGAGGTGGAGCTGCCGGAGGTGGTACCCGCATGCGTAAAGGCTTGGATAAACGAGAAGTGGAGTCCTTGGCCAAAACCATGGAAGTAAAATTCACCGTATCTGGTCCTGCTATTGGTGGCGCCAAGTCAGGTATCAATTTTGACCCAAATGATCCACGCAAAGATGAAGTGTTGAAACGCTGGTATAAAGCGGTGATGCCTTTGTTGAAAAACTACTATGGCACCGGTGGTGATCTGAATGTCGATGAAATCCACGAAGTAATTCCTATCACCGAATCGTATGGACTTTGGCATCCACAAGAAGGCATCGTCAACGGGCACTTCAACGCTACAGAACCGCAAAAAATCAGAAAAATAGGCCAATTGAGGCAAGGCGTTTCCAAAGTTCTGGAAGACCCTCAGTTCACACCCAATGGACCTAAAAAGTACACTGTAGCCGATATGATCACAGGTTATGGGGTAGCAGAAGCAGTGAAACACTACTATGATATTTGGGGAGGACAGCTTTCAGGTAAAAGAGCTATTATCCAAGGTTGGGGGAATGTAGGCGCTGCAGCCGCTTGCTTTTTAGCAGTAGAAGGCGTAAAAATCGTAGGAATCATCGATAGAGTTGGTGGTTTGGTCAAAGAGGATGGTTTTTCATTAGATGAAATCCGCGAATTATTCATTCAGAGAAAAGGAAATACACTGGTAGCGGATAACCTGATTCCTTTTGATGAGATCAATGAGAAAATCTGGTCCTTACCAGCTGAGATTTTCATACCAGCGGCAGCATCCCGCTTAATTACCCGAGCCCAGGCTGAAACCATGGTAGAAACAGGTCTAGAAGTAATATCCTGTGGAGCCAATGTACCATTTGCAGATCCAGAGATTTTCTTTGGTCCAACAGGAGTGTGGACAGACGAAAAAATTGCTGTAATCCCAGACTTCATTGCCAACTGTGGGATGGCCCGCGTATTTGCTTACCTGATGAGTGATGATGCAGAATTAACCGATCAGGCTATTTTTGAAGATGTCAGCAGCACCATCAAAAAAGCTATGCAACGTACATTCGATACCAACCCTTCCAAAACAAGAATTGCACAAACCTCTTTTGAGATAGCCTTGAAAGAGTTGATATAAGTTTTCTACCAGTCATCCTCCCGTTGGGTTATTTTTAAATTAAATCTACACGGGAGGATGCCTTCTTATTAGGGGATTTCAATCAAATTAAGTAGTTTAGCGAGCTATAAGTCCCAAAAAATAGTATATTGGACTTTTCAATACATTTTGAAAAATACCCATAAACCTAGAAGAACTGCTTAATATCAACTGAATGAAGAATTTTATTTTGCTTTTTGCGCTGTTTACAGGAGTATTGTTTTTCTCAGTTCCTGAAATCAGCCTAGCCCAAGAAAATACATCTGAATTACCTGTTGCCCCTGACACGATTGCAGAACCATCGGAAGGCTCCTCAGGATATAATTTGCCTGGATTGCACAACCTTTCTCCAGAGGAAGGCCACGATTCTCATGGAGATCATCCACCTGCGCCGGTTTGGTTGGTAATACCTTTTGTAGCTTTATTATTGATGATTGCCACGGGTCCGCTCTTTTATGAGCATTTCTGGCATCATAATTACCCTAAAGTAGCTGTAGGGCTTGCTACAGTGGTGATAGTGTACTACCTGTTCGTTTTGCATAATACCCATGGACCCGTTCATGCACTTGCGGAGTATGTGCAGTTCATTGCGTTATTGGCATCCCTGTATATAGCCTCAGGAGGAATTTTGATAGAAATTGATAAAAAAGCAACTCCTGCTGCAAATGTAATTTTGCTGGTTATCGGTGCAATTATTTCAAACTTGATTGGTACTACAGGCGCTTCTATGTTGCTGATTAGACCTTTTATCCGTTTGAATGGGGGAAATATTCAACCATACCATATCATTTTCTTCATCTTTATGGTGAGTAATGTGGGTGGTTCCTTGACTCCGATTGGTGATCCTCCTTTGTTCTTAGGGTTTTTAAAAGGTGTACCTTTCTTCTGGACCTTGGAGCATAATATCATCCCTTGGGTTTTAGCTTTAGCAATACTTTCAGTGATTTTCTATTTCGTGGATAAAAAGTTCGGAAAAGCGGGAGAAGAAGATTTAGAGCCTGTAACCTACACAAATAAATTCGCCCTTATTGGTTCCAAAAATTTCCTTTGGTTATTGATCGTTATCTTGTCCGTTTTCCTGGACCCAAATGTATTGGATTGGGTACCTGCCATTCATTATGATGGGCAGAAGTTTTCGTTTATCAGGGAAATTATTATGCTTTCGGTAGCCTACCTTTCCTATAAATTTGCTGATCAAAAAGCTATCAAAGGGAATGAGTTCAATTTTGAACCTATCCGCGAGGTAGCGTTTATTTTTGTGGGTATTTTTGGTACAATGATGCCTGCGTTAGAACTGGTCGGCAACTTTGCAAAGTCTCCAGAGGGGGCCGCCTTGATTACGCACAATACCTTGTATTGGGGAACAGGTATTTTGTCTGGATTTCTTGACAATGCACCTACTTACTTGAATTTCTTAGCTGCCGCAATGGCTTCCCAAGGAGGAGACATATCTAATATCGAACAAGTACGTGCTTTTGCGATGGATGGATANATGACCTACATCGGTAATGGACCTAATTTTATGGTGAAATCTATTGCCGAGCAAAGTGGTATCAAGATGCCTTCCTTCTTTGGATATATCATCCGATTCTCTATACCAATCTTATTGCCGGTGTTGATTATAACTTGGCTGGTCTTCTTTGCTTTTGTGTAAGATAGATGAATTAGATGAAAAAGGGGAAGAAGGATGAGATAGATAGGTTGTAGTACTAGAGGGACTTCGATTTCATAAAGTGATTAATTAAGAAAGGAAATTGGTTTTGAGTGGAAAAAAAGACCTTTGAGATTTTTAGAATCTCGAAGGTCTTTTTTTGTTGAGGTAGAGGTGATTGGGAATTGGTTTTTAGAGAGTTAGGTATTGAAGGAAATGCTGACACATGTTGGATTAAATTATAAAATCAGCGTATGTGGTATTGTTCTAAATTTATTCCCCTCAATCCAAAAACCTCCACCCACTCTTAAAATTCCTCGGAATATCCCCATGCATGCGTGCCCTGAGCAATTCTATTGGCGTGTAGTTTTGGGTGATGAAAAAGTCATGGAATTCTTTTTCGGACATTTTTCCTCCTTCTACTAGCTCCTGACGCAAGCTATACACTTGCAAACCTCCAATCATATAGGCTAATTGGTACAAAGGACCATAGCTCCCTTCAAAAGAACGACGGACTTCTGCCTCTGCATTGGCGCGCTCATGACCAACCTTATCTACTAAGAAATCTATGCATTGCTGTGGGGTCCAGCGGTTGAGGTGATAATTGAGGGAGAAAATGATACGGGCTGCCCGGTGCATTCGCCAAAATAACATTCCGATTCTGTCTTCCGCATTGCGAGGAAAATCCTTGTCCCATAAGTTGAATTCCCAATACAAGGTCCATCCTTCTACCCAAAATGGGGTGTTGAACAAGCGTCTGTGAGGGAAGTGCCGCTGATTCATAAATTGCTGCAAGTGGTGCCCTGGAATCAATTCGTGATGTACCACTGCTCGAGAAAAATGAGGATTATTGCCACGCATACTCATCATTTTATCTTCATGGGACATTTCGGAAGTAGGATAAGAAATGATGATTGTTTCACCTCCTAAGAAGAAAGGGCTAACTTTTTGACGCTCGGCGGACATCATCGTTGTTCTCCAGGTTTCCTTGGCCATGGCTGGTACCGTCAGCAAATCGTATTTCTCCATAAACTCGATCGCCTCATCGGCCATTTCTACCACCATGCCAGGCCACACACCCGCAGGCACATACAGATTTTTCACATGTTCCAAGGCTTTTTTCCAGTCTTTCCCAAAGCCTAATTCCTCAGAAGCTTTGATCATCTCCGCCTCGCACCAAGCGTACTGCTTTTCTCCTTCCTTGATCAATTCTTCCGCAGTGTAAGGAATCATGTTGTACTGCAATTCCTTTTCGATATTAACCTTTCCAATGGGCTTGCCTATAATCCCCGAACCATCATCTTTGACAATAGTATTTTCAAAGTGATTTTTGAGAAATGCACTGTACCCCTTCAACACCTGATTCATGTTTTCCATGGGCTTTTTCATCCACCAGGTAAATTCCGGATCATAGTCGAAATAAAAATTGTATGCTTCCTCCACCGTACGTCTGAGGGATTCCACCGCTGCAGCAGCTAACTCTGCTTGCTGCCAAGAAGTATAAGGTTTGGATTTCTTTGCTTGTTCCCAAGTTTTTTTCACGTCCTTTTCTACAGAAGCAAAAGTCCCTGCCAATTCTTGGGAAGATGGTTTGATAGCTGCTCTTCGTTGCTGATAAAATACTTCCAAGGGTTTTGCAAAAGCTACCACGGACGCGATGGATTTAAATTCATCGTAATTGGCACGATGAAAATATTGCTGCTTTTCTAAATGATTTTTAAGCAACTGATAATCCAATTTCCCATCTAAGGAGTAGCTATCATAAGGCAAGCCTTCCAATACCTTCAACCAATCGGAATAGAGTTTATCGAAACGTTGAAAATATTCATCTGAATATTGATTCGTGTACTTTCGGTTCAGTGCACTGACATCGGCTTGATAGCTACTGATGAGCTGATACAGTTCAGTAGCAGAAGCACCCTGCAAACAACAGATAAGGACAAAGGAGAGTAGAATTCTTTTCATAGAAATCAGCATTAGAGGAAAGAAAGTTAGCACAAAACTTAAAAAAATCTACTCGATATCTGATGGATGGAGGCAATTCCTTTATCAGTGAATTGAGAACTAGGTTTGAGAAGCAAAAGATAGAATGGAAACTTTTCCAAAGTTTGAAACTTTGGAAAAGTTCGATTACCAATCCTATTTAATTTTCGGAAGAATCAGGATTTTTAGTTGGTTTACTCGATACTGAGGGCATCGAAACATCTCCATCAGGAGAGACAAACATATTGTCGGTAGTATCAGGGATGGATACATCACCATCCACTTCAACACCAACTGTTTCATTAAATTCAAATTTAAATCTGATATTTAGGTCTTCCATGGCTTTGGGAGGTAATTGTTTTATCTTGTATGCATTGTAAAACAAGCTACCTCCTAAAATTAGGAAGAACGCAGCAAAATAAATGATTATGATTCGTGTGCTAGTTTTCATAGTCGTTTTGTTGAATGGTAAGAATCAATTCTTGAAGGTCTTCGCTCGTAAGCTTTAATAGCTTCACTTTTTGGATCAACAATGGGAGTTCTTCTGCAAAAAACTCCTTTTTTTGTCTATTCAAAATTACCTTGGGTGCGGTATCTGACACGTAGAAACCAATACCTCGTTTATTTTCCAAGACTCCTTGCTTTTCTAATACTTGATAGGTTCGCATGGCAGTATTGCGATTAACTTCCAGTTCCACCGCCAACTCTCGTACGGAAGGCAACTTATCTCCCGGCTGCAATCGCCCATCGAGAATCTGTTCGTAAACCCAATCTCCTATCTGAAGGAAGATGTTTTTATGTTCGCTAAACTCCATCCTAGACCTCCTTTTCTTTGAGTTTGAAATAGGACAAAAGCAACATTGTTGGAATAGAAAGCCAGAAAAATATCATTCCCACTAACATTGGCCCCGAAATACTTGGTGGGAAAACATCACTAATGCTGATTTCCTCTACTGTAAGGATAAATGGTGAAATCAAAAAAGGCAAGGGAACCTGCACTATGGATGAAATCAATCCCATAAATGTGGCAATGACAAACCATAGAGCTAGTAGTGTCAAAAATGCATAAATCCTGTTACGCTTTGGGAAAAGAAGTCCGGACAAAAACAAGTATACTGGTAAAAATAACCAAGTTGCGAAAATTGTCATTTGCGACCACCAAGGTGTAGTAATCGTTGACTTTAATTGGATGGAAAGCTCCACTACCTTTGGATCAGTACCGACTTCAACCAACTTTCCAAAAGCATATTTCTGAAATTGAATGGTAGCCCAAACAGAAAAATCTACGGCCAAGTTATATACAATCGGATATAATAAAACGACGGGCAATACTCCAACAAGAATTTTTAATAAGTACTTCTCAAGACTTGAAGACGGAATCATGAGATAATTTTGAGAAGCTTCTTTTTTATAAAATTCACTGAAGCTGCTACCTGAAATCATTAGTGTTGCAATAATAAATCCTAAGAAAAAGACAGGTGCAAATCCATCTCCTGATAACTTACCAAGATCACTTTGCAACACATTCCAACTCACCAAATGCACCAAACTAACCAACGCAAAAATTAAGGGTATATGCCCCCAATAAAACCACTTCCGTTGCTCATAATCGAACCTTGCTAAACGGATAAATCGATTCCAATCAAAATATTTTTTCATAAGTTCTGAAGGTTAGCGGTAGATGAATAAGATAGTTTCCCAAGGATGGTTGCATTGAATAACAATTCCAGGTTGACTGAAGTGGGTGTTTTTCCAGGCGCTCGGGGAGCAATGTAAAAGTTTGTCCCTAATTGTGCTTCATGATAAATCGCATCCGCGGGTAGTGAACTTGCAAAGGCAAACTCAAACTGTTCCTCTAAATCTGCAACCGAAGCATCCAATTTTAGCTGACCTTGGTCGATGATCCATAGATGATCAATCAACTTTTCCAAATCCCGCACCTGATGGGTACTGATAACCATCAATTGTTCCTCACTCATCGCTCCTGCTACCAATTTTCTAAATGTAGCTTTGGCAGGTATATCCAAACCATTGGTAGGTTCATCCATCAAAATCACCTTGCAATTGGAAGCCAAGGCAAAAGCTATGAGCGATTTTTTCCGCTGACCAAAAGAAAGACTACCAAACTGCCGATGTGTTTCTACTTCAAATTCTTGTGCATATCGCTCAAAAGCTGCCCAATCAAAGGCAGGATAAAAATCAGCCAAAGCTTTAAAATAAACCGCTACTTTCAAACTAGGCGGAAAATCAAATTCCTCAGGTAAGAAAAAAAGTTGGGCCAAAATTTCAGGATTTCTATTAAAGACATTTTCCCCGTCAAACTGAAGTACCCCTTGTTTTGGACAAAGCAGCCCTGCCATCAATCGCAACAGAGAAGACTTCCCTGTACCATTTTTACCCAATAAGCCTACCACCTGTCCAGCCTCTGGCTGAAGCGTAACCCCTTGCAGCAAGGGGCGTCTTTTGTGGTAACTGAATGAAAGATTTTGAATCGTGTACATAAAAATTGTTTTACTGTCTTAGTATATTATGACACTAATATGAAAGAAAAAACTCATAGTTCAAAAAGGAGTGTGATTTTTTTTAATTTTTTTTTCAGACTGAGGGTGGAAATCCTTCATCTGCCAAGCTATGGAAAGGCTTGTCCCTATGGAGTTGGTCCTTCTCTAGGGTCAAGAATAATAGAGGTAGTCGGATAAATAATCCGAATAGAAGGCTCTGTCTTAAAATTGTCTAAGATACCTTCGGTAATCATTTGCTCAAAAAACCGTCTTTTTCGTGGGTTACACAGATAGCGCAAAGAAAGCTGGATTCCTCTTTCGTGAATCTTTGCGTAGACGGTCGGTGTGTACAAGCTGAAAGAAATAAAATGCTCTTTTTGCGCCCGCTTCAAGGCTGCCTCAATATTTTTAAAGTCTGGCTGAAACATGGAGGTCAACATTTGTTTCAGGATTGACTGGGCTTTTTTGTAATCAGAATCCAAGCTGATATTGACATGCTGCTCATTCCAGATGTAGTCGAAGCCCTGACTGTAATTTGCTTGAGGATCTGTAAAAACTTTTCCATTAGGAATATGAATAATTCTGCCTGTACTTTGCTCAGCATCCACCCAATTGCCTACTTCTAAAATACTGAAATGCATCAACCGCAGATCCACCACATCACCCTTAAACTCCCCGATTTGTATACGATCTCCTACATCAAAGGGCTTTTTGATATAAATAAGCATCCACCCGGCAATGTTTACAAAAATATCTTTCAAGGCAATTGCAATACCCGCAGAAAGTAACCCAAGAAAAGTCGTGATTGACTGAAAATTAGATATCCAAATATTACCGATAAGCAGCAGACCGATAAATACCAACGTGTACTGTACTGTCTTACGCTGATGGTACATACGCTTCATCTCAGCGTCTTTTTTGATACCAATCAGTTTATAAGCTCCTTTTTTGATCAGCCAAAGCACAAAAAGGATAGCGATGGTTTTATAAATATTCCATCGGATATCGTGTTCTATGATGGTATCAAGGTAATCTATCCAGTTTTCCATAGCGTAAAAGTAAAACTAATCGGACTTTTGCTGATTCACAAAAAATAATGGCAATGAATTGAATTTATTGATGATAGCAATACACACGGCAATGTCCCAAAAGTAAATTATCGATCATAACCGAAGATAAACATGTATTTTTTCGATCACAATCGACAAATTACATGCAGATTTTCGATAAGTAGACTTACTTGCTAAAACTCAAACTTTTTCGAATCAATGGATCTTTAACAATCTGAACTCAACCAGACTGTTAGTACCTAAAATCCGCAGGATTTTAGTTTGGAGATTTGAATCTGCTTGTTTGTGTTCATTTTTGGTCTAGTTCGGGAATTTCTTCCCTTTGATTGAAGAGTGTTCATAGTTTTGAGACAATGGATTTTAGGTTTGAGGATAAAATGGACGGTTTTTTTTCTCAATTTTAATGGAAAAGGCATACCTCTTCCCTGTAAATCTTTGTTTTTTGAGCTCCTGAGGGGTTTTTACCTGAATTTAGTTCAAAATAGGCTTGTAATCCTTACTCGTAAACAGTTTGAGCACTTCTCTTCTTCCCGTTCTTATCCACTTGGCTGAAACAGTGATAAATCTGAAGATAAACTTCTTGAGCCTGTCGGTAGGCTTAAGCCAATCAACTTTTCTGGAATACTCTCCAATAATATAGGTGTAAAAATTGGCATACATAGCCGTCATAAGCATAAAGGAAGTATTCTCTGCCAGAAACGAACAGGGTAACTTAGACCAGCCAAAGTCGTTGTTGAGTACATCAAACAAGCGTTCGCTTGCACCCCGGGCGTTATAAAACCTTACAACAGCTTCATTGGACGATGTATGTTCATTGGTCAGAATAGCCCTGTAAGTAAATGCATCTCCACTAAACACATCTGCTTGCTCATCTTTACGTCTGATTCTGGTAATGACCAGCCTGTAAGACCTGTCTTTACTGAAAGGTTTGTAGTCGGATAGGTCAGTAACTTCCATTTCCTGTACCCCCAAACGTATTTTCTGCCACTTCTCAGGGGCTATACTTCCAAGGATATTATCCAGTTTGGCACATCTGTTTGCCCGTATATAAAAGCTTTCGGTATGTGTTTCCAGTGCACGGAGAACTTCTTCCTGATAGGATGCTGAATCGGCTCTGAACCTTCCGATACGGATATTTTCATTGGTAAGCTGCCCAAACATGCGGGTAAGCGTATCAGCCTGCAAATATTTGGCCTGACTGTTGCCATTTCTGCCCTCTACGTACACAGGAATGGCATGTGAAAATTCAGGGTGTGCTATGGAAGCTACACCTGGCTGATATCCATGGACGTGTTTATATGTTTTTTTTGAATCGTACTTTTCAGTTGAAATGACGGTGTTGTCATAATCGAGGTCGTAAGCAACACCTGATTTGAGTAATCCGGTCTTACAAGCTAATTTTAACAACAAGCTGTTGAGCTTTCCATTGATATTAAATTCATGGCTCACTCCACTGGAAGGGTTTATAAATATCTCTGTTTCAACAGCAAGCTCTTTGATTCCCCTTAAAATTGTATCTGCACTGCATACTGAAAATGAAGGGATCTGTTCCAGAGCGTCTCTCAGGTGAACATTGATATCCTCAGTACAATCTCCACCATTAAAGAAAATTGCCATATGATTGGCAAAAATGTCGCTGTATGAAAACCCTCCTCTTAAGGATCTAGCTCCTAAATGATTATCAATGAGTTTTGGGAGACCTGAATTTTTGAAAGAGTTAAAAACAAAAATTAAAACCTCCGAAAGGTGTGATTTTTTCTGTCGAATTCGTAATTTTCATACCGCTTATCAAGGATGTGTGGTAACACCTAAATAAGTGAAAAAAAAACGAGCCGGAAAAGCCTGAATTGAATAAATTCAGCCACTTTTTCGGCTTTTTTTTAATCCGCACTGCGGATTTAAGGATTTATGTTTTTAATATAAATGGAGGATAAAGTCAAACTTTTTGGATTTGAATTAGATCCCAATTGATTGGGTCTATCAATATGCAGAATAGTACAATTCAGGAATTTTTCAAAATTGAAATTCCACTATGTTGGGTTCAGCGTCATAAGTAATACCATAAATTTTACGGTTTTCCTCATCAATAGTGAATGATAGCAAATAATGATCTAAATCAAATTCCATGATTATATTCCCTTTGTAATCAAATACTAAAACCCTATTATCCATCAATCCTTCTTTATATAGCTCCATATCTTTTCCAAAATACAGCGTATAAATATATTTACTCTTTGGTTGGCAACTTGTGTAAAAATTTGGGGAGTTTTTATGAAAATGTGGGTATGGATATCCACCGGAATAATGTACTTCAAATTCCGGGACAAATTGTTCTGGGCCTCTTACTGAAATGATCTTTCCGGTTTCTTTTTCAAGAATTTCGATATAATCTCTCGCTACTCCTACTTTTACAAAGTGTTTTCTTGCCGGGTCAGCGGCCAAAACCCCTTGATGTATAGAACTGATGACACTGTAAGGAACATCTTTCACGTCAAGCATTCCTTCCCATGATCCAAAAGTTTGGATGATTTCCCCTTTTATATTGAACTCTACAAATTTCTCTTCTTTGTCTGCTCTAATGGTCATCCAAGTTGAATCAGAAGACCATACCATGTCCATTGCCAAAAACAATTCTTCCGATTGCTTGAATTGGATTTCGGATAGAGCGGAATTACTGTAAAGGTTATATTTAGCAAATATTTTTTGTTCGGCATCATATACCCAAAAATTACCTTTCTCCTTATCCTTTTGAAATCGGTGGATCATGGTTATTTCACCTGGACCCAATCCATTTTGGCCAATTCTTTTGATGTATTTGTTTTCTTTGATATCTATAACGTGCATCAATGTGTCATTCCCCCTTTCGGCTACAATCAAATAATCCCCTTCCCAAAAAATATGTCTGGGATTGATTAATTGGGGAAAATCAAACTTCTTTCCTTTTAAAGAAATGGCTTCAGGTATGTCGTTTTCCGTAAAGGTTTTGATCTCATAGTAGTCTGATTGAATTGTTTCTACTTTGGTGCTGCAAGAACTGATTAAAAACAATAAAAATAACATGACAAATCTCATAATTTGTGAAGTTTAGTTCATGGTTTTACAAAATAAATCTAGGCAAAAATTTAAATATTGCCTAGACTTGTTTAAGAATAACCTCAACAAATGGAATAACCACCATACCAAAGGGAATCGGGAAAATTCATTCCTATAGGATGCCAGCAACTTCGGTTAATGGCCTGACAACAAACACCTCCGTATCCCCTCCCCGCAAAAGCATTTTCCAAAGCTACTTCCTTATCCGAAAAGACCTCTTCCGTGCCACCGTGGCCAAACTTCCATCCGGCCACCATCATCAATGCCACTGCCCCGAGGGCAAACATCCCGATTTTGAAATTTTTAAATAAAGCTGTCATGATTGAAAACATTTAAGTTATCACTGAATTAATGTTTAAAACTAAAAAAAAAAAAAAATGACTTATCAAATAGTTAAGATGAATAAATTGTTAAACATCAGGATAATAACTGTTTCTGAAAAATCGACACTAAATAATTAATGTTATGATTTTTTTATTCTAAGGAAAAGCTTTGAAATCCATGAAATTGATTTTTTTTGAATGATCTTTCTAAATTTTGATTGTTTATTCCTTCCTATGTTCCTTTTGGAGATGTTTAGCGGAAAGCTGATTTTTACATTTGGCTCGCATTCATCCTAAATTAGGCCCTCAGTTTTTCTTCTTCCCACGCTAATATCTTCCTCTTCGGCACTTGGTTTTTAAAAATTCTTTTGTTTAAATTATAAACATAATTTTGTCAAATATTTTGACATTTTGATATAAATAGATATTTATCCCACAAAGTGGGATGATATATGGATATAACATGCGACATCTAACGGTTGCTTTATGAGGGTTGAAACACCCCATTGTATACCTAGTCCAGATAGCTCCATGTATCTCTTCTCCATCGCGTCGGGTATCCAGTTATATCACAGCCCAAAGGGCTGTATATATCCATATATATATCGCTTAGCTTATATCACGAAGTATATATCAATTTATATCGCCGACCGCAGGGAGGCATTATATCGCGAACTTGTCTGCCAACAGGTAGAGCATATTTCGTCTAAAGCATATTTCACAAAGTCTATGTTTATCAACTGCCACTCTTATTACAGTTTCAAATACGGCACCATGTCCATTGAAGCTTTGGTCGCCGAAGCCAAAAGCAAAAAACTCGATGCCCTCGCCCTGACGGATATCAATTCCGTGGCAGGAGTCTTTCCCTTTATAAAAGAAGCACAAAAGCATGGTATTCACCCCGTGATTGGGATTGATTTTCGCAATGGAGTACGACAGCAGTACATAGGTTTGGCCAAAAATCAGGAAGGCTTCTATGAACTCAACCGCCATCTTTCTCATAGACGAACCAAGGGCTTGGAGTTTGATGCGCAGGCACCGGCTTTTCAGCATAGCTTTGTAGTGTATTCGTTGAGGGAAAAAGTTTTCCCCCTGAGGGAAAATGAATTTATCGGCATCCATCCCTATCAGCTCAATCGCTTAGTCAAGTCCCCTTGGTATCGGTACAAGGACAAATTGGTATTGCTCCAACCCGTGAGTTTCTCCTCCAAAACACAATTCAATGCCCATCGACTCTTACGAGCAGTGGACAAAAACACCTTACTCAGCAAACTAGAACCAGAAGAGCAAGGAGATATCAGCGATCAGCCGTATTCCTATGCAGACATGGTCGCCCGCTGTGAGGGGCACAGTTACCTCCTGTACAATTCCCAGCGCCTGCTAGAAGCCTGTCAGTTTTCCTTCTACTTCCAAGCAGTGAAAAACAAGCGGGATATCCTCGGTTCGGACTGGGAGGACTTTGATTACCTACGGCAGGAAACTTTCAAGGGTGCGATCAACCGCTATCCAAACCTAACCCCAGAAATCAGCAAACGTCTGGAAAAAGAACTGGAACTTATCCAGCAAAAAGGATTTGTCTCCTACTTTCTAATCAATTACGATATTGTCAGCTTTGCCCAGCAACGCAACTACTATCATGTGGGCAGAGGTAGCGGAGCAAACAGCATTGTGGCATATTGCTTGGGGATTACCGATGTAGACCCCATTGAGTTGGACCTGTACTTTGAGCGCTTTATCAACCTGTATAGAGAAAATCCACCTGATTTTGACATTGACTTTAGTTGGACGGATCGGGATGAGGTGGTGAAATATATCTTCGATAAGTATAATCAGGGAGATCAAGAGCATGTGGCCCTGCTAGGCTCTTACAGTACTTTTCAGGCCAATTCCATGTTGCGGGAATTGGGGAAAGTCTTTGGCTTACCCAAAACTGAGATCGAATCCTTGATCTACCATGCGGACAAGCCTAATCATATCCCGGATCAATATGGGAAGCTGATTCTCAAATACAGTCAGGTGCTGCACGGGATGCCCTCGCATCTGACCATCCATGCCTGCGGGGTCTTGATTTCCCACAAACCCATTCATTATTACACAGCTACGGAAATGCCCCCTAAGGGATTTCCTTTGGCACATATCGATATGCATACGGCGGAAGATATTGGCTTGCACAAGTTTGATATTCTCTCTCAGCGGGGTTTGGGTCATATCAAGAGCAGCTTGGAGATCATCTATCAGAATCAGGGGTTACAAGTGGACATCCGACAAGTGGAGCAATTCAAAAAAGATCCGAAGATCAAAGAACTGCTGCGTACCGGACATACCATCGGAGCCTTCTATGTGGAGTCACCCGCCATGCGCATGTTGCTGGCCAAGATGAAGGCGGATGAATATTTGGAATTGGTAGCGGCAAGTTCCATTATCCGTCCAGGTGTGGCAAGATCGGGCATGATGCGGGAATATATCCTGCGCCATGTGAATGAGGAGCGGCGCAAGCAGGCCCACCCTGTGATGATGGACATCATGCCCGAAACCTATGGAATCATGGTGTATCAGGAAGATGTAATCAAGGTAGCCCATTACTTTGCCGAACTCAGTCTTTCGGAGGCGGATATTTTACGGCGGGGGATGAGTGGTAAATCCCGCTCCAAGGATGAATTTCAGCGGGTAAAGGATCAATTTTTTATCAATTGTGAGCGACTCGGCAGAGACCCTAAGATTACGGCCGAAGTCTGGCATCAGATCGAAAGTTTTGCAGGCTATTCCTTTGCTAAGGGACATTCGGCATCCTTTGCCGTGGAAAGCTATCAGAGTTTATACTTGAAGGCATACTTCCCACTGGAATTTATGGTCGGGGTGATCAACAACTTCGGGGGATTTTATCATACCGAGTTTTATATCCACGAACTCCGCATGAACGGGGCCGATATCCAAGCCCCCCACATCAACGAAAGCGACTACCTGACCAATATCAAAGAAAAGACCGTATATCTGGGCTTCATTCATCTGAAGTATTTGGAGAAAGCAAGTGTAGAAAAAATCCTGAGCGAACGTAGAACCAATGGATTTTTCGCAGGCTTATCCGACTTTATCGCACGGGTAGGGATTAGTTTGGAACAGACGCTTATTCTGATCCGTATCGGTTGCTTCCGCTTTACGGGCAAGAGCAAGCAGGAATTGCTTTGGGAGGCGCATTTTATACTGAATAAACGCAAGGCGGTAAGTACGGGCAATGAGCTATTCCGGCAGGCAGGCTTTCGGGAATTGCAGGTTCCTGCACTCGAAGAGGCCGATCTGCGGCAGGAAATTGTGGATCAGATTGATATTTTGGAGTTTCCGCTGGACTCTCCCTTTCATCTGGTCAAAGATCAGACGGTCCCGAGTATCAAAGCTATAAATTTGAAACAGTATTTGGGCAAACAAGTACAAATCATCGGCTACCTCGTGACGATCAAGTATACCCGAACGGTGAAGGGGGATGTGATGAACTTTGGCACTTTCATCGATCGGGAGGGAGACTGGATAGATACGGTTCATTTCCCTCCTGTGGTAAAAAAGCATCCCTTCAAAGGCAAAGGCATCTACCTCATCAAAGGCAAGGTGACTCAGGAATTTGACTTTTACAGTATCGAGGTAGAGAGTTGCGAGCGGATGGCTTATTGGAATGCGGCTGATTGATGATTGGTTGGTTCAATTCGCCGCGGCGAATAGACCATGACTATTGCAGTCTTCAGACTGCACAGGGACAGTCTGAAGACTGTCGTAAAATTGGTCCAAGACTAAGTCTTGAACCAGTTGAGCCTCCACTTTATCTAATTTTCTAGTATAGCTCGGCACTCATGGGGCTTTTTACTAAAACTACTTTGGTTTTTTTATATTTGAAGGATCACGGCTCGTGTGAAAAATATCTAAGATGTATACGGAATCGAATGTTACCTCATAAATAATTTTATAACTCCACACCACTTTATATCTAAAGTTACCTGGTATATTCAAGAGATAATGTTCTTTTTCAAATTTCTCAGGAAAATCACTTAAGCTCTTTGTTTGAAAAAGAATTTCATCTCTAACTTTTCTTGCAATTTCTATGGATTCCCTGTATTTTAAAAAATTATAAACTTGTCTAAGGGCCTCTTTAGCCTCATCAGCCCAAATAACCTTTAACCTTTTTTTTACCATTTTTTCACTTCCTTTTCAAGGGCTTCTTGAGAAGTAAAACGCCCTGACTGAAGGCTTTTTTTAGCAGCAAAAACTCTTGCCCCTAATTCCTCCTCAGTCATTGGCTTCCCCTCTAAAGTGAAATCTTCACGTATATACTCTTTGGCTAAAGCATAGAGCATATTCAACAGCCTTTCATCACTTTCTTCAATCAGTTGGAAGAGCTCTTCTTTTATCGTTGGTACATCCATGTTTTAATTTTTTACCTAAAATAACGAATATCAAATTAAGTAGATTATAAATCTCAAAGGTTTTTGAAATTTACTATCAACACGATTTGAAAATTTATATTTTAAACCCTTGAGATGTACCTAATCCACCAACACTTATGACCACCGAAGTCTTCGTAGAAAATCCACTTGCCACGAGCAATTGAACCACCCCCTCTACCTCCTTACCTCCCACTTATCCATGTGTATTGGCTGAAAACCTTGCATTTGATTCAGTAGATCCTTGGGATCATCCGACACGATCAGTAGATTCAGTTGTGCTTGGTGTAAAAAGCCTTCTTCACTAGAATGCTTCAAAAATGCAAGTAAACCATCGTAATACCCATTTACATTGTACAGCGCCAAAGGTTTTTGAATATATCCCAGCTGATTAAGTGTCATGATTTCAAAAAGCTCCTCAAAGGTCCCAATCCCTCCGGGCATGGCAATAAACCCATCACCTTTCTCTGCCATCAACCACTTCCTGTCCCGCATGGTTTCTACTACTGTAAGCTCCGTACATCCTTTATGCGCAACTTCAATAGCTACCAACTTTTGGGGAATTATTCCATGCACATGCCTCCCACCTGCCAACATAGCATCAGCAATCACTCCCATCAACCCCACATTTCCAGCACCATACACTAGATCTAGCTCCCTCTGTACCATCTCAAATGCCAATTTTTTGGCCTCTTGTTCATAGCTTGGATTTAACCCTCTATTCGAACCACAATACACTGTTACTTTTTTCATATCCTAATTTACAAAAAACCCAGACATTATATCTGGGCTTAAATTATGTGATTTTGAATAATATTATGCTGTTTTTTTATTTAAAGCATCAACAAGCTCTCTTTTAAGCTTACGCTCCCGTTCTAAAGTATTCCTGCGATGTTGCTCAAATTCCTCCATGGTTTCCTCCAAATCCTTTCTTGCCTTTTCCACCACTCTGTGACTTTGAAAAAATCTGTACAAAAAGAATACTAAAGCCAAAGCCAATCCACCAATGATACTCCAAACCAAGGTGTTGTAGGCAGACTTATGAATAGGGAAACTTAAAAAACTGAAATTATCCCTTGCCGCCTCTGCCTCTTCCAAACTTTCTTTTAATGCCAATAAATCTTTATTTACCTCAGCTAATTGGGTCTGTTGAGAGCGTAACTCTTCTTTTTGAGAAGCAATTTCTTGTTGGAAAACCTTTAAGGAATCTACCACATTTTTCTTCAATTGATCCATATGGGTCTTTTTAATGACCTTGAATTCTTGGTAGTTATTGGAAATACTGTTCACATATTCAAATTGACTTGCTATGGTACCGGATGTCAAAGATCCCATAGGCTGCTCATCTTGGGCCTTGACTTCCACAATCTGACATAGACTTAACAACAATGCAATAAAATAATTGATTTTCATATTTTTGATCACTAGTGTCCGAGAAACGATTTTAAAATAAGGGTAGATTCAATTGCTTAAACCTACCCTATTTTGTGTACTTTGTGTTTACGACAACATAAATTACACATGG
>NZ_BMYF01000031.1 GCF_014652135.1 Mongoliitalea lutea
CCAAAGGTCTCTCCAAATTGTGTGTCATTGACCCCGTCAAACTTGATCAACCAATGTTCAAATCCAACCTCCTGCAAGGTCTGCCCCGAACGGATCATTCCGGTGGCTTCATTATATGCAATGATGGCTTTGGGTCTAGCTCCTCCCGCAGAAGTCCCCATCTTTAACACGTTTAGCATGACATCGCGCATGGCTTGGTCCGTATGCGTTTCAAACTGCTCCCTGCTCTCCAACAATTTTTTTGTTGTCTCAATAAGGCTTGATAGTTCCAATAATTGTCCTTGCTCTTGGACTGGCAGTGTAGAAGGCTCAAACTCCAAAGCGCCCATCCCCCTATTTCCTATGAAGCAAAGCAGTTCCACGGGATTCAGGGAATTTTCCGGCCTACCATGACGGGCGAGCCAACCATTGATTAATTCATTTCCATAGCGATCTGGTAGAGCGTCTGCCAACAAACCGGGAAGCCCTTTGAATGTAGCATTACCCCTCAATTCAGGAAAGCCATAGACACGATTCCCAAGCGGCATCCGTATTGGTGAAATATCCAGCTTACCGGAAGCAAACCTGCGGTCATATTCGAAAAAAGCCAATTCCTGACGTTCATCCCATACCACCGCCCCTATCCGCTGTCCCCAGAGCTTGACAAATGCCGTCCTTACCATCCCAGGTCATCTTTAGGTGGGGATTTCTTGCTTTTGGATGCTCTTTTCCACTTGGCCTCGTCTTCTTTGGCCAGCTGCATAGGACTGATGGGCTTTACTTCTTGAAAATGCTCCAACACATACAGGGCATCCAAGACCCGAAGTATTTTTAATAGATTGGTCAGCGCAATATTCTCTCCCCTCTCCAACAAACTAAGCGTAGACCGACTGATAGCAGCCCGCTCAGCCACCTCGTCTTGCGTGAGGTTCTGCTCAATCCTGCGGGACTTGATAAAGCCACCTACTTTTTTGAGAAGCGCTCCATCACTTAAGTATGATATGTATGAAAAATCACTCATTATAGTACAAATTAAGCTACTACGACTTATTTTTCATACAAAAATACAAATTCTTATTTTAACAAAAAATACATTTTGAATGTTTTTTCATTCATTAATACGATTTTTATATATTTATGAATGATATTTCATTCAAAATAATGAATCAATAAGTCATATATTGGATGTATGCAGATGACATACAATCAGTATAACATGCCAAATAGCCACAAAGGAATTCTTTTGCCATTCTCACTTTCGATATCTAGGGCAAGGTATGCATTAGGAATACCTTGGATTTGATCAGTGGTTTTGCTAAATCCCCCTACCTCAAAAACATAAGCAACATCCATCATGAAGTCCCCAAACTTTGGACTAGTAACATGATGGACAGCACTCACTTGATTGATAAAATAGTTTTTACAAAAAGCATTTTTAGAAAATAGTTTTTCAAGAAAGTATGATGTAAGCCCTGCTTTACTCCAATCCCCTCCTTTTGGGTTCCTGCTGTGTACTGCAATGAATGCCTCCACCCTGCCAATTCAGTGGCATGGCATCAACGAAAACAATTTCACGTCCGGGAAAAGCTTTTTCATAATTTGATATTTTTTTTTGTTCTCGCAGAGTGCGCAGTGAATCGCAACGATCGCAGCGACGTTTTATTGATCAACTTTGCGCTCGTTGCGTTTTATCTTTGCGTTCGTTGCGTGAAAAAATTTTTACCACTCATTCCATAATTCTTCAAAATAAGGATGAACCTCATCACGCAAACCTTCTAATAAGGCTTCATCTTCCAAAGTCTCCTGATTACTCGAGAGAAAGGACCAAAGATTAATCAAGACATCAGCGCCTCCTTCATTGTAAAGCTTCCTTGCCGCATTGTGAAACCTGTACTGATACCAGGCATAATTCCGAGGGGACTGCGTTCCTATTTCCCAATAATTGTCTTGAAACTGTTCAAGGGTTCTAAAGCTATAATCGGATTGGTCTTCGTTGGACCAATACATGGGTAATAGCTCTAATGCTCCTAGGAATTCCCCCCTTTCTTCAGCGATAAAGGTATGTAGCATCAGGTTACACATTATCTCTGAAAGCCAGTTTCTTTGGGTATTTAGACCTGCTTTTGAAGCCCAGGCATGCCCGAGTTCGTGGACAGGCAATAAATCAAAAAAGTACCTGCTACTCACTTCATCATTTAGACTATAAGTCATTGGAAAAAGCTCTTTATACGGAGATGATAATGATGGGAAATCTGGGAGCTGCATCCTCCAAAATATATTATCCTCTGCCGCTACCACTAATCTTTTTTCGTTAGGTATAAAGTGAGGCATTCCGTAAATCAAATTTGGGTCAGTGTAATGTGGCCAATCCTCTTCAGAAAGCACATAGATCTTGAATTCAACTTCCAAATCCTCCAAAGTTTTTTGGAAAAAACTGTTGGCTTCACTGCAGATTTCACCTGAAAACTGGGCAGAAACTTCTTGGTCTTGACTGTAAAAAACAGCCGATTCACCAATTCTCCATTCTGTAAGCAAAGGCTTATCCTGGGCTTGGCTTAAGGCACAAAATCCCAGCAAACCCACATAGAGTATCAAAAACTTAATTTTCATGATCACGTATTTAAAAGGACTCAAAATTAAAGGGTTAACGCAAGTTAATTCCCCTAAAACTAGTCAAATAAACAGCAATCAAAAATACCCCAATCATGTGATAAACCGGTTTTACAGGATGATTGTGATCTTGAAGAAGAACAAAATCAGAAAGTTATGAACTGGATAAAATCATTCCTGCTGAAGATTCAGTTGTTTAAGGCTTTTTTTAAAAAAAGTTCACGCAACGTGCGCAACGATGAACCCTACGAGCACTATGTATTATAGAGTTCTTTTCCGTGGCGACCGTTGCGTTTCCCCTGTTGCGGTCGTTGCGTGAACCCCTCTGCTACAAATTCTAAAATTCCACAAATATTCTCACCTCGTCAGAAAGAACCAAACTCTTCTCCCCCAAGCCAAAATCCAAACGGTCAATCACAAACTCACCCTTAAACTTCTGCTGCTTTCCTGTTTGGGACAAAGTAAATGGGATCTCAACTTCCCTTTTCACATCCCGGATCTGCAATTCAAATATCCCGACAAAAGCGTTCTTACCTTTTGCCTTAAAAGACTTTGATTCCAAACTAATGGAAGGAAATTTTTGGATATGGAAGTACTCTCGTCCATGTAAATGTTTATCTCTTAATTTGATTCCGGTTTGGATACTTTCCGGGTTGGCTTTGCCTCGGATACTCGATTGATCCAATTTCTTTGAATCAAAATCCACCTCCACTTCCCAGTCCGAGATCGTTCCGTCCACAGTTATCCCTGCATTTTTGATTTTGAATTGGATAGGGTTTTCAGGTTTAAATGTCTGTGCTGAAAGAAAGAGAGGGAAGAATAAAAAAAGGAGTAAAGCTATAAACTTTAGCTCTCTCCAAAGATTGCACTTTTCATTTCTGAAAGCTGGGTTCTCGCAACGATCGCAATGATTACGCGACGATCGCCACGGGGCTACAACAATATTTAAATATCCAATATCCATCAATATCAATGTTTAAAGCGTCAACAAATAAGCAATCAACGCCTTCTTGTCCATTTCATTCAACTCCATCCCAAATTCATGTCCCTTGACCGCTTTGGTCTTGACATCGTGCGGTTTGAATGCCGTGGGCACATAATCATCTTTCAACCGGGTCGGATCAAACAAATCCTCCAATTTGGCCAAGGAAGCATCATGCAGGAATGGCCCTCTGTACCACAAACCCAATAAAGACGGGATTTTGTAATAGCCTGTTCCTCTCCTTGTCTTCAGGGTATAACCTGGATCTGTACCCACAGAAATATCAAAGATGTCATACTTGTCATAATGTGCATCAGGCACCTCAAACCCATCAGCCGGAGTCAATTTGTTGTTTGTAAATAGTGGCGGGGTATGACAGGTCACGCAACCTTGTTCCGCAAAAATGATCTTACCCCGCTCACTGACAGCTGATGGTTTATAAGGATTTTCCGGTGGTGTCAATGAATAAACATATTTAGCAATCGCATATAATTGAGCCTCTGAGTGCCGATCATAAGTTCCAGGAAAAAAAATGGGCTGACCATTGTTCAAACGTTCTTTGGTCAAGCCCAGTGAATTATAGTCCCCATAAAAATTTAAGAAATCAAGCGCTTGATTCATAGCGATGTAGCGCATCATGTCTTCTATATTTCTGTGTTGTCCTAAACCACCATGATCAAGGTACTTTCGGTCTTTTACGCCAATCAAGTTTGGAGCTTGGGGTGGATATAAGATACTTGTTCCTTGTCTACCAAAAGCTCCTTCTGGAACTGCCTTATAGGCTTCCAAAATACTTTCTCTTCCACTGGCCATCAATTTCCCATGAGGATCACCTTCTACAAAAGCACTTCCGAAAAGGATATTTGTAATCCCTTGTACACCTGTTTCAGAAACTCCATCGGATTCTAATGCAAAGGCAAAGGCTTTATCTCCCGGCCAGTTTCCTTGAGCCCCTTTCAATAAACTGCCATCGTCCATCACCCTCGTGTGACACATCGCGCAAGAAAGATTGCCCAAATAAACCTTGCCTTTTCCAGCTACTACCCACTGTGCAAACGGCATAATTCCTTCAGGTGTTAAAGGCATGCCTGTACTGGAATAAAACTCAGGGTTACGCACATGTTGGATATTGATAACTGCTCCCAAAGTATCGATTGGATAATCAAAGAGCAACTCCCCCGCTTTGATCCAATCTTCCTCCGTAATCAGGTTACTTTCATCAAATACAATTTCTGCTTCCTGCTCGTGCAACCAGTCCCAATACCCCTCAGGCTCGTGGTCTGGATGGTACACAGGATATGTTTTATAGATGACCCTTTCTGGAAGATTGTAATAGAATTCCTCCGTAACAGGCTGTGCCGAATACGCTGGATTTGAATTTGGCAACTCCCAATCCTTCATGGCTTCATCCGTCCAGATACGAGGGATATCCAAAACAGAAAAGTAAGATGTTCCTTGCTTACTCAATCCAAAAGCCAATAGGGGCAACAACATACAGCCATAGAGCCACATGGGAAGATTAGAAAGCCATTTTTTGATTTTCATTTGGATGCTTTATTATCAATTACTTAGACAAGTTACTGCTTTCGGATACCTACCACAATACCCTAATCATGGGATAAGACCTGGCAGGTTTTCAAAACCTGCCAGGTCTCTGTTACCAAATCCTCAATTCAACATCCTGTCTTGCCTTAGTTCTGGAAATCACCTTATACTCAAATCGCTGATTGGTAGCCGGTATCGTTCCTTCCGATTCAATCACCAACAAATAGTCTTCCTCAGACCTTGGCTTATTATATTCTTCGTAGCGGGAAGCCATTCCTTTCAAGGGATTTAGCCCTTGCAATTCAGGAAGAGTCAAAATACCATCAGCCATGGCCGTCGCCAAAAGATTTTTATCCACAAACCAAACAGGCATATTTGTTCCTCCTCCATAAGCAATGGCAGGAAAAGTTCCCATAGGAGCATCCGGTTCAATTAAACCTTTTCCTGCTAATGTCAATGGACAAAAAAATCCATTTGGAACATGATATAAATCCAGCAGATTAAATTCGGGATCAATGCATTCAACCTGACGCATCATCGGAATCACCACTCTTCCATTTGATTCCATTAGTAAAGCGTCTGGGCCCAGAACTGCAATTCTTGCATAAAAAGGAGGGCCAGGGTCATCTGCAGGGAACGCCAACTCGATAAAAGCTGGATTAGCTTTCATCCGTTCATACTCTAATCTTGCTTTTTCAAGCTCAGACAATACCGGCTCAGCATCATTATTGGCGCAAGCCAAAAACAAAAAGGATATCCCTACGAAAAGTTTGATGGACAAATAATTTTTAATTCTATACATGACTTTAAGAATTTAGGTTTTAAAATATTTACTGTACAAACCTAAAGTCTGAACCATATAATGTATAGTAAGAAAACGACATGTTGAAGGAGAAGCGAGAGACGAGAAGCGAGATATTAAAATCAAGAGGCATGAATTAAGAAAAAAAGAGAATTGGAAAAAGATGGAGTGTCTCGTTTCTAATCTCTCGCTTCTAGAATCTTATTGCCGTCTGAAATCGCAACGGTTTTCTTTTCAATTCCTCTTCCATCATCGTAGGTGTGATTCCAGCAAATTCTTTAAAGTCTTTGATAAAATGCATTTGGTCATAATAACCTGATTGATAAGCAATTTCTGACCAATTTGGCACTTCGGATTTTTCAAAAAGTCTGTATGCATTGGAAAAGCGGATCAGACGGGCATAAACTTTTGGGGAAAAGCCAACCCTTTCTTTACACTTTCTTTCAAACTGTCTCAAGCTCAAGCAGGCATTGTCCGCTACCTGTGTGATGGGAATAAGGCCTTGATACTGAATCATTTCATTTAGGGCTCTATCGATTGGCAACAGTTCTTTGACTCTACTCAATTTCCCAAGCAAGTAATTCTCTATGAATTCACATGTTGTATCAAATGATTCGACTTGAGCACAACGCTCCACCAAATCATTGATATCATTCCCCAATAACTCCAGACCATCAAATCCATCATCAAAAATCTCTTCCATGGGCATCCCTAGCAATCTAAAAAGCCCACCTGGATGGAAACCTATCACCGCAACCCTATAATCAGCATTCACAGTCAATTCCATGCGAGTAAGCTGTGGCCCTACTATTACCGCTTTTGACCTTTCGATAAATTTATCTTCGGTGACTTTTCTTGCTTTAAACTTTTCCCTGATATACAGGAAAATACAGTTTTGGGGCGTAGGTGGATACTGACCAACAATCTCCCCTTCGCCAGACTCAAAAACATGATCCACCACAAAAATACTTTGGACAAAAGTTGCCAAAAGTGGATGGGGATCGAAAATTTTATACCTAATCATTATTGATTTTTATTTTAGATAAATGACAAACTAGGAAAAAGACCAAAAATTCAACCCAAGAATTTGAGATAGAAACCAAAGGCTTAAACCAACCCCTCATTAATAGCTTTAGAAACAGCTTCCGTTTGACAATGGACCTGAAGTTTTTCATAAATCCGCTTGATGTGTGTGCGCACGGTATCGATACTGATCTTACAATCAGCCGCTATCAATTTAAAACTATTCCCTTTGCTTAAAGAAACCAAGATATCTTTTTCACGCTCTGTTAACCCATAATCTGTGAGTTGCTGGGGCCGCTGCATAGACTGAATAACCAACTTGGCCACTGCAGGCGACATTGGCGCTCCTCCTTCCAAGATTTCCTCCACAGCATCAAACAACCGATTGGCTATATGTTTTTTCAGTAAATACCCCGATGCACCTACTTTGATGGCATTGAGTACATTATCGGAATCATCAAATACCGTCATGATAAGAATATAAACCTCGGGAAATAGTTTTTTCACCAGACGTGTAGCATCTATACCATTTCTTCCAGGCATATCAATATCCATCAATATCAAATCTGGACGATGAACTTTCACTTCTGCCTCTACATTATTGGCATGGTCAAATGCCCCCAACAATTCCATACCCTCCATGATTTGAAGCATACAACTGATACTTTCACGGAGGAGGTCATTATCTTCGTATAAGAGTACTTTGATCATTACTTTCCCTAAATTAGTTTTTGTGTTTCAAAAAAGATATTTGTAGATATTGGATATGCATAGATATTGTCATTAACATAGTTGATCCTAGTGCAATATCTATTCAATATCAAAAAATATCCATCAATATCAATTCTAAGCATTAAATATCCAATTTTGCTTTCAAAAAATAAATCCCCTAATCATGTGATATCTAGCTAAGCAATTGGAGCACTAAGTTGAATAGAAGTCCCTATTTCCGGAAAACTTTCGATTACCATATTCCCTCCCATCATTTGTGCTCTTTGCTGCATATTGAACAACCCATTTCCTTTTTTTATCAACGTTTGATCGAAGCCTTTTCCATCATCTTTGATCAACAGATTTAATTTTCCTCCTTGTACTGTCAAGCGAATATCCAAATGTTGGCTATCGGCGTATTTGGCAGCATTATTTAAAGCCTCTTTGAATATTAAAAATAAGTTTCTTCGTTTCTCTAGGTCCAATTTGATTTCCTTCGCCCCTTCGCTGACTTCAAATTCATAGGTGATTTCTTTGGGCTCTAACATCTCAGCTGCAAATTCCTGCATTTTGCTTAACAATTGATCGAGGTTATCATTATCAGGATGAATAGACCATACAATATCACTGAGCTTATCCATCATGGTGGCAGTTTGAGTATTGATTTTTGAAAAAACAGGATTGCTACCATTCGTTTCCCTTTGCAAGGCCATTTGGGACAGTATATGAATGCTGGAAAGGGTGCTACCCAAATCATCATGTAAATCTCTTGCGATCGCATTACGGAGGCGTTCTACCTCCAACAGCCGCTTGGTTTTGCCTACGATACGATATTTATTGACTAAAATACCCGCCAAAAGAATCAAAAAGAAAAAGATGGCCATAATCAAATTTTGATTGGCTTTACGTCTGGACAATTCTAATTTATCCAATTCTTTCTCGGCTTTTAAAAGATTAATTTCATTTTCTTTCAGATCCAAAGCATACTTGGACTCAAATTCTTTAAGTTGTGCACGTAAAGCTTCCATACCTACCGAATCTCGATAAGTATATTCTTTGGTCTGTGCCATCAATGCTTCTTGATATCTCCCCTTTTCTTGATAATATTCCTTTAAGTTTTTGAAGGCTGTAATTGCATCAAAATACTGCTTTTCACTTTCAGCAAGTTGAGAGGATTTCAATAGGTTGGCATAGGACTCTTGATCCATCGAGAGCATTCTTTGAACTTTTCCAATATCTGTTAGTAATAATGCATCCATTTTGGATATCCCCGCCTCATTCAAAATCTTTTGCGCTTCTTTAAATTGACCCAAAGCTTTTTGATAATCCCCCATTTTTTCATAAGTCTTACCCAGATTGATCAATGCTATACCCTTTTGATCTTTAAGTCCCAAGGACTCATTAATCTCGCTAGCCTGGATAAAAAACTCGATGGCTTGATCGTAAGAACCTCTATCTGTATAAATATTTCCAATGTTTGACAAAACTACTGCCTCTCCCCTTCTGTCATTCAGCAACTTTCTATACTCCAAAGAGCTCAGAAAATACTTCTCTGATTCACTATAATTTTTAAGCTGATAGTTAATGCTTCCAAGTAAGTTATATACAAAGGATAATCCTGTCTTATTTTGAGTTTTTTCAAAAATCTCTAATGCCTTGTACGCTGACTCCACCCTTAATTTTTGATCATCCAAACTTTGATAAACATTGGCCATATTAATGTAAAGACCTGCCACATTATCAAGACCAATCAATGACGGGTCAAGTACAGAAGCTTTTTTGTAATTGTCCAATGCTAAATCAGCCTTTCCAATTCTATTAAAATGAATTCCTAAACCACTATAAAGGTTATATGCAAGCTTGTGATCACTTGGATATGACTTGATTATTGACTCTGCTTTTTCAAAATAATAATTAGCAGAATCCAAACTACCTGTTGCTGAATAGTTCCCTGCTAACCTAATAGCAGCTGTAGCTTTCAGTCTATTAAAATCAGGATTATTTTTCATAGCCAAAGCTGCAAGAAAATTGGCTTTGGACTGTTGGAGATTTGTACGTTCTAGTGCTATACCCAAATTTACTAATGCTTTAAGATGCAAGGTATCTTGGTTGTTTTTACTGATAATATTCTGAAGGCTATCAATTAATGCCTGCTGGGCAACAAGTTGATCAGGATTAGAAACCCATAAAAAAAGGCAAATCAAGAAAACGACAGAATTTTTCATAACTAAAAAGGGTTTTCGTCATTAAAATTAAATCATTTATTTAAAAAATAAAAAATTGATATCCAAAAACTTCCTTAGCCATCTAGGAGAAAAATAAAAAAGTCTGCTGACTTCCCCTTTCCGGATAAATCAACAGACTATCAATTACTTAATGTGTATTAGGGAAAATTAAAATCAGCAAAAGTAGAGATTATCTAAACTTCCCTTTTAGAAGCGCCAATTTAGAAGCGAAATCTCCCGACTCTTCTACTTTTTCCTTCTTTGGCTGTGACTTTTGACTGGGTTTACCTCGTTCTCCAAAAGGATCCGATTTCATACTCAAACCAATTCTTTTTCTAGCTTTATCCACCTCCATCACAGTCACCTCTACCTTTTGGCTGACACTTACCACTTCTGTTGGATCTTTGATAAAGCGGTCTGCCAAATGACTTAAATGAACAAGTCCATCTTGATGAACCCCTATATCTACAAATGCTCCAAATTTCGTAATATTGGTAACAATACCTGGTAACTTCATTCCTACTTTCAGATCCGTAATTTCATTGACACCCTCTTGAAAATTAAATACCTCAAAAGTCTCTCTAGGGTCTCTACCCGGCTTGGATAATTCCTCCAAAATATCCTGCAAAGTCGGCAAACCTACATTATCAGATACATAATTTTTTAGATTTATTTTGGAACGGATTTCCTCCGACGCCATCAAATCTACTACTTTCACACCTAAATCAGCTGCCATTTGCTCTACCAAGGCATACCGCTCCGGGTGAACCGCAGATGCATCTAAGGGATTTTTGGCATTCCGTATTCTCAAAAACCCGGCAGCCTGTTCAAATGCCTTGTCTCCCAAACGAGGTACCTTTTTTATTTCACTTCGACTCTTAAATGGACCATTTTCATTCCTATAATTTACAATGTTTTGTGCCAAAACAGATCCTAAACCAGAAACATACGTCAACAACTGCTTAGAAGCCGTATTTACTTCCACTCCTACTCCATTCACACAACTCATCACCGTATCGTCCAAGGAGTTTTTTAAAGCAGATTGATCTACGTCATGCTGATACTGACCTACCCCTATAGATTTTGCATCAATCTTCACCAACTCAGCCAAAGGGTCCATCAATCTTCTCCCAATAGACACAGCTCCTCTAACAGTCAAATCAAAATCTGGGAATTCCTCTCGTGCCACGTCTGAAGCAGAATAAATGGAAGCTCCACTTTCATTAACCATCGTCACAATAACATGCTTAGGCAGTCCTAATGATTTTACAAAAGCTTCCGTCTCCCTGCTTGCAGTACCATTTCCAATGGCAATAGCCTCAATTTTAAATTTCTCAACCAAATGCCTCACCGTAGCACCTGCCTCAGCTAGTTTTCGCTGGGGCTCATTCGGGAAAATCGCATCATAACTCAACACTTGCCCTTGTGGACCTAGGCAAACTGTTTTACAGCCTGTCCGGAACCCTGGATCGATGGCCATCACTGATTTTTCTCCCAAAGGCGCTGCCAAAAGCAGCTGACGCAAGTTTTCGGCAAATACCTTAATAGCCTCTTCATCCGCCTTCTTTTTGGTATACAATCGCACTTCTGTTTCCATAGAAGGCTTCATCAAACGCTTATAGCAATCTTTAATAGCCAATCTCACCTGATCAACAGATGAATTTGCAGCATTTTCAAGAATTATCTCCTCCATCAAAGCAATCGCCGAAAACTCCTCAGGACAGGAGTCCAACATCAAAAACAATTCCTTTTCACCCCTTCTCATAGCCAGGACTCTATGTGAAGGAGCTGTTTTGATCGGCTCTGACCAGTCAAAATAATCCTTGTATTTGGCAGCTTCCTCTTCTTTTCCGGGAATGACTTTACAGGTAAATGTTCCCTCATTGATAAAGAGATCACGCATTTTTTTCCTTAGCGCTACATGTTCATTTACACGTTCGGCAATGATATCGCGAGCTCCTTGTAAGGCCTCATCTACTGATGCCACTTCCTTTTCCTCCGAAATATAATTTAAAGCTTCAGCTTCTAGGTCAATGGAATCCTGCGTAAAAATCAAATCAGCCAAAGGCTCCAGACCTTTTTCTTTGGCAATCGTTGCCTTGGTTCTTCTTTTAGGCTTATAGGGTAGATACAAATCCTCCAAAACTGCCATCGTCTCGGCAGCCTGAATTTTCTTTTCCAGTTCTTCTGTCAACTTTCCTTGCTCTTGAATGGACTTGAGAACAGCTTCTCTTCGTTTATCCAACTCGCGCAGTTGTTGCATGCGGTCACGGATTGCTGCCACCTGCACTTCATCCAAACTTCCTGTCACTTCTTTTCTATACCGGGAAATAAATGGTACGGTAGCACCCTCGTCCAACAATTCAATGGTATCAGTGACTTGCTTTACTTTAATTTGAAGCTCTCCGGCAACTATAAGAAAATGGTTTGTATTCATAGGTTCAATTTTCAAACGGGCTGCAAAGTACAGAGGACTTAAGGTCTCTCAAAATATCTTATTTGAAAATCATAAACATTAAAAGTAAAAACCTGACTATCTGTAAAAAAAAGTCCCTTTTAGGCTTTACTCTCTAAAAGGGACTATAAAATCATTTTAAAATGAAATCAATTGGCCAATCGGAAAATCAACCCGCCTGTAAACCCAAATTGAACCACAGAGGACCAGCCACTTACCCCAACTTGAGTCCCTCCTCCTGGACTCCACCATAAATTTGCTCCTACATTGGAGATAGGCATCATCAAATTTGCCTGCAACCGAATACCAATATTATCCGATACAAAATACTTCATCCCTCCATTGAGACCCACAGCGAATCTTGAAATATCACGGAAATCTCCATCAGGAAATGCTAAAATACCGGCACCTGCTTTCAAACCAGAGAAAAATGCCATCTGAGAGCTAACGGGAAACAACCTATTCCCTCCTATCATGATATAGTTTGCATTGGTTCTAGTATTCACATTCGATTGAATGGCTGTTGACCTTGCAGTACTCGTACCTCCTTGCCAACTATATAAGACTTCCACTTCCGTAAAATCATTGAGTTGAAAGCCTAGCATACCTCCCCACGCTTGCCCTCCTCCTAAAGTAGCTCTTCCTCCAACTATTGGCAAGCTGTGATTGAATGTGTAACCTGTAAAAGGAGTAATTTCTAGATTTTGGGCCTTACTTTCCAACAAAAGAAAAAAAAGAATTCCGAGCAGTAGTAAGTGTTTTTTCATAATGCTAAGGCGATAAAATAAGATACTGATTAATGAATGCTATTTAAAATCTTGTTCCAAAAAAGATTTTTTTGAAGAAGATAATAAAACAAAGCTAACAAGATTATTAATTCAAAAAAACATAATTTTTAAGACTTCGAGACAATTTTTCAGAATTTAAAATTACCACTAACATTTTGTAATTTTGCCAAAAATAATACCTCATGCTCCACTGGAAAAAACTACTGGTTTTTGCAATCGTATTGCTCACACTGATTCCGCTCATTTCTATTACGGGATTAAAAAACCAATCAAAAAAAGTATAAACACTGTATTAGTTACTATTGGTCTCAAAAAACCAAAAGCTATTTTAATCAGCTCAGCAACTGAACAGTTTTCCTATGAAGGTAATTTTGTAAATGAAGATGGAGAAATCGTAGCACTTGCAGACTTTAAGGGTAAAACTCTTTTTGTAAACGTCTGGGCTACTTGGTGTCCTTACTGCGGGGAGGAGTTGCCTGACATCAATATGCTTCATGAAAAATTCCGAGATAAGGATGAACTGGTATTCCTGACCATTTCAGTAGATAAAAAGTTTGAGAAAACCCTTCAATACATGCAAGACAAATCCTACAGTTTCCCCGTAGTACATGCTGTTGATGGATTGAATGTTTCATTGGGAAGTTCCACGCTTCCTATTACACTTATCATCAGTCCAAGTGGACAAATTGTATTTTTTCAAAAAGGAAAGTATTACTTCGGAACAGAGGGATTTGAAAACCTATTACTCAGAGCATCTAACTAAAATAAGCTTAACGAAAGCCTCCCAATCGTCAATCGTGAGTTTTATCACAAGATGAGATTTGCTTAATTCCATAAATTGCATGAAAATTAAACAGTATGATTGATTGGAAGAAAGAATTGAAAAGTTGGGGAATAATGGCTGCCATTTTTGGTTTTCTATACTTTACGGGCTTACTCACCCCAATTATGGGAGGAGTTCAGTCATTGCTCCTAGCTACAGGTATCAAAAAACCAAAAGTCACCCTTGTCAATAAAGAAAAAGAACAGTTTTCCTATGCTGGCGTTTTTACTGATGCTAATGGACAAATTGTACGATTAGAGGATTATGAAGGTAAAGCTGTTTTTATCAACCTTTGGGCCACTTGGTGCCCTCCTTGTCGTGCGGAAATGCCTCATATTCATAGCTTATTTGAAAAGGTTCAAGACCAAGAAAACTTGGAATTCCTCATGATTGCTTTAGATAAGGAGTTTGACAAAAGCTTGAAATACATCTCAGACAAATCCTTTACTTTTCCTGTGGTGCATGCAAGTCATGGACTAAACACTTCTTTGCAAAGTCAATCTATCCCTACCACATTAGTAATCAACCCTTTGGGAGAAATCGTTTTTTACCAAGAAGGGATGAGTAATTTTGACACGAAAGAGTTTCGGGAGTTTTTGATTGCTACAGCAGGAAAATAAATTAAATCAGAGACAAGAAACAAGATTAAAAAAAGAATGAGGATCAATCAGTAAGCTCGCGCAACTCAAATGATTCCTCATTCTTCACTACTATTTTTTATCCCTCACTTCCCGTATCTCCTCCTTCATCTTTCTAACTTCATCCTTTCTTTAGAAGATCTCTAATTTCTTCCAAAAGCACCTCTGACTTCGGCGGTGCAGGTGGAGAAGCTGGAGCTGCAGCTTCTTCTTTCTTTTTAAATGAGTTCATTCCTTTGATAGCCATAAAGATTACAAAGGCGATAATGACAAAATCAACAATATTTTGAATGAAATTCCCATAACTCAATACAACAGCTGTCATTTCTACACCTGCATCTGTGGTATAAGCTTCACGTAAAGTGATCGCAAGATCTTTAAAGTCCACTCCTCCCAACAAGACTCCTAAAGGAGGCATAACGATATCGTTAACAAAGGAGGACACTATTTTACCGAAGGCACCTCCGATAATTACAGCTACGGCCAAATCGACAACATTGCCTTTGACTGCAAATTCTTTAAACTCTTTAAGTAATCCCATAATACTATTCTTTTTAGTTGATTGATTTTGGAAAATTACCAAAATTGAAAGTCAAACAAAATTTGATGGATATTTTTTTGCTATTTATTTTAAAAAAAAATCATTACAAACCATTTTTGAATAATTCGATAGAATGGATTTATTTCATCAGCAGATGTTAGTAAGTTTGTAAAAATTTATATCTTACCATCCTAACCTATTGAATCTAATGAAAATTGCATTGATTGCCCATGATGGAAAAAAAGCCGATATGGTACATTTCCTTAGTGGCTATAAGGAAGTGTTTAATCATAAAGATATAAAGCTAGTTGCTACTGGAACTACAGGTTCTCATATTGAACGAGCGGGAATAATGGTTGATAAACTTCTATCAGGACCGCTCGGCGGAGATGCCCAAATCGCTGCTATGGTTGCAGAAAAAACGATTGGAATGGTGATTTTTTTTAGAGATCCTCTTGACAAGCACCCCCATGAACCAGATGTGCAAATGCTCATGCGACTTTGTGATGTTCATAACATTCCTCTCGCAACCAATCCAGCTACTGCCAATCTTTTGTTGAACGAACTAATTACAAGACTTTAATGGAAATCAAGACTATAAAAAAAATCGGTGTACTGACTTCTGGCGGTGATGCACCAGGAATGAACGCAGCTATTAGAGCCACCGTACGGGCTGGATTTTATTATAACTTAGAAATGTACGGGATTTATCGTGGTTATGAAGGCATGATCAATGATGAAATAAAAAAGCTAGACTCAAAAAATATAGCACATGTCCTCGAAAGAGGCGGAACTTTTCTCAAATCTGCTCGGTCTGCGGAATTTAGAACCCCAGAAGGACGGAAAAAAGCCCATGACAATCTTAAAAAGCATGGGATTGATGCATTGGTAGTTATTGGTGGAGACGGTTCCCTAACAGGTGCACACTTATTTTATAAAGAATTTGGGATACCTGCGGTAGGAATACCTGGTACAATCGATAATGATTTGGCCGGTACAGATATAACCGTTGGTTTCGATACTGCCTGCAATACAGCAATTGAAGCCATCGATAAAATCAGAGATACAGCTACCTCCCACGATCGCTTGTTTTTCGTGGAAGTGATGGGAAGAGATGCCGGATTTATCGCGATCAATGCAGGAATCGGAAGCGCCGCCGCTGCAACATTAATCCCAGAGAAAAAAATGCCTATTGAACGCTTAGTAGAGCGGTTAAAAGCTCGTACCAAAGCTATGAAAACCTCTAATATTGTGATTGTAGCAGAAGGAGGAAAATCAGGTGGTGCAGCTGAAATTGCTGAAAAAATCAAAAAAGAACTCCCATATTATGACATCAAAGTAACCATCCTTGGGCATTTGCAAAGAGGTGGTGCTCCCTCTGCTTTGGATAGGGTATTGGCCTCTAAATTAGGTGTTGCTGCGGTAGAAGGCTTACTTCAAGGGAAATACGATGTTATGGCAGGTGTCATTAATAATAAAGTAGTTTACACTCCAATTTCCAAAGCTATACTAGGCGAGAAGGAAGTGGATGAAGATGACTTTAGAGTTGTCAGAATTCTTTCAACCTAATAAGACGGGAGGTAATGGATCAATCCGTATCTATTACCTCTTTTTTCTGATACTTCCAATGGATGACAGCACTAGAAAGATTGTCCATACTAGAAATTACCTGCTTCATAACGTTGGTAAGTGTTGAGATGGGATAATCTAGCTCTTCTTCCTGATTTTTTTGATAGAGTTCTGCAATCCAATGATTATAGACTCCCTCATTGTGTGCCAACCAACGAGGCAAGCCATTTGATTCATCAATTTTTTCTATATGCTTATTTAGTTCTGTAATAAAATCAAAGCTATAGGATTTGATTTCTTTGTAAAAATACATAACAAGTTTACCCTCATCTTCCTCCATTTCACGGATATTGTGCATCACGTCCTTGATATCCTTTGCAGCATAAATAAGTGTACGTAAAGTCAACATCAAGGAAGTTAACTTTTGGGCTTCCTGTGGCTGCATATGTTGACCTAATAATTGAAGATGATAGGCCGTCAACTCATCTTCCAGGCTTTTAAGTTCTTGATAACTTTGATTTAAATCTTTTGGCTGAAGCAAAATTTTTCTCCAGATAGAAAGATTAGATTTAGAGATATCCCCTGCCTTCCAAATATTCGCAATGAAATTAATGGTTTTTTGGTATGTTAAATAGATATCTTTTTCCATGGCGGCTATTGCTGCTTCGGGGACCTCTACTGATACTTTTTTGGTGTATACCGAAAAACCTTGAGGTTCATCCTTGGTAAATCGGGAATTTAACCATTTTTCAAAAGCACTTAAAAATGGAAAAAACAACAGAATCCCCGTCAAACTAACAATACTATTGAGAAGCACCAATTCCATCAAAGGGTCCGTGATATCAAAAATTCTCGTAGTAAAGGCAATTAAATGCTCAACAAAACTGAAGACAAAAAGACCCGTAACCATATTGAAGGAGAAATGAGCCAAAGCCAATCGTTTTTTATCAGCATTGCCACCCAAAGCACCCAAACTCACAGTGATGGTGGTTCCTATTTTTGCTCCTAGAATCAGTGTAACTCCTTCTGTTAAGGTTATGATGTCAGCGCTCATAGCACTCAGCACGATGACAATCATAGCCGAACTTGATTGAATCAATGCCGTAATTACTACCCCAAGCAATAGGTAAACCCACAGACCGTAGGCTTGGAAAGTACTTAAATCAATCTGATCTGCTACTTCCTCAATGGCAGTTTTCATAAAATCCAACCCCAAAAACAATAGCCCAAACCCCACAGAAAACATCCCAATATTCCGAAGCATAGGTCTGCTGGAAAAAAAGAGGTAAAACAAACTCCCAAAACCTAAAAAAGGCATAGAGAAAGATGCCACACTCAGCTTAAAACCCAAGGTAGCTACTATCCAAGCTGTAGCAGTAGTACCAAGATTAGCTCCCAAAATCACACCGATGGAATTTTTCAAACTGATGACTCCTGCACCTAAGAATGCTAATACCATCAAGGTGACCAAACTACTACTTTGAAGAATTGCCGTAATCAAGGCACCTACACTGATTCCTTTGATAGGTGTATTCGTGAACTTTTGAAGTAAATGACGAAAAGACTTTCCCGCCATTTCTTTTACCGCAGTTTCCAATTGATGCATCCCCCATAAGAAAAGCCCAATGCCTGCCAGAAATTGCCAAAAGTCAAAATTATTTGTTTCCATAGATTGCGTACAGCTACAATCAAAATTACGCTTTTAGCTGAAAAAACAAAGGAAGGGCCTACTCTACTCGTTTGAATTTGGCCTGTTTGATTTTTTTTGGATAATACCAAAGGTAAAACCCTGATACAGAGAAGCCGATTAAAGCCAAGGATGTCAGCGTACTATACAAAATTTTTGAATTTTCATTGGAAGATTGAAGCAAAAAATCAACGATACTACCATCATGGATTTTTTCAATTAAATCAGAGTTTCTCTGTGCAATCGACAGCACCTCTCCTGTATAGCCATCCAGCTGAATCTCTGTAAAATGGTGTTTAAAAATGACTTTAGCAATGCCTTTTTCTGGTCTCACATCCACTCTATCAATAAGCGTAGATTTCCTCAAACTATCACCCATGATGCGTTGAGAGACTGCTATCATTTCCTCTAAGCTTATCCACTCCCCTAACTGTTCAACTTTAGTCTTTTGAGTTTTTGGAATCAAACCCGCTTCTTTTTTCCAAGCCAATAAAATCGCTGTAACTCCTATCATCAACATAAAAGCAACAAATGGTAAGCTTAACCATTTGTGGATTCTTCGATTGATACGGGTATTACGGGCGAGTTTAGAACTATTGGGCATGTACTTTTTACTTAAACACTACCTGTGCCAACTTCAGGGCTTCGGCAAATTCATCCATTTTTAATCCCAAATCATAGCCCTTTACTTGGAGCAATGCTATCAATTGTTCGGTAGCCACATTCCCTACCAATTCATCTTTAGCCATAGGGCAGCCACCAAAACCCTTCAATGCCCCATCAAAACGCTGACAACCAGCAGCTAATGCCGCGTTAATTTTTGGCGCTAAATCTTGTGCCTGCGTATGCAAGTGAAGCCCAAACTCAATAGCCGGAAATGCCTGAGCATTAATTTGGTAAAGTGACCCAATTAATTCCGGACTTGCAGAGCCTGTAGTATCCGCAAAAGAGATGATTTGAATATCCAAATCCACTAATTGCTGCACAAAGCCTGCTACTAATTCGGGAGAGTAAGGGTCGCCGTAAGGATTACCAAACCCCATACTTAAATAGGTCACCAATTGCTTTCCATTGGTCTGACAAAGATTTTGAATTTCCTCCACGGCCTGAAGCGCATCCTGAATGCTCTTATTGGTATTTCGCTGCTGAAAGGTCTCAGAAACGGAAAGCGGGAATCCCAAATAATCAATCTGTTCAAATTGACAAGCATCCTCTGCACCCCGAAGGTTGGCGACGATAGCCAATAATTTGGAGTGTGTGCCAAATAAATCTAGTTGATCCAACACCTCTGCTGTATCACGCATTTGTGGGATAGCCTTCGGACTTACAAAAGAACCAAAATCTATGGTATCAAAGCCAACTTGTAATAATTGGTTGAGATAGGCAGCTTTGATGGATGTATCTATAAAATCAGGAAGCCCTTGCATGGCATCCCGAGGACATTCAATTAACTTAATCATGTGTTAAAGGTAATTTGATGATTTGAGTCCTGCAAACCATTTGTTGGATTGATTTGACTCTTGGCCATGAAAGGTAATTAAAGCTGAAGACTGCCAGAAACCAGTTTCACATGACTTAAATGATGGCTGGAATGCCAGGCATATAAACCAACGTTAAAATCTAAACCTATAGACTGTTTCCGCTCAGGATGGAAAAAGGTCTTTTGGAAATCTTCTGATCTCATGCTTCGCATCAACAAGACCCATCGCTTATGGACCGCTTGAATGATCGCCAAACTATCCTCCACAGGGGCTGTTTTGCCATCGGGTAATTCTGCCCACAAATCTTCATGATAAGGTTTGACTGTGGGATTATCTTCAGTTAATGCCAGCTTAAACCGACAAAAACTGTTCATGTGGCTATCCGCGCAATGATGAATAACCTGTCGGACTGTCCAACCGCCTTCTCTGTTGGGAGTGTCTAATTGTTCTGCTGTCAGTCCTTGGACTTCCTGTATTAAAAGCGAAGGAAAATCCTCAATTTGTTGAATCCAAGCTAGAAATTCTGCTTCGTTGTAATCTTTATTGAAAATAAATTTTCCGATAGGATATTGTTTTGTACGTTCCATCACATGTTGGGCTGAAATATGCCAGCAATGTAGTAAATTGAGCAATATAATCCAGCAATGCATTCTCATGTGTGATACTTTTGTAGCCTTAGGCTCGCAAACCTTTTCAGGAAATACAATTATTGCAAAAAACTCAGATCGAGAGCCTGAGGAAGGTCAAGCGTTGGTGCATATCCCTCGAAAAGAACACAGTACCGCCTTTGTCCAATGTACCTTTATTGAAATCCCTCAAGTGACCGAAACCTACGAGGTAATCCTTTCCAAACCCTTCCAAATGTGGGGCGCGGAAATGGGTGTAAATGAATTTGGACTGGCAATCGGAAATGAAGCGGTATTCACAACTGTGAAAATGTCCCGAACCAATCAAGGCTTGACAGGAATGGACATGATTCGATTATGCTTGGAACGTTGTAAAAGTTCTCCTGAGGCCCTTTCGCTGATACAAGAACTGATTCAAACCTATGGACAAGATGCCTGTGGTGGTTATAAAAACAAATCCTTCTATTACCATAATAGCTTTATTATTGCTGATCCCAAGGAATCATTTGTACTCGAAACCGCTGGAAAATCCTGGGCTTACAAACGCATAGAGACATCGCACAGTATTTCTAATGGCTTAGGGATTCATACAGACTATGATGCCTTCCATGTAGAAATTGAAAAAAAATCATTTCCTTATTTCTGGAGGACTGCTGCTGATCCATTTTCATTTAAAGATTACTTCTCGGATATTTTGTATACACAGGTTGGAAGAGCAAGACAACGACAGAGTTGCAGTTTAACCCTAGTGCAAAACCTTAGTCAACAAGGTCTCAGAAATGCAGGAGCCATGAGCATTCTTAAAACACATCATATTCCTGATTCCGAATTTTCACCTAAAAAAGCGAGTACCGCCTGTATTTGTATGCATGCAACTGGATTGACTAATCCAAGTACGACTACTGGAAGTATAGTAGCTGAATTACGAAAAAATGGCCCTCATACCATTTGGATGACAGGAACTTCCATGCCTTGTTTATCAATCTACATCCCCTTCTTTCTTGGGACACAGACACTCGAAGAATTTCTAGTACCTACAGATAAACCGGACGATTCACTTTGGTGGCAAGCGGAGAAACTTCATCAGTGGATTTGTAAGGACTATCAAAATCGGAAAGTTGATTGGCAAAAAGAAACCGAACGTTTGCAAAATATCTTCCTTCAACAAGAACAAGAGTTGATCGCTGCTAATCCTTCCTTGGAAGCATTGGAAGAGTTTAGTACACAAGCATTATTCGAAGTGCAAGATCTATATGAAAATTTTCTTGCTAAGATTTAAACTAACCGACTCTTTTTAAGTAAATCACCTGTTATTACTCCTACCATATTTCAAATATCGCTCAATTAAACGATAATTCAAAATATCAATTGATTAAACGATAACTTAAATCAATATCGTTCCCAAATCTTCGTCATCACCTCCACCATGGCTTCTCGGATAGCTGGCGTGGGACGAACAAAATTATTATTCATAAAAACATATCGGTACTTATTCCCCTTTTGGCTCTCCAACCATCCGCTCTGTAGATGAGCATATCGCAAGGTGCCAGTTTTTGCCCAAATAAAAGGATTACCTGAATCATCGGTCTTGTAAGCGTTTTTGAGCGTACCCGATACTCCTCCCGCTGACAATATCTCACGAATGCGTTCCTGTCCCATTTCATCCTCCAACAATTTCAAAACTTCCAAAACTGTACTGGGTGTAAACAAATTGATTCTAGATAATCCGGAGCCATCATACCATTGGGGCTTGAACTTAAAATCACCAAAATAGTGCTCTATGCTATGATCAATTGCATTTTTCACCTGTAAATTATCTCCAAGTCTACTAGCTATCAGTAATAACTGCTGTTCAGCTAAGAAATTATCAGATGGCTGCATCATATGCTTATACAAAGTATCTGATGGAATACTATAAAAAGTCTGATATGAAGTAGCTTTGAAAGCTTTTATCAATTGAATCGACCGCTTCAGCGTATCAGCTAATAATAACTGAGAGACCAACAAATTGCTTGGAAAAGGAATCTGTTCTGAAAAATCAACTGGCACTTCCAAGTCCGGATAGTGTAATCCATCTCCTGTAACATTCCTAACAATATCAAACGCTTTCAAAGAAAGTGATGCATCTTTCGAAACAAACTGACCCACCACCTCAGGAGTTGTTTTGACCCCGCCTTTTCCATCCGATTGAACAGTCACTGTATTTCCGTATATTGGAAAAATCGCCAAATCTGCTCTCCAATAACTTGGTTCAAACATAGGTTCCTCTTGCTCCACTAGATGAATGGTATAAGGAGTGTTCTTAAGAAACTGAAATACCCTCCCATTATCCAACTTGGGATGCAGAAAACTTGGATCTCCCGCACCCCAAATTAACAGGGAATCACCCTGAATACTGTAATCAAAGGCAGGAATAGAATCTCCCAAAGTTTTCAAAGAAGCATACAAGGTCAGTAACTTCGTATTAGAAGCCGGAATAAAATGCTTATCAGAAAACTGTTCATAAATTATTTTCCCATTCCCATCCTCCAAAATAAATCCCACAAAATGCTCTTGTAAAACTTCTTGAGACTCCAAAAGCTTACGAATTTGCTTTGCTTTTGGCTTTTGCGCATGAGCAAGGAAAGGAAGAAGGCCCAATAGCAAGAATAATAAGCTTCGTTTCATCAGGGATTCAAATGTTTTCGGAGAAATTCAACAGTAGCAGCATTGACTCTAACCAAATTCTCAAACTTCATCCAATGATGGCTATCATCCGGTATCATCAAATATTCATAAGGCATTTTTCGCTCATCAAATCTGCGGATGATATCTGTGGTATGACTCACTGCTACATTCCGGTCGTCATCCCCATGAATAAACAATACCGGTGAGGTCCAAGTATCCAAATATGCCAAAGGAGAAGATAACCAAGCAGTTCGTAGCGCCCGGTCAAAATCAGGAGCCTTTTCAAAACCAGCCGGCAACTCTAATCTACTAGACAATTCATGTACTCCATGAATATCCACCCCGACCTTAAACAAATCCGAGTCTCTGCCCAAAGCCAATGCGGTCAAGTACCCTCCATATGAACCACCATAAACGCCAATTCTTGTTTCATCTACTCCATCCAGCGAGGCAAGGTACTCCCCTGCCGCTTTGATATCTAGGTACTCTTCAGCACCTTGCCAATAGGTTCGAGCAGGTTTATGAAACTCATATCCATACCCAATTCCTAAGCGAAAATTGACAGATAATACTGCAAAGCCTAATTCTGCAAGGTATTGATTGACAGCATAAGTATTTGAATAATAATCGCCGTAATGCCAGCCTAGTAGCATTTGACGCTGTGGCCCTCCATGCACAAAAACTATCCCCGGTTTTTTCTCAGCTCCATCATCTTTTACAAACAGTTGTCCATGAACAGTTACTCCATCTGGTGATTGGAAAACCACTTGTTTTGGCACCACCAATGAAGTCGGCATTTCTTTAGGGATGCGCTCTTCCGCCAATAGCTTCAATTCACGACTCTCCAAGCTTAAAATAGCCGGAATAAGTGGTCGGTGAACGGTAGAAGAAACCATCCCAATAGCATTACCACTTGCCAAGGGTACAGGAATCGCTTCAATTCCCTCTCCTTGTGTTAATACTTCAAATTTACCTGTTTCTAGCTGGACTCTTCCAATATGTCTCCGGTCAATATCTTCTTTAGCATGCCCAGTATTGACAGAAAAATATAAAAAGTATCCATCTTTACTTAAAGAAATATGTTCAACCATAAAATTACCTTTTGTAAGCTGTCTACGATTTCCATTGAGATCAATAGCATAAAGATGTGGCCATCCATCCTCATATGATAGAAATGTAAGCATATGGTCAGCTGCCCATCTAAGATTAAAACCACCATGAGTTGTGGGAACAGACCCTCTCAAAGTCTCAGGAGCCTTCCACAAAGGATATGCTTGGTCATCACTTAATTGATACACCCAAATTTCCCATGGAGAGTGCCGCTGTTCTAAAATCGGAAATGGTTCAGGTTTGCCGCCTAGTAATCTAACAAAAGCTATAAATCGACCATCAACAGACCAGCAAGGATTAGTATCTCTGTAAAATGAAGGCGCTATCCATGTCAGCTGATTCATGGTTAAATCAAAGGTTGCAACCATAGAGTGAGTTCCCCTATTGACAGTAATTAAAATTTTTTGACCATTTGGAGACCAAGAAAGATTGGACACAGCCCCACTCGTCTCAAACAATTGAGCAATAGAACCACCATTGGAATCCATCTTCCATACCTGTCTATTTTTAATAAACAAGATCATTTGGCCATCAGGAGAAAAGCTAGGGTAATCTCCTTCAGTTAATTTTTCAGTGCGCCTATCTGCATGGTTAACTTTCCAAATTTCAACTTTAGGTGTAAATGTCACTTGAGAAGGATTAATACCTACACCCGGATCCCAATTCGAACCGTGTTCTCCTCCTCTCACAAAAATTAATGATTGCCCATCAGGAGAAAATTGCAAACTGGTAATTTCCTGACCATCATCCTCACTAAAATCAGTCACTTGAATAGCTTCAAAAATCGGAGATTTGGCAATGAACACATTTCGTTTGCCCTGCTCATTCATCGTCCAGGCCAACTGATCATCGACAGGTGAGGCTGTAAGCTCTGAGGGAAATGGAAATGAGGAAATATCCTGAATGGAGAAGCGCTGAGCTTGGACTGTTGCAATAGTCCATATCACGAAAAGGAAGAGTAAAACTTTTTTCATAGGGAAGGATTTTCTTAAAATGTAAGAAAAAAAGCTAAAAAAGAAAACCTAACAGGGCTTTAATCCTGTTAGGTTTTTCCATTTGACATCTGAATTTACATCTTAAGGTCTTACATTGATCGTGATATTCCTTGAGCGTGTAAAATTACTTTGTGTCACTAATACAAATTGCATGGTAACGGCAGTACCTCTAGCACTCTCTGGTACAGTCCATGTGAACGTTTCAACGTATGAATCCTGAACATTCCATGAGCTAAAGTTCCTGGTTTCTATGTTTGTCACAGTACCACCTTGAACTCTATTCATGCGAAGCTCAGTAGCCGGCTCATGCTCTGAGTAAACCATCATGGTAAATGTAACTGTACTTCCCACTTCTGGGGTAGTACTGGAGGCTGTCAAGGTAGCAATGGTACCTACAGCTCCTACCACATCATATTCGGGCTCTTCATTTTCCAAAATACAACCTGTCAACAGGAATGGAAATATCATCAAAGCCAATAGATATCTGAAATAGTTTTTCTGATTTTTCATAAGTCTAAATTATCTGTCCCAAAATACTCTATCCAAATTTGTGACACTTGGAACATTTGCAGAATTATTCACAACTTCCCTGTTAGGATAGATAAATCTTCTTGGGAAATTTCCTTGTGTGGTATTACTTGGAGATACTTCCAATAATGGGATACCGGACACTGTATTGGGTGAATTTGCAGGTATGGTTCTTCTCCAATCTACCCAAGCCTCAGGCTGAAGGAACAAATCAATATGCTTTTCTGTCATGATTTTTTCCAAGGTAATGCTTGCTTCTGTCTCAGAACCATACTGTTCAATATAAGCGGCATTAACTGAACCTGTCACTCTTTGTAAAGAAGCTGCTACTGCTGCATTATGGGCTGTTGCAGCACGTGCATTTTGGCCTGCTCTCAAAGCAGCCTCTGCCTCTATAAATTTCAACTCACTAAAGTTCAATAGAGGAGTAGGAGATTCTCTTGAATTGAGATATGGTCCTGGCAAAACATTCCCTGTGGGTCTAAATGTAGATCCATTTGGAACCCCAACATAAAGTCCAGCCGTGGTTTCTCTCACATATCTGATAAGTCTCGGATCATCTACTCCGGCATCAACCCTATCTCTCAATAAATCGATAAATCGCTGGCTGATTCCAACATTATTTTCACCGAAGGTTGTTTGAAAGAATGGGAACCAAGGTCCAGCAAACTCTGATCCGAAGGTAATAACAGGCTGATCAGCATTAGATGCAAAAGTTCCTGCATCAATTGCCGCTAAAGTTGCTGTAGCTGAACCACTAGGATCAACCTTACTCAGATGGTTGTGATATCTAGCTTTCATTGCCCTCGCTAACATAATCCAACGAGGCAATGAATTTGCTCTCCAATTGTTTTCATTATTAGCTCTGTATATCAAATCATTTGTACTTGGACTAGTAGTGCTCTGACGCTGAAGATCTGCGATTCCTTCATCCAACAAGGTTTGAACACGCTGGTAAAGACCTGCTGCATCATCAAATCTTGGTTGAGGAAACTGCGCAAGATTCAAAGCCTCTGAATAAGGAATATCATTCCACAAATCAACCGAATAACCGATAATGATTGCTTCCATGATTTTTGATGTACCTAGGTAATGATACGCCCCAAGTTCTTCGGACTTTTCTTTGACAATTCTCAGGTTATTGAGACAATTGGAATAAAAACGATTCCAAGTGGCATCACTCATATCCGCAATAAATGCATAATTATTTACCTGTTGCTGATCTCCTAAAATCCCTGTCAAATACTGCATCAAAATACTCGTAAACTGTGCAGCCTCACCGTTGATTCCATATACGAAAGATGCCATTGCTGCAGGATAAATTACCTGAATCGATGCATCCGTTGCTTGATTTGGATTTGTATTGATTTCATCAAAGGTCTCACAGGAATTGAAGACCAGAAGAATCAATAGAAAATATACTATTTTATTTTTCATCGTATGCTAGTTTAAGGGTTAAAAAGAGGCATTGATGGTCACACCGTAACTTCTCATATTAGGAGTAGTAAATGCATCTAAACCTACGACACTGTTAGGACCTGCTAGATTGGTCTCCGGATCGATTCCTCCATAGTTGGTGAATAGTAAGAGGTTTCTTCCATACACACCCACATTTGCTCTGCTCATTCCCAATTTTCTGGATACGGACTGAGGCAAATCATAGGTTAGGTTAACATCTCTCAAACGAATCCATGACCCGTCCTGTACCCATCGCTCAGTCAACTCACGTCCAAAAGCCAATGCAGCTCCAGAACCCTGGAAAGCAGCTTGATCCAAAGTCACCGGAATGGTATTTGGCTGTCCATGATTATCTGCTCCTGGGTTTTCGATGATTCCCCTGAAGATGGCAACTCGGTTTCTATCCAAGGTATGTTCAGCTACACCCGATCCATTCCCCATCCAAAAGGCGGTAACGTTTACCACATCTCCACCTTTTCGGATGTCCCAAAGCATGGTCAAATTCAGATTTTTATAACGGAAATTATTTCTCCAACCAATCAGGTAATCTGGGTTAGGGTTACCTACCTGACGCTGAACAGGATCCATAATTGGGAATCCTTGTGGATTGATCAAAATATCACCATTATCATTTCTCAAGAAGGCATTTCCATAAAACACCCCAAATTGTTCTCCCGGAATCAACCTGCTTTGAATACGGGCTCCAAACATGTTGTTGACAATTTGCTCATCATTAGGCAGGGAAATTACAAAGTTTCTATTTCGTGTGAAGTTGAAAATCATATCCCAAGAGAAATCTCCTCTATTCACGATGTTTCCTGTAATAACTGCCTCAATACCTTTATTTTGGATTTCACCTGCATTGACAATCTGCGTTGTAAATCCTGTTGATGCTGGTATTGGAACTGATACGATTTGGTCTGTACTTGTCGCATTATAATAAGTTACTTCTGCGCCAATTTTATTATTGAACAATCTGAAATCCACACCAAATTCATAAGTATTTGTAAATTCAGCTCTCAAATTTGAATTCCCCGCTGCTGGGCTCAACAACACTCCCCCTACACCATCCAATGGAAACCTTACACCTGGAGCATATCTCGTACTGGTAGTTGCTACATTGAAGAAGGTCTCTGTTCGATAAGCCGGAGGAATATTACCCGCTCCTGCAATTGACCCTCTTAGCTTGAGGAAGTTCAACGCATTGCTTTCGATACTCAATAGGTCTGTCAATACCACACTTAAACCCGCGCTTCCATAGGTAAAGGAACGGTTTGCAGCCGGTAACGTAGACGCCCACTCATTTCTAATCGAAAGTTCTAAGAAAACTGAATTCAGATAACCCAAACTTGCTCTCGAGAATACAGCTTGCGTCATCCTTCTAAAGTCAAAACGCTCAAATCGTGGGTTTTCTTGAGTGTTCTGTACGGTAAACAAACTTGGAATTGCAAAATTCATCCCATCCATCAACAGACTGGTATTGGATGTGGAGAAGAAGTTATGACCTACCAAAAAGGATGTACTAAACTTATCATTGATATCTTTATTTGCTGAGATAATAAAATCCGAGTTGATAATTCTATCGCTGATAGTGTTTTCATTGATTCTTCCACCTAAAGCTCCACTTGCAGAAATGGCAGCACCGCCTGATGAAGATGGAGCCCAAATTTGTGTTCTATCTTCATTGGTGAAATCAAATCCTAATCTATGAGAAATAGTCAACCAAGAACTTGGCTTATATTCCGTAAATAAGAAAGAAAGATAACGATTGACATTGTCTGTAAATGGATTATTATTGACCGTCCAAAATGGATTATCCGGGCTAAAAGGCCTACTCCCATCTACTGCACCTCTAAAATTTCTTTGCTCACCATTAGGCAAAACAAAACCAGCAGAATTATCAAAAGAAGGAGGAGTACGATAAAGGCCTTGAATAGCATCAGAGAAATTATCACCTCGACCAAATTTGGTACTTGTACTGTTAGCATAGGTGATTGAAGCCCCTACCTTAAATTTGTCTCCTAATTTAGTATCTGCTGATAATTTCACAGATGTTCTATTAAAGGTATTGTTGGGAATGATACCCTCTTGGAACATATTACCGACAGAAAGGTAAAAGTTGGAGTTATCTGTACTGGATGATACTGCTACGTGGGTATCATTGGTAAAGCCGCTTTGGAAAAACAGCCTTTGATTATCATAGACAGGCAATAAAGGTCCTGCATTTGGATGATTCATATCTACGATAGTTCCTCTAGGATCCTTTGGATTTGGCGTAGAAGGATCATATCTCAAAGTAGAGATTGGTTGCCCAAAGTGGTTGAAAGTGGTACCTCCATTGAATATCCCATTATCTCCTTGGCTGTATTTCAACTGAGCAGGAAAATAATTCATGATTCGATCTGTGGAAAAGTTCGTAGAAACGTCCACCGTGAATCCTTTTTGTCTTGCTCCTTTTTTGGTTGTAATCAATACAACCCCAGTAGCACCCTGAATTCCGTAAAGTGCCGTTGCAGCAGGTCCTTTCAGCACCGATATACTTTCTATATCATTGGGATTGATATCGATCGCACGGTTAGCGTAATCCACACCTCCCGAAGTACCAATCGTTGCATTAAAGGAGTTGTTTATTGGCACCCCGTCTACTACAAACAAGGGTTGGTTTTGACCAGAAATCGACTGAATACCCCGGATAACAATACTGGATGCAGCACCTGCAGAACCACCTTGTCTTGTCACCTGTACACCAGCCACCTTGGCATTTAAGGCATCTACGATGTTTTGCTCTCTAGATGCAATGATCTCATCACCACGAACCTCTTGAGCAGCAAAGGCTATTTTCTTTTTCTCTTGGGTCAAACCAAAAGCTGTCACCACCACCTCAGATAGTTGCTCAGTATCTGTGGTCATGTTGATGTTGATTATCGAGCGACCATTGACTGGTACATTCTGCGACTTGAAGCCGATGAATGAAAAACTCAGCACGGAATTCGCATTAGGAACATTGATAGTATATTCTCCATCAATATCCGTCACAGAACCAATCGATGTGTTCTGTACCAAAATTGTTACTCCCGGAAGCGGTTGCCCATCTTCCTGGGACACGACTTTCCCTCTAACTGTCAGCTGTTGGGCGTGTGCCAGCATAGGCAACGACACCATCAAGAAACATAGAAGAAAGTAACTGGTAAACTTTTTCCTCATAATTGAATTTGTTAGGGTTAAATAACTTTTTAATAATACCAGACAAATGTCTAGACCGAAAGACAACTTGCTGTTTCATGTCGGGAATTGATAATAAAATATCGAAAAAACATCTAAAACAGCACAAAGTATCAAATAGAGTTTTGATATTGTCTAAAATATGGCATAAAAAAGCAAAAGCAAAACTTTTTTTATGAATTTTAACAAGAGACTAACTTAAATCGAATACTAGTGGTAATTTATTTTATTGCTTTACTTACCTAGGTTAACAAAGTTTCAGTTTCCATTGAAAAACTATAATTCAAGGCACCCATTCTATTTTTACCTGTTTTTTTCTGTCTCCTGTAACAATCATCACCTTAATTTAATCAATGCTTGTGGACTTTTGTATGCATGTTTAGATATAAGCTACAACACAACCTATGAAGCAGAACACTAGCAGCTTTTTGAAAAAATATATTCCAATTTTGGAATGGCTGCCTAACTACAAAAAAACAGATTTACAAGGAGACCTATCCGCTGGTTTAACTGTGGGCATTATGCTCATCCCTCAGGGAATGGCCTATGCTATGCTTGCAGGATTGGAACCAATCCATGGACTCTACGCAGTCACCATACCGTTACTTCTCTACGCAATTTTTGGAACCTCAAGACAGCTCGCCGTAGGACCAGTCGCCATGGTATCCCTATTGACAGCTGCGGGAATCGCTAGCTTAAACCCATCATCTCCCGAACAATACCTGATGCTTGCTTTATCACTAGCCTTTTTGGTAGGCTTAATTCAATTCGGTATGGGGGCATTGAAATTGGGATTTGTAGTAAATTTCCTTTCCCACCCTGTAATCAATGGATTCACCTCTGCGGCAGCTATTATCATTGGGCTGAGTCAGATCAAACATTTGTTCCGAATCAATCTACCAAACTCAGAACATGTGCAAGAAATGATTGTGGCTATTTACCACAATATTGGAGATATCCACTGGATTACATTCGGAATAGGTGTATTAGGAATCATTATCATTAAATATGGTAAAAAAATCCATCCTTCCTTCCCAGCTCCACTAGTAGCGGTTATCATTGGAATTGGTTTAGTCGCGGGCTTTGATTTAACCAATCAGGGAGTAAAAATTGTAGGATCCGTTCCAAGCGGCTTACCTAGTTTTTCAAGTCCGTCATTTGATTTGGAATCCCTGAAAACTTTATTCCCCATTGCCTTGACCATTTCTTTGGTTGGTTTCGCCGAAAGCTTTGCCGTAGCAAAAACCATTCAAGCCAAGCACAAAAACTACCAATTGAATGCCAATCAGGAATTGATAGCCTTAGGTATCGCTAATTTTGGTTCTGCATTCTTCAAAGGGTATCCTGTAACAGGTGGGTTTTCAAGAACAGCTGTCAACAACCAAGCAGGGGCCAAAACTACGATGGCCTCCATCATTTCAGCCGTATTAATAGTCTTGACATTACTTTTCTTCACTGGCCTTTTCACCAATTTGCCAAGTGCAATTTTAGCAGCAGTAGTATTGGTAGCAGTATCTGGACTGATTGACTACAAAGAGCCAATTCATTTATGGAAAAAAGACAAGGCAGACTTCGCTATGCTGATGGCTACTTTTCTGATCACCTTAACCTTAGGGATCGAAACAGGGATTATTTCTGGTATGGTACTTTCCTTGTTAGTTGTGATCTACAAAGCCACCCGTCCACATATGGCCAAATTGGCTAAAGTACCTGGAACAACCATTTACCGAAATACAAGTCGCTTTACTAACCTGAAAGAACGGGAGGATATCCTTGTCCTTAGAATTGACGGGCCAATCTACTTTGCCAATGTGGAATACATCAAAACCAAATTGGACCAATGGATACAGGAAAAAGAAGGAAAGCTTCAATTGATCGTAATGAATATGGAGAGTATTACCCATATTGACAGTACAGGTGCACATGAACTGCATGAATGGATTGCTCAGTGGAAAAAAGCAGGAATCATAAGCGCTATGAGCAATATCAAAGGACCTATTCGCGACGTATTGAACCGATGGAACTTGCTAGACGAAGTAGGCAAAGAAAACATTTTTATTGATGACTATTCCGCTTGTGCGTCTTTCGATCATGAAATAGATCCAAAATTACTGGAAGAAATCAATTCATACGCCACTCAAACCACCATCAAATAATGTGCACTACTAATCTTGACAAATTCTTCGACTACAATAAAGCTTGGGCTTCTCATATTTTAGAAGAAAATCCCAACTATTTCAAGGATATCAAAGAAGGACAAAAGCCCATAGCATTGCTCCTAGGCTGTTCTGATAGCCGGGTTTCCCCCTCCACAGTATTAGGTAATAATTTGGGTGAATTTTTCATCCATAGAAACATCGCTAATGTGGTTTCACACACGGATCTCAACTTCTTATCTGTCATGCAATACGCAGTTGAAAGTTTGGGAGTAAAAGACATTATCGTGTATGGACATTATGGATGTGGAGGTATCAAAGCCGCTTTTGAAAATAAAACCAATGGATTGATTGACAATTGGTTGGCCAACATCAAAGATGTCATTCGCCATCACAAAGCAGAGCTAGACCAAATGGAGGATTATGATCAAAAAATCAATTTATTGGTAGAAATGAATGTCCTTGAACAAATCGAAAATATCAAGCAAACCTCTGTTTACAAAAAAGCTATTGATCGAGGAGAAGGCTTGCGTTTGCATGGATGGGTCTTTGATTTTTCAACAGGACTTGTTCATGACATCAAGAAAAAATACAAACTTGCACCAGCACATGTATAAAACCAAAAAGACCGCCAATATTGAACATGGCGGTCTTTTTATTTTTTTATTTCTTGAAATTAATCTTTCATAATCAATTCCTCAAAGTCATCGCGAATGTAAATAACATTCCGCCCAAGTTCGATCCACTTCTTTTTCTCCAATTGCTTCAACAGCCTTGAGATTACTTCTCTTGAGGTTCCAAGTTCATTAGCAATTTCCTGATGGGTGATATGCAGTTCATTGGCTTTATACTGTTTCATTTTTGTAACAATGTAGCGCATCAATCGCTCATCCATACGCTTAAACGCAACAGCATCCAAGGCTACTAGCATCTCCTGAAACCTCGCCTGATAAGTCGTAGCAACAAAATCTTTCCATTGCTTGTATTGGTCTGTCCATTCTTCATGCTTCTGAAGCGGAATACCCAAAATCACGGTTTTATCTTCTGCTACCGCTTTAATCTCTGATGGTTTAGATGCGGAGCAGCAAGTCAGGGAAAGCGCACAGGTCTCTCCTGGTTCCAAGTAGTAAAGGAAAAGCTCTTTTCCGTCATCATCCATGCGCATGATTTTGATAGCTCCTTCTAGTACTACGGGTACCATTTTAATGAATTGCCCAGGCTCTGTAATTATCTTACCGGCTGCAAACTCATGTATATTCCCATAGTCCAACATGGCCTTTAAAAGATTGGGATCGGTGATATTGGGTAATTTATGCTTTAACTCTTCGACTTCCATAAATAAATTTTTTCGAAAATAAATCCGTAATTGGGCTTAAGATAGTGATAAAGGTTACAAAAAAAAAGGCAGGAAAATCTTTCCTGCCTTTTTCACACCACTAAACCTATGTTTATCACTAAGCGCTCAAATTCATTGAGTGTACTCGCAAATTGATACCTCAAAAATACTGGCTCAATCACTTTTGGGGTAGAATAAAAATCATGGCTTGATATGATTTTGGTCAGGAATTTTGAGAAAAAATTAATGGAAATTCGGGTATCCAAAACAAAAAACCCGAAAGCCATGAAGCGACTCATTGTTCCTATTGACTTTTCCTCCTACTCGGATAATGCTTTTTTGACAGCGATCAAAATAGCCCAAAAGTCCAACGCAACGATCACGTGTATCAATGTGGTGAGTACTGAACTGGATTGGAAAAACCTATCGCCTGAAAGAAAAATAAAGTATCCACACATCATAGACCTTGAAGCAGAAGCCAAGGATAAATTAAAGGCTTTTGTATTTGACCATCAATTGCATGGGGTACCGGTAGAACCGGTTATCGAAGTGGGCGTGCCACATGAAGAAATCGTCTTAGTTGCTCAAAAACACCAAGCAGACTTAATTGTCATCGGAGCCTACGGCATGGGGCATACTAAAGACAAATTCATCGGTTCAAACCTTCAAAAAGTATTGCGTAATGCCGCTTGTCCGGTATTGGCTGTCAAAAAAGTCATGAATGGAAATGACTTACGAAAAATGGCTTTCGCCTCCACCTTTGAGGAAGACAGCAAACCTGCATTTATGAAGATGAAACCCTTTTTCAAGGACTTTCAGGCTTCTATTCACTTCCTATATGTCAATACTCCTAAAGATTTCATCTCTTCCAAAGAAGCGATGAGCAAAATGGACAAATTTGCGAAGGGCTTAGAAGATCTGACAATCCACAAACAGATTTATTGTCACAATGAAGCTGAGAAAGGCATTCAGGAATTTGCAGAAGAAAACAAAATCGGATATGTGGGGTTGGCTTCCAATAACAGAAAGTCCAAGACTTCCTACATCATTGGAACAACTGAAACAGTCCTATTTAAATCAGATGTCCCAGTGCTCAGTGTGAAATTGTAAGCTGATTGATGTTGACACAAAAAAACCGCTTTGACAAGCGGTTTTTTTTATATTAGATACCACTAGTGTCCGACTAAAGTCGGCCATTAGTGAAAATTGTTTGAAAGGAATAAATATAGCTACTCTTTCTGTTATGAATGAAAAGTAAGCCCCTATGTTGGAAAC
>NZ_BMYF01000032.1 GCF_014652135.1 Mongoliitalea lutea
CAGATTCGCATGTTTGAAAGAAGTTTTTTCTTTCCTACTAATTATTGCAATAGTCTCCTAGAGAAGACGGGCATATTAGCCGATGGTTTCAACCCTCGGATCAAAGGGATCCAGCTCTTTTTCCAAAGTTCCATCGGGACGGCCGACATAAAATTCTTTAGCTCATGTCAATCGTGTCTACGACACTTCTCTATTGGTTGTGATTGCTCATCAACGGGTTGAAACCCGTTGCTAAAATGTCGGCCGCTCCGATGAAACTGCTAGATGAATTATAGCGTGATCATTTGACATAATTTCACGCCAATTAAATTAATCTATGCGCCTTCAAAACTATTATTCTGTGCCAATCTGTAAAATCTGCGGACAGCCTATTTTGCGGTCGTGGCGTTCATCCGTTGCGGTCGTGGCGTGAAACTTTCCGTGGNGACTTCGAATGATGAAGTGGTGGTCAGTCTTTTCACCTTTGATCTTTCTCCTTAATCCAATCACTCAACCAACTTAAGAAAAGGTTACTCCGGGAGAGGAGAGCCTGTCCCGAGTATCGGGATCGCCGCCACATTATTGAACCCTCAGGAGAAATTCTGGGGGTTTTGTGTTTTTATACTTTTCTGAGAGATTAGAAGCGAGATGCGAGAGATTAGAAACAAGAACCAAGAATCAAGAAGCAAGACAGATTCGCATATTTGAAAGAAGGTTTTTCTTGCCTGCTAATTATTGCAATAGTCTCGTAGAGACGACCGGCATATTAACCGAGGGTTTCAACCCTCGGATCAAAGGGATTGAGCTCTTTTTTCAAAGTCCCATCGGGACGGCCGGCATAAAATCTTTTAGCTCATGTCAATCGTGTCTACGACACTTCGCCAGAGGTTGTTATTTTTCATCAACGGGTTGAAACCCGTTGCTAAAATGTCGGCCGCTCCGATGGAGCTGCTAGATGGTTTATAGCATGATAATTTGACATATTTTCACGCCAATTAAATTGGTCTTTCTTTTACGGCGATAAAGTGGTGGGATAGCTGAGATTATTACCTCCATGGCAACTCTCTCTGTGCTAATCTGTAAAATCTGTGGACACCTTATTTCGCGGTCGTTGCGATCTATCGTTGCGCTCGTGGCGTGAACCCTTCCGCGGCTTGGCGCCTTTGCGAGACACCCAAAGTTTCAGGATACTGAGATTAGAAAATGTCCAATGATGAACGATTAATTTTGAATTATGAAGTACAGTCTCCCTTTTACCTTTCTCCTTTTACCTATTACCTAAATCACTTAATTAACTAATCGCCAATCACCAATCACTCACTTTCCGTATATTTGCTAATGAAACCCAATTAGAGATTCTTATGAAAAAATCAATGTTGATGGCTATGGCCGCGGGAACGATGTTGTTTGCCTGTGGGCAGAGCGAAGAAAAATCTGACATGAACAATCCATTCTTTGAGGCATACAATACGCCTTTTGAAGTTCCTCCTTTTGATAAAATTGAAAATGCACATTTTGCACCAGCTTTACGGGAGGGCATTAAAGAACATCAAGCCGAAATTGATGCTATCGTAGCGAATACCGAAGAGCCAACCTTTGCAAATACCATTGAAGCATTGGAAAATGCTGGTTCATTGTTGGCAAAAGTGAACATTGTTTTTAGCAATCTGAATTCTGCCAATACCAATGATGAGCTTCAAGCCATTGCCAGAGAAATGGCACCTGAACTCTCCAAGCACTCTGATAACATCACCCTGAATGAACAATTATTTGAGCGAATCAAATCTGTGTATGAGAATCAGGATGCTTTCGGTTTGAATTCTGAGCAAACACAATTATTGGATAAGACATATAAGCGCTTTGTAAGAAATGGTGCTAATCTGAACGATGCGGATAAAGAGAAACTCCGAGAAATCAATAGCAAATTATCCGTATTAAGTCTACAGTTTGGCCAAAATGTATTGGCTGAAACCAATGGATTTAAACTAGTGGTGGATAATGAGGCTGATCTTGCTGGTCTTCCTCAAGAATTAAGAGATGCTGCTGCTGCTGATGCCAAAGCTGCTGGTGAAGAAGGAAAGTGGGTATTTACCCTTCAAAATCCGAGTATCATGCCTTTCTTACAGTATGCAGAAAATAGAGAATTGAGAAAGCAAATTTGGGATGCCTACCAAAAAAGGGGTGGACAAGGCAATGAGCATGATAATCAACAAGCCTTGATCGAGATGGCTAATTTGAGAAGAGTAAAGGCCAATTTATTGGGATATGCCACTCATGCCGATTATGTGCTGGAGGAAACAATGGCTAAAAATGCGGAAAATGTATATGCTTTGTTAAACCAATTATGGACTCCTGCCTTGGCAAAAGCAAAAGAAGAGCGTGCCGAAATGCAAGCAATTGCAACTGCAGAAGGAGCTGATTATCAAATTGAAGCTTGGGATTGGAGATTCTATGAGGAGAAGCTAAGAAAACAAAAGTTTGAGTTGGATGAGCAAGAAGTAAAGCCGTACTTCTCCTTAGATAAAGTTCAAGAAGGTGTATTTATGGTTACCAATCGCCTGTTTGGTCTTACTTTTAATGAGATTTCTAATATCCCTACCTATCATCCAGAAGCTAAAGCATATGAAGTGAAAGAAGCTGATGGCACCCATGTTGGGGTATTGTATATGGACTTTCATCCAAGAGCATCCAAGAGAGGTGGCGCTTGGATGACCTCTTACAGACCACAGCAAATGGAGAATGGAGAAAGAAAGGCTCCGATAATTTCCATTGTATGTAACTTTTCCAAGCCTACAGCTAATGCACCTGCCTTATTGACTTTTGATGAGGTAACTACCTTCTTCCACGAATTTGGTCATGCCTTACATGGACTTTTATCGAATGTGCAATATAGAAGTTTGGCGGGCACGTCGGTTCCAAGAGACTTCGTAGAGCTGCCCTCACAAATCATGGAAAACTGGGCTACTGAGCCTTCCGTAATGAAAGAATATGCAAAGCATTATCAAACAGGGGAAGTTATCCCTGATGACATTATTGCGAAGTTGAATAATAGCGGAACATTCGGTCAAGGTTTTGCGACTACAGAGTATTTGGCATCTTCTTTCTTAGACTTGGATTATCACACCCAAACAGCTGATATCACCATGAATGCTAATGATTTTGAAGTGGCTAGTATGAAGAAGATTGGATTGATCGGTGAAATCATTCCTCGTCATAAGAGTACTTACTTCCAGCATATCTTCTCCGGTGGTTATTCAAGTGGTTACTACAGTTATATTTGGTCTGGTGTTTTGGATACGGATGCATTCCAAGCCTTTAAGGAAACAGAATTATTTAATCAGGAAAAAGCTCAAGCCTTCCGAAAAGAGATTTTGGAAAGAGGAGGTACGGACGAACCTATGACCATGTATGTGAATTTCAGAGGTGCAGAGCCTAAAATCGATGCTTTGCTTCGCAAAAGAGGATTGGATCAAGTTAAGGTTGATCGTACGAAGTAATCTCCGTCGAGTAATTGATTGTCAATAAATTCTTATAAATCAAGAGGGTAGGTCTTATGGCCTGCCCTTTTTTTGTTGATAATCGTATAAATCTTATTAAACTTGTTTGATTGAATTTAATATTTGATAAAATTGTTCAATAATAAACGTTTGCTGTTGATTATTATGACTCGATTTTCCATATCCTCTATTATTCTATTGGTCATGCTAGGTAGTTTATTTGTTTCCTGTGGATCATCTCCTGATTCCAAGTTTTTGATTTGGTCAGATGAGTTTTCAAAAGAAGGCTTGCCTAACCCAGAGAAATGGACCTATGATGTGGGTGATAATGGTTGGGGAAATAACGAATTACAGTACTACACAGAAAAAGACTCCCGAAATGCTCGGATAGAAAATGGGATTTTGATACTTGAGGCGCATAAGGATAGCACTTTTGAAAAAGGATATTCCTCGGCCCGCCTGTTGACAAGGGGCAAAGCGGCCTGGAAATATGGATATATTGAAGTGAAGGCAAGAATTCCTCAGGGATTGGGTACTTGGCCAGCCATATGGATGCTTCCTGAGGATAATGTCTACGGTAGATGGCCCAAAAGTGGTGAAATTGATATCATGGAGCATGTAGGCTATGATCAGGGAATCATTCACGGTACCGTGCATACCGAATCATTCAATCATATGAGAGGTACTCAAAAAGGGAAGCAGTTACTTGTGCCAACTTGCTCGGAAGAGTTTCATGTTTATGCCATTGATTGGACTGCGGATAAAATAGATTTCTTTATTGACGGGGAAAAATACCACAGCTTCGTCAATACCGGGAGCAATGATCCTGCAGAATGGCCATTTGATCAAAGTTTTTATTTAATCTTTAATATAGCTGTCGGTGGGAATTGGGGAGGATCTAAGGGAGTTGATCCTACTATCTGGCCCCAGCGAATGGAAATTGATTATATTCGGGTTTATAGTCAAAAGCCGTAAGTTGTCAAAAGCTTCCATGAATTCGTGAGAAGCTTTTTTTATTTTTCGAGCAACTCAAGAGCGTATGTTTTGTTCATTTTTTATACACCAATTTTTATTTTGAAAACATTAAAAATTTTTATGATTTTCATTAAAAAATTTCATTTATAATTAATCTAAATAAATGCTTTTTATATTAAATCTTCCGCTACTTTTGCGCTCTATTTATACTAAATCCAAATAAAGCTAAAAAAATATATGAGATCAATCTGGTGTTTTGCACTAATGTTCTTCATTCAAGTGAATGTGTTTGCTCAAAGAGGGGCAATCAAAGGAACTGTTAAGGATGAAAACAATGAGCCTGTAGCTGGTGCAGCAATTGTGTTGGAAGGAACTGTGCGTGGCGTGCAGACTGATGCAGTAGGGAATTTCCAGATGCGAGATATTCCTAAAGGCAATTACATATTAAAAGCCAGTATGCTTGGTTACAAGGATGCCAAGGTTTCTTTTGTTGTGGATGCAGCGGAACCTCAGACTTTCGACTTAGTATTGGTAGAGGATTTATTGACATTAGATGCTTTTGAGTTTTCAGTAAGCAGGGGCATCATGGGTCAGGAGCGCTTGCCGGAAGTAGACAAATTTCGAATCAATGCCGGTAAAAAAACGGAAGTAATACGTGTAACTGAGATTAATGCCAACTTGGCGATGAATAATAGCCGTCAGATTTTTGCGCGTACACCTGGAATTTCTATTTGGGAAAATGATGGTTCGGGAATTCAATTGGGAGTAGCTTCTCGTGGCTTGAACCCCAATAGATCATGGGAATTTAATGTCCGTATGAACGGGTATGACATCACCCCAGATCCAATGGGCTACCCTGAAGCATACTTTACTCCTCCGATGGAAGTGGTAGAACAAATTGAAATCATTCGTGGAGCTTCTTCTTTACAATATGGATCTCAGTTTGGTGGCTTGATGAACTTTGTGATGCGTAAGCCAGATAAGTCCACCCGATTTACATTTGAAACACTCAATACTGTTGGGAATGATGGGATGTTCAGTACATTCAATTATTTAGGAGGTACGGAAGGGAAATGGAGTTATACCGCTTATTATCAAAAAAGAAGAGGCAATGGCTGGAGAGAGAATGGCTTTTTTGATACAGACCACGCGCACGTAGAAGTGAATTATGCGGCTAGCAATCGCCTGCTTTTGGGGGTAGAAATGACATATATGAATACCGAAAGTCAGCAGCCGGGAGGTTTGACGGACGAGCAGTTTGCTCAAAATGCACGTCAAAGTACCAGAGCAAGAAACTGGTTTAGTACTCCTTGGTTTATACCTGCTGTAACAGCTGAATATTTACTAAGTGAGCAGACCAAATTTAGCTGGAAGGCTTTTGGTACCTTTGCAGAGAGAAATTCTATCGGTTTTATGAACCCAATCTTTGAAGAAGATCCCATGGGTAATCGTCAAATTGATCGTGATTTTTATACTACTTATGGCTCTGAGTTACGCATGACCCATGATTATGGCTTATTCGGCAAGTCACATACCTTGGCAGCAGGCCTACGTTATTTTAATGGTTTTATTGACAGAAGACAATTTGGAGAGGGAGATAATGGGACCCGAATGAACTTCGATCTAATCGATGGAGGGATTTACCGAAGAGAGTTGGAGTTTACAAATATCAATCATGCCGCATTTGTTGAAAATGTATTCCGATTCAGCGACCGATTCTTAGCTACAGCCGGTGTACGTTTTGAACGCATATTTTCCAATATGGAAGGATTATTTAATGTTGTGAATGACTCAGAAGTTTTCTTGCTACCTCAGCAAACTACCCGTAATTTCTTGCTATTTGGTGTAGGTGCAGAATATAAAGTAACCAATTCTACGGAATTTTACACAAACTTTTCTGAGGCATACAGACCGGTCCTAATCTCTGATTTGACTCCTCCTGCGACTACAGATATTATTGATCCAAACTTGCAGGATTCCAGAGGGTTCAATTTTGATTTTGGATACAGAGGTGCGATTCAAAATTGGATGAAGTTTGATGTAGGCTATTTCTATTTGAATTATGCAGATAGAATCGGTACCATCGCACAGTTGGGGCCTGATGGAAGAATCAATCAGTTCCGTACGAATTTAGGTACTTCAGTAAGTCAGGGTTTTGAAGGATATGTCGAGTTTGATCCTGTTACGGCTTTGGCCAAGACTTCCAGATTTGGTTATGTGCATATGTTTGCATCGCTTGCCTTTGTAGATGCTAGGTATAGAGATTTTCCTGTAACGACCGTGAGCAATGGGGAGATTGTGCAAGGGAATCTGAATGGCAATCGCGTGGAAAATGCCCCTAGAAGAATCAATCGCTATGGGGTAACCTATCGATACAACAAGTATTCTGTTACTTGGCAGTTGAGTGATATTGGGGATGCTTTTGCAGATGCATCCAATACCGTGACACCAAATGCTGCTGCTACTGTAGGGTTGATTCCAGCGTATAGGGTACAGGATATCTCAGGTTCTGCGAATATTGGTAGAAACTTTATCTTAAGAGCTGGTATCAATAATCTTTTGAATGAAATGTACTTCACCCGAAGAGCGGGAGGATATCCAGGGCCGGGAATTATGCCGGCTGATGGAAGAACATTCTTTATAACAGCAGGATTGAAGCTTTAAAAAGGCAGTAATTTGAAGCCAAACAGCCTTGGCTATGCACTTGTAATTCAGGAGTCTTCCATATGGGAGACTCTTTTTAATTATAGAGTATATGTATGATTTTTTAGCTTTTATAAGTTTTTCTCTATCACTTATTGATTCTTTCAATTTTTAGAGGGAGGGCTCAGCATGTATTTTTGCGTAACAGAATTAATTATCATAAATATATACACATGAAAAGAATCACATTTATTATTGGGTTGCTGTTCCTTTTTGTTTTTGGAGCAGAAGCACAAAAAAATCCAACGAGTGTGGATGGCTGGTCAGGAGCGACCAAGCGAAGCCATAGTACCGCTCGTGCTTCACAAAATAGCGACTGGTGGCCAAGCCGGTTGAATTTGGGTATTTTGAGACAAAATTCTTCTTTGTCCAATCCAATGGGTGAAAACTTTGACTATATCAAAGAATTCAACTCTTTAGATTATGAGGCGTTGAAAAAAGATTTGACAGATTTAATGACTGATTCTCAGGACTGGTGGCCTGCTGATTACGGTCATTACGGAGGGTTGTTTATCCGTATGGCTTGGCATAGTGCGGGAACATACAGAACCGGTGACGGTAGAGGAGGTTCTAGAGCTGGGCAGCAGCGTTTTGCTCCTTTGAACAGCTGGCCTGATAACGCTAACTTGGATAAAGCAAGAAGATTGCTTTGGCCAATCAAGCAAAAATATGGCAATAAAATTTCTTGGGCTGACTTAATGGTTTTGGCAGGTAACGTAGCTTTGGAATCTATGGGTTTTGAGACCTATGGTTTTGCTGGAGGTAGAGAAGATGTGTGGGAGCCAGAGTTGGATGTGTACTGGGGTTCAGAAACCAAATGGTTAGAAGATAATACCCGTTATTCTGAAGGTAGAAAGTTAGAAAATCCTTTGGCAGCTGTGCAGATGGGTTTGATCTATGTAAATCCTGAGGGGCCTAATGGAAACCCTGATCCAGTGTTGGCAGCTCATGATATCCGTGAGACTTTTGGCAGAATGGGTATGAATGATGAGGAAACAGTTGCTTTGATTGCAGGTGGTCATACCTTGGGTAAAACACACGGTGCAGCATCTGCGGAATACGTGGGTGTTGAGCCAGAAGCTGCGGATATTGAAGAGCAAGGTTTTGGGTGGAAAAGCTCCTACAAATCAGGTAAGGGTGCTGATGCAATTACTTCTGGATTGGAAGTGATCTGGACCTTGACTCCTACGCAGTGGTCGATTGGATACTTCAAGAGTTTGTTTGAGCATGAGTGGGAATTGACTAAGAGCCCAGCAGGTGCTTATCAGTGGGTAGCTACAAATGCTGAGGTATTGTACCCTGATGCTTTTGATGCTGAAAAAGGTCACACGCCAACCATGTTGACTACAGACTTGTCCATGAGATTTGATCCAGTTTATGAGAAAATCTCCAGAAGATTCTATGAAAATCCAGCGGAATTTGATGAGGCATTTGCAAAAGCTTGGTTTAAATTGACGCACAGAGATATGGGACCAAAGACAACATATTTAGGTCCCGAGGCTCCAAAGACCGATTTGATCTGGCAGGATCCTATCCCAGCTGTCAACCATCCATTGGTGAATGATCAGGATATTGCTGCTTTGAAAAATCAGCTATTGAATTCTGGATTGTCTATTTCTGATATGGTATCTACTGCTTGGGCTTCAGCTTCTACTTTTAGAGGTTCTGATAGAAGGGGTGGTGCCAATGGTGCCCGTATCCGTCTAGCTCCTATGAAAGATTGGGAAGTGAACAATCCAGCTCAATTGCAGAGAGTATTGGGTGTTTATGAAAGAATCCAAGCAGATTTCAATGCCAAAAATGGTGCTAAGAAAATTTCTATGGCAGATTTGATAGTATTGGCTGGTTCTGCTGCTGTAGAAAAGGCTGCTGCTAACGCAGGTTACTCCATTGCAGTACCTTTTGTAGCAGGTCGTATGGATGCTACTCAAGAGCAAACGGATGTAGAGTCTATGAATTTGCTTGAGCCAATTGCTGACGGTTTCAGAAATTATTTGAAAACACAGTACACCATTTCAACTGAAGAGTTGCTAGTAGATAAAGCGCAATTGTTGACGCTGACTGCTCCTGAAATGACTGTATTGGTAGGGGGTATGAGAGCTCTAGGTGCTAACTATGATGGTTCCAAGCATGGAATTTTCTCTGATGCGAAAGACCAACTGAACAATGATTTCTTCGTGAACCTACTGGATATGCGTAATGAGTGGAAAGCTATCGATGATACCAAAGAGAAATTTGAAGGTAAGGACAGAAATACAGGGGAGTCTAAGTTTACCGCAACTCGTGCAGACTTGATCTTCGGTTCTCACTCTGAGTTAAGAGCATTAGCTGAAGTGTATGCACAGCAAGATAGTCAGGAGAAATTTGTAAAGGATTTCGTTAATGCCTGGACCAAAGTGATGCATTTGGATAGATTTGACTTGGTGTACCAAGCAAATAATTGATTAGAATTTTAATTTGAATTATCAAAGACCGAGGTTGGATGCAACTTCGGTTTTTTTTTGCTTATTTAAAAATACTGTTTTGTATTAAAAATATCGTATTTTATTCTGAATTATATGATGGCTGATTAAAAAATACCCAAATTTGGGTATTTTTTTAGATAATTAATTTGTTTAGGTTTGAATTATAAACATACGGTTTTTCACATTCTAATTTTCATACCATGTACACTATCAAGAGTTTTTGCCTGTACTGCGGAAAGCTAGTTCGTGGTCGGTCTGACAAGAAGTTTTGTGATGATTATTGTAGAAATAGTCACAATAATCAAAAGCGCTCGGTGGATAGCTGGGAAGTTCGTAACGTCCTTAGCATCTTGAAAACGAATCAAAAAATTTTAGCAACTGTTCTGAGAGATGGACAGGAATATGCTAAGGTTTCTTTTTTAAAATTGTGTGAAATGGGCTATAATTTCAAGTATCATACCCATACGGATCTCGGTTCTCATAACTTGACCTATGAGTTTTGTTTTGAGAAAGGTATTTACCGCATCGATCAGGATTGGGTAATTGTAGTCAGGGATCTGGGGGAGTCCTATTTGAAGGAGTTTAGCAAAAAGCTTGTTCGAGAATATCCCTCATCAAATAATCAGAATTACGCGTAATTTGTCCCTAAGTAAAGTTCCTGTCTTGAATTTAGTCGATAACTCAAGGCAGGAATTTTATTTTTTTGTAGCTTTCCTTATGGGAAAGAATGCAGATACCTACGAACAAATTGCCTTAGCTGAAATGACTGCTTGGCTTATGGAAGTCAAACAGCGTCCCGGTGTTGTGGGAATTGTCACTTCAGGTGCTCAGCAAGTAATCAATACAATTATTCCAGATAAAGTCCATCAGGCGATCACGTATGCGATGGAAAAAATGGTCAAGGCTGTGTTAATTGGTAATCAGTATTTTACTGGTTCACCTCTTATGTCAGGGACCTTGGAGGAGCGAGAGCTCAAGGTAAGAGATGTTATTACCATTTATCAACGTACGGCAAGTGTGGAGGGTGCAGTGACAGGTGCCGGTGGTATCTTGTTGGGATTGGCTGATTTACCTGCTTTTTTGATGATCAAGATGAAAATGCTATTTGAAATTGCCCGCTTATATGGGTATGACACCAAAACGTTGCATGAACGAATATTTTTACTTTATGTATTCAAACTGACATTTTCCTCTCAAGAAAGCAGGAATGAAACCATTAAACTACTTGAAAATTGGGGAGATTACGTTGGGAAGTATCCCGATCATATAGAAGCATTCGACTGGAGGGCTTTTCAGCTGGCTTATCGGGATTACCTGGATTTGGCTAAACTCCTGCAATTGATTCCTGTTATCGGCGCCGGTGTGGGCGCAGTAACCAATTATAAGTTGAGTGCTAAGCTTGGACATTTTGCCATGCAGGCTTTTCGGATGCGTTTTTTTGATGTGTAACGTTAGATGCAATTGGTAAGCCTATAATAAATGTGGTTCCTGAATCCAAAGAGCTTTTTACTTTGAGGGAACCAGCGTTGGCTTGAATAAATTGTTTGACCAAGAACAGTCCCAAGCCAGAGCCTGCCTCATTTGCAGTGCCGGGTGTGCTCTGACTTGGATGGATGTTGGATTCTAATAATTTTCGGTTTTTTTCAGAGAGAGGTTGACCAAAGTTTTGTATATGGATTGCTATATGGTTGTTTTTGTTGGTATATCTTATTCTGATTTCTTCATTAAAGGGAGAAAATTTTATTGCGTTATGAAATACATTTTGAAGAACAATTCGTAGCTGGTTTTTGTCTACCCAACAATTGGGGATATTTTCTTTTGCATGTCTGATGACGATTTGTTTCAATTGGATTTGATAATCAAATCGCTGGATTATGCTTGACATTTCTTCTTTGATATCTACTGAAGACGGGGAAGTTTGTAAACCTTCTAATTGCGATCTTGACCAATCTAGCAGATTGTTAAGCATGCGTTCTGTATGGACAACCTGTTGATACAGCATGTCTTTTCCTCTTTGCTTATCATCCTCTGAAAAAACATTTTGTTGTTCTAGCTCCATGAATTGTTTGATGGAGCTGAGGGGAGCTCTGAGATCATGGGAAAGGATGGAGAAAAGCTTGTTTTTTGCCTGGTTGATATCGTTGAGAGAAGTATTTTGTAATTCAATTTGCTGTTTTTGGTCCTCCAAAATCATATTAGCCTTAGCTAGGTCACTGTTAAGCTTACTTTTTTGTTGGTTTTTGCTTATAATTATCCACGCGCCAATTACTAATATTGCAATAAAGATGACCAAAATCCAGGTGATTAGACTGTATAGATTGTTTTGTTTCTGAATTGAAGTTTTTTCCTGATTGAGTTTCAAATTCTCCGAATTAGCCAACTGAAGTTTCAAAAAATTGATTTCTGTTGCTTTTTCCCGGCTATACAGGCTATCGCCCATTTGCTTGTTGATTTTGGCAAATTCCAAAGCTTTGGCGTATTGTCCCAACTGTTCATACACTTGTGTAAGCACAGCGCTTGCACGCTGTTTGTCCCAAAATGCACCTACTAATTTTGCATTTATGTATCCCTGTTCTCCAAAAGTCACTGCTTGCTGCCAGGCTTCTTTTTTTATTAGAATCTCGGCCATACCGGTATTTGCAAAAGACAACTCCCAGTAATTAGATTCGATTGCTTGTCTTAGAACTTGTTGGTAGAGTTGTGAAGCATGTTCTAAATCGTTCAATTGGTAATGGATGTAAGCCAATCTATTTGTTGCCATCATTCCATGGATGTTATCGGACGTTTCAACCGACATTTTTATAGCCTTTTCCAATTGTTCAATAGCCTCAGGGAATCTTTCAAGTTCTGATAATCCCAACCCTAAGTTAAAATGGGTCCGGATCATACTTACGGAGTCCTGTACTTCATAAGAAAGTGCCAGGCATTTCTCCCAGTAATTCACAGCTGATTGGTAATTGTGTTGTGCTAATTCGATCAGGCCAAGCCCATTCATAGCCCTGATCAAATCTGTCTTTTGATTGATGGTATTTTCGAGAAGGGTATAGGCTTTTTTGTAATCTCCCATAGAGGCCACATAGCGTCCTGCTACATAGTTGTTGCCTGCTCTATGGAGGAGTATTTGTGCTTCAAAGTCAGTGAAAAGCCCCGACGCTTTTGCGGCTTGCTCTGCTTGATCAATGAAGTAGTGCGCAGAATCTACTGAGGTATAGCGTATTTCGATTCCTTTTTGGATCAGCTGGTCTACTTTTTCTTTTTGGGCAAAAGAATTCCAATAAAAAAAGACAAAAGAAATGGTTAGTAGAAATACTCGCACAGCTAATTAAAATTCAGGATCAAGTGATTTAGTGGCTAAATTCAAACATTTTATTGAAAATTGGAAGGGCTTGCAAAGGTATTTCTTGGATTGAATCGAAATATCCAGTGTTTTTTAAGTGGAAAATTTAATATTCTGTCTAATATCCCCATTTTTACTATCGGAAATATTTTAATGAGTGGCCTTTTTAGGCGTCTTAATTTTGTGATTGTATGAGTGACTTATTTTACTTGGATCATTGGAACTGGGAATTGCTGTTGGTATTAGGCCTTCTTTTTTCAGCCATTATCATGTTTATTCAAAATAAACCACGCATGGATGCCGTGGGAATGATCATGATTGCAGTTTTGCCTTTTACCGGGATTTTGAGTATTGATGAGGCATTGACAGGGTTTAGTGATCCAAATATTGTATTGATTGCACTTTTATTTGTCTTGGGAGAAGGGTTGGTGAGGACAGGGGTGGCACGTGATATTGGAGACTGGATTTATAAAAAGGCTGGAAATCAAGAGATCAAACTATTAATGTTATTGATGGTGGCGGTAGCAGGCTTGGGTTCAGTGATGAGTTCAACCGCGATTGTAGCAATTTTTATCCCGGTAGTCTTGCGGATTTCCTCCAATACCGGTATTTCCCCAAGTAAGTTGATGATGCCTTTGAGTTTTGCGGCATTGATCAGTGGGATGATGACCTTGATTTCTACGGCTCCCAATCTTGTGGTCAATTCGGAGTTGGTTCGCCAGGGGTTGGATGGGTTTTCTTTTTTCGCCATTACACCTTTTGGGGTTGCGATTTTGCTGATTGGGCTCGGTTATATGGTTTTTGCTCGCAAACTAATTCCTGATCGCTCTGCGGGTAAAAAAAGTAAAAAGAAGCGTCCTACGATCGACGATTGGATAGAGAAATATAAGCTTAGGCAACGGCAATACCGCCTGGAAGTACAAGAAGCGTCTACCTTGGTAGGGATGAATTTTGATGCCTTGGATTTTTCAGAGCGTGGGCTACATTTGTTTGCTATTGAGCGCAAGGATAGACGGCAAACGGTTTTTCATCGTCCCAATAAACAGATGGCCTTGCAAGTGGGAGATGTACTTCTGCTGGATGTGGCAGACCAAGGTGTGCAGCTTTCCAAATTCACCAAGCAGTATGGGCTTAAAAGGCTACTTCTGACCGATCGAAAGCGGTACATGACGGATTTATCTCAAGAGTTGGGCATGACTGAAGCCATTATTCCAGTCAATTCACCCTTGGTAGGGCAGACAATTCATGATGCCCGGGTGCGTTCGGATTCGGGAGTGACTGTCCTAGGTTTGTGGAGAGCAGATGGTCTGATGGAAGATACATTTTTGGATGAGGAGATTAAGGTAGGGGATACCTTATTGATTGCTGGTTTTTGGGATGATATCAAGCGTTTTCAGCAAGATGATAGGTCCTACGTGGTCTTGTTGCATTTGCCGGCGGAGTTTGATGATAAGCTACCGGCGCATACCAAAGGAATCCAAGCAATTGTGATTTTGGCTTTGGTTGTTGGGGCGATGGTTACAGGAATAATGCCGAATGTGTTGGCTGTCTTGATAGGGACTTTATTGATGGGGTTATTCCGAATCATTGATATGAATAGTGCTTACAATGCGATTTCCTGGAAGAGTTTGGTACTGATTGTAGGGATGATGCCTTTTTCTTTAGCCCTTCAACGAACAGGTGGGATTGAGTTAGCGTCAGATGCATTGGTGAGTTTGGTCGGGGACTCTGCTCCTAGGGTGGGTATTGGTGCCTTGTTTTTGATTACGGCCCTATTAGGCCTGTTTATCTCCAATACGGCAACGGCAGTCTTGATGGCCCCTGTAGCTATTTCCATGGCGATTGAATTGGGTGTTTCGCCTTATCCCTTTGCGATGGCAGTGACCTTGGCAGCTTCCTCTGCCTTTATGACCCCGGTATCTTCTCCGGTCAATACCTTGGTAGTAGCTCCAGGGAATTATGTATTTGGGGATTTTGTAAGAATGGGAGTGCCATTTACAATTTTGATTTTAATTTTGAGTGTTTTTTTGATCCCGGTGTTTTTGCCATTTTGAGTAAACTTACGTTAAGAGCTTTCTTTGATGTAGGGGATTATCAAGAAAAAAAGAAATTTGAAAATCAGTTGGTTAGGGTTAATTTGAAAAAATAGCTGTTTTTGTATTTGTAAATTGTATGTTTACCCGTACATTTGCAATCCGTAAAGCAAGCAGATGTTTGCAATCGACTATAGAGGAGTGGCAGAGTGGTCGATCGCGGCGGTCTTGAAAACCGTTGTACCGAGAGGTACCGGGGGTTCGAATCCCTCCTCCTCTGCACAAAAAGGCTGAGCAAACGCTCAGCCTTTTTTGTTTGAGTCGTCGGGGCAGCCCTGCAACCTGGCCCCTCGCTAAATTGCTCCACCGGAGCAATTCTTCACGCTCGGTCCTCTCCTCCTCTGCATTCAAATGCTAAGTATTAGCTTGGCTTTTTTCATTTCGAGTCGTCGGGGCAGCCCTGCAACCTGGCTCGTCGCTAAATTCAATCCAAATTCACCTCATCCTTTCCAATTCCATTGATGTTCATCAGGCGGGAAATGGTATCATCCATTTCCTTGCAAAGTGCGATCATGCTTTGGATATTGCTGTCGTCTATGTCTTCGAAATGGGCATATTGAAATTCGAAAACGTCACCGATTTCAAAAGCATCATTGATTTCCTTGAGATGGTTTGTCATCGCTAAACTTACAATACAGCCAAATACCTTTACCCTTGCTTCCCAAAGTTCATTGATGCTGTTAATTAATTGTTCTCTGTATGTATCCATTTTCTCTTGCTTGTTTCCGACATTGTTTCAACTGGGTACCTATTTGAAAGGAGCGGGCACCAAATGATAAAGCAAAAAAAGTAAATGATTGATTATTAATATAGGTGTAACTATATATCTTGGTACTAAACTAATGGTAGGTACCTGCTTTTTATCAGGAAGTGCTTTATAAATATCTCCACGTGTATTTATATACTTTGGAATTATACCTTGGGTCTTCAGTAAGTTCGATTTTTTCAAGATGAATTTCACGATTTAAAAAATAATTAATAAAATTTTCAAGAGTTTTCCATGGAAGGTTTAATATAGTGCCGCTTAGCGACTTGCCAATAGAATATTTATTGAATAATGGATTAAGCCTCGCAACAAATAAGGCTGGCGTTCCATCTGGATCAATGTAAGAAATGTCTTCTTTATATTTAAAGTGAACATCTGCAATAAACCTACCTGAATAGTCGTACTCTCCTTCGGCAAGCTCTTTTCTTACATTGATTATTTTATAGAATCCTTCAATCATTGCCTGAGGTGAAGATGCAAAGGTATGAAAGTCTTCATTAGTGTAGTTTTTTGTCCCCACTGAGAGCATCAAGTAACCCTTATTTGTGGTAACATCGATTGGTTCTGGTTTTGTCATCCAAGTACCTAAATAGTAATAGAGGGTTTGGCCATCAACCACTTTTGTAGGACAATTTGAAAGGTCAATATTCATAATGATCAAAAACTATTGGTTGCAAGGTTAAATCTGTTTTCAATAATTATTCAAGATCATTTATACTGTAAATGATTTAAATACATTTGTATGTAATTTACAATTATCTACTCTTATTCCAAGCTTTAGATATTGAAAGATTCTACGTAAATACAATTAGCAAATGTCATACGTTATCACTTATCTACAAAAACCGACACTTTTGGTCTATTTTGCTACGCTTACTCAATTTACAATTTTTAAAAATTATTTTTTAGTACTTTTCACTTTAGTTTGTAGAACAATGTAAAGAAGTTGTAAAGTAAAAAATGGAAGAAAACCAAAAGAAATGTCCCTTCTGCGCAGAGCTTATCAATCGGGATGCTATCAAGTGCAAGCACTGTGGGGAGTTTTTAGATAGTAGTTTAAGACAAGCAAGGAAAACAGAAAGTCAGGTATTTATTAACGCTACTCAAGAACGGAAATGGAGTCCAGGAGTAGCTGCACTCTTAAGCTTTATAATTCCAGGTGCTGGGCAGATGTATAAAGGAAATATTTTTACAGGCCTTGTTTGGCTGATTTTTGTAATAATTGGTTACATGGCACTCGTGCTACCCGGAATAATTCTTCATCTGATTTGTATTATTTCGGCAACCTCAGGAGATCCTAATCGTGATGGTGGTTAAAAATGATCAATTAATTCTTTTAAAAAATTATTTTATCGATGGATAATTATCAATTATTTATAGGCGCACTATTTCTTGCTTGGATTATTGTTTCGGTTAGGTTAATGCTAACCATTCGTAAGACTAAAGATATTCATTCAGTAAATCCATATTTATATGATTCTATACCAAGCGTCTTTACAACTTTAGGGGTTTTAGGGACTTTTTTAGGTATTTATATCGGTTTAATGGATTTTGATGTTAATAATATCAATGAAAGTATACCTCTTCTTTTGGAGGGTTTAAAAACTGCATTCTTGACCTCTATTATAGGAATTGTTTTTTCAATAGGTTTTGGGAAGGCATCAAAATTGATTTACGGAAAGATTGAATCTAACCAACCTCCTAAGCCTTCTGATGAAATCTCAGCGCTCAATGAAATTTTAATTGCTATTAAAATAGGGCATGATAAAAATCAAGAGGCATTTAAATCCCTTCAAGCTGCTATCAATGGAGAAGGTGATGAATCATTGGCAACACATCTCACAAAAATCAGGAATCAAAACTCGGATTTATTAAAAGAGACTGAAAGCCAAAAAACTGCCTTTGACAAAATCCAGAAATCCTTAGGAGGAGATGGAGAGACGAGTTTATTGACGCAGCTTCAAAAGTTGAGGTCCGAGCAAAATGAATATTCTCAGGCTAACAAAAAAAGCATTGAATGGATCATTGAGTCCATGGGTAAAAACAATAAAGTTATCGAGGAGAAATTCAACGAGTTCGCGGTTCTATTGGCTAAAAACAATACAGAGGCGCTTGTCGATGTCATGAAGAAAGCGACAGAAGAGTTTAATAATCAAATGTCAGCATTGATCAATAAACTCGTTCAAGAGAATTTTGCAGAGCTCAACAACAGTGTTAAAATGCTGAATCAATGGCAAATGGAAAATAAAGAAATGATTGCCAAGTTGACTGATCAGTTTAAGGGGGTGTCTAATGATTTCTCAATTTCTTCAAATGCCTTGAAAGAAGTAACCCTAAACACGTCTACGCTAACGGACAAAAACAGTCAGTTGGCACAAATAGTAGATTCACTCAAGAAGGTAATGGTGGACGATAAGAAGTTCTCTGAGATTACCACTAAAATTGCTGATACAGTAGAAACCCTAAAAACGAATACAGAGGCATTTGATGCGACTACTCAGCAGCTCAATCAATGGGTCAAGAAACAACGTGATTTCTCGGACAGTGTGGCCAAACTCCTTGTTAAACTTGAAGAGGTCGAGAAAATCAAAGATATCAACGAAGTGTTTTGGAAGAACCTGAAATCTCAGTTAAACGACGGTGTAAGTATTATAGAAAAGTCCATTAAAGATTTAGACAATGAAGTTCAGGAGATTCATGGTCATTTCTATACCAAGCTTAATGATACCTTCCAAAATCTGGATAATTTGATCCAACGAGTAATGGCTCAATATAGATAATCTCAAAAACTATGTCACTTACCAAAAAAGGCTCCAAATCAGAAGAAAGTAACTGGGTTTCCTTCTCTGATATCATGACAGGGTTGATGGTTATTTTCATGTTTATAGCCATTTCCTACATCTTGGAAGTTCAAAAAAAACAGGGGGAAAGGGATGAGCTTTTTGAAGAATTTCAGGCAACAAAAGAAAGTCTTTACAATTCCTTAGACAGTGCTTTTCGGGAAGATTTTAATAAATGGAAAGTAGAACTGGATAAAGATCTTTCTATTAAGTTCACAAACCCGGATGTTCTTTTTGCATCTGGACAAACGGAAATCAGGCCGTATTTCAGAGAGATCTTAGATGAATTCCTGCCCGTGTATTTTGAGATTGTGTTACAGGATAGGTATCGTGATAAAATTTCTGAAATCAGAATAGAAGGACATACAGATCAAGTACCCGCTTACAACTTTGATACAGATCCATACATTGGCAATATCAAGTTGTCCCAGCTACGATCTGCTCAGGTATTGAAATATTTTAGAAATATGGACTTCTTTCACTCCCTTCCTGAGGAATCCGTTCAGTTGATACAGTTTTGGTTGACTGCTAATGGTCTTTCGTATGGGCGTACATTGGATGATAATAAAAATCTAACAAGTGAAACTGGCTTGCCAGTGAATAACGAGTTTTCTCGTAGAGTAGAATTTAGGATTGTCACGACCAGTGATAAACTTGTAGAACGGGTTATTCAAGAGCTTTCAGGAAGATGAAAAACAAGGTGTTTGATCTCGAATTGTATAAGTTTCAAAATTTGTCCAGAGCATTGGATAAGTGGGGATTTCCTACAATTGATTTTGAAAGTGGATTCAAGGTCATCAAAGGAGTTGATTTTGAAAAAGCCTATAAAGCAGGAAATATTCGATTCGAAGATGATGGGATTTATTTGGATTATGAAACGCATTCCTTTAAAGGATATATGTTTATTCAAGAGCCTTATCTGGAAAGATACAATATGCGTTTGCCGAAATTTCACATCGTCAAATGTAAGGTCATTCAAGAATTTCTTGATAGTGGGAAATTTAATCATAGGTACAATTTCTCAAATTCAGAAAAAAATGACCTGAGGGATAAGGAAAGTGGATATCTCTATGAGAATAAAGAGCTGTCATTGTGTGGATATTGTAAAAAACAGATCAACTCAGAAATTGATACAACACGGGATTTTCACGATTTACTCGGGGACTTCGAAAAGGTTGAGGATATCGAAGTAGATATTTTTGGCTACCCAAAGGGATGGGAACAATTAAGTAGAGCCTATCGCGAGCTTCATGATTATACGTGTGAGGAATGTGGCATACAGGTTAAAAAGGCCTTAGACAAGCGTTTTATCCAAGTCCATCATGTGGATGGGGATAAAACAAATAATTCTGATAACAACTTAAGGTGCCTGTGCATCCTTTGCCATGCAAACCAAGACGAAAAGCATCAGGAAAATTTCAGTAAAGGATCAAGGAATATTGACTTGAATAGCTTTGTTGAAAAGTATAAAAAAGAACTAAAGGAAGCTGGTAATCCTTTCTTCAAAATTAAACGGTAATAAAATTTTTCTCAAAGTTTCGGGAGACCTTTTTTGCATTTGTAGTTAAAACCAATAATAACTTTCTTAGCGAATTCATAGAAACCATTTAACCATGTCCCTTACCCCCTACCACGCCAAATATTTTGCCTTTGAACTGACCAAACGGGTGGCTTCCGATTCGGTGGAAAAACTGGCTTCTGCGTTGGTGGATGCCCAAGTGGACCTTAACCCCCATCAGGTGGAAGCAGCACTTTTTGCATTTAGGTCGCCTCTTTCCAAAGGAGCTATTCTGGCCGATGAAGTGGGCTTAGGGAAAACCATTGAAGCTGGTTTGGTGATCTCACAAAAATGGGCTGAACAAAAACGTAATATATTAATTATTTCCCCTGCTAACCTTCGGAAACAGTGGGGACAGGAACTCCAAGATAAATTTTTCCTTCAGGCACTCATTTTGGAATCTAAATCCTTTCAGGAAGAAATTAAAGCAGGAAATCTCAATCCTTTCGATCAAAAAAACAAAGTGGTCATTTGCTCCTACCAGTTTGCCAAATCAAATGCTCCTTACCTCATGCATACCCGATGGGATTTGGTGGTCATAGATGAAGCTCATAGGTTAAGAAATGTTTACAAACCGGGTAATATCATTGCCAGAACACTAAAACAGAGTTTAGAGCCTTTTCCAAAGGTTTTGCTTACGGCCACTCCTTTACAAAATTCCCTGTTGGAACTTTATGGCTTGGTTTCTATTATCGATGACCACGTATTTGGGGACCTGAAAAGTTTCAAAGCCCAATACAGCCGTGTAGAGAACCATCCAGATCCCTTGGTCTATGAAGAACTGAAAGAAAGGATACAGCCCGTCTCTATCCGAACGCTAAGAAGGCAGGTATTGGAATACATTAAATACACGGAGCGAAAGGCATTCGTGTTTGAGTTTTTTCCCTCCGATAGGGAGCAACAATTATACAATCTGGTCTCGGCCTATTTGCAAAGACCCAAATCCTATGCCCTTCCTGCATCCCAACGAAAGCTGATGACTTTGGTCATGAGAAAGCTCTTGGCCTCCTCCTCATTTGCGATTTCGGGTACTTTTAGAAAAATGCAGGAACGATTGGGAGAGATCTTGAAGCGTCATGAAGACCGGGAAGAAAGTATTTGGGAAAGCTACTTGGAAGCGGAATACGAAGATTATGATGAGCTGAAAGACGAATGGGGAGAAGAGGAAGAAGCAAAGAGTAATGAAAGTTGGTTCACGGAAGATGAGTTATTGGAGGTCAAAGAGGAATATGAGCTCCTAGGAACTTTTGCTGAGCTTGCTGAATCCATCGAAGTAAATGCTAAAGGTGAAAAACTGGCAGCTGCCTTGGAATCTGGTTTTAAAGAGTCGGAAAAAAGAGGAGCTCCCAAGAAGGCCATCATTTTCACGGAAAGTAAGAGAACGCAAGAATACCTGGCCGAGCTTTTGGGTAGAAAAGGGTATGAAGGAAAGATAGTCTTATTCAACGGTACCAATGCAGATAAAGCTTCCAAGAAAATTTATCAACATTGGCTGGCTGCTAATCAAGGTTCTGATAAAGTCACAGGCTCTCCCACAGCAGACATGCGAGCGGCTCTGGTGGATGAATTCAAGGAGCGGGCCCAAATCATGATCGCTACGGAAGCGGCGGCGGAAGGGATCAACTTGCAGTTTTGTTCAATTGTCGTCAACTATGATATGCCTTGGAATCCTCAACGGATCGAGCAGCGCATAGGAAGATGCCATCGATATGGGCAAAAGTACGATGTCATTGTGATCAACTTCCTGAACAAAAGAAATGCAGCAGATGAACGGGTGTACAAACTCCTTCATGAAAAGTTCAATCTTTTCAATGGGGTTTTTGGAGCAAGTGATGAGGTTTTGGGCACCATAGAATCAGGTGTTGATATAGAGCGGAAAATCGCCCAAATCTATCAGGAATGCCGTACCGAAGAGGAGATCAATGAGAGTTTCAATCTTCTTCAACAGGAACTGGAAGCCAGCATCAACCAACAGATGCAGCATACCAAGCAAAAGCTCCTGGAAAATTTTGATGAGGAGGTTCATGAAAAGCTACGGGTGAATCTTGCTGCCAGTAGGGAATACATCAGCAAGTACGAAAACATGCTTTGGAACTTGACCAAATATTCCCTTCAAGATGAGGCGACTTTTGATGACGAAAACTTGGTATTTGAAGTCACTCCATCTTCAAAAGTAACAATCCAAGGCATATTTAAATTGGGGAAGAATGCCGCTGAAAACCAATTCACCTACCGAATCCAGCACCCTTTGGCCCAACAGGTAATTGCCCAATGGGAAAATGCCATTTTGGATACGCAGGAGGTGCTATTTGACTACACGAATACGTCTAAAAAAATATCCGGATTGGAATCCTTGGTTGGACAATCCGGTTGGTTGAAGTTCAGCAAACTTTTTATCAAATCCTTTCAGGATGAAGATTACCTGATTGCTTCAGCCATTACCGATGAAGGCTACACCATTCCTGCAGAATTGGTGCCCCGCTTTTTTTCAGTGCATGCTGAAGTAATGTGTTCAGCTTCTCCTAGCCAGGAATTTCTGGGCCAGCTAGCAAGGATCAGCGAAGAGCTATGCGAAGAAATGAGAGCCTATTCTATGGAAAAAAACACCGCCTATTTTTCTGAAGAGTACGAAAAGCTGGACCATTGGGCGGATGATATGAAAATCAGTTTGGAGAAGGAACTGGCTGATCTGGATGCAGAAATCAAATTAAAGAAATCCGAAGCCCGTAAAATCACCGAACTCAAGGCCAAAGTTTCTGCCCAACGGGAAATCAAGGATTTGGAAAAAGAGAGAAATGAGAAACGAAAAAAACTCTTTGAGGCCCAGGATACCATCGAACAACAGAAAGAAAAATTGTTATCAGAAGTGGAAAGTCAATTGAATCAGGAGGAAAAAGTAGAGGGGTTGTTCCTCATAAGATGGCGAATAATTTAGTATATTTATTGTTGGACATAAGTTCAAGCGAAATGAAAATGGAAACTAACGCTACTCAATATTGGCTTTCTCCTCCAGGGGATACTATTTTGGAAACCATGGAAAAGGTAGGTCTATCCAAGAAGGTGTTGGCTGAAAGATTAGAACTGTCCATAGAGGCATTCGATTTTCTTTTGGAAGGAAGGATGGCCCTTACTTCTGAATTGGCCATTAGCTTAGAAAAAGCTTTGGATATACCTGCCTCATTTTGGATAGCAAGGGAAGAGAATTTCAGGAATGAATGGAGTAATTCAAAAGTACATTGATGGATAAACCGAAAATAAATTTTGGAAATATCCCTTACTTTCGCAATAAAAAAATTTCCTATTCTAATCCATTCTTCTCCAATGCGTCCTTAATTTTATCATGAACTAGGGGAAGGATACTTTTGGATAAATGATATACTTCTGTAGAACCTACGGATGGATGACCGGATTCATGACTTTTGAAATTTTTCTCTGCATGGACCGTGGCTCTTTGTACGAAAATTGGATGCTTTCTAGAGTCAAACCCTCCAGGAATAGCCTGATTTACCTTGTCCTTCCAGCCTTTACAAAAGTCACTTGATTCAAAAACCTCGAATTGTTCATGAAAATGATAATACAACCAAACTTCAAAACAAGGGTTACTTTCTGTTACGCTCCAAGCCTCTAATTTTGAGACTTCATTTCTTATATGCTCGATTTGTTCCTTCCTTGATTCATGCTTATCAGGGTCGGTATCCAAAACGATCCAAACCTCATCATTGTCTTGGAAATTATAAATAGGATTTGGATTGTCATCTGATTCCAACATACTTCGTTGGGCGATTTTTAGAAGTCCTAAGGGGGAATTGTCTTCCTTTTCATCCAGCTCATATACCTCTACATTAATGCGGGAATCAAGCTCCTTAAAATAGTCGAAGTAATGTTTTTCTCTTCTTTTTCCCTCACAAAAAATATAGATACTCTTGGCTTCCCTGCTAGGTGCCTTTCTCTCAAAGAGTCGGTTCCTGCTCAGTAACATAGTCATGCCAATTTAAATCCTTGAGATTTCCTAAAAACGGTATGGAACCGTATCGTCCATTGAGGTAGCCTTTTCGGATATCAATGGTTTTGTGCTCCTTGAAATCGCTCAATGAATACAGGTCGGTCACTCCATCCCTGTTTTTCTCTGCAAACCAAATCTCATCCTGTCGAAACAGTTCCTGATCCAATAAATTGGATTCATGGGTAGTAAAGATCAACTGCCCTTTGGTCTGAGGATCATGTGAAAACTTCCGTACCAATTCTTTGATCAAAAGGGGATGAATACTACGTTCGATTTCATCCACCAAAAACACCTTGGGTTCTGATACCACTGTTCTAAAGGCAGGAACAAAGTCCAATAACCTGACAGTACCATCAGATTCTTCATCCAAATCAAATTTTGCAACTTGATCATTTTTTCCCATATGGGATATTTTTAGAATTTTCACCCATATATCCCCATTTTCCTTAACCAATACAATTTCATCTCCTCTTCTGCTTCTCAATCCAAACATCTTATTGGGAGACTCTTCAACTTTTTTAACAAGTTCATTGAGTTCGTTTTCATTATCCTTGCCAAAGAAATCTTCCACACGAATCTTGTCAGTCGATAAGGATTGAATGCCTAAATTAAAAGAACACATCATGTCCTCAGCATAGCTTTTGAATTCCTTGTCTATATCGATGCGGTGTGCCAATGCTCTTGGTTTGGAATCAGGGGTAATGATCTGCAAGGTGTCAGAAAACCATTGGAAGGCTTTCTTTACATCCCCGAGAAACTTATTATCCCTGTTGGAAAGCAATTTAAATACAGGTTCATCTGGTTTTACAAAGTCTTCCAATAAAACAGATTTTAACAATTGGCTTTTTTCATCGTGCTCAAATTCCGGGCTGAAGTGCATAGCTGTTACCTTTGAACTATCTGTTTTTCGCTCGAAAATCAGTGTATCACACTTTTTCCCCAACCCTGAAAGATATAATTCTTCTGTTGCGATCCGTTCTCCAATGAATTCAATCCCGTAGTAATAGGCTTTTTCCTCTTGCACAAATTCTACTGCTAGCAATTGGGGAGTATTGGGATTTTCTATAAACTTGAATCTACTCTCCCTTAACCCAAAGGGGATTTTTTGATCCAAAACCAAGCGTTGCAATAAATAAATTGCCTTAAAAAGATTGGATTTGCCTGCACCATTGGCCCCATACAAAGCTGATAGTTTCAACAACTCTATATCTCCCAATCCATAGGTATGACTTTCCAATGTTTTTAATCGGGTATTGGGAAGGGTATTGAATTCTTTCCTTTCTCCAAAGGAAAAAATATTATCCAAAACAAAGCGAATGATCATGGTTTTACGTGAAAATTTCACTCAAAAATACATCATTATTACGTAAATCAAGTCTATTTATGTGTTATTTTTTCGATTTAGAGAATTTTTCACGTGATTTTAATTTAAATGTTGTGTTCTAAAACGTCTATTCACAAATGCTTTGCAAAACTTCTACAGAGAATATTCGTCAAAAGTTTATCCTTCAAAAATGGAAATTAATCATTCATGAGTAGATGTCCTTAACAAAAAGTGACAATTTGCGACGGAATGAACGATAAAATTGGAACATACAACCAAATTACCTTAATTTAGTTATTGGAATTTTTCCTTTCATTTGATTCTTATTGTTACCCCTATGAGTAAACAAAACTCCAACCCCCAAAAACTCGAACTGACCTGGATTGGCAAGGGTGAGGAACCCAAGCTGGAACCCCGTATCCTGATCGAAAATCCCGAGTACAGCTATGGGGACCCGCGTACCGAGAATATGCTGATCCATGGAGACAACCTCCTTGCGCTGAAAGCTCTGGAACAGGAATATGCAGGTAAAGTGAAGTGTGTCTATATCGATCCTCCGTATAATACAGGGAATGCATTTGAGCAATATGATGATGGGGTAGAACATTCTTTATGGTTATCTTTAATTTGCTCTCGCTTAAAAATTTTATACAGCCTACTTTCTACATCAGGCTCAATTTGGATTACTCTTGACGACAATGAATTACATTATTGTAAAGTTTTATGTGATGAAATTTTTGGAAGAAAAAACTTTGTGGCAAATATTGTTTGGCAAAAAAGAATTCAACCGGATATGCGTGCGACTTTAGGTGCAGGACACGACCATATTCTTGTTTATGCAAAAGATTATTCATCTTTTCGATCAGAATTAAACTTGCTACCTCCTTCTGACGCCCAAGTTAATCGTTATACAAATCAGGATAATGATCCAAATGGTCCTTGGGTTTCTGCTGATTTTATGGCTAAAGGCTATCGTCCAAATCAGATGTACGAAATTGTTTCCCCATCCGGGAAAAAATTTAAACCAAGACCAGGGTCCTGTTGGAGAAATGTTGAATCTGTTTTTAATCAATTGAACAGTGAAGGTAAAATTTGGTTTGGAAAAAATGGAGATTCAGTTCCAAGGAAAAAAACTTACTTGAATGAACTTCAAGGAATCGCTTCTTGGACATGGTGGCCCAATAATGAAGTTGGCCATAATCAAGAGGCAAAAAAAGAAATAAATAAACTTTTTGGTGCTGAAAATGCATTTGAAACACCTAAACCAGAAAGACTAGTAAATAGAATAATTCATTTATCAACTAAACCAAATGATATCGTTTTAGATTCCTTCCTTGGCTCCGGTACCACCGCAGCCGTTGCCCATAAAATGGGTAGAAAATGGATTGGGGTGGAATTGGGAGAGCATGCGGTGACGCATTGTTATCCAAGATTAAAGCAAGTGGTGGACGGAGAACAGGGGGGGATCAGCAAAGCCGTGGACTGGAAAGGTGGAGGTGGCTTTAAATTTTATACCTTAGCCCCAAGCCTACTAAATCAGGATAAATTTGGTAATTGGGTGATCAATAAGGAATACAATCCCGATATGTTGGCAGCCGCCATGGCCAAGCAGGAAGGGTTCCGCTACGAGCCTGACCCATATACGTATTGGAAGCAGGGTGTGAGCTCGGAGAAAGACTTTATGTTTACCACTACCCAGTACATCACAGTAGAAATGCTGGACCGCATCCATGACGAGATGCAACCGGACGAAAACCTATTGATCTGCTGTAAGATTTTTGCGCCCGAATGCGAAGGCAGGCATGCTAATATTTCCGTGAAAAAAATCCCGACGGTACTCTTGGGCAAATGCGAATTTGGTAAGGATGACTATTCCTTCAAAATCGTGAACCTCCCGAAAGAAGAAGGTGAAGAGGAAGAGTTTCTGGACCCTATGGAGGAAATCACCTCCAAACCGACGACAAGCAAGTCCAAGCCATCGGATCAGCCTTCTTTATTTGATTAAATCCATTTTTTAACACCAAGCCATGAATCAAAAAGCAAATTATATCAAGCAACGCCTATCTTTGAGGGCCCCTTTGAAAGACTCCCTGGATATTTTAGCTACCCTGAGTAGCGCATTGGAACTGAAAAAGGAAACCGATCTTCAGGAAGCGTTAAAAATCATACAGCAACATTTTCCTACCTGCACGGATTTTGAGCGGGATTTTCCTTCCATATGTTTTTCTATTGCCACGGGCGTAGGTAAGACGCGTCTGATGGGAGCCTGCATCACGTACCTGTATCTACAGCATGGTATCCGAAACTTCTTTGTGCTGGCTCCTAATATTACTATTTACGAGAAACTGATTGAGGATTTTGGCAACCCTTCCTATCACAAGTATGTATTTCAGGGGATTTCGGAATTTGTACACAACCGACCAGTAATTATCACCGGAGATAATTACAATCAGGCAGGTAACCTCTTTTCCGATACGGAAATCCGCATCAATATCTTCAATGTGGCCAAGTTTAACTCCGAAAACAAAGGCACCAAACAAGGAGGCGTAGCCTTGGCTCCCCGCATCAAGCGCCTATCGGAATACTTGGGACAATCCTATTGGGAATACCTTTCCGGATTGGATGACCTGGTTATCCTCATGGACGAGGCCCACCGCTATCATGCCGATGCATCCAAGAAAGCCATTAATGAACTCAAACCTGTGTTGGGGATTGAACTTACCGCCACTCCTATCGACGAAAAAGGAAAGCCATTCAAAAATGTAGTCTATGAATATTCCTTGGCCAAGGCCTTGGAAGATGGGAAATTTGTCAAAAATCCAGCCATCGCTACCCGAAAGAACTTTCGGACACAGGGATTAAGCCGGGACGAAATCGAAAAAATCAAATTGGAGGATGCTATTTCCATCCATCAGGATACTAAAAACGAACTGGAAATCTATGCCAGAAACTATCAGGCCAAACTTGTGAAGCCTTTTGTTCTGGTCGTTTGCAGGGATATAGACCATGCTTCAGAAGTGTATCAGTATATCAATTCCACTGCTTTCTATGGCGGTACATATCAGGGAAAAGTGCTTCAGATTGATTCCAGTACCAAGAAGGATGAGGAAGTGGACAAGCAGTTTGTCGCGTTGGAGCAATATGATAATGACATCGAAATTGTCATCCATGTGAATATGCTCAAGGAAGGTTGGGACGTATCCAACCTGTACACCATTGTCCCGCTTCGAGCAGCCAATGCAGCGGTATTGATCGAGCAGACCATTGGCCGAGGCTTACGCTTACCTTTTAATGGGGAGCGAACAGGAGTGGAGAAAATAGACAAACTGACGGTAATTGCCCATGATAATTTTGAAGCGGTAATTGCCGAAGCACAGAATCCGGATTCTATCCTGAACAAGGTTTCCTTTGTAGAAATCGACGATTCTCCTGAAAAAGAAAAATCAGAAGTTATCAGCAGTCCATCTACAACGGAAGTAGGGTTCGCTAGGGAAGAAAAACGCATAGCAACCCTTACCAATCACGAAGAAAAACAGCGTGCACAGTTGGGTTTGGATGCCAAACGGGCCGTGATTGCTGCCATTCCAAGTTTCGGGAGTTCCCAAGCCGTTAAGTCTTTTGCAGATCTGCACAAACCTGAAGTTAAGGCAGCTGTGATCGAAAAGGTTAAAAAGAATTTGTACAAGGACCAAACCGAGTTGTTTGAATCCAATATTCTAGCCGAGGCAGAAGCTACTTACGAGAAAATCATCAAGTCCTACCAAGAAAACATCATCGAAATCCCACGGATTGATTTGGTTCAGGAAGAAATACGGGTGTGGTTTGAGGGTTTTGACTTAGATACTGCTACAGGGTTTAATTACACGCCCCTTGGGGAAGAAATCATGGTAGTGGAGTTGACAGGAGAGCGAAAAACGGATAGTATTGGGGTTAAGTTTGGAGCCTATTCCAAAGACAATCCTCTACAGCAAATAGTCAGTGAGTTGATCAACTATCCTGATGTGGATTACGATGAAAATGCGGACTTGTTATTCAAATTGGCCCAACAGGCTTTGAAGCATTTGGCAGAACGATTGGAGGATGCCAGCAAACTACAGCTTACCATCAAGCAGTTCCGCAAGCACATTGCCTTCAATATCTATCAGCAGATGCGGGCAAATTTCCGCATTTCTGAGCCTGATTATTTAGAACCCAAGGTTTTCCCATTTGTAAAGATTGAGCCTTGGAATTTCACAGCTTTGCCGGGAGGTAGAAGGCATTACAAGGATGTGATCAGTCCCCTAAGTTTGATTCCTAAGCTGGTATTTACAGGCTTTGAGAAAGCTTGCCATTTGGAGTACAAGTTTGATTCCAAGACTGAGAAAGATTTTGCTTTTATCTTGGAGCAGGACTCTGATGTACAAAAGTGGCTGAGGCCTGCCCCTAATCAGTTCCGGATCTACTGGGCCAATAACAGCAAGCAGTATTATCCGGATTTTGTCGTAGAGACTGCCGATGCCATTTACATGGTAGAAACCAAGGCTTCTGACCAATTAAATACCGCTGAGGTCTTGGACAAGAAAAAAGCGGCTTTGCGTTACTGTAAATATGCATCAGAATTCACCGTTCCCAACGGAGGCAAGCCTTGGAAGTACCTCTTGATTCCACATGACGAGGTCAAGTTGAGTAGTAGTTTTGGGTATTTTAGGGGGAGTTTTGAAAAGGGGGGCGTATGAAAATATCAAAAGTTAGTATTAAAAACTTCAAGAGGTTTGATGATTTGACGATAGATCTTGGAAAAAATCCATCAAGAATCATCGCATTAGTTGGTCCAAATGGCTGTGGGAAAAGCTCAGTATTGGATTCATTTCTAATGTATAATGCACAGCACTATGGAAATATTGGATCTAATTCAGGAAATGTTCAAGATTTCAAAAAAAACAAATCTATACATTTAAGCCCTGGCCAAAGCATCGGAATAGAACTGGAAGGAGGAATAGAATTAGCTTCAAGTGGTGAGTTTGAAAGAAGACAACAAGATGGTGAAGGAAATACAATTTTTTCATTTCGGTCACCCTATAGATATTCCTCATTATTATTGAAATCAACACTAGAGCAGGTTTCTGACATCAAAGAAAATCAAGATGGGGCTAGCTTTTCCAATCAATTAGATGATAAAATTTCACAAAATTATTCTAGGCTTTACGTTCATTTTCAAAATATTTTAAAGAAAGAAAACTTAAGGTATGAGGAAGCAAAATCTCGCGTAATTGGAGAACTTAATACCAGTTTAGAAAAATGTCTGGATATTAAAATAACAGATATCGGGGACATCATGGATGGCAAAGGAACCTTGTTTTTTTCAAAACAGAATGATCCAAATGATTTTGATTATAATAAACTAAGCACGGGGGAAAAGGAATGTGTAGATATGTTAATTGATATCTATCTTAGAAAAGAAGTTTACAAAGAAACCATCTATTGCATTGATGAACCAGAGCTACATTTGAACACTGGAATTCAAAGAAAATTGCTTAAAGAAATCATCAAGATGATTCCTGACAAAAGTCAATTGTGGATTTGTACCCATAGCATCGGATTTTTGAGAGCACTTCAGCTGGATTATAAGGATGATTGTCAAATCTTGGATTTTGGAACAAAGGATTATTTTAATGGAGCCAAAACAATTCAACCGTTATCAAAAACTAGAAAAAATTGGGCAAATATTTTTGAAACAGCTTTAGAGGACTTAACAGGTCTAATAGCTCCAAAAACAATCATATATTGTGAAGGACACCCCAAACCTGGATTAGGAAATAGGGAAAAAGGATTTGATGCTCAGATTTTTAATATCATTTTTGAAGAAAAATATCCTGATGTTTTATTTGTCAGCAGCGGAGGTAATACCGAATTGGAAAAGCATTCTGCTTTGGCATTAAGCGTGTTAAACAAAGCTTTTTTAGATGTGGAAATCCTTATCCTTAAAGATAAAGACATAAATCCCTCAGGTGAATCTACAAGTGATAAAGAAAGAAATGTGTTTTTGAGAAAATCAAAGTCTAACAGGATGCTTGAAAGAAGAGAAATAGAGAATTATCTTTTCGATAGTGAAGTGCTTAAAAAATACTGTGATAAACACAATTCAATCTTTGATGAAGAAAAGTATCATGTAATTGTCAAAGATATTTTAGAACAGGATGTAAAATCCAAATTTCAAGAAATCAAATCTTGTTGTACTCAGGAAAACATTGGAAAGGAAGTATTTTGCAAAGAATTAGCTTCTCTGATATACAGCGATATGGTGATTTATGGTTCGCTAGAGAAAGTGATTTTATCTGATCATGTTAAAGTTAAGGATTAGCCTGATAAAATGTTACGAAGAGAGAAATATATAAATAGCTCGGGGCTATTACGCAATGAGTCTAAAATCAAAGTTTTAAAAGAAAGAGATTATAAAGTAGAAGATTTACCTTTGGATGGTGATGCTCCAAAACAATTTATAAAGGTCTATAATTATGTGGAGGGAGGAAAAATAAGGAGAAACAATTCTAAAACATGGAATTCATACATTGCGAAAACAGCTGAGAAATGGTATCCTCACGAGTCTATTATTGAATACATGATTAATAAAATTGGAGACGTCCTTGGGATTAAAATGAATGAGGTTGATTTGGTAAAAGCCAATGGACAAATAAGATTCTTAAGTAAATATTTTTTGAATCCCATGGAAGAAAAATTGGTACATGGAGCAGAAATTTGTAGCGAATATTTAGGTGATTATGAAGAAGGTGAACGAATTGCAAATGATAAAGGTGAGGCAAGAAAAGTTTTTACATTTGAATTCATAAATAATGCAATTAGGAACGTTTTTCCTCATGATTTTGAATTTCTGTTAAATGAATTTGTTAAAATGCTGGTTTTTGATGCAATAGTGGGGAATAATGATAGACATTTTTACAATTGGGGAGTTATTCAAAATGTTAGAAATTCAAATAAAAGAGTTAATTTTGCTCCATTATACGATTCTGCTAGAGGTTTACTCTGGAATTTTGATGAAGAAAATATAAAACGATACTTAGATAATTATACTTCAACTAATGGAAAAAAAGTTTTAAATTACATAGTTTCTTCAAAACCAAGAGTTAGTATTGAATATAATAAAGAAGCTAATCATCTTGACCTTGTTGAGTTTTTAAAACGGTCAAATGATACTTATTTCCAAATAATCAGTGAATTATCAAACGAATCAAAAGAAAAAGACGTTATGAATATGCTTGAGAAAGATATTTTTATTTATTTCTCAAAGAATAGAATAGAATTGATTAAGATTATTCTAAGTGAAAGATTTAAATTGGTGAGAAACGCTTAGTATGATGACCTACTGGAATAAAATAAAAAAATGGCTAAATAAAGAGGATGAAATCTTCTTACAAGACTTTGCTGAGGCTAGGCTTGATATGGGGAAAGAATCTGCGAAATTCCATTTGCATTTACATGACTTCAAAGTGGGTGAATTATCTTTCAACGATGGTAAATGGAGTTTCAAATATTCAGAAGAGTTCAAGTCTAGAAGTAATCAATTAAATTTGATAATTGGTTTTCCAGATGTACATAAGACATATGTAAGTCAAGAGCTTTGGCCTTTTTTCAAAATCAGGATACCTGGCTTAAAACAACCTTTGATTAGGGAAATTCTTCATAAAGAAAATATTGAAGACACGAATCAAGTTAAACTTTTGAAGCGGTTTGGTAAAAAATCCATATCAAATCCATACGAATTAGACACCGCATAATTTTTTTATCCAAGGGTTTAATCAAAAAAAAGATTTCAGAAGTATCTGGAATCTTTTTTTATTGAAAGAAAGAAAAAGATTTTATTAAAAATCACTAGTGTCCGAGAAACGATTTTAAAATAAGGGTAGATTCAATTGCTTAAACCTACCCTATTTTGTGTACTTTGTGTTTACGACAACATAAATTACACA
>NZ_BMYF01000033.1 GCF_014652135.1 Mongoliitalea lutea
CCCGAGTAGTCGGGATGCTCTGTCCAGTTGAGCTACAGGACCATTATTTCAATATTTGTGAACTCAAACCAGAAACCTTCCCGATAGATCGGGATGCTCTATCCAGTTGAGCTACATGACCATTACTTCAAACTTTGTGAACTCAAACCAGAAACCTTCCCGAGTAGTCGGGATGCTCTATCCAGTTGAGCTACATGACCATTACTTCAAACATTGCGAACTCAAAACAGAAACATTCCCGAATAGTCGGGATGCTCTATCAAGTTGACCTACAGGACCATTGTTTCAATTTTTCCCGAAGGAAAGTTTGTCGGGGTGGCAGGATTCGAACCTACGACCTCCACATCCCAAATGTGGCGCGATACCGGGCTACGCTACACCCCGAACTTTAATTATCAATACCTAATGTATTGAAGGTAATAAACCAGTGATCCCGCTGGGGCTTCCCGATTCGAACTTGCTACGCTGCATTCTCTCGGGATAAACTTCTCGCCCTAGACGATGAATCTTGTAAACCAGTGATCCCGCTGGGGCTCGAACCCAGGACCCTAACATTAAAAGTGTTATGCTCTACCAGCTGAGCTACGGAATCGGATGTCAATGTGCGCCTCAGACGTTTCAGAGACATTTTTAACAACTTTTGATTTGTTTTTTGTCAAATCATTGTCGTAATTGGACTGCAAAAATAAGAGCTCGATTTTAAAATGCAAAACATCCAACCAATCTTTCTCACAAAATTTATAATTATTTTATTCACTTTTCTTCAAAGCTTTAATTGTCAGGCAAATAAATTTTCACTTGAAAACGCAGATTCTTTGTTTGCCTCTAACAATTATCAAGAAGCTTTACTCATCTATGAACAGCTGCTCTTGGAAGAGGAAGCCTACACCCCTGCCATGCTGTTAAAAATGGCTTTTGTTGCTGAAGGTATGGGTGATTTCTCAAAAGCTTCCTTCTACCTTGCCAAATTTTATGACCTCAATCCAAATCCTCGCGTAATTACAAAAATCAAATCCTTGACTGAGCAATCTGAGTTATACGGATATGAACTTTCGGATTGGGACAGGTTCTTTGGCTTTGTCACAGACTTGAGAGTTGAACTCACCTCTACATTTGCTTTCTTATTACTCGTTTCCCTGATATTATTGGTAGTGTTTAAAGAGAAGGCAATCAAGCCAAAATACTACATCCCCTCCTTTGGCTTGATATTCTTGGTATTCTTATGCAATAACTTTTTATACCAACCCAAAACTGGAATCATAACAGGTAGTCCTACCTTGGTCATGGAAAAACCAACAGCAGCCAGTAAAATCATCTCTAAAGTAGATCCAGGTCATCGAGTGGTGATCAAATCAACCAAAGATATTTGGCACGAGGTAGAATGGAACAACAAGCGTGCCTACGTTAAAAAAGACCATATCACACGATTATAGGGCCTGCTGACCCAAGGCTTGCATCAGTGCGGAAATTACTCTTGGAGACATGTATAAGTCACGGAGCTTATCTTTATAGGCATCCGTGAATTTATCATGATCTAGAATGTAGTGTTTGTGAAATAGGATTTGAGGCCCTAAACCATAGGCGATGGCATAACTATCCGCTACAAGTTCTGCTTCAATGTATTTCTTTTTGGAAAACTTGTAACCAATTCCAAAAGCCACCATATTCAATGAACTGCGGTTGAGATAATCCATCACGTGCCCCAATTCATGTCCAATCCATCCCACGAGTGCTTCATGAGGAACTTGCTCAATGGGCATTTTAGAATCATCAAAAATCAAGGTTTCTGTAATCTTAATCCGGTACCTGCGCTCATTTTTTTTATCAAGAATTAAAGAAAGCACATTAGGTTGGGCCTGCATAACAGCGCCATTAATATTCTTAATCAATTGAAAGTCTATTTTCACATCCTCCAACTCTGGGAAATGAGAAAAAGCCTCCAAAACGGGCTTTTCTAACCTTTTGGGATACGTAATATTTTTATAACTGACAATGGAGTCCTGAAGAGATGTTTGATTAACGTTCACTTCCTCCTCTGGGCTAAAACCCAAAAACAAGAAGAAAACCAACAGTGATTGTAACATAGTGGGTGATAAATACTTTTGACTAGTATACAAAAAACTTTCACAAAAGTCAAAAAAAAGCTCAAAATGAACCTGTTAAATAAAAAAAGGAGGTCCATGGACCTCCTTTTACAGTGTATTTTGAAAATTATTTGTTGGCAATGTACACTAACAAGTCTACTACTTTGTTAGAATAGCCCCACTCATTATCATACCAAGACACTACTTTCACGAAAGTATCGCTTAATTGGATACCTGCTTCAGCATCAAAGATAGATGTTCTAGCATCACCATTGAAGTCAGTTGAAACCACTGCATCCTCTGTATAGCCTAAAACACCTTTCATGGATGTCTCAGACACCTCCTTCATTTTAGCGCAAATCTCGCTGTATTTAGCAGGGTTTTTCAAACGTACAGTCAAATCAACCACAGAAACGTTAGGAGTTGGCACTCGGAAAGCCATACCGGTCAATTTACCGTTCAACTCAGGGATAACTTTCCCTACTGCTTTAGCAGCACCTGTGGAAGAAGGAATGATGTTTTGACCTGCACCTCTACCACCTCTCCAGTCTTTAGAAGAAGGAGCATCTACCGTTTTTTGAGTAGCTGTAGTCGCGTGAACGGTCGTCATTAAGCCTTCTTCAATACCCCAATTATCATTCAATACTTTAGCAATTGGAGCCAAGCAGTTGGTCGTACAAGAAGCATTGGATACGAAAGTCATATCAGGCGTGTAGGAAGACTCATTAACACCCATTACAAACATAGGCGTGTCATCTTTGGAAGGTGCAGACATAATTACTTTTTTCGCACCTGCATCGATGTGTCCTTGGGCTGTTTCTTTGGTCAAGAAGATACCTGTAGACTCCACTACATAGTCAGCACCTACTTCGCCCCACTTCAAGTTTGCAGGACTCTTTTCAGCTGTTACTCTGATTTCTTTTCCATTAACGACCAACTTCCCATCTTTAACGGATACATCTCCGTCGAAAACTCCATGGGTAGAATCGTATTTCAACATATAGGCAATGTAGTCCACATCAATCAAGTCATTGATAGCAACTACTTCTACGTCGCTTCTTTTAGAGGCAGCTCTGAATACCAATCGTCCGATTCTTCCAAATCCATTGATACCGATTTTGATTTTGCTCATAATTTGTGTGTTTATTGTTTGTGTTGTGTAATGATTTTTAAAATTTGGTGTCCAAAAGACCTCATAGGGTGTGTTTAAACAAATTTCACAGCACTAAAATACCCAAAAAAAATCAGTCCCCCAAACCGAATAAGGTTTTGAGAATGAACATTTTAAACAAAAACCTATGTACAATCGATTGCGAGCCTACTCACATGAAAACAATTATTTGATTATCAGCACGATAATTTTTTGTGTATTTTAAGCGAAAATCTATAAATAAATCCATGTTTGTTGAAGCTATTCAAAAAGTAGCGGGATTTACCCGCGCCATACACACCATCAGCCGCACTTATGCCTCCAATCAGGTTATCCCTGGAGCTGCTACCCTATTTTTTGTTAATGAATTGGGAGTGGCCATCACCTGCAAGCATGTTATTCAATGGCTGGCACAGGGGCGCACGCTCCAAAGTAGGTACCAAGAGTTTGCTGCGAAAAAAAGAGTAACCAAACACCCAAAGAAAATCAAAGAGCTTGAAGTAGCCTATAGATTTAAAGAACATAGTATCATCCAAATGAAAACCACCTTTGTGGACTGTGTAGACCGTATGTCAGGATATACTTGGCACCTTCACCCTACCTACGATTTGGCCATTTTAAAGTTTAATGATATCGGTCGTACCTTGTATCAAGGTCATGCAGTATTTGGAAAAAGTGGCCAAGAGATCAACCAAGGAAGTTACCTCTGTCGATTGGGCTTTCCTTTTCCTGAGTTTACTAACTACACCTTTTCAGAAGCGCAGGATGATATCGTATGGACAGCAGAAGGTACGAAAGCCTCCCCTCGCTTCCCTATCGAAGGCATGCTGACGCGGTTTGTGGCTGACAAAAATGGCGTGAAGTATGGCATAGAAATGAGTACTCCTGGGCTGAGAGGACAAAGCGGTGGCCCTTTGTTCGGCACTAATGGACTTATTTATGGCATGCAAAGCAGGACCAAACACTTGCATTTAGGATTTGACATAGAAGAAAAGCAAATCATGAGCAATGGGAAATTGAAAAATGTGAGCGATTATTCCTTTATCCACTTAGGTGAATGTATTCATATGGACATCATCAAGGATTTTCTGAAAATGCACCAAATCAAATTTTACGAAGCTTAATAAGGACAACAAACAAAAACTCCTTGAAGAAGGCACAAGCCAATTTCAAGGAGTTTCTTTATCCTAACAGCTTATCTAAGCTTATACCAAAGCAGCTAAAATTGAGTTAAATGTCGCGCTTGGCCTCATGATAGCAGAAGTTTTGGCAGCATCAGGCTGATAATATCCACCTATGTCTACTTTGACGCCCTGCACTTCATTGAGTTCTTGTACAATTTTCGCCTCTTGTGCAGCCAAATCAGCAGCAATCGGAGCGAATTTTGCTTTCAGCCCGGCATCTTTGGACTGTGCAGCCATAGCTTCAGCCCAGTACATGGCCAAGTAGAAATGAGAGCCTCTATTATCCAATTCTTTCGCTTTTCTGGATGGTGATTTATCCTCTTGCAAAAACTTGCCCGTAGCAGCATCCAAGGTCTCCGCCAACACTTGTGCTCGCTCATTGCCAAACACTGTTGCCAAATGCTCCAAGGAAACAGCCAATGCCAAGAATTCTCCTAAAGAATCCCAACGCAAATGGTTTTCATCAAGCAGTTGCTCTACGTGCTTAGGAGCAGAACCACCCGCACCTGTTTCAAATAATCCTCCACCATTCATCAATGGCACAATGGAAAGCATTTTGGCGCTGGTACCCAATTCCAAGATCGGGAACAAATCTGTCAAGTAATCTCTCAAGACATTCCCTGTTACAGAAATGGTATCTTTTCCTGCCTTAATTCTTTCCAAAGAGAAACGCGTCGCCTCAATTGGTGAAAGGATATGAATTTCCAATCCAGCGGTATCATAGCCTTTCAAATAGCTTTCCACCTTTGCAATCAATTCTCTGTCATGGGCACGGTTTTTATCCAACCAGAATACCGCAGGGGTCTGTGTAGCTCTGGCACGGTTTACCGCTAATTTTACCCAATCCTGAATTGGTGCATCCTTAGTTTGGCACATTCTCCAAATATCTCCTGCCTCAACGGCATGAGACATCAAGGTTTCACCCGCTGCATTTTTCACCACTACAGTACCAGCAAACGGGATTTCAAAGGTCTTATCGTGGGAACCATACTCCTCTGCTTTTTGGGCCATCAAACCGACATTAGGCACTGAGCCCATGGTAGCTGGATCAAATGCACCGTTCTTTTTACAGAAGTCAATGGTTTCTTGATACACGCCGGCATAGGAACGATCAGGTATAACGGCCTTAGTATCTTGCTGCTTTCCTTCCTTATTCCACATTTGACCAGATGTACGGATCATGGCAGGCATGGATGCATCGATGATGACATCACTAGGCACGTGTAGATTGGTGATTCCTTTATCGGAATTGACCATTGCCAAATCAGGGGAATCAGTCAGACATGCTTCAATAGCAGCTTCCACCGCAGCACGCTCATCAGCAGGAAGTGTAGCAATCTTAGCTACTAAATCCCCAAAACCGTTATTGACATCTACTCCTAATTTTTTGAAGGTATCGCCAAATTGCTCGAATACTGGAGCAAAAAACACTTTGACTGCATGACCAAAGATGATTGGATCAGATACCTTCATCATAGTTGCCTTCATGTGTAGTGAAAACAACACTCCCTGTCTTTTGGCATCTTCTTTTTGCTCGGCTAAAAATGCATTCAACTTGGAAACACTCAATACAGCCGCATCAATCACCTCAGCAGCCTGTACTTTCAAGCCCTCTTTCAGCACCTTGCGACTACCATCAGCACCCTGCAATTCAATAGTGATTGTATCTGCCGCTGGCATGGTAACTGATTGCTCAGAACCATAAAAATCACCTTCGGTCATAGATGCCACATGAGTTTTGGACTCAGATGACCACTTACCCATGCTGTGAGGGTTATTTTTAGCATATTGTTTTACCGCTAAAGGAGCTCTTCTATCCGAGTTACCCTCTCTCAAAACTGGGTTTACTGCACTTCCTTTGATTTTATCATAACGTGCTTTGATCCCCTTTTCCTCTTCTGTTTGAGGGTCATCCGGATAATCCGGCAATGCATAGCCTTTGGATTGCAATTCTTTAATTGCTGCCTTTAACTGAGGAATGGAAGCTGATATGTTAGGGAGCTTGATAATATTAGCCTCCGCAGTTTTTGCCAATTCCCCTAACTCTGCCAAATCATCGTTGATTTGCTGATCATCCTTCAAAAATTCCGGAAACTGGGAAATGATTCTTCCTGCAAGAGAGATATCACGGGTTTCAACAGTAATCCCTGCAGAATCCGTAAATGCTTTTACAATGGGTAAAAATGAATAGGTTGCCAGTGCTGGTGCTTCATCCGTAAGCGTATAAAGAATTTTTGCCACGTTCGTTGTCTTTAGTTAATGGTTCTTGTTTGGATTGATTAAACTGAAAGATAAACTCATTTTACTATTGTAAAATTCCTTTACCTTTAAAAATCGGGCTAAAATAAGTAAAATATCCCAGTATCAGGGAATGATGAATGAATCTGAGTCCATCCATGCGGGAAATTTGGCCCTAAATTCCATCAATGGTGCGTATTGAATGGTACAATACAGGATACATTCCTCATCTTCATTGAATACCAATTGATTTCCTTTGAAGTCATACACGGCACTATGTCCAGAATAAGGAATCGCATTTCCATCCTGCCCTACCCGATTCACACCTAAGGAATAGCTTAGATTCTCCACCGCACGTGCTTGCAATAAAATATCCCAGGCAGAAATTCTAGGCTTTGGCCAACTCGCTACAAATAGAATTAAATCATAGGCCAAGGCTTCGTCTTCAGTCGTATTTCTGGACCAAACAGGAAAGCGTAAATCGTAGCAGATTTGGGGAAGAATTTTCCAACCTTTGTAATGGATAATCTGATTACTTTTCCCTGCTGCATAGTGTTGATCTTCGTCCGCCATTCGAAACAAATGACGCTTATCGTAGGTCTGAATTTGACCGGAAGGTTCCACCCACAAAAAGCGATTGTAGTAGTTCCCGTCATCTTTGATTACAATGGATCCACAAATAACAGCTTTCGTCTGCGCCGCCAATTGTTTCATCCATTTAGTGGTATTCAGATTCATAGGCTCGGCTACTTCAATAGCATCCATGGTAAAGCCAGTGCTGAACATTTCAGGCAATACGATGATATCAACTCCTGCCTCGATATTGAAGACCTTTTCTTCCAGCATGGCCAAATTAGCCGTTTTATCTTTCCAAAAAAGGTTTGTCTGCACCAATGCAAGTTTCAAATCCGAGGTATTCATAGCAAGAAAAAAAGAATTAAGGAGTTTTATTTCAGGGGATAAATCATGCGGTAATCTGTGGAAATTTTCCCCTTACTGACATCGATCAATTTACTTTGAATTAAGCGCTTTTTCAATCCTTTGAGGTAATCTACAAAAAGAATCCCCTCCAAATGATCATATTCATGTTGGATAACGCGTGCTGTCATCCCAGAAAACTCCTCCTCCTTTAGATTCCAGTTTTCGTCGTAATATTCGATTGTAAGTTTTTCGGGACGGATAATTTCCGCACGTACATCAGGTATACTTAGACATCCTTCCTCAAAACCATAATTATCTCCGTATTCATCCAAAATAATAGGATTGATAAATACGCGACGGATGCCTTTTTCTTCATCTTCCTCATCCAACATTAAGGTGCTATCAATCACAAATAGACGAATACCTTTGTTTATCTGCGGAGCGGCAAGGCCCACACCGTTGGCATGGTCCATGGTGCTATACATGTCTTTGATCAATTCGGAAAGGTTTTCTCCTTCACGAATCTCTTCTGCTTCTTTTTTTAATATCGGATTGCCGTACGCAACGATTGGGTAAATCATAAGCGGTCTAAATATGTCTGTAATATGATGGCTGCACTCATTTTATCTAAGTTGCCAGCCTTTTCTTTTCTGTCTTTTTTCTTAGTTCCCATGGCGATCATGGATTGCATGGCCATTTTGGAGGTAAATCGTTCATCCACAAAGGTGGTTGGCATCTCAGGAAAAACCTTAGCTAAGCGTTTTTTCAAGGCCTCAACCAGCGGTGTCATTTGATTGGGAGTACCATCCAAGGATTTGGGATATCCTATAACCACTAACTCAACGGACTCTTTGGAGAAATAATTCCTGAGATAATCTTCCAAGGTATGCGTTGGGATGGTTTCTAAAGGATTCGAAATGATTTTCAAAGGATCTGTCACCGCCAAACCCGTACGCTTCGTCCCTAAGTCAATTGCTAAAATTCTGCCCATCAGTTGCTGATTATTTTTTTTCGCAGCCTTCTGACCACTTCCCGCTCCAACTCGATTGCTTTCGGGAAAAGTAGCGTATCCTCGATCGTTGCATGAACTTGTAGCTCCTTTTCAAAAACCTGGAGCTCATGGTACAACACTTTGATCGCAGTAGGCGCCTCCACTTCAAGCTGATAATCTTTGGTCAGCTGACGGATTCCGATCATCTCATCATCATGGGCTTCATGCTGATCAGATAGATTGGCTATGGGTTTATTTTCAAGGATTTTCAATGCATCAGGGAGTCTGTACAAGTCAGCCTCGATTTCCTGCAACAACTTAATGCGGTTGAAAAGGGTGGTTTCCTCTTCATGAATATGGTGAATAAAATCCTCCACAAACATGGGGAACAGCATTTTCAAATCAGCTAAAATCCCAGCATAATGCCCTTCGACCTTTATACCTCCAATCATGTTAGAGAGAAATGGCAATTCTTGACGCACAAAGAAATAATGCTTCCGCTTCAGGTAGGCCATCAACACCTCAATGGGCTTGAGGTACAATTCCTCATGACTCGGTTCTTTTTGCAAAGCCCAATGCTCGAGCTCTGCGATCAGTTGCCTAGGATTGATTTTAAATTTCTGACAAACTTCATCCAACGAATTGTGCTCATACAAGAAAAAATCTATCCCGAAGTAGTGAAGCACTGCTGCAAAAACATAGTTTTCTTCCACCAATTCTTTGATGGGCTTATGATGACTATTGGATTTGGACTCAGACATGAGGCAAAATTACTTTATTTTAGATAAATTAAGTGAAAGTCTTCGCCAAAAATCAAAATATCTCGTTAATCTAAACGAATTACCACAATTCTCAGTTAAATTGTATATTTGATAGCTATTCAACAGTCCCAAAATTTAAATTATCGATAGGCGTGAGTGAAATAAAGAACAGTAAACAGCAAATTCGGCTTCCAATTATATTGGCTTTGGGGATTTCTGCGGGGATTTGGATTGGAGCCACATTTGCCGAGCCAAAAAGTGACAGAAATGATTTGAGAGCAGCCATCTACAAGCTGCAGGAAATCATTACATACATCAATCGTGACTATGTGGATAGTGTCAATACCAATGAATTGGTAGAGTATGGTATTCAGCGTATGCTAGAGAAATTGGATCCACACTCATCTTACATTCCTGCAAGAGATGCTACATTGGCCAAATCCCAACTCGATGGAGAGTTTGATGGTATTGGCGTAGAGTTTGGAATCGTGAGAGACACCATTTATGTTGTAGCTCCCCTTACTGGAGGTCCTTCCGAGAAATTGGGAATTCAGTCAGGTGACCAAATCATCACGGTGGATGGAAAGACAGTTGCCGGAACAGGTATTACCAATAGAGATGTATTTGACCTGTTAAGAGGACCTAGAGGTAGTACTGTTAACATTGAGGTGAAAAGAAAAAATCAAGCTTCGTTGATGCCATTTGAAATCAAACGAGACAAAATTCCTCAATACAGCATCAATGCCTCTTACATGGTAGACAATGAAATTGGCTATATAAAAGTTACCCGCTTTGCGGCAACTACATACGAGGAGTTCAAGAAATCACTCAGCGAGTTGAAAGAACAAGGAATGACCAAATTGATCTTGGATCTACAAAGCAATCCAGGTGGCTATATGACTGCTGCTATCAATATGGTGGACGAATTGCTTGGAGACAATGCCCTCATCGTATCCCAAAAAGGTAAAACTTCGCGATTCAATAATAAAGCCTATGCAGTCAGACCGGGGATGTTTGAGGACGGTTCTGTCATCGTATTGATCAATGAAGGAAGTGCATCTGCTTCAGAGATTGTGGCAGGAGCTATTCAAGACAATGACCGTGGATTGGTCGTAGGAAGAAGATCGTTTGGAAAAGGCCTCGTACAGTTGCCATTGGATTTGTCAGATGGTGCAGAATTAAGGCTAACCATTGCGAGATACTATACACCATCAGGCAGGTCTATCCAAAAACCTTATGGTGAAAATGAAGACTATTCGGCGGATTGGTCTAACCGCTTGATGCATGGAGAGTTTTTCTCAGCAGATAGTGTCAAATTCAGTGACAGCTTGAAATACGAGACAGTCTCCGGAAGAACGGTGTATGGAGGAGGAGGAATCATGCCTGACTTCTTTGTCCCTTTGGATACTACAATGGCAAGTTCTTACGTCAACAGACTCTTCAATTCAGATTCAGCTAGAGAATTTATCTTGGATTATGCTGACAATAACAAGAAGAAATTTGAAGGTATGAGCTTTCAAGACTACTATAACAAATTCACTGTCACAGATGAGATGCTCCAAAACCTTATCAAAGTTGGCGAGCGCAACAAGGTGAAATTCGATGAAAAAGACTTCAAAAAATCAAAAGAGTACCTTCGTATTTTGATCAAAGCGCACATGAGTCGCAATATCTATGATGACAATGCGTTTTACAGGGTAATTAATGATATTAACGAAATTTACTTACAGGCCATCAACTTATTTGATGAGGCTGAAAAATTAGCATTGAATCCAAAAAAATAACATGAGCTGTTTCTGACTAAGGCCAGGTTTTCAAAAGCCTGGCTTTTTTTATGGGAAAAAACTCGCAAATTTTGACAGATTATACTTTTTAGGGTAATTTTAAAAAAACCCAATGCCATGAAGTATTTATTCAGTATTTTAATCTTTAGCTCCTTACTGATTGCCAGCCCCATGAACGCTCGAGCCCAAGCAAAAATTACCCATATAGCCGTTTATGTAGAAGATATAACCCGTAGCACTGCCTTTTACACCAGTGTTTTCGGTTTTCCAAAATTGGATGAACCATTTAAAGATGGCTTACACGATTGGTTGGACATAGGCAATAACCTGAGTATGCATATCATCCAAGCTCCCTGGGAACCGGTTACCATCAACAAACACAATCACATTTGTTTCAGTGTCCCTGACATGGATGCCTTTATCGAAAATCTCAAAAAATTGAATATCCCTTTCGAAGATTGGCCTGGGAATCCAAATACGATCACCACTAGACCAGATGGCATCCGTCAAATCTACATCCGGGATCCAGATGGGTATTGGTTAGAGGTGAATGATGAGTTTTGAGGGCTGGCAAAGTTACGCGAAGGTAGACACTAGAACATCATGGTGAAAAATGATAAGCTCCCAAGGTTTTGAAATTGAAAAGAATCAACTTTCTGCGATAAATCCAAAAAGTATTGTCACGCCGTGAAAACAAAAAAAGCCTTGGTGGGATTACCAAGGCTTTTGAATAAATTCTTATTTGTAAAGGGTGGAAGGCCATTTGTCATTGCCTGAGTTGATATCTGTAATCACTTTGTCCGGGTCAATTTCAACCCCAACAACTTTCTTATCTACTCTCAGTAAGTGGCTCCATTGATTGCCTTTGAACCAAATCTCCACAGGGAGCATTCTTCGTTCTTTTTCTCCATCTTCATACGTGATTTCCAATAATACCGGCATAGGCATTTCTCCTCTATTGGAAAGATTTACAACATAATTAGCCCCATAAGGAAATACCCCATCAATAGCTAAATCAATGTTGGCATTGCTATAGAACCAACCCTTCCAAAACCAATCCAAATTCTCTCCCGAAACATTTTCCATGTGGTTAAAGAAGTCTGTTGGCTGCGGATGTTTGTATGCCCAGGTTTTGATATAGGATCTGAACGCTCTATCGAAAGTATCCGGACCTAATACATACTCTCTCAACATCATCAAACCCAAGGCAGGTTTCCAATAAGCTACCATTCCCAAATTATTGGACTGTGTGCGGTCAGGATGCGTAGCGGTTGGTTCTCGGTCTTTATTGGTCATCCAACCAATATATCTTCTGGTCTGTTTCAGGTTATTGGTATATTCACCATCGTTGAAGGCCAAATAACTGTAATAGTTGATAAAAGTATTGAACCCTTCGTCCATCCAAGCATGTCGGCGCTCATTGGAACCTACAATCATCGGGAACCAGTTGTGGCCAAACTCATGATCAGTTACACCCCATAAAGACTCTCCTTTAGATTTCCAGCTACAAAAGTTTAAACCAGGATACTCCATCCCTCCTACTTCTGCGGCTACATTGACTGCTACTGGATACGGATATTCATACCACATTTCGGAATAGTGCTCAACAGAAGCTTTGCTGTATTCGGTGGATCTTCCCCAAGCCTCATAGCCATCACTTTCTACAGGGTAAACCGATTGGGCCATGGCTGTTTTACCTGAAGGCAAATTAATCCTTGCTGCATCCCAAATAAAAGCTTTGGAAGAAGCAAAGGCCACATCACGGGTATTGTTCATTTTAAAATGCCAGGTGAGTGTACCACTTTGAGCAGGTCTAGTCTTGGCATAATCAGTAACTTCATCGGGAGAAATTAAGTAAACTCTTTCATCACTTGCGGCTGCCTGCTTCAACCTATCCTGAATTAACTTTGGCAACACTTGGTTAGGATTCATCAATTCCCCAGATGCCACCACAATATGATCATAAGGCACAGTGACTTTATAGTCAAAATCCCCATAGCCCAAGTAAAACTCTCCTGCTCCAAGGTATGGATCGGTATTCCATCCTGTAACATCATCAAACACCGCAACCTTAGGGTACCATTGAGCCAAGGCAAAAATTTCACCATTTTTAGTATTTACCCGACCCATGCGATCCATGCCTTTTTCAGGGATTTTGTAAGTAAAATCCATCGAAATAGTCGCCTGACCCCCATTGGCAGGGATGGGCTCAGCAAAATACACCTGCATACGGGTATCTGAAATATAATGTTCACTGGAAACAGCCCTATTTTTACCTACAACTTGAGCTTTCACATTGGTAATTGTGTTACCGCCGTCCAAATCTCCATTGTAGCGATTTCCTTGAACGGGTGTTGTCAAGGTCCCACGTGAATCGGGAGTAAATCTATTTTGCTCTAAATACAACCACACAAAGTCTAATGACTCTGGGGAATTGTTTTTGTAGGTAATCACCACGTTCCCTGTAATGGTTTGCTCATCTTCATCCAAGGTTACATTCATGACATAATCGGCTCCATTTTGCCAATAAGAAGGTCCGGGTTTGCCGGAGGCTGTACGGTAAGCTGTTCCCTGACGGTAGCCAAATTCGGTAAAAGCATCATCTCCATTATCCTGAACCTGCTGTGCAAACAGTGGGCTCGTGGCAGAGCTGATGAAAAATAGGACGATGATCCCTATCCAAGTATTTTTCATAATTATTTAAGTTGATTTAAATCTTTTTTCGATGAAATAATAGTACAGACACAAAAATACAGGAAAGTGTAAGGAGATAAAGTTCTTGATGTTAATTTCTCCAAAATCATGCAAAAGAGATGAAAATTAGATTTCAGAAAATAGATCAATAAATTAAAAACAAAAACTAATCGGTTAAGTTCTTGAATAGATTTTATATTCATTTGATGTCCCGTGTTAACTTTATCTCGAGATGAACTATTCTTTCAAGCACGCTTTTCTCCTTGTAATATGTGCATTATCCTTATTCTCAGCCAAGGCACAAAACAAAAACCCCATCGATATTGAATTTACGGGAATGTTTTGGTTGATAACCACTTACAACTTTCAATCTTCAGATCCCAATTGGGCGGAAATGTTGAGACCTACACGTATCTTGGACGATCAAGGGAGACCTTTTGCCGACAACGGTTCTTTCGGCATCAGTGTTAGACCATCCCGAGTTGGTTTTAATACCAGGCAATCTACGTCTAAAGGTGATTTAGTCACACGATTTGAATTAGATTTGGTTGGTGGGGGAAGCAATGTGGGAGAAACATTTTTCCGCGTTTTCAATGCCTATGCAGAATGGAATAGATGGACCTTTGGAAAGCGAAACTCTGTTTTCATGGATGGCAGTGTTGTCCCCAATACGGTAGAGTTTTTCGGACCTAATGGGATGGTACTTCTTCGAAATATTCAGATCAGCTATAAGCTTATAGATTCGCCCAAAAATCAGGTGCAAATCGGTATCGAAAACCCTTCTGCTTCTTCTGACTTAGGTCCTTTTCGTGAAGACTTTACATTCCGAGAAAAACTTTCTGACATTGTCTTCACTAACAAACTCCCCGCCTTTACTTTCCATTACCGAAGAAATTTCGAAAAAGGACATCTCCAAGCCAGTTGGGTAAGCAAATACATTTCTTGGTATGATCGAGGCAGAACCCCGGATGCAGACTTTTCAGGAGATGCATGGGGGCATGGCACCAATATTTCAGGAAGCATCAACCCTACCCGTAACATCCGCCTGTTGGGCTCTTTTGTTACTGGAAGAGGAATTCAAAACTTTCTCAACGATGGTACAGCAGACGTTGGGGTAAGGGCTAACCCCGCAAACCTAGTCACTCCTGTCAATGGAGCCCCGATCCCCTTTTATTCAGTCATGGCTGCAAGTGAAATTCGTCTAACAGAAACCCTCAGTTCAACAGTTGCTTTCTCAAGAGTGGTAAATGACACTTTTGACTCCCAATTAAGTACATCTTTTCAGAGCGGAAGTTATTTGACGGTGGGTTTGATACACAAGCCTTTACCTGGAATATCCTTTGGTCTTGAATACCAATATGCTAACCGACAAAATGCAAATTTTGTGGGGGCACCTGATCTTGAACTCCCTGCAGCTCAGGGAAACTTCTTCGCAATCAACAAAATTCAAGCAAACTTTGTCTACAGATTTTCCAAAACCAATTAAGCGATGAAACTACAAAAATCAGTTCTAGTAATACTTTTTTGGGCAATTAGCATTACCTCTATTGCTCAAACAAAACAAGAAATCCAACAGACAGTCGAGCAAGCCTATCTGGAATTTAAAGATGTTCAGGAAGGTAAAAATGCCGATTACATCAAAGAATTGGCAAGGGTTGATCCTTCGATTTTCGGAATAGTGGTAGTTGATGTAGAGGGGAATACTTATTCTGCTGGGGATAATTTCTCTAAAGTTTCTATTCAAAGTGTTTCCAAAGCCTTTGTTCTTTCCCTTGTCTTGGAAGAGTCAGGACCAATCGTCATCAAAGAAAAAGTGGGAGCAAATGCCACTGGTTTCCCCTTCAACTCCATAATCGCCATGGAAATCAATCGCGAATCAGGGATCAATTCCATGGTTAATGCAGGAGCTATTGCAACCACAAGTCTCGTAAGTGGCAATACGGCTGAGGAAAAATGGGAAGCTATCGTCAATAAATTGTCAGATTTTGCTGGTAGACGCTTGGAAGTGGACGAAGCAGTTTACATCAGTGAAGCTGGGGACAACCAACGAAATGTAGCCCAAGCCCAACTCTTGAAAGCATACGACAAAATCTATTTTGATGCAGACCAATCGGTAGATATTTACACGAGACAATGTGCCCTCAGTGTAAATGCTCGTGATCTTGCTACTATGGCCGCGACTTTAGCAAGTGGTGGCAATAATCCAATCACCAACAAGCGAGTCGTTTCCCCTGATGCTGTATCCTATACTTTACCGGTAATGGCTACGGCTGGACTTTATGAAAATTCAGGAAAATGGCTATATCAAACTGGCTTACCTGCCAAGAGTGGTGTAGGAGGAGCATTGATCGCTGTAGTGCCAGGAAAGTTTGGCATAGCAGTCGTAGCTCCCCCTCTCGATGAAGCAGGTAATTCGGTAAAGGGTCAATTGGCAATCAATTACATCGTTGAAAAATTAAAGTTGAACCCCTATTTAGTAGAATAATCAAGCTGCGCATATTTCAATAGATGATTATCCACTTTCACTCCTAAAGCTCAGCAAATAAATCTATTCAATAGGTCTGTAGGCTTCCGTTAAAAACGGTGATCGATTGTCTATAATCATCGATATACTACTCTGGCTGTAATGTGATTAGCAGGCATGTGAACATATATTATATTGCATACTAAATCTTCAACCGATAGAAACAAAAGCTTCTATCGGTTTTTTTATTTCATTTCATAGAAAGTTTCGATTTGCTATTCCATGATATTCATCAGTAATTTGTTTCTTCAAATGATCTCTAGTTATGAATAAAATCATGATTTTTGTCTTTTTCTTTTCACTCCAAGCAAGTTTTGCTCAGGAAAAAGACAGCATTACGGTGGGTCTGGATGAAATCATCATCAAAGAAAACCGAATCGAAATTCCCTTCAACAAAACTTCTCGTAACATTTCTGTCATTACAAGAAAGGCAATAGAAACTACTCCCGCTAGAAGTATTCAAGAGGTATTGGCATTTACCCCTGGGGTGGATGTGCGCCAAAGAGGTGTAAGTGGTGTACAAGCTAATATCGGCATCCGAGGAGGAAGCTTCGAGCAAACACTGATGCTTCTTAATGGAATCAAGCTAACAGACCCTCAGACGAATAATCACATGATGAATATCCCTGTTCCATTTCAGTCTATTCAACGCATTGAAGTCTTGAAAGGACCTGGTTCGCGAGTTTTTGGTCAAAATGCCTTTGCAGGAGCAGTAAATATTGTAACGGAACTACCAGAATCCACCAGTTTGAATATCCAAGGTTTCGGCGGAGACTTTGGTATGCGGGGTGGTCACATTATTTCTTCGTTGCCTGTAGGAAAATACAGACAGACATTATCGGTTTCCCACGACGCATCCGATGGACATTGGTACAACTCTGATTTCAAGGTTACTAACTTTTTTTACGAGTCAGGTATAGAATTAAATGAACACCACGAGCTTAACCTTATGGCAGGCTGGAGTGACCGAACATTTGGAGCAAACGGGTTTTATACCAACGCCTTCCCTGACCAATGGGAAAGTTTGCAGACTTCCTTGGCAGCACTGAGTCATACCTACCGAAAGTCTAACCTTTATGTTCAGACAAGAGCTTATTGGAGAAGAAACATTGATGAATTCAGACTTCGTAGAAATGAGCCTGCATTCTTTACCAACAACCACGTCTCGGATGTGCATGCATTGGAAGTGAATGCAACCTACACGTCTAATCTAGGCACGACCGGGTTTGGTATTGAAGGCCGAGATGAGCGAATTGACAGCAATAATTTAGGACTGCGTGACCGTCAATTCTTAGGTGTATTTGCTGAACATAGAATAGAATTTTGGAAAAAGTTTGATGCCCGGGCAGGTATTTACTCCAATCTGTACGATGAGTTTGGCTGGAGACATTTCCCGGGTGCTGAACTCGGCTACCAAATCAATCAAAGTTCTAGAGTTTACACAAACTTAGGGGCCAGTTTCCGTATTCCTTCCTTTACAGAACTCTATTACCAAGACCCCAGCAATTTTAGCAATCCTGACTTAATGCCGGAGGAAGCTTGGAATTATGAAGTGGGCTGGAAATTGGATAGAAAGCGTACACGTGCAGAAGTTGTTTATTTTTATCGAAATACAAATAACCTGATCGACTATATTCGTGACCCCAGCACCGTACAGCCCAACCCCAATCGCTGGACACCACAAAACGTAAGTCAGGTTACTTTCCAAGGCATCGAAACCTCCATCCAATACCTGATCAATTTCGGGAGTTCGCAGGCCAAGTTGCGAGAAGTAAACTTGAGCTACAATTACATCGATGCCAATCTCGTGCAGGCGGAAGGAGTAGAATCGAGAAATGCCTTGACTGCTTTGCGTCATCAGGTCATCGGAGGCTTGCAGGCTGAATTTGTTCAAAAAATTGAGTTGACCGTCAAAGGCCGATACATCGAACGCTTTGCTTTGGACCCTTACTTCCTATTGGATGCCAGAATGGACTACAACCGTCTCAAAAAGCTTGGATTCTTTGTGGAAGTATCCAATATCAGCAATTCGAATTATGTAGAAGCTGGCTTTGTGCAGATGCCAGGAAGATGTGCGAAGGCTGGGTTTTCATTTAGGATAAATTGATGATTTAAAATTTTGTTACTCAAAATCAAAAGCTTAATCAAACTATTTAAAAATATCAATACATTTTTTGGGGAGAAAAAATTTTAATTATACATTTGCACTCCCTTCTGATAGAGAACGGGAATTATTAAATTGGAAGTTTAGCTCAGCTGGTTCAGAGCATCTGCCTTACAAGCAGAGGGTCGGGGGTTCGAATCCCTCAACTTCCACTTTCAAGATGAAAATTATTTCTCTGGAAGTTTAGCCCGATAGTTTTCGGGACGGTTAATAGATCACGAACAGTTATCGGAAGTATTAACTTTAAAAATTTTAATTTAATGGAAGTTTAGCTCAGCTGGTTCAGAGCATCTGCCTTACAAGCAGAGGGTCGGGGGTTCGAATCCCTCAACTTCCACCAAAGCCTCACAAAGAGGCTTTTTTTGTTTGATGACATGCTACTTTTACATATTGCATTCCCAGATCTTAGA
>NZ_BMYF01000034.1 GCF_014652135.1 Mongoliitalea lutea
ATAGGGGCTTACTTTTCATTCATAACAGAAAGAGTAGCTATATTTATTCCTTTCAAACAATTTTCACTAATGGCCGACTTTAGTCGGACACTAGTGATTCAAAATGTAAAAACATTCTGGCAAACTACCACTGATATGTGGAAAAATGGAGGTTTTTGGAAAGGACTTGCAAATACGGATGCTTATTCCAAAAAAAGCACATTTGAATTTAGTTTACAACCAGGTCAAGAAAAAGCATTTGTTTTTACTAATGGTTATTTTGATGATGCTGTTATTGCAATCAATATCATCTATTTAGTAATGGATAATTTAGACAATATTGTATCATCAATCATAGGGAACAGTGCTCTAGATACCGATCTTACTATGGAGTTTCTTAAATATATGGTTAATGAAAATAGATTAAATCTTGTAAACTATAAAATTTGGTTTGATAATCAAAGCTATAATCTAATTCAAGAAGACATTACAAAACAACTAACCAAATGGCTTGATATCAATAAGTTGATTGATCCAAATGAGACTTTTCTATCTAAAACTATTGCCAAAAAAGTAGAGGAGTCAATCTTAAAATCTTTTGACCTTGTAGCAGAGACAATTTTTAAAAAGTTCAAATACTCAATTAAAGCAATCAAAATTGCAAACAACTTAGTTTTATCCTCAAGCCCACGATTTGCTGCTGCAATTCCTATTGATTTTGATAACGATGTTGATTTCCCTCCATATCCAATAAACCCAAACCCAATAATGATTACACTTGCCAACGTCAAGGAATTTACATTTTCTTGGAAAGTTGAAAATCCAGAAATTAAGGGTTTAAGGTACAATATATATTTGGGAACAGAATCTGATAGATTAACATTAATTGCGGAAAACATTTCGAGTACCTCTTTTACATATAAACAACTGCTTCCCAATAGAAGATACTATTGGCAAGTTATCGTTAGAAATGAATCAGGTTATAGAACGAATGGAGCAATTTGGAGTTTTGATAATGGACAGGAAGTAGTGATACCTACAGTATCAACAATAGGTATCAGTAATCTCACCCATATTCAGGCAACCACTGGGGGAGACGTAGTGAGTCAAGGAGGAAGTCCGGTAACTGAAAGAGGAATTTGTTGGAGTACATCGCCAAACCCTACCATTGAAAGTAATACAATTAGCGGTGGCAATGGTACGGGATTTTTTTCAATTACACTTGAAGATCTTCAGCAAGAAACAACCTATTTTGTTCGTGCCTATGCAACGAATTTCTTTGGTACCGGATACGGTGAAGAAATTTCTTTTATAACCCGGGATGAAAGCTTCACCCTTCCTATTGTGATGACAGGTCATGTTATCGATATCCGCTCCAATCAAGTGACTATCATGAATAATTTTGTGAATACGATTAATGATATACCTGTATTGCAAAAAGGCGTTGTTTATAGTACACATTCTAACCTTTCAATTGATACTGACCCGATTTATCCTGCGGGAGATGGTGCAGGAGGTTTTGATGCAACTATCGGTTTTTTAAAACCAAACACCAAATACTATGCAGCAGCATTTGCCATAGCAAACTCCAGCACAGCCTATGGAAATGAAATAAGTTTCACTACCAAAGAAGAATCCACCGCTTCTGGACTTTGGCCTGAAGGCTATGTCCACTGTAACGTTACCCCTACAGAAGTAGTCGATGTCACCAACCCCGTAACAGGAAGAACCTGGATGGATAGAAATCTAGGAGCGAGCCGTGCAGCTAACAGCAGCACAGATGAATTAGCCTATGGAGACCTTTATCAGTGGGGGCGGTTTGCCGACGGGCATCAGTGTAGAAATTCTGGTACAACCTCTATTTTAAGTAGTACAGATCAACCCAATACTAGTAATTTCATTTTAATAAATGATTGGCCACAAAATTGGAGAACTCCAGATAATCCTAATTTATGGCAAGGTGTTAATGGGATAAATAACCCCTGCCCTCTAGACTATAGGTTACCTACAGAGCAAGAATTAAATAATGAGCATAACTCATGGAACAACAAAAATTCATCAGGTACTTTCTCGTCAGCATTAAAGTTACCTTCTTCTGGTATTCGATCCCATGAAAATGGAGGAGGGATTTTTACTGGGGCAGGAGTAGGTGCATTTTGGAGTAGTTCAACTGCAAATGGTAATGGAACTGCAATTGTTTTAGGTTTTAATGCTGTTTCTTCTGGAGTAGATTCTGGCTATCCGCAAGCAAATGGTTTTACGGTACGGTGTATCAAAGATTAATATTTTATCTATTGGAAAAATTAAAAATACTTTTATGAAAAAAATCAATAATCTAGGGCTGTCGATTATATTTTTTCTCTCTTGGCATGTAAACGCCCAAGAGTTGATTGTTACATTAAAAGATAATAATGTAGAATCATTTAATTTATCAGAAGTACGGAGCATAAAATTCGGCAATGAAACCATGGTTTTGAATAGATTAGATGGAACAAGGCGTACTTGGAAAATTAGTGAAATAAACAACTACTCTTTTGATTTAATTTCAAGTATAGGAAAAGTGGAAAATGTTTCATCTGATGAGTTGAGTGTTTTTCCAAACCCAACAACTGACAGGGTTACGATAAAGTATAAGTCAATATCATCTGGACCGATTAGTATAGAGATATATGATTCCAATGGCAGATTAATAAATATACTATTTAGAGAAAATCATAATGAGGTAACAGAAGTTTATTGGAATGCTAAAGGAAGCAATTCAGTTCCGGCTGGAAAATATCTAATTATGGTAGTTACAACAAATAGTCTTCTTACAAAATCTATTATTGTAAAATAAATATGAAAACTTTATACTCATTTGGCTTTTTTTTAATATTTAGCTTTCCAGGGATTGTAAGTGCGCAAATTATCCAAAGTGTAAATAAGTCCTCAAATTCGGTATCCAATCAAATCATTGAAATTGATAGCATCCGATTCAACTCCGATAAAACAAAAATGGAAATCATTTTAAAAAATGGAAGTACAGAAAGTCATGAAATATCTGGAATTAAAGATGTCACCTTCTCAGGAAAATTAATTGGGGAAATTTCATCCTTAAAATGTAATAACTTTGTATTGATTGGATCTTTGGTTCATGGAGTTTCTGCCAATGAAGTTAGTGTAGAAGTAGGCTTCGAAGGTGGAAATGGTGGGCTTTATGAAGAAAAAATATTTACATCTACAGGAATAGAAGGATTAACTGCTAACCTTAAGGCAGGAAAATTATCAGAAGGAAACGGCTCATTAATTTTTAATATCACTGGAACTCCAAGTTCTCATGGTATAGCAAAGTTCAAAATTATTTTTGGTGGTCAAGAATGCTTATTGGAAATAAATATTGTACCAGGGCAGATATCTTTTTTGGAATGTGCCGATGTATTCTTGGAAAATAAATTTATTGAGAGAATTCCAATACCAGATACTAAAGTTGAGATTTTATATAGAGGAGGTAATGGTGGTGTTTTCAAAGAGCAAACTTTTAAATCTACAAAGGTGGAAGGTCTCACAGCCATCCTCAATTCTGGGACTTTTTCTAATGGAGACGGAAGTATTATCTTAAGTATCTCAGGAAGCCCTCTTATTGATGGGAAAGCAATTTTCACCATTGAAGTTAGTGGAATAGTTTGTACTATTGAATTAGAAGTTACAAAGAATATCTACCCAAAAGAAACATTATTTTGTGGTGACATCTATACAGAGATTATAGATGTTATAAATCCAAGAACTGGAAGAGTATGGATGGACCGAAATCTTGGTGCAAGTCAAGCTGCTACCCATATCTCTGACAATTTAGCTTATGGTGATCTGTATCAATGGGGACGTGGTGCTGATGGCCATCAGTGCAGGAATTCAGGAACAACAACTTCTTTAAGTAGTACAGATCAACCCAATCATTAAGATTTTATTTTGAGTTCCTCATGGCCTGACTGGCGTAGCCCACAAAATAACAACTTATGGCAAGGGGTTAATGGTGTCAATAATCCGTGCCCTGAAGGATATAGATTACCTACAGAACAAGAATTTGCTTCTGAAATAGAAACTTGGAATACTAAAAACTCAGCTGGAGCTTTCTCTTCTCCTATAAAACTAGTATCTGCAGGATATAGAAGTTATCAATATGGCCAAACATTAACGATGGGAGAGCGAGGCTATTATTGGACTAGTACAATTTTTCCAAAAAACAATACATTTAATGGAATTACAAATTTAGAGTTTTTTCCTGATCGAGTTGATCCACACGCTGCTAGTATTAGAGGAACTGGAAAATCTGTTAGGTGTATAAAAAATATAGGTACAATAGAATCAATAGATTGTAAAACAAGAATAGTTAATGGTGATTTTATTCAAGGAGTTCCGGTATTTGAAAACTCTATAACAATATCCTATCAAGGAGGAACTGGTGGTGAGTATGGTAAACAGAGTTATAATTCTGAGGGAGTTGAAGGGTTAATCGCTACTTTAGAACCAGGATTTTATAACGTTGGAAATGGAACATTTGTTTTAAATGTTTCTGGAACTCCTTTGGATCTTGGCAATGGATACTTTCAAATTTATATAGGTGGTCAAAAGTGTAAGGTTGAATTCACTGTTCAATGTTTTTCACATTTTCAGCAAACAGAAATAGTAGAAGTAATTAATCCTATTACAGGCAGAGTATGGATGGATAGAAACCTAGGTGCAAGTCAAGTAGCAGCAAGCCCAAACGATCAACTAGCTTTTGGTGATTTGTATCAATGGGGGCGTGGTGATGACGGGCATCAATGTAGGAACTCTCTTACGACTCATATCTTGAGTAGTAGAGACCAACCAGATCATAGTGATTTCATCTTATCTTTTGATAGTCCATACATTTGGAGAAATCCGCATAATTCTAATTTGTGGCTTGGGATAAATGGGGTTAACAATCCTTGTCCAAATAATTTTAGAATTCCAACTTCAAACGAGTTTTTGCAAGAGATCAATAGTTGGACCAACACTGGATTAAGTAGTGGCTTTGATTCACCTCTTAAAACTCCTTTTGCAGGAATAAGGTCTACTAATGATGGAAAAATTAGTTTTGTTGATACACTTGGCACCTACTGGACAAGTACTACATTTCAGGATTTTCCACAAGGAATAATTAGTAATACTTCGATTATTAGCTCAATTAGAGCAGGTGATGGAGTTTCAGTACGCTGTATTAAACATGAAGGTAAAAATATTGAATTTCTAGATTGCAAATCAGCTACAACTCAAGGAAGTTTAATTCAAAGTATCGAGGCAGAAAATGTTACTATAAGTATTTCATATATTAGTAATGGAAAAAATAACTTTGATAGACAGGTTATTAATTCATTTTCAGTAGTTGGACTAACAGCAACATTAGAAGCAGGTACATTTAACAAGGGAAATGGTACCTTAATATACACAATTTCAGGAATCCCAAATTCTCCAGGGACTGCCTATTTTGGAATAGATGTAGATGGATTAAGTTGCATATTAGAAATTGAGGTAGCATGTTTTTCTAATTATTTTGAAACAGAAATAGTTGAAATTACTAATCCGATTACAGGAAAAACCTGGATGGATAGAAACCTTGGGGCTAGTAGAGTAGCATTGGATAGTAAAGACGAATTAGCATATGGAGATCTGTATCAATGGGGACGCAATTCGGATGGGCATCAATGTAGAAACTCTGCTACTACAACAGAAATAAGCCAATCAGACCAGCATTTTGATAATCGATTTGTTTTAGTTTTACCACCACCATTCAGTAATTCAAACTGGATATTTCCTAAAAACGATAGTTTTTGGCAAGGTTTAGAAGGAATCAACAACCCCTGTCCTCTCGGATTTCGTGTACCAAGTATAGGTGATTTCGTTGAAGAAATGAGAAGCTGGGATAGTTATAATTCTTCCTTTGAATCGTCTATCAAACTACCATTAACTGGGTTTAGGTCTTCTGTTAACGGAGCTATTCTGAATAAGGGCTCTTTTGGAGACTATTGGACTAGTGATGTTTTTGTTATTTATTCATTCTACGCAATATTTAACGAAGATATTTCACTTGATGGTTTAGGTCAAAGATCGGACGGATCAGCAGTTAGATGTATAAAAGAGTATATTCCAAAAATTCAATCATTAAATTGCGATTCTGCTGTGAACACAGGAGTGCTTGTTCAGGGAGTATCAACAACAGACGCAAAAATTACAATATCATATTCAGATGGTAACGGAGAGTCATATTTAGGTCAATCGATAAAATCAAGAAATGTAAATGGATTGACGGCGGTTTTAGATGCTGGATCTTTTAATAAAGGAGATGGTGTCCTGGTTTTCAATATTACTGGAATACCAGAAATGATGGGTAATGCAGAGTTTTTTATTACAATAAGTGGCTTTCATTGTGTTTTAACCATGGAAGTTCTTTGCTTTTCCTCGTTTTTTGAAACAGAAGTAGTGGATGTAATTAATCCAATTACAGGTAAAACTTGGATGGACAGAAACCTTGGAGCAAGTCAAGCTGCTACAAGTAGTACTGATGAATTAGCTTATGGTGACCTTTATCAGTGGGGCCGGCTAGCAGATGGGCATCAATGCAGAAATTCTCCAACTACAGCTATATTAAGTAGTAGTCACCAACCTATTCATGGAGACTTCATTTTAACAAATACAAATTTAGATCCATTTGATTGGCAAATTTCTCAAAACCCAAACTTATGGCAGGGCTTGGATGGCATAAACAATCCATGTCCTGATGGTTATCGCTTACCTACAGATACAGAATTGGATGAAGAACGCTTAAGTTGGACAGGTTTAGATGGTATAGTTGGTGGTTTAAACACTCCATTAAGACTACCTGCTGCGGGTGAACGTGGACGCTTTGGGTGGCTCTCTAGTATTGGTATTGTAGGTCGCTATTGGAGCAGTACTGTAAATAATAATTCCCGATCTCTCACCCTTTTCTTTATGAGTAATGGAGCAATTTTAAGTCCTCAGGCTCGAGGTGGTGGAAACTCTGTTCGTTGTATTAAGGATTAACCCCATGGAATATAAAAGCTAATTTATTTTGAAGCCTACTTAAATCAACAAGATGCTTCTAAACGTGAGAAATATTTTAAAATACATTATGGTAGGTTGTTTATCAAAAAAATGGACTTCATTGATAGCCTTTGTTTGCTCTTGGTTGTTTTCTCACAAACCATCCCAGATACATTAACCCAATAGGCTAATCAAACGCTCGAACTTAGAAAGTTGTGAGGGTTTAGAAACCCATAAAATTGCTGAAACCAATGTATTGTAACTGTTAGTCTGTTTAAAATCCCTAAAATAACATCTCTACAAACTTTTTCCACCTTTCTACAAGGCATGGTGAAATTTAATGGTTTCATTCTTTATTTTAATGATGTAATAAGTTGTCTGAAGCACAGACTAAGCATATCTACAACCATTAACCGCTTTTATAAAAAATACATCTAACAAAACTACCTCCAAAGAATCCTATTGTTTGAATTTATTCTTTATGAAATCACTTTATTCTTTGCTTTTACTTGTACTGCTTGCGCTCTTGGTCATGACGGGCTGTATCCGAGAGATGGAACTACCTGGCAGGGCCGATAGGGATTCAGATACTATCCTTCAAGAAAATACCATCGTCTGCACTTCTCAAGAGTCTGAAATTGGTGTGGTTATTTTGGAAGATGACTTATTGGTAATCAATCAAAGCTATCCCTCATTCGCAGATATTCAGGAGGGTTTTGTCCTAGTAAGTGATGAATTCAGCAAAGCTAGATTTGGGTATGCCCTCAAAGTCCAAAATGTTGAAGAAACAGATGGGCAAAAGATACTTACTACTACTCCTGCATCTCTTTTGGATATTTTCGAGCAGGCTGATTTTAAAGTCGATTTGGAGTATATTTCCACAAGTGATGCCATCAATCTTCGTACGGATGGTAGTGACACCTACTTTGAATTTGAAGTAAATAGCGTCATCTATGATCAAGACGGAGACCTTTCAACTACTAATGATCAAATAACCATCAAAGGTATTGCGAAATTCCGAATCAGTAGTCCGTCATTTGAATGGAAAAGAAGAAGGGGCCAATTACATGTGGAAAAAACAAGTTTACTGATGGAAATGGAAGATTTATCCGAATTTCAGATTTCCATAGGTACCAAAGCTGAGGCACGAGTAGATTGGTTTACTTATACCATACCATTTACATTTACTGTTCCTGGATTAGTTGTTCCTATATACTTACCTACCGATATCAAAATAGGAAGTTCGGCGGAAATTGAACTTGACTTGGGTTTAACTGGTGAATTTAAAAGCAATGGGAAGATAAACGCTGGCTTTCTTTACAACGCAGGTTCTCCTGTAACCAATTTGTCTAGTGCATCTTTTGACCCCACGTTTGAATTAAAGAATAAGTTTTTAAGTGTGAGTGTTGCTGCCGCCTTTTATCCTTTTGACGTAAAGGCTGAAATCAAACCCTATCATCTGGAAAAACTAACTGCCACACTCGGAGGAAAAGTAGGAATTGTCGCAGACGCAGAGATATCGACGCAAGCTTTAAGTGTAGATGTATATGTAGGTTCAAAAGTATATGGTGAAATAGAAATAGATTTTCAAAAATGGCTTGGCATCAATACTACTATTACGCATACAAAAGAATTTGAAAAGATAAAACTATGGAGTGAAACCACACCATTTGGTAGCGATGACCCAAAATTACTACCGGTACTAACGACTAGGGCTGTCAGCGAGGTAACCTTTCATCAGGCGATATCAGGAGGAACCATCAGCAGTCAAGGCAGCAGTATGGTTACAGGCAGAGGTGTATGTTGGAGTACCTCCCCTAATCCTACTATCGACAATGATACGACAAGCAATGGTAGTGGACCGGGTTCTTTTACAGCTACGCTTGGCAATCTGCAACCGGAGACTACCTATTTCCTCCGGGCCTATGCTACCAATCTAATCGGCACATCCTATGGCAATGAACTATCATTTACCACTCCCAAAGAAATCATTATTTTACCCACCGTTCTAACTGGTTCTATCCAAAATATTTCAACTACTGATGCAAGAATAATTAATAATATTATATCCAACACAACAAACTCATTTATCCTTCAACGGGGGATAGTATATAGCACAAATCCAAACCCTACTACAGAAAAAGATATGCTCATTTTTGCAGGAACTGGAACCGGTTCCTTTGATGCTACACTTACTGACCTGAAGCCCAAAACACGCTATTATGTGAAGGCCTTTGCCATAGCAAGTAACGGGACGGCTTATGGGAATGAAATAAGTTTCACTACCAAAGAAGAATCCATGGCTTCTGGACTTTGGCCTGAAGGATATGTCCACTGTAATGATACTCCTACAGAAGTGGTCGACGTCACCAACCCCGTAACAGGAAGAACTTGGATGGATAGAAATCTAGGAGCGAGCCGTGCGGCTAACAGCAGCACAGATGAATTAGCCTATGGAGACCTCTACCAATGGGGTCGTGGTCCGGATGGGCATCAGTGTAGGAATTCTCGGACTACGACGGAATTAAGTAGCTTTAATCAAGTTGGACATGGTGATTTCATTATTTCAACTAGTGGAGCTAATTTCAATTGGCGTAGAATAGGTTCGACTACAGAAAGTTTATTGACTTATGAAAATATGTGGCAAGGAATAAATGATAAAAACAACCCTTGTCCCGAAGGTTTTCGTTTGCCTTCAGAAAACGAGCTTCAGGTAGAAATAAATAGTTGGGTAAAAAATATACCGAATTTTGGCTCAATACTTAAACTGACTTTTTCTGGTGCTCGTGCTCCGGATTATGATGAAATAATAGATGATGAAGATATTGGTATTTACTGGAGTAGTACAACGCATGTTCATCGTTCAAGAGCTTTATTTATAAATAAAGATGAATTTGGAATAGCAAATAGCCACCGAGGAGCTGGATTATCAGTTAGGTGCATAAAAAATTAGGTAGAATCAATACAAAACTTAATGATTTCATATAATACATAAATCAATCTTTAATAAATTATTATACAATCACTTACACTGTAACACTATGACAAAATTAGTTACTTTCAAAAGTTTAGGTTTAACCTTCCTGATGATGTTTTCCTTGTACGCAGCATCAGTTGCACAGGATGTAATATTCAAAAAAAATGAAGAGGTGATTACAGCACAGGTAGTCGAAGTCCTCGAAGACCGAATTAAATACAAAAAATGGGATAATTTAGATGGACCTGTTTACAATCTCTTAAAGTCCGAAATCCTATTGATTAAGTATCAGAATGGATATTCAGAATCATTTGAAGGTGAAGAGTCCTCCAAGTCCACCACTGTTAATAAAGGTACACCCAAAGCCTCATCCGTAGCCAGAGAAAAAAGTTCTTCAATATCCAGTTCAGGCGTTGATACCTCTGATGGCTTTTTTGCGCTCAATGGAAATTATCTTGGGGTCGCAGTTGGACCTGGTGTATTACTTGGGTCTGCCGGATATAATGTACGAATTCCTTACCTTAGTATCCGCTTTGATCGGGTACTCAAAGAAGTTGGAGAAAAGGGTTTTTTAAGTGCTGGTGGATTTGGTGCCTATCAAGCTTATGGTATTGATCTTGGTGCTCTTGGCGATATTTCACAAAGTGTTTTTGTAATCGGGGCCGGAGGTGCCTATCATTATAATTTCACAGATCGTCTCAGTGTGGTTTCAGGTCTCCGATTTGTTTATTTTGGCTACAATACATCTTCCACGAGCAATAACATGGGCAATTTTGGTCTGAGTGTCAATGGTACCGGCTTCGACTTTTATGGATCCATTTATTATGGGCTTTCATCAAAAGGAGCCGTGTTTTTGGAAGCCGGTTCAGGCTTATCCTATGTGAATGTGGGGTATTCCATTGTGTTTTAGTACTTCACTCCTTCTAATTTGTTAGTGAACCGAGCCCCAAGTTTTGGAGCTCGGTTTTTTCTTTTAGACCTTGTTTAATTTACTCCAAATCCATTAAATGAAAGTTGGTGATTGCCAGCCGTTCTATTAGAGTTGACTCTTAATATTTTTCAAAATTAAAAAATACGGACCTAAAATATAAAACTAGGCTCATTATGAAGAAAAACTTAATTTAGTCGAAATAGAGTATTAAAAAATTTTTAAAAGTTAATTCAATCCCCTACATCTAAATTTTCCTTCGGTAATGTTTTTAGTTGCATTTGAATAGAGGTCTTTCCCAACAAATTCAAAGGTCCCTTCCACAATTTTTTTATTGGGGTCATAGGCTGTAATTGTTATCCTTCCATTAGGGTTGTGTATCGTTGCATAACTGGCATCATCTTTAAAATATTGTCCTGCCACTATTACTTCATCTGTTTGTTGCATTATATAATTTTGCAACCGTATATCACTAGGGAAAATAGTCAGTGTAATACCTTCTATTCCATTAATTTTAGTCGATTGAATATTAAAAGATACCATATCGACATACGTACAAAACAATTCACCCTTAACTTCAAATAGCTCTCCATCTATTTTTGCCCGCATAAAAAAACCGTCTGGATTAGAGTCTTCCGACCAGCATCCAGAAATGAAGAAAGCAGTAACTAAAATCAAACAAAATCCTCTTAAGAAACTTTTCATATTATCTATTTTAACTCCCTATGTGAAAAATAAAGTTTTAAATTTTCCGAAAATCCAAAACCTTGTAAAAGGCCAAAAAAGGTTTGTAAAAACTTTCCATTAGTATAATTATGTAATTACGATGCCGTTCTTTACCACAAAGTCAATTTCTTTCAATGGGCTATTGATTGGGAAAGACTTTAGGTACATTTTTTGATTTTTTGTTTTTTGTATGTGCTTCCTATTGACGATGTAACTTCGCTGCACGCGTAAAAAGTCCATGCTCAAAAAGTCCTCCATTTCTTTTAAGTTTTTGGAAAACCGGTACATTTCATTATTTGTAGTAAATAAATGGGAATAGGTACCCTGGGCCTCAATAAACAAAATATCGTCGTATTTTATAAAATGCTCGCCATCCTTATTTCGGATTAGTAGCGTATCATTGGCTTTGCGATATCGTTTTTCAAAAAGTGCCAACGCTTCTTTTACTTTATCCATGGTATAGGGCTTAGCTATAAAATCTATAGCATCAATTTTAAAGGAATGTATAGCATAATCTTTTTTTACTGAGTTTACAATAATGCACGGGACTTGCAGTTCAGATTGCTCAATTAAAGGAATCAGATCAAATCCAGACTCTTGATTCAACTCAATATCCAAAAAAACCACCTCGGGTTTGTAGCTTTGTATAAGCTGAATAGCTTCATTTAAACATAAAGCAATTCCCTTACATTCATAATTAGACAGTCTGTCAATAAAATACCGCAAGTCTTCGGCAAGATTAGGTATATCTTCAACAATAATGTACTTGTATTTTCTCATAAAAAGTGATCAGCTGTAGTTATAATTCTTAGGTATAAAAACCTTTACTAAAACACCATTAGGAGTATTCGTATCAATTTCAATTCTTGCTTTGTCTTTATTTTTGAGATTAAGCTTATTGAAAATAGTTTGATAAGTACCCGTACCGATCCCTGAATAAAAACTTCCATTCATAAGTCCCCTTCCATTATCCTTAACCCAAATGTGAATATACTCTGACTCTTCAAAAAGCCTTATCTCTATTTTACCTTCAATCCCTTTTAACCCATGTTTGATGGCATTTGCAGCCAAATTCCTCAACAATAATCTCGGAACCAAAAAATCATCACTTGTTAGTTGATTAGAAATTTCAAACTCAAATTTCGGGTAAACAATCTCCTGTTGATAAATAAGATACTTTTTAAGATTTTCTATTTCAGTATTGACATCAGAAGTGAATTCCTTATGATTTAAAACAATGGTAGTAACATCCCACAAATTGATTAATTGATTGTATAATTTCTCATCTTTCCTTAACACATTTCTGCTGACTGATTGAATGAAATTGCTCAGTTCATGGGGATCTAATTGTTGATTAAGTGTTTGCAATTCCATTTCATTGATACTGTTATGTAGATTGCTTAATTCAAACGCTAATTGCTTTTCTTTTTCCTTTTGCTTGCTGCTATAAAAAAATAACCCACCACTCGCAGAAATCATTACAGCAATTAACCCAAATAGCGTCCAATTCCGTTTGACTTTTTCTGCTTCCAGCTGTAGCTCCTGAGTTTCTATTTGAGCTTCTTTTTGTGCGATTTCAAATTTTATTTCGCTTGCGATAATGGCGTTTTGTCTTTCCTCATTCAAATACTCATTTACTGAAGATCTATATTGAGTGAGGGTGTTTTTTATGTCAATAAAATCATCCTGAGCAACCATATAATCCAAAAGTACCCCAAGTGCATTCCTCTTATCTCGTAAAAATCCATTTTTACTAAAACTGTCAATAGCATCTAATATCCATTCCTTTCCTTTTTCATAATTGCCTAGTAAAACTTCCACTTCCCCAAGATTAAATTGTGTTTGAAACAAGTAGTAGTTTTTTCCGTCTGCCTCATGTAGTTCCAAAGCTTTTACAAAAAAATCCTTAGCTTTTTCTAATTCATCTTGTTTCAAACTAATTTTCCCATAAAGTTGGTACACATTTCCCAAATTGAAGGTAAGTCCATTATCATTGAGCATTGTAAATGATTGATCTAAAAAGCTTGAAGCTGCTTCTATTGAGTCAACTTTGAAAAAATTCTCTGCCAAATTTAAGAGTATGGTAGCTTCAGCTATTAAGTAATCAGCCTTTCTGATCTCCTCCAGACTTTTTTTATTATACAATATACTTTTCTCTAACTGCTCTAAGTTATCATACACAGAAGCTATACTGTTATAACTAATGGCTGTTGAAATATGGTCTCCATTGCGTTCATTAATATTCAAGGATTCAAACAAATATTCCAGCGCTTCATTATAAACCCCCATTTGATTGTAACAATCCCCCAGCCCACCATAGATACTTGAAAAGAAAAAGTCCAAATTGTCATCATCGAGTTCAGAGAGGATCTCTAATGAGGATTTATATAGATTGATTGCCTCTTTTATATTTCCTTGATTTAAATTGATTTGTGCCAAAGAAGATATGTATACACCTTCATTTTTTTTCAGTCCTCCCTTTTTTGAAAATTCAATGGCCTTTAAATAACTTTCTTCCGCTTTAAAAAAATCACTTTCCAACAAATAACAGTTAGCTAGGGTATTATACGCTCTTGACTTATAATCATAATCAGATGATTTTGATTTTTTAAGCAATAAATCTGCATAATACCTAGCTTTTTCTGAGTTGCTATGTTCATACGATTGGGCAAGTCTGGATATAACCTCTAAATTATTGGGACTATTTTCTAAAACACGTAATAAACTGTCTTGAGAAAACATCCCGAATGATGTAAAACCGAAACCTATCCAAATAAAAACTAAAAGGCTTATCTTTTTCATTTTCGAAAGCAAAAATTGTTAGGATTGATATTAATTAAATAATATTTATAAT
>NZ_BMYF01000035.1 GCF_014652135.1 Mongoliitalea lutea
AACATAGGGGCTTACTTTTCATTCATAACAGAAAGAGTAGCTATATTTATTCCTTTCAAACAATTTTCACTAATGGCCGACTTTAGTCGGACACTAGTGATTTTATATAAAATATATTGATTATGAAAAGAGCACTCATTGGTTTGATATTCGCTATGTGCATATCTGTACCAAACTTATCAATTGCTCAGGAATCTGTAGAGGATCCGGGTTTTGGGGATGTTAAATTGAGACAAATGTTTTGTAGTTCTCTAAAACAAAATTGGGCATGTAGGTATTTGTCTGAAGGATTAGATTGTCCTTTAACACATACTACTAGTTGTTAATGGTTTTTAATAGGGAGAGATTTCTCTCCCGACTTTATTTTATGCGAATTTTACTGTCTTTTTATTGTGTCATATTGTTGGTTTCTTGTCAATCCAGCGTAAAAAGTGATTTTGATTTAACCCTTGAGGTGTCGAGTTATCCTTTAGACGGAGCTGCTTACATGATTTTTGATATGCCAAATCATGTTAACAGTGATACGTTAGTCAGTTTTGATCCCAATCAAAGAAAAGTTGTAAAAATCCCTCTTTTGGGCGGAACTCCCACTGAAAGAAGTCTTTTATTTGATTTCGATATGTATCCAAATACTTTTTACTATATCAATTCCGATTCTCTATTGTTCTCAACTGGAGATATTTTATTCCTTACTGACCAAAGTGGTAACCAATTCCATAGTGTCAGGTTATTTAAAAATCTTGATGCAATAAAAGCGGAGGTTTACACCGAATTTCCCTACGATGGATTCTCAGACCATTTATTTTATGATGAGAGTTCACAATCTGTTTTGTATTATTTCGCAAAGAGAAGCCAAGTAGAAAAAAGAAAGGTATTTGGTAAAATAGATGTAAGATCAGGTGATTGGGAGAGCCTTCCCATTTATCATCCAAAGGAATATACAGGTGTTCCATTGAATTATACCACGTTCCCAAGTGTAACAGGGACTTCGAATGGGTTGGCTTATATATATTCCATTTCCCCTACAATTGTCAGTTATGATGCTCCATCCAAAAGTCAAAAGGAAATCCTGATAAAAAGCTTTGAAGGTAAGCAGCATGCAGAACCACAGACCAACAGAGATACTTGGTCAACAAGTTACTTTGAAGAGTGGGTTCTTTCGTCTCCTAATTACTTGAAGCTTATTTATGACCCTTACAGGAAAGTTTACTATCGCTTTTCTCAATCTGCATTGAACAGGTCAGCTGATGGGGAAGATTACTACACTTTTTTAGTGAAAAACAGAGAAGTGTATTTGTCTATTTTGGATGAGGAGTTTAATCTTATGTACAATCAAATGCTTCCCAAAGGGAAGTATGATCCGACAAAGAGCTTTGTTTTTTCAAAAGGATTATGGATACCTTTAGAATTGACCACTTTGGAAAAGGAAGATGGGCTTTATGGGGATTTATTTCAAATAGTTAAATAGGTTGTTTTCATCCAGTACCATTAGCTAACGGTAAATCAATAGTGGATATAGCGTCATTTGAGCAACTGTTCAAATGTGCATGGTCTATCCAAGTTGGCTACTTCTTCAGGTGATTTTCCATTGACTTCACATTTCAACCTTCGGACTATCGGATTATATGCTTATTTTTGGCCTTCCTAACCAAAAGTAATGCATGAAAATTGTTGAAGTAAGCAATCCAGGTCAACAAAAAGAGTTTTTGGAAATGGCTGTAAGGCTATACAAGCATGAGAAAAACTGGATACGTCCCCTCGATAAGGATATTGAAGGTTTATTCCATCCAGAAACCAATAAGTTGTTTCGATTAGGTGGAAAGGCCAAGCGTTGGTTGTTACTCAATGATACGAATGAAACGATCGGGAGAGTTGCTGCTTTTCTTCATCCAAAGTGGAAAGAAGAGCAACCTACCGGAGGTTTAGGTTTTTTTGAATGCATCAATCATCAGGAAGCAGCTTTTCTTTTATTTGATACGGCTAAAGCTTGGTTGGAGTCAGAGGGGATGGAAGCGATGGATGGTCCTGTCAACTTTGGTGAGCGTGACAAGTGGTGGGGCTTACTCGTGGAGGGTTTTTCTCCTCCTAACTACAATATGCCTTGGAACTTTCCTTATTACAAGGACTTTTTCGAAGCTTATGGATTTCAGATTTACTTCAAGCAATTCACCTATATGCGTCCTGTGCAGGGAGTGGGGTTTGATGAGAAAATGGTGGCTCGAGCCAATGAAATCCTGAAAGAACCTGATTTCCAGTTTAGACACATGGAAGGGAAGGAGTTGAAAGAAAAAGCTCCCCAATATTTTATGGAAGTCTACAATAAGGCTTGGGCTAGGCACATGGGGAAATCATTGACATTGAAAGAAACACAGCTAATGTTTGGGAAAATGAAGCCCATCATGGATCCCAGGCTGATTTATTTTGGATTTTACAAAGGTGAACCAATTTCATTTTTCATCAATATTCCGGAAATCAACCAAATCTTCAAGTATGTAGATGGGAAGTTGGGCCTTTGGGGGAAAATTAAATTTCTCTATAATAAGACCTTCAACCCCCCCAATAAAATGTTGGGGTTGGTTTTTGGTGTCATTCCTGAGTTTCAAGGAAAAGGAGTAGATTCTGCCATGATTATGGCATACAATGAGAAATTTGCACGGCATGATTGGTTTACCTACGAGACGATAGAGATGAACTGGATAGGGGATTTCAATCCCAAAATGATGCGTGTCTGTGAGCAACTGAATGCCACAATTTATAAGACGCATCATACCTATCGATATTTGTTTGATAGGTCAAAGCCATTCAAGCGGCACAAGATATTTGAATAATCAGAGGCTTTCCTCTTTTGAAAGTGAATAACAAATCTATATGAAAAAATACGATGTAGTAGGTGTGGGTAACGCCTTAGTAGACATAGAATTTAAAGTAAGCGATAAATTCTTTGAGGATAATCAGGTAGAAAAAGGTTTGATGACCCTGGTAGATGAGGAGCGTCAAAATTCCTTGATGAGTGTTATCAACACCAAAGAAGCTAAAAAGCAATGTGGTGGATCGGCTGCTAACACGGTAATTGCCGTAAGTCAGTTTGGAGGGAAGTCTTACTACTGCTGTAAGGTTGCCAATGATGAATTGGGACACTTTTATTTGCAGGATTTGGCTGATTCGGGTGTCGATAATAATCTTCAAGCAGATAAGTTGGAGGAAGGTATCACCGGGAAATGTTTGGTGATGGTTACGGATGATTCCGAGCGCACGATGAATACGTTCTTGGGGATTACTCAGAATTTTTCAGTTGCTGAGGTCAATGAAGCGGCTATCAAGGATTCCAAATACTTATTTATAGAAGGGTATTTGGTAACCTCTCCCAATGGGAAAGAGGCGATGATGCATGCGAAAAAAATTGCAGAGGAAGCAGGTACTAAGGTAGCGTTGACATTCTCAGACCCTGCTATGGTGAAGTATTTCAAAGATGCTTTTGAAGATGTAATTGGTCCAAGCGTAGATTTATTGTTTGCCAATGAGGAGGAAGCTTTGTTGTTTACAGGAAAAGAAACCTTGGCCGAAGCAAGAGAAGAGATGAAAAAGGCTGCAAAACATTTTGTTATCACACAGGGGAAAAACGGAGCTATAATTTTTGATGGAGATACCTTTATCGATATAGAACCTTACAAAACTGTCGCTGTGGATAGCAATGGGGCAGGAGATATGTTTGCTGGTGCATTTATGTACGGAATCACCAATGGTCACAGCTATGCATCGAGTGGCAAGTTGGCTTCTATGGCAAGTTCTAGAATCGTCAGTCAGTTTGGTCCTCGTCTCAAGTGGCATGAGGCTAAAGAGATTTTGACAAAATTGAATCCATAAACCTGGGACACATTGCACTAGTCATGATTAGCTGTCTTTTATTAAAGGCAGCCAATTTTATTTTCACCAAAATTCAGTTTATAAGGAAAAGTAGTCAGAAAAAATAGCTAGTTTTTGGTGTTTAGATTCATTCTATTAATCGCTAATAGTTGACTTTAATTGAAACTATCGAAGTCAATTAATACAAAACAAAGGTTTTTTTTCATTATTATTGTAGCATTGTCAATTTAAACGTTTAATTTTTTTTCACACTGATTGATTTTAAAATCCATTTTATATTTTAGTCTTTCCAAAGTCACTAATAGTTTCGCTTTAAGAGCGGTACACGAGTTTATTTGTTCAATAGTAAAATAAAAAGGAATGAAGTCTGTTGCTAAAAAAAGAGAACGATTGCTGTGGATCGGCGTGATAATCATGGTTGCAGGTGCTGCGCTCTATTTTTCAGGAGTATATCATGATTTTATGGAAGGTTGGAAAAGTGTTCAATGTGATCCTTGTCCTTAGGAATCTTTCATTAGGAAATCAAGACTCTTAATACTTGTTAAAACATGAGTCTTTTGAACAATCTGGTATAGTTTTGAACAATTATTGATGCTCAACTCATATAATTTCAAAAATATTGTTCGATAACGGACGATTAAACAAAATTAATTCAAATAAGTACTAATTCTATAAACCTAAATTTATCATATATGCGAAAGTTTACGCTTTTTTTCTCTCTGGCCTTTTTGGTGAGTTCACTCAGTTGGGCTCAGACAAAAATCGAGTTCAAGGAGATTACCTTGGACAATGGTCTGCATGTCATCATGCATCAGGACAACAGTACACCGATCGTAGCGGTGTCGGTATTATATCACGTAGGGTCTAAAAATGAGCGTCCTGACCGTACTGGTTTTGCGCATTTCTTTGAGCATTTATTGTTTGAAGGAACAGAGAATATCCCGCGCGGTGAATACATGAATAAAATTCAGGCGATTGGAGGTACCTTAAATGCTTTTACTTCTAACGACATCACCTATTACTATGAGATTGTACCATCCAATCAATTGGAGACAGCCTTGTATATGGAGTCTGAGCGTATGCTACATCCAAAAATTGACCAAATTGGTGTGGATACACAGCGTGAAGTAATCAAGGAAGAAAAAAGACAGTCTTACGATAACCGTCCTTATGGAACGATTCTTCCGGAGACGATGAAGCGTGCGTTTGAAAAACACCCGTATCAGTGGCCTGTAATTGGTTCCATGGAGCATTTGGATGCGGCACAGCTTCAAGAGTTTATGGATTTTCACAAAGCTTACTATGTACCAAATAATGCGGTTTTAACTATCGCAGGTGATATTGATTATGCACAGGCAGAGGAGTGGGTGAGAGCTTATTTTGAAGAAATTCCAACAGGACCTGCGGATTTTTATAGACCCAATATAACGGAACCTAGAAAAACACAGGAGACTAGAGACATTGTCTATGATAATATCCAAATTCCTGCGATCATCCAAGCATACAACTTGCCAAAGAAGAATCATCCTGATTCTTATGCGATGTCCATGCTATCTACCTATTTGACCGGAGGTAATTCTTCTCTGATGACCAAAGAATTGGTGGATAAACAGCAAAAAGCATTAGCTGTAGCTGCTATTCCATTGGATTTGGAAGATGGTGGTGTATTCTTAATGTATGCTATTACCAATATGGGAGTTGAACCCAAGGATTTGGAAGATCAAATGGATGGTTTATTGGCTCAAGTACAGAAAAATGGTATTTCTGAAAATGATTTCTTGAAGTTGCAAAATATCATTGAAAACAATATCGTCAGCCAAAACAGTTCTATGGCTGGTATAGCGCAAAACTTAGCAGAAGCAAGAGTATTCTTTGGGGATACCAATTATATCAATAATACCCTTGAGCAGTACAGAAAAGTGACCCGTGAAGATCTTCAGCGTGTAGCAAATGAGTATTTGACATTGGATGGTAGGGTAGTATTGTATTATTTACCGAAATCAGCTCAAGGAGAATAATAAATCAACGCAGGTTTTTAACGAAAGAAAGACATGAAAAAACTATTTATATTCATTTTACTTGCTGCATTTGCCAATTTAGCCGTAGCACAGATTGATCGCTCCCGTTATCCAGATCCCGCGCCAGCGCGTGAAATCCAATTGGGGAATGCAGATTCCTTTACCCTTCCAAATGGATTAAAGGTATTCGTAGTGGAAAACAATAAATTACCAAGGGTAGCCTTCTCTTTGGTTTTGGATAGAGATCCGATTCTAGAAGGAGATAAATCCGGAATGTTGGGCATGTACGGAGACATGAAAATGGGCGGAACTAAAAACCGTACTAAGGATCAATTGGATCAAGAAATTGACTTCATTGGTGCGAGTATCAGTGCAGGAGCATCTTCTATTTTCGGATCTTCCTTGAAGAAGCATCAGGATAAATTACTCGAATTAATGAGTGATATCATGTACAATCCGGTATTTCCTCAAGAAGAATTGGACAAGTTGAGAAAGCAAGCGATTACAGGTCTTGCTGCTAGTAAAGATGATCCAAATGCAATTTCTAGCAGATTGGCTTCTAAACTAAACTTTGGTTCTGATCACCCTTATGGAGAAGATGAAACGGAGGCTACATTGAACAATGTGACAGTAGACGACTTCAAAGCATACTACAATACGTATTTCAAGCCAAACATTGCATACTTAGCAATCGTGGGGAATATCAATAAGGCAGAAGCGCAACAATTGGTCAACAAATACTTTAGCAAATGGGAGAGAGGTACAGTGCCTTCCAAAAGCTATGCAAAGCCAGCTGCCCCAGAGCAGTCATTTGTAGCGTTCGTGGATAGAGCAGCATCTGTTCAATCAGTAGTGAACATCACTTATCCGATGGAAATGCATTTGACAAATCCAGACTATATTGCTTCAAGAGTCTTGAACTATATTTTGGGTGGGGGATCTTCTTCTAGATTATTCATGAATTTAAGAGAGGACAAAGGCTATACTTATGGAGCGTATTCTTCCATAGGTTCTGATAAATTGGTTACAAGCTTCCGTGCCAATGCCAGTGTGAAGCAAACAGCTACAGATTCGGCTATTGTAGAAATGGTCTATGAAATCAGAAATCTACGAGATAATGGGATTACAGAGGAAGAATTGATTGCTGCGAAAGCCAATTTGAGTGGTTCATTTGGTAGATCTTTAGAGTCTCCTTCTACTATCGCCAACTTTGCTATCAACACGGAGCGTTACAATTTGCCAAAGGATTTCTACAGCACTTACCTACAGCAGTTGAATGCCTTGACAGTTGAAGATATCAATGCTGCGGCAAAGAAATATCTGAAACCGGATAATTTGTACATTACGGTAGTAGGTAACGGTGCAGAAATAGCGAACTCTTTACTTGCATTCGGAGAAGTGAAACGATTCACCAACACGGGTGAGCCTGAGCGTCAGATTGCCATGTCCGAGGATATCACAGCTCAGGATGTGATTGATGCATATATTGCTGCAATCGGTGGTGCAGCTAATGTTCGAAATATCAAAACCTCCAAGGTTGAGTCAGTAGCGGAGATCCAAGGTATGAAGTTACAAATCAATTCTGTGTTTGATGAGCCTAACCTGTCTTTCAGTCAAAAGACGATTGTGATGGGGAATGTAGCTTCCAATACAGCAGTTGTAAACGGTAAAGCGTCCGTTACTGCTAATGGTCAGGAGTTGCCGATGAATGATGAAATGGCGGAAGCTATTAAAATGAGTATGTTCCTAATCCCGGAAATTCACTTCGATGATCTTGGTTATACCTTGGTCTTGGATGGTATCAAAGACGTTGACGGTCAAGAAGCCTATAAATTGATCGTTTCAAATCCTATGGGTACTTCTCAGACACATTATTTTGCGGTGGAAAGTGGGTTGAAAATCAAAACAGAATCTGCTGAATCCGGTGAAATGACTTACAGCGAGTATAAAGAAGTAGACGGTGTGAAATATCCTATGTTGATGGTGATGAAATCTCCCATGTTGCCAATGGCTTTGGAAACTAGAGTAGAAAAAATCGAATTCAATGCAGCTGTTTCTGCTGAAGATTTTAAATAATTGAATAAAAGGGGGCGTTATGCTCCCTTTTTTGTAGCTTTAACATCTAACCTTTATTACACATTCATGAAAAAGTTTTTATCACTTTGGGTAATGGTAGCTTTCCTGGCTACACAAAGTTTTGCTTCTATTGGGGAGTCAACCGAAGCAAGTACAGGTACAGTTGAAAATGATCCAGCCTCTGTTATTGCTAAGTATATTCAAGCGGTAGGTGGTGCGGAAAATGTGGCTAAGATCAAAAATTCGATCATGGTCATGGAAGCAAGCTTGCAAGGAGCTACGTTAGTTATGAAGACAGTTGCTGACAGTGAAAATCATCGTATGATGCAGGAAACCTCCTTTATGGGAAATGTTGCATCTAAAACTATCTTTAAAGATGGAAAAGCTAAAGCAATGGCTATGGGTCAAGAACAAGCCATTCCGGATGAAATGGCAGAAATGTTGAAAATTCAGACCTATGCTTTCCCAGAAACTCAATATGAGGCTATGGGGTACACCTTAGAGCTTCAAGGAACAGAAAAGATCAAAAAAGAAGATGCTCATAAACTGATTATAACTGCTCCCAATGGAATGAAAACAGTTGAGTACTACTCCGTGGAGTCCGGTCTAAAATTAAGGACAAGTTCTGAGGCTACAGGCGATATTACATATGCTAATTACCAAGAAAAAGATGGTGTCAAAATTCCGATGAAATTGACTATCAAAAGTCCAATGCTTCCAATGGAGTTGGAGACTGTTGTAAAGGAAGTTTCTTTCAATTCAACTTTGAAAGATTCTGACTTCAATTAAAAAAAAAGGCCTCTTCGGAGGCCTTTTTTTTTAATTGATTTTTTCCCACTTATCACGAACTGTAGTGCTTGTTGATATTTCTAAGTTCCAAGTAGGGAAGTAAGTATTTTCTTCAAGCGGGATTTCTAGGATAAGCTTTCTTCCATAGCGTTGAATAGTAGCGAATATTTTTTTTGATGCTTCATCCGTGTTCCAGTCCAAAACCTGATCCTTGAGCATACACTCATGAATTGCTGATGAATCAGGATGAATGCTGATGATAGATTGGGAGGAATCAATGATAATTCCCGCTTGGTGCCGTAAAGGATTGTTGGGATAATTTTCACTGAGATTAACTCCAATGGTAGCTAAGGCGGTTTTTAAAAATGGGATGATATCGGTTTTCCCCAGGATTAACTCTTGAATAATCTTTTCTATATCTGTTGTTGAATTTCCGTAAGCTCTAAGTACATCCAAGAAGTCTTTCCAGGTATACCCAATGCCCTCTTTCCCATATTCATTCCAGAGTTTTCGCATCATTGCTTGCAAGCTGCTTCCATTTTCCACGAGACAAACATCCAAGCAGAAGCTTATCAAAGCCCCTCTAGTATATATGTTAACTTTCTTGTGAGGAATTCCTGCCTTGTATCCATCTATCCACAGATCAAAACTGGATTCCACAATGGATTGATTCCTCCAACCAAAGCTTTCTGACTCTTTTTGAATCTGTTTGCGTAGTTCATTCAAATATTGCTCCAGTGAAAAGTAGCCTGACTTAAGTAACATCAAATCTCCCATGTAAGTGGTAATCCCCTCTAAAGCCAATCCCTCGGAGAGATACACCTCTTTGGAAAGGTCATAGGGGCTAATGCCTCTTGGTCGTATTCTACAGACATTCCAAAAATGATAGAGTTCATGCGAGCTTACACCTATTAATTCCTGCATTTGTTGGGTTTCTTGTAAAGATTCATCAGGTCCAAAAGTGATGACAGTAGAATAACGATGCTCTACCCCATGGTAATGCTTGTATGGCAGTAGCTGGTACATGAAATGGTATGTTGCAGCCGGGAAATCACCAAACCCTTGAATCTGTGTTTCACTAAATTCTTTTAACGTCTGCAAAAAGTCAGGTACGTCAAAATAGATTTTTCCTTGAATCCAAACCTTGAAAAGAGAGGTGCCGATTTGGTACGAAAACGCTTGAAGAGTAGGGGAAGCAATGAGGGGGCTGTCCATTAACTCTTGATAATTTTTAGCTTTCAAGGTGGTGCCATGGATTGGAAGTGCACAGGCGATAGAATAATCTGAGGGGATATCTAGGTTTACAGTGATGGCCTCTTCCGAGCGCCCAAGTAGATCAAATGCAAAATTGCTAAAATTGAGATACAACTGTTCATCATCTGACCAACTCCCTCCGGCATCCATTTGATTGCAAAAATATTCGTACTGAATGAGAACTTCATTAGCGCTGTTTGGGAAGACTTCCCAGCAATCTTTGGAAGTTTTTTTAAAGGGAACAGGATTCCCTGCTTGAGTTGCCTGGAAAAACCGGATATTTTGTGCGTAATTTGCCAATTCATAGCGTCCCGGCCTCCAAGCGCCCAATTGTAGCTTCAAACATTCTCCTTTGGAAGAGGAAATGCTTAGGCTAACTTGGATAAATTGACTTGGGATTGCCTTTCGTTGGATATGATAATGCATGATTTGTTGGTCAGATTCAAACAAAAGTAATTCACAGGTTTGTAAATAAAAAAAAGCTATCTATCTTTGCAGTCCTTTTGTGGGAATCCTCAATTGGACATACTCGGAATCGAATAAATTGTATAAAAGCATAGCGTCATGAAAAGAACATTTCAACCTTCTCGTAGAAAAAGAAGAAACAAGCACGGATTCAGACAAAGAATGTCTACTGGTAATGGTCAGAGAGTGATCAGATCTAGAAGAGCTAAAGGAAGACATAAGCTAACTGTATCTGACGAAAAAACGTTGAAGAAGTAATTCTAGCCTGACTTTTCGTACCTTAGATACGTGAACGTTGATGCTATGAATACTAAACTTCCCAAGTCAGAGAGGTTACATGCTCAAAAGTCAATAAAGGAACTTTTTGATAAAGGTTCCTCTTTTTTTTTATATCCCTTCAAGGTTTTGGTGCATGAGTTTCCTTCTGATGAGATGAAAGCACCGCAAGTACTCTTTTCAGTTTCAAAGAAGAAAATCAAAAAAGCAGTACAGCGAAACCTCGTCAAGCGCAGAATACGAGAGGGGTATCGGTTGAATAAACATATTTTAACAGCTCAAGCTGGGACAAATCAACTAATTGGCCTAATTTTCGTTTCTTCTGAAGTAATGCCTTTTGATGTAATCCAGCACAAGCTCATCAAGGTACTTCAAAAAATCAATCATGAACAACCGCCTGCCAAGCAAACCCATGCAAAAGTTGACAAATAAAAGAATAATTACTGGTCTGCTGATTTTGGTCATATCAGCACTCACTTTTTCATTTGTAATAAAAAATGACAGACTGTTTACCATAGCCAAAAATCTGGATATTTTCGCCGCCCTTATCCGGGAATTGGATTCCTACTATGTAGATGAAATTGATGTGGAGGAGTTGGTAACCATTGGTATCAATGCCATGCTTGAGGAATTAGATCCGTATACTGAATTTATACCGGAAGAAAACTCAGATGATTTCCGATTATTGACTACCGGTGAATATGGAGGTGTTGGTGCATTGATTGGAAATCGTACAGGTGTAAATATGATTTTGATGCCCTATAAAGGATTCCCTGCCCAAGCTGGAGGTCTTCGTGTAGGTGACGCAATTTTGCAAGTAGATACGGTAAATGTAATCTCCAAAAGTACGGCTGATATTTCCAGGCTATTGAAAGGTCCTGCAAATACAGAGGTTTTTGTAAAGGTGAAAAGAGGAGACGATACGCTAGGAGTGACTTTGACAAGAAGGAAAATTGTCATCAGCAATGTGCCATATTATGGTAAGTTGGATGATAAAACTGGTTATATCAAGTTGAGTGATTTTACTACCAATGCAGCAGCAGATGTTAGGAACGCGCTTATTGATTTGAAATCTCAAGGAATTGAGCGATTGGTGTTGGATGTTCGTGATAATCCTGGTGGGATTTTGAAAGAAGCTGTCGAGATTGTCAACCTATTTATCCCAAAAGGCAGAGAGGTAGTCCGTACAGTGGGTAAAATGCAAAATGCCAATTCAGTTTATAAAACCACCAAAAGTCCCCTTGACAAGGATATTCCATTAGTGGTGTTAATTAATGAGCGTTCTGCTTCTGCTGCCGAAATTGTAGCGGGAGCATTGCAGGATTATGACCGTGCTGTTCTCGTGGGAAGAAAGACCTTTGGTAAAGGCTTGGTTCAGACAACAGTTCCTTTGTCTTTTAACTCTCAAATTAAGGTGACTACTGCGAAGTACTACATCCCAAGTGGACGATGTATACAGGCCATTGACTACAGTAAAAAGGATGAAAACGGTAACTCCAACTCCATTCCTGATTCACTTAGAAATGAGTTTACCACAAAAAATGGCAGGATTGTTAGGGACGGGGCAGGTATTGAACCAGATAAGATGATCGAATCCCGAACATTTGCGCCAATCACCTTTAGCTTGGTGGCGAGAAATCTTGTGTTTGATTATGGGAACAAGTTTTTCTTAAAAAATGAAGAAATTGCGGCACCTTCTAAATTTGAAATAGATGATGCCATGTATGCTGATTTTGTAGCTTGGTTAGAGGATAAAGAATACGATTACACTACATTCTTGGAGCGATCCATTGAAGACTTGGAGCGATATGCAAAAAGAGAGCGTGCCTATGATAAAATCCAAGATGAAATCGAGCAATTGAAAACTAAGATCAATCATAGCAAAGAGCAGGATTTAATGACATTCAAAGATGAAATCAAGAGTGCCATCAGAGAAGAGATTGTTTCCAGGTACTTCTATCAAGAGGGTGTTGTTGAATCTTCCTTAAGATGGGATGAAGATGTAAAGCTTGCGCTTGAAATCCTGAATTCTCCTCAACAGCTATCTACCTTATTGACTGCAAGAACAAAATAAGTTATGGCATTGATACTTTCCATTGAGACTGCTACCCAAGTATGTTCTGTGGCTATTCATAAGGATGGAGCATGTCTGAATATCCTTGAATCCAATCAGGAAAATGCACATGCTAGGCAATTAATGCTTAGCATAGAACAATTACTCAAGCTAGAAAATATTACATCCAGCCAGTTGGATGCCATCGCTGTTTCAACGGGCCCGGGTTCTTATACGGGTCTTCGAATAGGAGTCTCTGTTGCGAAAGGTTTAGCATTTGCTTTGGACAAGCCAGTGATAGCTGTCGATACCCTACAAGCATTGGCACAAAGAGCCAAGCCTTACATTGCGGATGAAAATACGTGGATTGTTCCCATGATCGATGCAAGAAGGATGGAGGTTTACACCGCTGTATTGGATCCAAATATGAATCTTGTTGAAGAAGTTCATCCACTGATTTTGGAGGAAACTTCTTTCCAGCAGTATTTGGAGCAAGGAGAAGTACACTTTTTAGGCGATGGTTCAAGTAAGTTTCAAGAACTGATTCAACATCCCAATGCCCGCTTTCATGTAGAGCAAAACTCTGCTGCTTCCATAGGTGTGTTGGCCTATGAGAAATTTCTCCGTCAAGATTTTGCTGATTTAGCCTATTTCGAGCCGAACTACTTAAAAGAGTTTAGGGTTTTAGCTTCAAAGAAGAATCCTTTATTCCTATGAGTGAAATTATCAATCGAGTTGCCAATAGTCCTATCCGAACCATTGACTTAGAAGATTTCTATGATAAGCGAGATCGGGTGATATTTGATCTAAAACCTTTTTTATTTCAAGAGCTAATCTTAAAAGAAAAGGATTTTCGAGAGGCTTTGAAGGCAATGGATTGGTCTCAATACAAAGGGAAGGCAGTTGCTATCACATGTACAGCAGATGCAATTGTCCCTAATTGGGCATTCATTCTAGTGGGAACCTACCTTCAGCCACTTGCAGTACCTTTTGTAATTGGGGGACTAGATAACTTAGAGCAGTACTTATTTGATCAAGCCATTCAGTCTTTAGATGTAGCTGTGTATGCCGACCGTCCAGTCGTAATCAAAGGTTGCAGTAATTATCCCTTGCCTTTATATGCTTATGGTAAGGTCCTGGGGATGCTTCAAAGCACTGCTAAATCTATTATGTACGGGGAGCCATGTAGTACGGTTCCTTTGTATAAAAAGCCTAAGGAAAATTAGTGGCCTTGTTTCCAGCTTTTTACTAAAATCTTTCATTTTTTTTAAATGAGCTGTTTGGTAAATACGGGAACTCATACTAAGTTTGCAATCCCAAATGAGGGGAAAGAGAGTAAAAGTTGACAGTCGATAAGGGTTAAAAAAAGAGAAAAAATAAATTTTAAAAAAAAAATGTTTTTTCTTTTTGATTTGAAAAATCAACCTGCCATATTTGCACTCGCATTTGAGGAAAAGACCTCGAACAAAGCTTCAACGAGAAGCAAATGTTCTTTGAAATAGTGAAGACGAAAGAAAATTAAGCAAGCAAGATTCTATTCTTGCACCTGAGATTCTATAGAAAATAAAATGACTATAGGAATATAAGTCGGAACTAACTTTACAATGGAGAGTTTGATCCTGGCTCAGGATGAACGCTAGCGGCAGGCCTAATACATGCAAGTCGAGCGGCAAGTTGAGTAGCAATACTTGACCTAGAGC
>NZ_BMYF01000036.1 GCF_014652135.1 Mongoliitalea lutea
AAAAAAAAAAAAATGGAATCCAAATAAAATTCAAGAAAATGACAAAAAACTATCTTCAAAACTTTGGCGCCAAATTCGGATAATCTGTAATAATCCCATCTACCCCCATTTCCAGCAATGCCTTCATTTGCTCTGTTGTATTGACAGTCCAAGGGATTACTTTCATGCCTTTTGCTTGCAGAGATTGGACAATCGTAGCCGTCAAGCCTGTAAAATAGGGAGAGTAAATCTCCGGTTGAAAGCCTAATTCATTCAAATAGGCCTCATAATTCCCCGCATTGGTAATCAACATGGCCAAAGGAACTTGAGGGTAAGTCGCCCGGATGTACTTCAAAACCCGAAAATCAAAGGATTGGATATTGACTCTATCCCAGCCCACATGCTGTTCAATCAGCTGAACCACCTTGTCCGAAAACTCTGGCACTGCAGGATGATAAACGCCATCACCCTCCGGTGACGATTTTATTTCAATGTTGTAAAAAGGTTGCGGAAGCCCATTGTCATGGACATATTTTTCAATTACCACAAACAAATCTTCCAACTTAGGTTTGGTAGCAAAGAACTTCACCTGCTCCGGAAATCCTGCATGAAACTTGGACCCACAATCGTATGCCAAAATCTCCTGATACGTCAGTTGGTAAATATTATGAGACTTATTTTCCATAGGGATTTCATTTCCCTTAGGGTCTAAGCAAATCACTGGATTCATGTAAGGCTCGTGGGAAAGAATTACAAATCCATCTTTGGTAATGGCTAAATCTAGTTCCAAGGTGGTAGAACCCAAATCCAAGGCTTTGATCATAGCGGGTATCGTGTTTTCTGGCATGATGCCACGGCTGCCCCGATGCCCTTGAAGATCGTAAGAAAATTGTGCCTGCACTTGTGTTACCAATAAAACTGAAAAGAAGTAGATGCTGAGTTGCTTAATCATGACCGTTTAAATTTCCCGCAAAATAGACTTTCCTTTCCTCATAGTAGTTAGGAAATTGTTAACTTTTAGTGACCTGCATAACGGGAACTGTAAAACATATTGCGAAAATGATTGCTTGTTCCCTGATGGTGCATTGCCGTATTGGAGTCTAAGGTCGGACTTTGTCTCAAAAGTGGAACTGAACTGACATTACCATCATCTCTCAGCACATCTTCTTTGAGTTGTTCACCATATTCAAAATACTCTCTATCCACCACTTTTCCCTCAGCATTGTAGGTTAGCCATTCTCCATGTGCATTTCCTTCCAAGTAGCCTCCAAGTTTTTTTAAATTGCTGCTTTCTCCTTCAAAATACAACCAAACACCATGAGGAATCCCTTTTACAAATCCACCTTTTTGGATAACTCTACCTTCAGCATCATAAAAAATACGCTCCCCATCTCCATTCGCTAAGGTTCCTGCATCTTTTACTTGGCTGCTGGTGTCCTTAAAGTTACTCACCGACAAAAGTTTTCCTTCATCGTACACTTCTTCCTGAAAAACATGCCCTTGACGGTTGACTACTTTCCAAGTGCCTGATTTGACATCTTCCAAATAAAATCCTGTGCGTAGTAATTCATCATCAAGGCCTGTCTCTTCTGTCCAAGTTCCGAGCTTTTTACCCAAACTGTAAGTACCTCCAGCCAGAAGCTTGCCATCGATGGTATAATATTCCCATTTCCCATCGGGCATACCGAAGGAAAAACTTTCCTGAGAAGCTAGCTGCCCATTGTCAAAATACGTTTGCCAAACACCAACTTTCTCATTTTTATCAAAAGTTCCTTGTTCTTGTAGTTGCCCATTGCGGAAAAATGATTGATAGGCACCCTGCTTTGCGTCCTGTATAAAAGCAATGGTTTCTCTGAGCTCTCCATTTTCATGAAACCATTTCCAATCTCCTACTCTCAAGCCATTGTAGTAAAATTCTAAAGACTCCTGTACACCATTGGCAAAAAACCGGTGCCATTCCTGATGGGGCTTATCCTGACGAAAAAATCCTTTCACTTGTTGACTCCCATCCTCATAAAATGCTTCATAATCACCATCTAGCTTACCTGAAACTAAATTGACTCTGAATTTAATTGCCCCAGATGGATAAAACTCCTCAAACTCACCGTTCAAAATCCCATGTCTGTAATGAATAACCTGATGCGGTTGATTCATATTGAAATGTTTTTTCAATTGCTTATCTGAAACACGTTGATTGGAGGATTGCGAAACATAGGGCACTGCAGATGGTTTTTGGGGCTTTCGGCTGAAAATCTTCCATTCTCCATGTCGACGACCATTGATCAACACTCCTTGCCCTACATACGCAGTTGAACCATTGTAAACAGTAACAATTTCTTGTTCTTGGGCTGATAGCTCAGGCATCCCATAGAAGCAAAGCAGTAAAACAGCGAATAAAATTTTAACGGAGGCCATATTCATGATATTTTAAACGAGTCTATACAAATATAGGTTTAAAAAAACCCAGAGAAGCAATTTTTCTCTGGGTTATTCTTTGGTTGAATTCAACATCCTTTCGACCGATTGTTGAGAATCGTTGAGAAATCTCCTAAAATTATTTCACATCCGCATACAAGTCAAACTCTGTTGCATCCGTCACTGTAGCCTCCACAAAATCTCCAATACGGCAATAATGCTTACTTGCATCAATCAAGACTTCATTGTCTACCTCCACGGAATCATACTCTGTTCTCCCTACGAAATAGCCATTCTCCTTCTTATCAATCAATACCTTGAACGTTTTTCCGATTTTTTCCTGATTCAACTCATAGCTGATTTGCTCTTGGATTTCCATCAGATGGTTGGCGCGCTCTTGTTTCACCTCTTCTGGTGTGCTGTCTTCCATGGTATGCGCATGTGTATTTTCTTCATGCGAATAGGTAAATACGCCCAAACGCTCAAACTTCATACGCTCCACAAAATCCACCATCTCTTCAAATTCTTTCTCTCCTTCTCCAGGGTGACCCGTGATAAGTGTTGTCCTGATAGCTATTTCAGGAATCAAATCTCGGATGCTGTGAATCAGTTCTTCTTGTTTTTCCCTAGTAGTACCTCTTCTCATGGCTTTCAGTACATCTGTAGAACCATGTTGCAACGGAATATCCAAGTAATTACAGATATTGGATCGCTCCTTCATCACCTCAATTACATCCATTGGGAAGCCTGTGGGAAAAGCATAATGCAGACGAACCCACTCAATCCCATTCACATCAGACAGGGCTCGCATCAAATCCGCCAACCTTCTTTTTTTATACAAATCCAAACCGTAGTAGGTGGAATCTTGGGCAATCAATAACAACTCTTTGGTACCATTCGCTGCTTTATGCTCAGCCTCTTTGACCAAATCTTCAATAGAGCGTGATACATGCCCGCCTCTCATCAAAGGAATGGCACAAAATGAACAAGGACGGTCACAACCTTCCGAAATCTTCATGTAAGCATAATGTGCATTGTGTGTCAACAAACGCTCGCCTACGAGTTCATGCTTATAGTCTGCCTTAAATTTTTTCAATAAAGCCGGTAAATCCCGGGTACCAAAATAGGCGTCAACTTGCGGGATTTCTTTTTCCAAATCATCCTTGTAGCGTTGGGAAAGACAACCTGTCACATATACTTTGTCGACAATTCCTCTTTCTTTGGCATCTACATATTGTAAGATGGTGTCAATGGATTCCTGCTTGGCATTATCGATAAAGCCACAGGTATTGATAATGATGATATTATTGTCCGTGCTATTGGACTCATGATTAGCATCAATGCCGTTGCCTTTGAGTTGGGTCAACAAAACCTCTGAATCCACAAGATTCTTGGAGCAACCCATGGTAATGATGTTTACCTTATCTTTTTTGAGCGTTCTTGCTTTCACTACTTTCCTACTTTGGCGCAAAGGTAGCTATTTCATAGAGATTTATACTAGGGAGAAGAGGGAAAAGGCGCTGCATCTAACTCTTCTGCTGGAAAGAAACATTACCGGATTATTACCAAAGCAGAATGAACTGGCCTTAACCTTAAAATATCCTTAATGATTTGGTTGCTTTCAAGCAATGCTGCCGCAGTACTTTTGGGAACGTACAGCAAACGAACATTTTTAGAAAACCTTGCAGATTTTTAGGCGTCGATGGGAATCGACGCTTTGCTGTTTTATAGGGGTTTGTATTTTGCTTAGGATGAAATCTTTTTAAAAGCTGTGGGAGTCATGCCTGTCACCTTTTTAAACTGTGAGGACAAGTGTTGCACAGAGCTATAACCCAATTTCCAGGCCATCTCACTTAACTGATACTCTCCATAAAAAAGCCATTCTTTGACCTTATTGATTTTGAGTTGGATAAAATAGCGTTCAATGGTCTGTCCTTCCATGCTACTGAAAAAATTACTCAGCTTACTGTAATCCTCCGATTGATGGTGTTGAATAGCCTCCATCAAATTGAATCCTTCGGGGATAGCTCCTTCTTGAACTAAGGAAGTCAAAAAGTTTTTCACCTGTTCAATGGTCACGGCATCTTTGTTTTTAAGGACTTCAAAACCTATGGCTTGCAAGCGCTTTTCCAAATCGATGGCTTCTTCTGCTGTCAGGCTTTTTCTCAAGACTAAACTGCCTAAGGTAACTTCTTGAACTGCTAGCTGCATATCCTGCGCAATATCCTCAACTGCCATCACACAGCGTGGACAAACCATATTTTTTATCTTGACTTGCTCCATGTACAGCTATCTTCTTAAATTCTTCAACTCCTCCTCAGATTCAATAATGACTTCATTGTATTGCAAGGTCCATCCGAGAGATTTGGTAAGAATAAAAATATTGACCAGTTCTGCCATCAAGCGTTCATGACTATTGTCCAACAAATTGGATTGGTTTACTTTCTCCCGAATGCGGGTATTTACTGTGTTTTTGATCTTATTGTAATCAGCCGCTCCAAATTTATTGAAGTAATCCTGGCTGACGTCGTAATATTCGATATCAGGATAGATGTTGACTACTGGCTCGGGGATACTTTTGATAATCACGATTCGATTGTCCATATCCAATTCCGTTTGCAATTTCCTCAAATCATACTCCACAGTAACTTTTGCATTGGCAACCACCAAGGCTTTTTTATCTGATTTCAGCATATTGAGGAATAAGTTTTGGGAGTTTTTGAAAGTAAACACCTGAGAAAAATAACCCTCCGTAACAATGAGTTTCCCTACCTGTTCTATTTGCTGTTGTATCAAGGCAGAGCTTTCCTGAATCTGTTCTTTACTTTCTTTTTTATCGAGTAGCAGCCATAACATGACAAACAAGACTGCTGCCAAGCCAAAACCGAAAATAAATCGTTTCATTCGTAGTTTGTTGTAAGTTCAATTTGGTAAACCAATGCCAGTTGTGCGGAATGTTGTCTTCTCCATTCATTTATACCAAAGGATACTGAAAGATACGGCAAAAAACCTTTGCTGGATATAAATCAACCAATTTGCTTCAGCAGCTGACGACAGATGAAGGATTTATAAATGCTTTTTTTGAAAATCCCAGAAACTGGAAAACCCTATTTGTTTTTAAATTTTGTAAGCTTACCAAATATTTTTAAATTTAGACAACCATCAACGAAACAATTTCTATGCGAAACTTACTTTTCATCCTCACGCTTATTCTTGGAAGTCTTGTGGCATGCACTTCATCTATCAAAGACAAGCAAACAGACTCTTTCCGAGCATATCTTGACTTTTCAGATCGAGCAGATCAATTTGAGGGAGGTATACGGATGATTCCTATTCAGACACCCTCCGGGGAATTCAACGTATGGACCAAGCGTGTAGGAAATAATCCGAAAATGAAAGTACTCTTACTGCATGGTGGGCCTGGTATGACACATGAATTGTATTCTTGCTTCGATGGTTTTTTCCCTGCGGAAGGAATTGAGTACATCTATTACGATCAGCTCGGATCCTATTACTCTGATCAACCCGAAGATCAATCCTTGTGGACGATTGAGCGATTTGTCGATGAAGTGGAGCAGGTACGGATAGCCTTGGATATGGATGCAGACAACTTTTATCTATTTGGACAATCCTGGGGAGGGATCTTAGCTATGGAATATGCTCTGAAGCATCAGGACAAGCTTAAAGGTTTGGTAATTTCCAATATGATGGCAAGTTTAGATGCGTATGAGAAGTATGCCAAGGAAGTATTAGGCCCTCAAATGCCTGCTGAGGTATTCGCTGAAATCATGGAAATTGAGGAAAAAGAAGATTTTGATAACCCGCGCTATGAGGAATTACTTTTGGAGCATCATTACCAATACCATGTATTGCGCATGCCCTTAGCTGAATGGCCTGAAGCTGTGATGCGATCGCTCAAACACGTGAATCCAAATGTATATGTGTTTATGCAAGGGCATTCTGAGTTTGGGATTACCGCAGGTGCAAGCCTAAAGGGTTGGGACAGAAGGGAAGATTTAAAGAGCATCTCAGTACCAACACTTGTCATTGGCGCAGGCCATGACACCATGGATCCAGCCCATATGGAATGGATGGCAGGAGAGGTTCAAAAAGGACGATATCTGTTTTGCCCTGACGGTAGCCATCTCAGTCAGTATGATGATCAGCAAGTGTTTTTCAAAGGCTTAATCAAGTTCATTAAAGATGTGGATCAAGGTCGTATTTAAGGACAATCAAGAACTCGCACAAAAGTTATTTTTATTTCATTCAACAGCTATTTGAAGCACTTAAGCAACCTATTATTGACTTTCTTTCGATTATAACACTTCATTTGGATCGGCCAAGATATATCCGGATATCCTTGGAAGAGATAGTGCATGAAAAAATCTGTAGTGTGCGAAATTATTCATTCAAATGACATGATAGCAGTAAATAAGCAATCAAAGCAAGCTTTGATGTATTATTGATGTAGTATTTTTTTTGGCTTGATGAACATTTGTAGTACGGTCCAACACAATCACCCAGAATTATTTAAGGTACTTTTAACAATCGCAAATTGCGATTTGACAATAATTTATACCAAAATAATCATTCATAGTGCCTATGAAAAATTTTACCCTTTTTCTCACAACTTTTTTAATGACCTTACTAAGCATACATGCTTGGTCGTTAGAAATACCACCGAAAGCTCTGGAACGAACGAGCTTGGAAGAGCAGCCAAATCTTGTAATCAATGGCGACTTTTCAAACGAATTAACTTCCTGGACTTCATTTATTGCTGATTTTGCAGGTGTCAGTGCCTCCGTAGCAGTAAGCAATGGAGAAGCAGCAATTACCAACATCGCCGGAGCTGGTGGTGAGGTATGGTTTGTACAGCTTAATCAAGAATTAACACCCACACAAATTGGGGCGCTTGAAGTAGGTCAAACCTACAAAGTGAGTTTCCAAGCACGTTCAACTACAGCTGGTAGACAATTGCGAATGTATTTTGGTGAAAATGGAGGTGGATTTCAATCCATCAATGTCACCGATGTTACCCTAGGGACTGAAATGCAGACTTTTGAAGCAACATTTACGGTGGGAGCAACTTTTGAAGCAATGAAACTTGGTTTCGAAATGGGCTTGAGTAATGACCCTGTTTTTATTGACAACGTGTCATTAGTGAAAACGGAAGCTAGTGATGAGCCTACAGAACCAGAGACAGGAGGTGGATTATCCCTACCAGTTACATTTGATGATGAAGATATTGATTATGTATTAGCGGACTTTGGTGGTGCTGTTTCTGAAATAGTTACAGACCCAACAGATCCAATAAATAACGTCGTCCAAACGATCAAATCTGCTGATGCCGCCGACTTCGCTGGCACGACGGTAGGTGGACCTGCTGGCTTTTCCAGTCCGATTCCATTTGCTCCTGGAGCAACAACCATGAGTGTGCGGGTATGGTCTCCAGTATCTGGGATTCCAGTACGTTTAAAAGTTGAAGATTCTAGAGATAACACAATCAGTGTAGAAACAGAAGCGAGAGTTACCCAAGCAGAAACTTGGCAGACATTGGTATTTGATTTTTCCAATGAGGCTTTTGGCACTGCTGCAATCAATTTTGCAAACTCCTACAATATGGCTTCCATCTTCTTTGATTTTGGAACATCAGGGGAGTCAGTTGGTGCTGCAAGAACTTATTTTTGGGATGATATGGAATTCGGTGGAGAAGTTGGAGAAGACAGTGGCTTGATCTTACTACCTATCACATTTGAAAATGATATTGACTGGTCTGCGATCATCGAAAATTTTGCTGGAGGTGAATTAACTGTCATTGACAATCCAGATACAGAAGGAAATGAAAGTGCGCGTGTTGGCCGCATGGTTAAAAATGCAGGCGAGGTATTTGGAGGTTCAGTTATCCGTCTTGATCAAACAATCGACTTAAGTCGAGGTACTGAGTTCAGAGCTTCTGTATGGGCTCCTAGAGCAGGTTCTCGTATGCTTTTGAAGTTCGAAAATCCATTAAACCCTGCTCAGGAGTTTGAGCAAAATGTAGAAATTCCTGTAGCCAATGAGTGGGTGGATATCAGTTTCGATATGTCTGGAGCTAATCGAGCATTTACCTTTAGAAATATTGTATTGATATTTGATTTGGGCACTGTCGGAGATGGTTCTGAGAACTTCACTTGGTTTGTAGATAACATCAGACAGGTGGAAGAGGAAGTTGTTGCGCCCGCAGATCGTCCTACATTACCGTTGACCTTTGAGGAGGACATCAATTGGGAAGCTGTAATTACAAATTTCGATGGAGGAGTACTAACAGTCATTGATAATCCTGACACAAATGGAAACAGTAGCGCCAAAGTAGCAAGAATGGTTAAAAATCCAGGACAACCTTGGGGTGGTGCATTTATAGACCTAGCTGGGCCAATCGATCTGTCACAAGGGACTGAGTTCACTGCACAGGTATGGGCTCCAAGGGAAAATACGACTATGCTATTTAAGTTTGAAAATAGTGCTGATCCAGGTCAAAATTTTGAACAAAATGTCACTATACCTGCATCTAATGAATGGACAGATGTGAGCATCAACATGAGCGGAGCCAATAGAGCATTCCCTTATGATCGGATTGTTTTCATATTTGATTTGGGAACTGTTGGCGACGGTTCAGGTAACTTCACTTGGTTCTTGGATAATGTAGCTCAAGTACAAGGTGAAGGACCTGGAGTTGGAGTACTTACATTACCTGTCACATTCGAAGATGAGGACATTGACTACGAATTAACTGACTTTGAAGGAACTTCATCTGAGATAGTTGTTGATCCTACAAATCCGGCAAATAGAGTGGCACAGACGACGAAAAGTGAGACTGCCGCGCTTTTTGCAGGCACTACTATCGGAGGAACTGCTGGATTTGCTAGCCCTATTCCATTCGCAGCAGGTGCGACATTTATGAATGTCAGAGTATGGTCTCCTGTTGCCGGTATTCAAGTTCGCCTTAAAGTAGAAGCTTCTAATGATCCTACCATCAGCGTTGAGACAGAAGCCACGGTAACCGAAGCTTCTGGCTGGCAGACGATAACTTTTAACTTTGCAAATCAAGCAGCTGGTACAGAAGCTATCAACTTTGCAAGAAGTTATAATAAGGCAACAATCTTCTTTGATTTTGGCAGATCAGGTGCAGACGTTGGGGAAGCAAGAACCTATTTCTGGGATGACCTAGCTTTTGGTCAAGGTCAAGATCAGGAAGAGCCACAGGAGCCAGGTGAGCAAACAAATCTTGTCATCAACGGAGACTTCGCTGATGGATTAAATTCGTGGACTCCATTCATCGCTGATTTTGCTGGAGTAAGTGCTAACGTAGCAGTAACTAATGGTGAAGCTGCTATTACAGGCATCACTGGAGCTGGAGGCGAAATATGGCATGTTCAACTCAATCAAATTTTCACACCTGAACAAATTGCTTTGCTCGAGATCGGAGAAACATACAACGTGAGTTTCCAAGCGCGATCAACCGTTGAAAACAGACAATTGCGCATGTACTTCGGTGAAGATGGTGGCGGATTCAGATCTATAGAAGTTACCGATGTTACCTTGGGGACTGAAATGCAAACCTTCGAAGTTACTTTTGAGGTAGGAGCTATTTATGATGCTATGAAGCTTGGTTTTGAAATGGGCTTGAGTAATGACCCTGTATTCATCGGCAATGTGTCTATGGTGAAAGAAGAGGGCGAAACCACTGAGCCAGAAACACCAACTAGTCTTGTCATCAACGGTGACTTCGCTGATGGATTAAATTCGTGGACTCCATTCATCGCTGATTTTGCTGGAGTAAGTGCTAATGTAGCAGTAACCAATGGTGAAGCTGCTATTACAGACATCACTGGAGCTGGAGGTGAAATATGGCATGTTCAACTCAATCAAATTTTCACACCTGAACAAATTGCTTTGCTCGAGGTCGGGGAAACATACAACGTGAGTTTCCAAGCACGATCAACCGTTGAAAACAGACAATTGCGCATGTACTTCGGTGAAGATGGTGGCGGATTCAGATCTATAGAAGTTACTGATGTTACCTTAGGCACTGAAATGCAGACATTCGAAGTTTCATTCGAGGTAGGAGCTACTTATGATGCCATGAAGCTTGGTTTCGAAATGGGCTTGAGCAATGACCCTGTCTTTATTGATAATGTGTCGATGGTGAAGGAAGTATTCGAACTTCGAGGTCAGACCATTACGTTCGTTGACATCCCTGCACAATTGGCAGGTGCAGATCCAATTGAATTGGAAGCAACAGCGAGTTCAGGTTTAGCTGTAAGCTTTACCGCTGAATCAGAGAATATCAGCATTGAAGGTAATATGGTAACACTCCTTGCTCCTGGTAGAGCAACCATCGTAGCTACTCAAGAGGGCAATAATGAGTTCCGTCCTGCGCCTCCAGTTACTAGAACTTTCTGTATCAACCCATTGAGACCAACGATCACCTTGAGTGGTGAGGGAACTGGAAATACAGTCTTAACATCCAATGCAAGTACTGGAAATCAATGGTTCAGAAATGGAATAGCTATTGAAGGAGCAACTGGACAAACCTTTACGGTTACTAACCAAGGCTCATACACAGTATCTGTACGAGTGGATGACTGCGTGAGCGAAGCATCAGAAGCAATCAACTTGATTGTCAATAGCAACAGAATACAGAGACCACGTGAGATTTCCGTATTCCCTAACCCAGTAGAAACCTACTTGCAGATTAGAGGAATAAGTGAAAGCGTAAGTTCTGTAGAAATGGTTGATATGACCGGTAGAGTAAACAACATTGTATTTGAGCAATCCAATGATGGAATCAGAGCAAATGTTGCAAATTTAGCACCTGGTATGTATGTAGTGAGAATTCAAGAAGGGAATAGAAGCTACGCTGTTAAAGTATTGAAAAAATAATAAACCTTTAAGCTCCTCCTGCCAACAAGTTTGGAGGAGCTTCTTTTAACCTTTTAAAGTGAATATCATGAACAATTCTCAACATATTTCTAAACTCGGTAGTAGACTGAAGCATTTGATGCTAGTTATGATCCTACCCCTTTTATTCGTCGCTTGTGGGGACGATGATCCTGTACCCCAGGAGCCTGCACCTCAAGACCGGGTGTCTTCTCTATTGACTAGTTCACCTTGGACCTTGACTGGCGTTACTGTAGACGGATTAAACCGTACAAGTGCCTATGCAGGCTTAACAATTACCTTTACTGGAAATACGTTTACCACTACAAACGGTCGGGGCATTTGGCCTGCATCCGGTGGATGGACTTTCACCAATGAAACTGCGACAGCCTTTACTAGAAACGATGGTATAGTGGTTAATATTCAAACAATCAATGCGAACCTTATGCGATTGAGTATGGATGTAGATGAAAACTCTTTTGTCACAGGAAGAACAAGTTCACTCGCAGGTACACATGTGATGGTTTTTGAAAGATAAAACCATTTGAAATGATTTTTATTAAAAGCTGTTTTAGTTTTATAGCTAGGACAGCTTTTTTATTATGTTCAAACTTTCTATCTAATTCAATAAATTCTTTATTTTTTTTATATTAAATATTCTCAAACGAATTTTGAATCAAAATACTAATAATTGATTTTTCAGTTAAACCTGCCAGGCTATAAATACTTATTAACGACCAAACCAATAGACCATAGGCTTAAAAATTCAAGGTTCTTTAAAAAGTGAGAAACTTGTAACGAGTTCAGGAAATGTCCGCAACGGCTGACCGCCAAGACCACAAAATAGGCTGTCCACAGATTTTGTAGATTAGCACAGAATAATTGGTTTGAAGGAAATAGCCTTATCTACCCCCCACTTTATCCCCGGAAATCATAGAATAATTTAATTCGTATGAACATTTGTAAAGTTGATTGAGTGATAGGTTGATTTAGAGGAAGGGTGAAAGGGAGACAACTTCTTCATCATTCATAATTAGGCGTTCATCATTGGACATTTTCTAATCTCAGTATCCTGAAGCTATGGGTGTCTCGCAAATACGCTAAGCCGCGGAAAGTTTTACGTTACGAGCGCAACGATAGATCGCAACGACCGCAAAATAAGTTCTATGGAACAATCTCCTTTTCATTTACGCCCCTTTATATCGCCTTTAGGCTTATATCCACTTATATCGCGCAAGCATATTTCACTATCTATCCCCAACAATCTCTCGGTGTAGCATAAAAACACAAAAGCCAGCATTTCTGCTGGCTTTTTAATAATGTGGCGGCGATCCCGATACTCGGGACAGGCTCTCCTCTCCCGGGTGTAACCCTTTTCGTATTGGATGAAAAACACAAAAGCCAGCATTTCTGCTGGCTTTTTAATAATGTGGCGGCGACCTACTCTCCCGGGTGTAACCCCAGTACCATCGGCGCTGCAGGGCTTAACTTCT
>NZ_BMYF01000037.1 GCF_014652135.1 Mongoliitalea lutea
AGCTCATGTCAATCGTGTCTACGACACTTCGCCAGAGGTTGTTATTTTTCATCAACGGGTTGAAACCCGTTGCTAGAATGTCGGCCGCTCCGATGGAGCTGCTAGATGGATTATAGCGTGATCATTTGACATAATTTCATGCCAATTAAATTGGTCTATGCTTTACAATTATAAAGTGGCGAGGTAGAAACGCTATTACCTGCAAACCAATTATTCTGTGCTAATCCTCAAAATCTGTGGACACCTTATTTTGCGGTCGTTGCGATCTATCGTTGCGCTCGTGGCGTGAACCCTTCCTCGGCTTGGCGCCTTTGCGAGACACCCAAAGCAAGGAGTTACGTATATTACAAAACGCCGAATGATGAACGCCTAATCTTGAATGATGAAGTGTGTATGTCGTTCTTTGTTCCACATTTTAAATTATCCTCACTATTCACTTCTCACTGCTCATTATTAAACTAAAAAAACCTCCCAAATTGAGAGGTTTTTATTTTTAAGCCACTTGGAGCTTTTTGAATTTTGATTTATCAAACTGCTCTTGAGCATATTTGGCATCTATGATGAGCTCTTTCACAGTTTCATCGGATGGGAGTTCATACATAGCATCCGTGATAATAGCTTCGCAAATGGAACGTAAACCCCGAGCACCCAAATTGTATTCTACTGCTTTATCAACAATGTAATCGATACCCGATTCTTCAAAGATCAACTCCACATTCTCCATGGCCATTAACTTGATATATTGTTTCGTTAAGGCGTTTTTTGGTTCAGTTAGAATACTCTTCAAAGCCGACCTATCCAAAGGATCCAAATGGGTTACTACCGGAAGTCTTCCAATCAATTCAGGAATCAATCCGAAAGATTTCAGATCCTGAGCGGTGACATATTGTAATAAGTTAGCTCGGTCCACATTCTTACCTTCTACAACTTTGTTGAAACCTAATGGCTGCGTGTTCATTCGCTTAGCAATATGTCTACCGATACCATCAAATGCGCCTCCGCAGATAAACAAAATGTTTTCAGTGTTAACGGCAATCATCTTTTGGTCGGGATGCTTTCTTCCTCCTTGTGGTGGAACATTGACTACTGTACCTTCCAGCAACTTCAATAAAGCTTGCTGTACACCTTCTCCTGAAACATCACGCGTGATGGATGGATTATCAGATTTACGGGCAATTTTATCAATTTCATCAATGTACACGATTCCTCTTTCCGCAGCTTCTACATTATAATCCGCAGCTTGTAATAAACGTGTCAAGATACTTTCTACATCTTCACCTACATAGCCAGCTTCGGTTAGGACAGTCGCATCCGCTATGCAAAAAGGAACTTCCAATGTTCTGGCAAGGGTTTTGGCCAAGTAGGTTTTACCTGTACCTGTGTCACCCACCATGATGATATTGGATTTCTCAATTTTGATCTCGTCCTCTTCTGAGCTTTTTTGCTGTAGTCGCTTGTAGTGATTGTATACAGCTACAGTTAAAACTTTTTTAGCTTCCATTTGACCGATGACATACTGATTAAGGTACTCGGTCAGCTCTTTTGGCTTTTTAAGTTTGAATTTAGGACTTTTTACGGTTTTCTTGCTTTTGTCCTCTTCACCGAGGATTTGATACGCTTGATCGATGCAGAAGTTGCAGATATGGGCAGAAATGCCTGAAACCATCAACTCTACATCTTTCTTGTTTCTACCGCAAAAAGAACAGGTAACTTGTGCCATGATTATCTTTTTCTGATAAGTACTTCATCAATTAGGCCGTACTCTTTTGCCTCTGGTGCTTTCATCCAGTAATCTCTATCAGAGTCTCTCTCGATTTCTTCAAAAGTTTTACCTGAATGATCTGCTAATATTTGATACAGCTCCTCTTTCATGGAAAGGATTAATTTCAAGGAAATTTCCATATCCTTGGACTGGCCCTGCATACCACCGGATGGCTGATGGATCATTACTCTGGAATGCTGTAAAGCAGAACGCTTATTTTTCGCTCCACCGGCCAATAATACAGCGCCCATGGAAGCAGCGATACCCGTACAGATGGTTGCTACATCAGGGTTAATGTATTGCATGGTATCATAAATTCCCAAACCGGCAGTTACGGAACCTCCTGGACTGTTAATGTAAAGCAATACGTCTTTTTTAGGATCTGTAGATTCCAAGAATAGTAGTTGAGCAGTAATGATATTAGCAATAAAGTCATCTACACCTGTACCCAAGAAGATGATTCTATCCATGATCAAGCGGGAGAATACATCGATTTCTCTAAAGTTTGTAGGGCGCTCCTCGATTACAGAGCGGGTCATGCCTTCAATATGTGTGCTGTATTGGTCAAAAGCATTGCCGCTGATTCCTCTGGAATGTACTGCGTATTTTCTGAATTCGTCTTTGTTGAACATATGTTACTTCGTTTGTGTGATACAAAAATAAAAAAAGCCCTTAAAGAAGGACTTTTTATGTTAACGATTTTAGACCTGAATTAGTTTTCCAAGAGCTCTTTGAATTTCTCAACGGAAACTACTTCCTGCTGAATGCTCATCTTTTCTTTTACAAAAGCCAAAACTTTATCATTCTGAACAGATGTGATCATCTGCATGTAGTTCTGACCTTCATTGCCTTGCAAATAATTGTCTACGAACATATCCATGCTGTCTTCCATTTGAGCACCAAGACCTGAAGAAGCAAATTGCTCTCTGATCATATCTTTGGTTTTCTCAATTACGTCTGCATGTTCTGCTTTGATTTCGTTTGCTTTCGCAATTTCATTGGAGACAATAGTCCAAGAAAGTTGTTTTGCATAGATTGGGTACTCTTGCTCAACCTGCTCCGCTGTAACTTTGCCTTCGTTTGCTTTTAATAACCACTCCTTCAAGAATGCTTCCGGTAGGTCGATATTAGCATTCGCTACAAGCTTATCTTTAATTTTCTCTTCAGAATATACTTTGATCTCTTTATTGTAGTTTTCAGCAAGGATAGCTTTTACTTTCTCAACAAACTGCTCTTCTGATTCGATTTGACCTGGACCAAAAAGTTTATCAAAAAACTCCTGATTCATTTCAGCATCTTCAGTTCTGTTGATGTTTTGTACAGTAAACGTACAAGCTTTACCTAACTGCTCTACTTCTTCGGCAGTGATTCCCAATACTGTTGCTACATCTTCTGCAATAGCTTTGCTTGGATTGAAGGTTACAACATCACCTTTTTTCAAACCAACAAAGTTTTTCAATTCCTTCTCAGTCACTTTAGAAAGTGGAAGGGAGAATGTCTTTTCGATGCTGCCGGACTCATTTTTGAAATCACCATACAAGAAATCATTGGCTTGACTTTCTTCTGGGTTGGTCATTTGACCGTATTGTCTTCGCAGGTTTGTGATAGCGTCATTAACTTCCGCTTCACCCATCTCTACTTGGTACTCTTTTACATCGATTGGAGAAGATAAATCTACAGTTACCTCATCTACAAATCCAATTCTGTATTGGAATTCAAATTCTTTTTGAGCTTTCCAATCAATTTTATCTGCATCTTCAATTACAGGAAGAGGATCGCCAAGAATTCTGAATGTTTGAGACTTCAGGTAGTCATTCAAAGACTTGGATAACAAATCGTTGATTTCTTCTACCATTACAGAAGTACCATACATTTTTTTGATCATTCCAATCGGAGCTTTGCCAGGTCTGAAGCCTTTGATGGTTGCTTTTCTGGCATATTCCTTAAGTTTAGCATCAACCTTAGGTTGATAATCTGCTTCATTTAGCTTAATTTTAACTGAAGCTTGATTTGCTGATTGCTTGTCTAATGTAATTTCCAAGGCTTCTAAATTTTAGAGTAGATAATATGTAAAAACCCTCAATCTCTTTTCTCAGATTCGGGCTCCATTGCTGGGCCAGAATTGGAACCGTGATTGAGGGTTGTTGTGTGCGGATGGAGGGACTCGAACCCCCATGCCTCGCGGCGCTAGATCCTAAGTCTAGTGCGTCTACCAATTTCGCCACATCCGCCTAAATGTGGATGCAAAAGTAGTAAGGAAAATTTAACTTGCAAATGTGTCAACCAAAAAATAATAAAAATTTTTATTTTTTCTTTGGTTGTGAATTACAATGCTAGAATAGCTATATCTTCGAATATATGATACAAGTGGATCTTGAAGTAGAAAGAAAAGAAATTCTCAAACGCTATCGTAAACTATTAAGAACAGCCAAACCTTTGCTAAAGGATGGTGATGCCAAATTAATCAAGAAAGCTTTCAATGTAGCGAGTGAAGCCCATAAGGAAATGAGGAGAAAATCCGGAGAGCCTTATATCTACCATCCCTTAGAAGTGGCCCTTGTGTGCGTGGAAGAAATTGGGCTGGGGACAACAAGTATTGTTGCGGCCTTGCTACATGATGTTGTGGAAGATACCGATTGGGAGTTGGAAGATATTGAGCGGGAGTTTGGGCATAAGGTAGCGACTATTATCGATGGTTTAACCAAGATTTCAGGCGTTTTTGAATACGGTTCTTCCCAACAGGCAGAGAATTTCCGTAAAATGTTGCTGACCCTTTCGGATGATGTACGTGTAATCCTGATCAAGCTTGCCGATCGTCTAAACAATATGCGGACCTTGGATAGTATGCCTAGGCACAAGCAATTGAAAATAGCTTCTGAGACCATGTATTTGTATGCTCCTTTAGCGCACAGGTTAGGTTTGTATGCTATTAAGTCTGAATTGGAGGATCTGCATTTGAAATATACTGATGCAGATACCTATGCGTTCATTATAGAGAAAATCAATGAAACCAGGCTTTCTCGAAATAAATTTATTAAAAGTTTTATCGCTCCAATTGAAGAGGAGTTGATTGCACAAGGCTTCAAATTTACAATCAAAGGAAGACCTAAATCTGTACATTCCATTTATACCAAAATGAAAAATCAAAATATACCTTTTGAGGAGGTATATGATTTATTTGCTATTCGCATCATTTTGGATTCTGAAGAGGATATGGAAAAACCGGATTGTTGGCAGGTGTACTCGATAGTAACGGATTTTTACAGGCCCAACCCTGACCGATTGAGAGATTGGATCAGTACCCCAAGGGCGAATGGCTATGAGTCTTTGCATACGACTGTCATGAGTAATACAGGGCAATGGGTGGAAGTACAGATTAGAACAGTTCGAATGGATGAAATTGCAGAACGTGGTTATGCTGCCCATTGGAAATACAAGGATAAAGAAACTGCGAGCCAAAAGTCAAAATCAGGATTGGATGCTTGGATTACCCAGGTGAGAACATTGTTGGAATCCAATGATGGTTCTGCCATTGAGTTTATGGATGACTTCCGGGGTAACCTATTCCATGATGAAGTATTCGTGTTTACTCCCAAAGGGGATCTCCGCGTCATGCCGTTTGGGGCAACAGCCTTGGATTTTGCTTTTGAAATCCACACAGAGGTTGGTGCAAAATGTATAGGAGCTAAAGTCAATAACCGTTTGGTTCCTATTAACCATAAACTCAAGAATGGGGACCAGGTTGAAATACTCACCTCCAATAAGCAAAAGCCAACGGAAGACTGGCTAACTATAGTAGTTACCTCTCGGGCGAAAGCCAAAATTAAGGATGCTCTTCGGGATGAGAAAAAATCCACCATCATGGACGGGAAGGAAATTGTACAGCGCAAGCTGAAACAAATGAAAATGGATTTCAATTCCGAAGTAGTGGAGCAGTTACGGGCATACTTTGAGACAAAGACGCCAAATGAGTTTTATTATAAAGTAGGGAAGGGTTCAATTGATGCAACGCTCATTAAAGGTTTCAAAGATTTTAAGGAACAGAAAAAGCAAAAAGGAAAGCCGTCTACCGAGAAAGTAAAAGATGAGTCCTCTTTCACCAAAGAGCTTAAAAGCATCAAAGGCCCCGAGCATGATCAATTGTTGATTGGGGAGGATATGGACGTGGTGGATTATGTGTTGGCAAAATGTTGTAATCCTATACCAGGGGACGATGTATTTGGATTTGTGACCATTAATGAAGGAATCAAAATCCATCGAACATCCTGTCCAAATGCGCTGGAGTTATTGTCTAATCATGGTAATAGGGTTATTAAAGCCAAATGGACCTCTCAGCAGGAGATTGCATTTTTGGCAGGATTGAAAATTGTAGGGACAGACAGGGTTGGTTTAATCAATGATGTTACCAAGGTAATTTCGAATGAACTCAAAGTTAATATGCGTTCCATTACGGTTGATTCTGATAGTGGAGTTTTTGAGGGCACTATCAAATTGTATGTTAATAGCACGCAGCATCTAGATAAACTTATTGGAAATCTGACCAAGGTAGAAGGAGTAATTAAGGTGACTAGATTTGATTGATTTAGGCTTATTTGAATCATTTCTAAATTAGAAGCGTTATATTTGCAAAAAAACATTGGATCATGGCGCTGAATGTGGAACTCTACGAAGAGGTAAAAAAAATTTTTACTGCTTATCTGGAGAATCAAAAGCTTCGGAAAACCCCGGAGCGATATGCAATATTAGAAGAGATTTATGGTAGAACTGGACATTTTGATGTAGAGTCTCTTTACATCAGCATGAAAAATAAGAATTACCGTGTCAGTAGAGCCACTGTATATAATACATTGGATTTATTAGTAGCCTGTGACCTGGTTACCAAGCATCAGTTTGGACAAAATTTGGCCCAGTTTGAAAAGTCATATGGGTATAAACAACATGATCATTTGATTTGCGTAGACTGTAATCAGGTGTTAGAATTTTGTGATCCGCGCATCCAAAACATACAGAATACCGTAGGAGAAATTCTGGACTTTAAAGTGCTCCACCATTCCCTTATTTTGTATGGGAATTGTCAAAAATCTAATTGTGAACATAGACCTCAAGTATGAAACTAACGTACGATTTAGCGAAAGAAACTCAATGGTATCTTTTAAATCTTTCTGGTGATCTAATCGGAGATGAAGTAGGGCCAAAATTGGTTGAGTTTGTTTCCGATGCCGTCAATGATGGCGTAAAAAGCTTTATTATTGATCTTTCTGACATAAGATATATAAGTTCTAGTGGTATAGGGCTATTAATTACTATGTTGACAAAAATGAGGAATTCAGGTGGAGAAGTCTACCTTTGCTCCCCATCTGAGCATGTAAAAAAATTGTTGATCATCACCAAACTGAATAATATTTTTACAGTTTTTGATTCTATAGAAGCAGCTAAGGTTCAAATCGGACGATAAAAATCCTGTTCTTAAGAATCTTGAAAATATTCTGAATCTCCTGTTCCTCCCGTAAATCTTCAGAGTGACAGGGGATTTTTGTTTGTATTTCCTCCAAATATGGATAGCGGATGCAATACTGATTTGAGAGTTTTATGCTTTACATACGTCAATCAAATTTTTTTAAAATATCAATCAGCAAATGCGAGAGGACTATTTTGATTTAACTCCTTAGGCGCCGAATACAGCTTGTAGCCAAGCTTTTTTACCGTCCGAATGAAGAATTTGTAATAAATAAAAGCTTTTCCTTGCAATTCATTAACCTTATTCCAAATTTCACGGCTTAATCTCTTTGCATATAAAATCATGAAGATGGATGTTCTATTAGGCTTGCAGTGGGGGGACGAGGGGAAAGGAAAGGTTGTGGATGTTTTAGCTCCACAATATCAAGTAGTTGCAAGGTTTCAAGGTGGTCCAAATGCCGGCCATACATTAGAGTTTGATGGTATCAAGCACGTTTTGCACCAGATTCCATCAGGTATTTTTAGAGATAATATTGTTAACATCATTGGTAATGGTGTTGTGTTGGATCCAGTTATTTTAAAAAAGGAAATAGAGGGGCTTCATAAATTCAATATATCATTTCGCTCTAACTTATTCATCTCCAAGAAAGCCACCATCATTATCCCGACGCATAAATTGTTGGATGCTGCCTATGAAAAGTCTAAAGGTGATAAGAAAATTGGCTCTACCCTGAAGGGGATAGGTCCAACCTATCAGGATAAGATTGGTAGAGTTGCGCTAAGAGTGGGAGATATTATGGCCCCTGATTTTATGGATAAGTACCAGGCATTGGTTGAGAAGCATAAAGGTATTTTAGGTTTTTATGATTTTGACATCAGTCTATTAGCAGAATTGGAAAAGGTGTTTTTTGATGCAGTTGAGTTTTTCAAAACTCTCAATCTCGTCGATAGCGAATACGAAGTAAATGCTTACCTCAAAGAAGGGAAATCTGTTTTGGCAGAAGGCGCGCAAGGCTCACTATTGGATATTGATTTTGGAAGTTATCCCTTCGTGACATCCAGTACCACAATGGCTGCCGGTGCTTGTACAGGTCTAGGAGTGGCTCCTTCTAAGATTGGGGAAGTATTCGGGATTTTCAAAGCATATTGTACCCGTGTAGGAAGTGGTCCATTCCCTACAGAATTATTTGATGCAGATGGGGAAGCTATGCGTAAAGAGGGGAATGAATTTGGATCTACAACTGGTAGGCCAAGAAGATGTGGTTGGATAGACTTACCAGCTTTGCGCTATTCCATTATGATCAATGGCGTGACTCAGCTCTTTATGATGAAAGCGGATGTGTTGAATATTTTTGAGGAAATCAAAATTTGTACACATTATAAATTGCCTGATGGTAGCATCGTAGACAAGCTTTCCTACGAGTTGAATGACCAGGAGGTAGAGCCAGTTTATAAGACAGTGAAAGGTTGGAATACGGATTTAAGAAACGTTCAATCTTATGAAGATTTTCCTGTGGAATTGAAAGAGTATGTGGCTTATTTGGAGGAAGCATTGGAAGTCCCAATAAAGCTAGTATCCGTAGGTCCAGATAGGACACAGACAATTTTAAGATAAGAAAAAGGCTCCTTTAACAGAGGGGCCTTTGTTTTTTTAGCTTAATTCCCTTTCTTTAAGGAAAAAAAAGATTGTGGGGAGGTTTATTCCTTTTTTTATTTTAGTTATCATAATTAGCCTTACAGGCGGCTTTTCAAGCAAAGTTCAAGCGCAGATCGGATTCCCGTATTGTGAAGATTTTGGTAGTGGTACTATTCAATCATCTACTATTCTTGGTGGCAGCGCACGCATTGTTGACGGTGTTCTTCGATTGACGGATGCACAGCAGTTTCAAAGTGGATTTGTTTATATTGATATTCCATTCCCATCCGCATTTGGCATCAAAACCTCTTTTGAGTTTTTTATGTATGGAGGAGATGGCGCCGATGGCTTTTCTGTATTCTTGTTTGACGGAGATACACCTGTGTTTTCTCCTGGAGGATTTGGAGGTTCTTTGGGGTATGCTCCTAGAAATGATGAGCCTGGATTGTCCAGGGCTTATCTAGGAATTGGTATTGATGCTTTTGGGAACTTTGCAAGCGTTACTGAGGGTAAAGTAGGAGGGTTTAGTTCAAATCCAGATGATCGATTTCCAAACTCGGTATATCTGAGAGGGGCGGGCAATCAATTTTCAGGTTATCAAGGAATTGGGGGAGTTGTTACACAAGTTTCTCCACAAGTTCCAAATGGTTCTCCTTTATTATTAAATCCTGCAAATCGCTTCAATTTATCTTCAGGTGGGCCAGGAACCCAGCGAGTAACGAATCTCAATCAGGTCGGTTATCGAAAAGTTTTTATTGATCTGTCACCAAATGAAAGCGGTGAAGGTTATCTGCTAAATGTGGAATTTCTGGTAACAACAGCTGCTGGTCAGTCCAGAACTGTTCCTGTTTTGGTTAATCAGCCTTATAATTTTTCTGCACCGCGGAATTTAAAAATTGGCTTTGCGGCATCGACAGGAGGCTCTACCAATATTCATGAAATCCGTGACTTGCAAGTGGAAGTGTCAGACCAGGATGGATTGGAGAATCCTATAGGGATTGATATCGATGATCAGGCGTCTTGCGAAGGTCGGGAAAATACGTATGCCATAAGTGAAAGTGAGGTTGAGCTTCCCAATGATGATTCTAACATCCGTTGTGTTCAATTTTACAGAACATTGGATGAAATTCGGGCGGAAGAGGAAGATGTGTGTTCCCAAGGTAGGTGTAGGCCAGAAAATCGGGTCTTAACCATTCCTCAAGGGACCTTTACTGCCGATGAAATAGGAGGGGGATTTACCTTTTTCCCTAATCCCGGTTTCGTAGATGAAACGGTAGAGATTTTTTATACCATCACAGATAGTTACGGGAAAACTTCCGCAGGAAATTCCATCCGTTTGTTGATTCAAGAATCACCTGCTCCCATTCAAATTGTGCAGGAATCGACAGGATTACCATTCGAACAAGCAAGAATTTGTGAAGGAGAATCCTTGGTGCTCTTAGCGCAGGGGGAGGATACCTACGTACAATTTGAATGGTATTTGAATGATGTTTTGATTGAAGGGGCGGATGAAGCTACATTTCCTGCTCGTGAAGTAGGTTTTTATAAGGTGATTGCATTCAATGATAAAAATTGCCCAACAAAATCAGCAGCAATTGAAATTGTTATTCCGGATTTTCCTTCTTTAATTGTCAATAGCCCAGCCGTTGCCTGTGAGATAGGTGGGACAGTTGATTTGAGAGAGTTCATTGTTGGCTATGATGATACCTTGTTTGATTATCGGGTTTTGGATTTTGCTGGAGAGTTTTTAGTCAATGAAGCTCTGGGAGCAATTACTATTGCGGGTATTTATGAGGTACAGGTAAAAAATAAAGACCTGGAATGTTGGTCTCAGCCTGTGGAAATCGAGGTTTTAATAAGGTCAGAGGAATTAAATCCTACGTTCACATTTGAAATTGATGGAACAGGCGTGTCAATAGAAGATGCAGGAGGGATATTTATAGATGATCCGATCCGTTTTATAGCAAGTTCATCAGGAGATATTGTTCGTTGGCTATGGGATTTTGGGGATGGTAATACCAGTGAAACCCCATCACCTGTGCATATATTTGGCCAACGAGGAGAGTTTTTGGTAACCTTGACGGTTGAAGATGAATTGGGCTGTCAAGAGGTATTTACTAAAGTAGTGCCGGTTACCCAAAGTTATCGGGTGATGATTCCAACAGGGTTTACTCCTGGATTGGCACAGAACAACGTCTTTGCTCCCAAGACAAAAGGAATCGTTTCTGTGGAACTTTCGGTGTTTAATCTTTGGGGGAATTTGATTTACCAAGGTTCTGGAGTAGATACTGTTGGTTGGGATGGTACAGTCAACGGAGAGGAAGCTCCCTCTGGGACTTATGTGTATAGCGCACAATTTAGAAGTGCCGATGGTGAGGTTTTTGAGGAGACGGGTAAATTTAAATTGATCAGATGAAAAGACTGTTGGTGTATATCGTATTGTTGATGCTTTTGATACATGAGGGGCAAAGTCAGCAGGTGCTTTTTTCCCAGTTTTATGCTGCGGGTCAAAATTTGAATCCAGCGTTGACAGGTACGGCAGGGGTGTCACGATTAGGATTGAATTATAGAAATCAATGGCCCGCCCTTGATCAAACGGTGCAGGCATTTGCCGTTTCCGGAGATACTTTTTTGGAGGGTAAAAATTCAGGGGTTGGTTTTTTGATAAATGGATTCCGAGAAACTTTCACGCAATTGCAGCATTTTGATGTGGGCTTGTCGTATGCCTATCAAGTTCGCCTTGGTGAGCGCTCCTTTTTGAGCGCTGGGGTGATGGGGAATTATTCAGTGCGTTCTGTTGCCTTTGATGAGGTGATTTTGAGTTCGCAATTAGATATTGATCGTGGGGTAGTGGTTGGCGATAATGGTTTGATGATTGATGATCGACAAAAAAGTTTTGCTGATCTAGCTGCTGGACTCTTGTTATACAATCATCGATTTTGGTTAGGAGTATCTTCCTTTCAGATTACGAGACCCAACCTTTCTTTTTTGGATAATATGGATCGCTTGCCAATCCGTTGGAGTGCGCATGGGGGAATGCGTATAGATCTTGAAAAAGGGAATATTAACGATTATTTCAATAATTCCAGACAAGAACGCTCCTTAGCTTTGGCTTTTCATTATCAACAAAAAGGACCTTTTCAGCAATTTGAGATTGGTTCGGAGTTATTTTTGGAGCCTATTTCTATAGGTTTATGGTATCGTGGAATCCCACAGATAAATGAATTGCCTAATCAGGAATCCTTGATTGCGGTGGTTGGCTTTGATTTGGGAAATGGAATGGAGGTTGGCTATAGCTATGACTTTACTTTATCGGGATTGGGCTGGCAAAATACCGGTGGAGCCCATGAACTTTCCCTTCGTTTTTACTTTATTCAAGAGATATTGAATAATCGTAGGAGGGAAGTTCGTCCTGGATTTCGTTTTTGATAAATTTTTCTTCTTGACTTTCAGCTTCTTTACTTGAGTGGATAAATTATTTTTGTTTGAAGTTTTGCGGAAGCGGAAAAGAGTTGCACTTTTGCAATCCCAAAC
>NZ_BMYF01000038.1 GCF_014652135.1 Mongoliitalea lutea
ACCCGCATTGCTCGCAGTCAACGTAAATACTATATTCTCCCCAACATTCGGTGACAACGTGCTCGCCGTCTTCTCTATCCCAACATTGGCAACCGGTACCGGAACCGCTACAACTGATGCAAAATTATTGGCAGTATTCGGGTCGGACTGATTACTGGCTGAAATTTGTGCTAGGTTTTCATAAAAACCAGTTATTCGAATAGTTACCTGACCTGAGTCACAAACACCGGCATTTGGTGCAGGCAAACAAACTTGATAGGTAAAGATATCTTGACCTAAAAAATCATTGTTCGGAGTGTAGGAAAAAGTTCCATCTGCATTTAAAGTCAAGGACCCATTCGAAGGACCTGATACAACAGAAAAAGCAGCACCTGTGGGAAAGACATCATTAACAGAAACATCACCAAGCACATCTTCATTTTCAATTCCTGAAAATAGATCGTCATTTGCACTTGGAGATTGAGGTGTAACACTTACAGAAGCTGTATTATTGCCATTATTCGTCTCAAGATTAGTCCCAGAAATTGTAGCTTGATTCAAGTAGTTTCCTGAACTGTTCACCGTAGCTACAATCTGTAGTGTTCGGGACTGAGAACTATTTAACGCTCCGATTGTCCATACACCGGTAGAAGAGTTATAGGAACCAACAGAAGGTGTGGCACTAACAAATGTGTAGCCATTTGGTAATAAGTCTACTACACTAGCATTCGGTTCATTATTAGGACCTGCGTTAGTCGCTGTAATTGTAAATGTGACATTCGATCCAAAAAAGGGATTGGGTTGATCAACAGTTTTTAAAACCTGAAGGTCAGAGGATAAAACGACAAATGAAATTTGTAAAACTCCGCCAGCACCTGTACCACCAACAATATTTCCTGAAGTACTTCTTCGCGCACCTGAACCTGCTCCACCAAATGAATTCCCCCCATTACTACCAGATGAACCAAAAGCCGTCGGAGCGGATCCACCTGAACCACCTCCTACAGCAGTTCCAGAACCACCTGCAGCACCTCCAGTATCTCCACCCGCACCAGTAGTCCCGGCACCACCGCCACCACCTGTAGTACCATTTCCGCCCCTAAAAACTGAAGTACCAATAGATGCTGCAACAGTACCACCTAGTCCTCCTGCTCCGCTATCACTTCCAGATCCACCAGAACCTCCAGCAGCTCTAACAAAAACCTCCGAACCTAATCTGAAGACTGTATTTCCTCCGTTAGCCCCTGCGTTATCCCCCCCAGATCCACCAGATCCACCAGCACCAACTTCGATCGTCCAAACTTGTCCAGGTGTCACAGCAATGGTACGGCCAGCAAATGCCCCACCACCACCCCCTCGGGCAGTTGCACCAGTGCCACTTCCTCGTCCACCACCGCCACCACCAGCGCCAATAGCATCCACATTAATACTATAAACACCGGCAGGAACTGTAAAAGTTGATGTTCCTGGAGTACTCACAATCACAGGTGAAGTCTGAGCGAAAGTATCCAACGATAACACTGCTAACCATGCAAAAAAAGCACCGAGATATAATGAGCGCTGCAAGGTTTTAGAAAGTAAATTATCTAATTTCATATGGAGTAGATAATGGTTGGAAAAACCAAACCGTTATAAATATTTTTAATTTTTCGGCAAGACTTGTGCATCAAAGGTAAGATTCAACGTATTGCCATTTGGAATACTAAGATTTGTCCATGTAATGACATTTCCGGTAATCGTACCTCCATTACTGATATTGGTTACTGACCCAAAACCAGGAGGCAAGAAATCTTCAACGGAAACCCCCGTAGCATTTGCAGGTCCTAGATTGGCTACTCCAATGGTGAATGTGACTGTTTCTCCCACCGCAGGATTCTCATTACTCACTGATTTGCTTAATTGCAAGTCCGCTAAATTTGGGTTGACTACTACTTGTGCCGAATTATTCCCTGAGACAGGATCGCTTTGAAGGCCTGAAATACTTGCTTGGTTAGTAAAATTACCAGAGCCATTAACTGTTGCCGTGATGGTCAACGTTTGGGACTGTCCACTATTGAGGTTACCTATTTGCCATATTCCTGTACCTGCATTGTAAGTGCCGGCAGTAGCTGAACTGCTTACAAAAGTGAATCCGTTGGGCAATTGGTCTAAAACCTCCACATTAGTATTGTTACTTGCTCCATTGTTTGTAGCGGTTACCGTAAATACTACTAAATCATTAAAATTAGGAGTTGAGTTATTTACAGTTTTGGTTACAGCTAAGTCTGATTCGAGTAAGGTAAAAGAAAAAGCCCATGCATCTCCTGCTATGTCAGTATCAGACTGAGCCCAATCTGAACCATTTCCATCACCTCTTAGAAAAATCCTGAAAGTAATAGTGCTGATTCCTGTACCTGAGATCAAAACTGAACCTTTACCAGAACTATCTCCATCACTTGCAATCGGATTTGGATTATTGATTTGTTGGACACCGCCAACAGTTTGAACTACTAATCCAGAAGAACCAGATAATTTGGATAGAGTAACTGGCACGTTAGAAGTTAACAGATTCAATTCTGCAGAAAAAGCTAAAGACCCAGAAAATCCACCCAAGCCCTGTATGTGCAAAATAGGATTATTTACAGGCCTATTAAATGTGAGTACAAGATCGACTATTCTGACCCTTTGATTGGTAGGCACATTTGCAATTCTTAATGGGTTAGTTATATTAATTATCTCAATTACTCGGTTTTCAGTAATAGAAAGGCCTTGGCCAGTAGAAGCACCAGAACCACTAAAATCTGAACTGGAAGGTACGCCAAGAGACCCCGCATGAGTAGGGAAAATCAGAGCAGGAACAATTCTCTGACCAAAAAATGTAGATCCATTTTCAGCAATACCCACAAAATTAAACTGCTGATTAGTTAGTGTAGCAGTTACCGTCAACGCTGGATTATATGTAGCAAAGGTATTGCCGGTTGGATTATTGGTATTATTCCTAAATCTAATGGTTGTGGTAGTTACCGGCCCATTACCTGTAGGATTTCCATCACCTGCTGCAAATTCCAAGGCAGGATTGGTTTGTGAAAAAACAGGAAATGATACACTAACGAGTAGAATAAACAGTAGAAATTTTTTCATATAATCAGTTTGAAAGATTGGATGACGCTTTTTTACTTTCCATTTTCAACTGAAATATACACAGTTTTATATTCCAATATTTCATTTGAGAATCAAAAGCTTATAATTTTTTCAATATAAGGCGTAAACCTACGAAAAAAAAATAAAAAAATGAATTTCACATATAGTTTTTTCGATTACATAATATTTCTTGGCATGTAAAAATTTAGCTAACTAATAAACTATCCATTCAAGTCTTTCGGCTTAGACGAATAAAATATAATTCCTCACATACTTTATTAGACTTTTTGAAAAAAGTTTATTAATTCGTGATCGAAAAATACTATGATTATTATTTCCAATTCAACTTAATAATGACAAATTCTGATCTTATCAAAAACTATATTCAAACTTACAATTCGATGTATATTATAGGCATGCTTATGAATTTACATAATGACATTGTGTTTGAAAACTATTCCAAAGGGGTATTGATGCTCCGCTTGGAAGGAATCCAAGCCTTTGAAATCCAAGCGGAAAAAGCCTGCACTTTTTTTAATTGGCGAAAACAGACGATTAAGGACTGGCAGATATCTCAGGATGAAATCATCATCAGCATCGATTACCATGCTGAATTGGCCATGGATTTTTCAAAAAGCATGAAGGCAGGTGATGAGTTGAAACTTTCTGGCACCTCCACTTTCCACTTCAAAGATGGACTGATTAGCTTTATCAAGGATGAAAGTTGAGATCCTCTAAGGCCTGCAATAACAGCATATGGTTCTTTGCCCGATCCAGGTTTTGCTCCTCGTAATGGATTTTGTAGTAGCTATTGCCATTCAGGTAATCTGCCAAAAACCGGAAGCCCATAATACAAGTCATCATTTTCCCACCAAAAGGTAGGGAAGCAATCTCTTCTGCTGTCAAAACTCCCTTTCCTCCTTTCAAGAAACCTTTCCAAAGAGCTTCAAATTTTACTCGATCCACTCCTATTTTCTCCCAGTTTGTAGAAGACTCCGGTTGCGTACAGGCTACCGTACGAACCAAATCACCAAAATCATAAAAAGCATAGCCCGCCATGATGGTATCCAAATCAATGACTGCTTCTACCCGTTGTCTGTCTGAAGAAAAAATCAGGTTGTTAATCTTGGTGTCATTATGCGTTACCCGTAGAGGCAACCTTTGTATCCACCCGGTATATTCACGCACCAAAGACTCCTGCCCCAAATAAAAATCAACCAAGCCCTTAAGTTCTCCCACTACTTCCCGTTGAGTATTCGCATAGGCATCCTTCAACTGCTGAAAACGTAATTCCAAATTATTAAAGCCTGGAATAGTATCCTGAAGGAGCGTAGCATCAATGGAGGAACAAGCCACTATAAAACCCGCAAAGGCTTCGGCAGCCAATCTAGCCTCTTGAATTTGTTCAACTTCATCCAAGCAAACTCCCGCGACATAAGGGCTCAAGCGAAAAATTGAATCGTTGACAGCAGTAAACAATTGCCCTTCCCGATTCGGAATTGGCAGAGGCAATGCAAATGGCAGGTTTTTCCCTATCAAACCCTTCAAAACCAGCTGTTGATTGAATGAAATGCGCTCGGGATGCTCAAACACTTTCACATTAAACTCTTGGAGTACAAAGAGATCAGTACCTGCTGAAATTTTAAAGGTTTGATGAATATGCCCACTGCCTAAAGGCTTTACCGAGCTAAAAGATCGTTGATAGGCCGCTTGAATGGGTTTGAGCCAAGGGAAATACTGCATGGTGATTAAAATTCCTCCAAAAGTACCGAATGTCGAAGAAAATAATGCAGTTTTGGTCTGAGATAAAATTTTTTCTCCGCAGCAGGGTTTTTCGATTGGTAAGTACTGACAAAATTCTTACATTAGTGAAATTTATTATAAAAGTTAAGTGATGAATTGTAAATTTTTCATTGAACTTTAGTCCCGTATACCAAGCACCTATGAACATTTCCCTAATTGATTGGGCCATTATTGCTGCCTTTTTTGTGATTTCCATGCTTATCGGAATTTATACTTCCAAGCAAGCCGGAAAATCTGCCAAAGATTTTTTCTTATCCGGTAGAAATATGCCTTGGTGGTTGTTGGGCGTCTCTATGGTAGCCACCACCTTCTCGGCAGATACTCCCAACTTGGTAACCGATATTGTCAGAAAAAATGGTGTATCCGGCAACTGGGTTTGGTGGGCCTTTTTATTGACGGGAATGCTGACGGTCTTTGTCTATGCCAAATTATGGAGGCGCTCAGAAGTAACTACTGACCTCGAATTTTATGAAATGCGCTATGGTGGAAAACCTGCGGCATTCTTAAGGGCCTTTAGAGCAATCTACCTAGGAGTGTTCTTCAATGTGGCCATCATGGCGACGGTCTCTTTGGCTGCTATCAAAATCGGTGGGGTAATGTTGGGTTTGGAAGCTTGGGAAACCTTGTTATTGGCATCTATTGTAACCGTAATCTATAGCTCCTTGGGAGGATTGAAAGGGGTATTGCTTACAGATTTCTTTCAGTTTTTCATAGCCATGGCCGGGGCAATAGGCGCTGCCTATTACATTATTGACTTACCGGAAATCGGGAGTTTGGACAACTTATTAAGCCACCCCAATGTCTCCGATAAATTAAATCTTTTTCCAGATATGAGCGATATGAATCTGGTCATTCCGCTTTTGTTGATGCCATTAGCTATTCAATGGTGGGCCACTTGGTACCCTGGTGCAGAACCTGGAGGTGGTGGCTACATTGCTCAGCGGATGTTATCAGCCAAGGATGAGAAGAATGCCATTGGTGCAACCTTATTTTTCAATATCGCCCATTATGCCTTGAGGCCATGGCCATGGATCATCATTGCTTTAGCGTCTTTGATTGTCTTTCCACAGATTTCGGATTTGAAAGCAGCCTTTCCTGCCATTTCCGATGATAAATTGGGCGATGACTTGGCCTATTCAGCTATGCTGACCTACTTACCAACGGGTTTGATAGGTGTAGTGCTAGCTTCCTTAATTGCCGCAGTCATGTCCACTTTATCCACACACCTGAATTGGGGTTCTTCCTACATTGTCAACGACTTTTATCTGCGCTTTTGGAAACCTGAGGCCACAGATAAGGAATTGGTTTTGGTGGGCAGGATATCTACTGTACTCTTGATGGTATTGGCGGCGATCTTTGCACTAGCACTTTCCAATGCCCTGCAGGCCTTTCAAGTACTTCTCCAAATTGGTGCCGGAACAGGCTTAATTTTTATCCTGCGATGGTTTTGGTGGAGAATCAATGCTTATACAGAGATCTCTGCGATGGTCATTTCTTTTGCGATTGCACTTTACTTTGAATTTGTGAATCCTAAAGTTGGTTGGATTACTATCCCCGATGGTCAAGAATACCTGAAGATTCTTTATGGAGTGGGAATCACGACTTTGGTGTGGCTACTCGTGACTTTATTGACCAAGCCAGAGAAGGATGAAATTCTCCTTTCTTTTTACAGAAAGGTAAGACCCGCAGCCTTTGGCTGGAAGAAGCTTTTGGACAAATATCCAGAAGAAAAACAAGAGGCTGGTAGATTGCCTCAAGAAATCGGTTTGATGCTCATAGGTTCCATAATGGTCTATGCAGCGCTCTTTAGCGTTGGTTTTTGGATCTATGGAATGACCACTTACGCGCTTATGGCAACATGTGTGGCCATCCTAGGTGGCTTTGTGCTTATCTTAAGCTGGAAGAACTTACGCTAATTTTCTACGAAGCTTAGCAATGTAAAATCCATCAAATCCAGATTCCTGTGCCAGTACCTTTTGGTCTTCTACCAATTCAAAATCTTTACCCTTGTCTGAGCCTAGAAACTTTTCAACTTGTACCTGATTTTCCACTGGCAAAATACTACAAGTAGCATAGACCATCAGTCCACCAGGCTTGAGCATTTGTGCATAACTTTGGAGAATATCCTGTTGGATTTTCTGTACTTCTTCCACAGAGGTAGGTGTCAGTTTCCACTTGGTATCTGGATTACGTTTGAGCACACCCAAACCCGTACAGGGAACATCCAATAGCACCCGATCAGCCGATTCTTTTAGGCGCTTGATCGTTTTATTCCCTTCAATTACCCTTGGTTCGATGATGGAGATACCATTCCGTCTTGCTCTCAACTTGGCATTTTGCAACTTCCACCCATGAATGTCCATGGACAAAATCCTGCCCTTATTTTCCATCAAAGCAGCTAAATGCAAAGACTTCCCTCCAGCCCCAGCACAAGCATCGATCACCCGCATACCCGGTTCCACTTCCAAAGCTGCTGCCACTAATTGGGAGGAGGCATCCTGAACCTCAAACAAGCCCTCTTTAAAAGCTGGGTTTCTAAATACATTTTGTCTCTTGGCCAAGACCAAAGCGTCTTTGTAGCCTTTGGGGGCATAGGTTTCGATACCATCTTCCTTCAGGCGTTTGATTAATTGCTCTCTGGAAATTTTCAGAGTATTGACACGCAAGACCACCTCTGCTTGCTGATTGAGTGTATCGATTTCTTCATCCCATTGATCACCAAGCAAGGAAGCGCCCAATTCATCCAACCAATCGGGAATAGACTGCTTGACTGCCCTGCTTTCAACTTTAGCATAAGCTTCTTTGATTTTGTTAGGCTCGATTCCCTTAAATTCTTCCCATGCAGGCAATTGATTTCCCTGCACCAACCAATAGGTCCCAAATAAATGATACAAGTCTTTGGATGGAGACAAGGTTTCTATCAAACGCTTCCATCGGACCATTTCATACACAGTCTCTGCGATAAATCCACGATCACGGGCTCCCCACTTCGGGTTAGACTTCAGTATCCGTTCGATAACCTTGTCAGCATAGCGTTCTTGGTAAAAAATCTCATCTAAAGCAGCGACTACTGCTCTCACTAAATTTGGGAATAATTTCATGGTGCAAAGATAGGTATTTGTACACGCCGATGAGAATTATACCATCCATTTGTTAAATCTTACGTACTTTTGAGTATGGGACAGAAAAAATGCCCGCATTGCGGAGAATGGTCTAACTGGACCGTAAACATCAATGATGCTTGTGAACACTGTGGAAAACCACTGGGAGGAAGAGACCTAGAATACCACGAAAGACGAGAAGCAGATACCAAAGCCAATCAGGAACAATGGATATTCCATATCAAGGAAACAGATAATGACGCCGTCGTTGTCTTAAAAAAAGTTGGCAATTTCTTTTATACCATCTACATGGCCATCATCACCTTTATAGCTTGGTTGGTAGCTGTCTTGCCTGGGTAATGACTGTTTTTAACAACCCCTTTTTTTGGATTCCTGCTTTGCTCTTTGCAGTCAATCAGTTTATCGAGCGAATCCTAGCTATCTACATCCCTTGGGTTCATGCCTATTTGGATGACTTAATGGCTATGCCGGTAATCTTGGGGATTACTCTTCAGGTGTACCGTTGGATTCACCCACAAAAGGATGCCTTTGTTTTCAGCAAAGTGCAAACCTTTGTTGGCTTTGCATACATTTCCTTTATTTTCGAATGGTTTCTCCCTCGATTTTCCACCACCTACACGGCTGATGTTTGGGATGTATTATGCTATGCTCTGGGTACGCTGATATTTTATATCTTTATCAACAAACCACAGGAGAAATGAATACTAGAGCACTTTATCAACAGTACACAAATCAATTGTCCACAATTTACTCTGAACTGGAAGCAGGTGAATTAACTAGTTGGTTGTTTGAGCATTTTTTGGGTTTGAAAAGAATGGATGTTTTGAAAAACTCCTTGATAGATGAAATTCCACAGACCATGCCAAAGGCCCTGGAAGAATTGATGCAGCAAAAACCCATTCAATACATTTTGGGTGAAGCACCTTTTTATGGAAGAACATTTCAAGTAAATCCTGCTGTGCTGATCCCAAGAAATGAGACTGAGGAGTTGGTGCACATGATCATCAAGGAAAATAAATTCGCTGCACCAACCATATTAGATATAGGTACTGGATCGGGTTGTATTCCGATAAGTTTGGCTTTGGAAATACCAGGGTCGCATGTTTCTGCTTTGGATATCTCAGAAGAAGCATTAACCGTTGCGCAATCAAATGCGGCAAAACTCCATGCCGCTGTTGGCTTTTATCGAGTGGATATATTGAACGAGGCTATTCCAGTGGATAACTTAGATATCATTGTCAGTAATCCTCCTTATGTAAAGCATTCAGAAAAAGCATGGATGCATCCCAATGTACTCGAGCATGAACCCCATGTAGCTCTGTTTGTGTACGATAAAGACCCTTTGCTATTTTATCGAGTGATTGCAGAAAAGGCCAAGAATGCTTTGAAGTCAGGAGGCAAACTCTATTTTGAAATCAATGAAGCCTTGGGCCAAGAAACTGCCAATTTATTACAAACTCAAGGTTATCAACAGGTACAAATTCACCAAGATTTAAATGGGAAGAATAGGATGGTATCCGCTATAGTATGATCTCTTTTTCTTGTGGATAAACCGAAAAATAAAAGGTACCTTTTAAACAAACTCCCCAATCCAAAATAACTCCTTCGCATGAAACTCTGTACTCCCTTCTGGTAATTCAAGCATGGTAGCATGCTTGATGGAAATTAGCTCCACCCCATCAGGATTTTTCACCTCTATGAAGGTCCCCTCTGGAGCATGCAATTGAATTTGGCTTCCTTCAGGAAACCACTTTTTGAAATGTCCATACTTGATGGGAAAATAGCGCAAGGGAGCATCCCAAATCACCATATCCATGAGCTCCATAAAATCAGCTAATTGAGCTACTTCTTGATGTGGATAACCAATGATATTCACAGCTCCGTGTTTGGTTGCAATAAGGTACTGTAACCCTTCCTGAAGAAAATCCTGCTGACTGACCCCGACAAATTTTACAGGATACTGTTCCTCCAACAAATGATAATTAGCCTGTTGATAACTCATTTCAGCCAAAATCACATCTATTTTGATCCCCCAGGAAATCACTTGATCTACAACTGATTGGGCAACCAACACCGTAGGAACCCACTCCAAAAGTGGAGCAAACTGTTCATACATCAACCCTTCTGTGGATAAGATGAGTATGGCTGGTTCTTGTTGTTCTTTGACAAAATGATGAGAGGACATAGCTTATCGGTTATTTCCACAAATTACTAAAAAATCGCTGAGCATTCCCATAAGCAAGTTTCTCCAATTGCTCTGTGGATAAATCTTCTTGGAGTCGCTCCAAAATAGCAGGGTATTTACTGGCATCCTCCACATTTGGGAAATAAAAAGGCAATCGCATCTGATCCGGCCAATTTTTGGTATAGAAAAAGTCTGCCCCAAAACACATCTGCTCCTCGGCACCATTTTGAAAACCATATATCAAATGTTCATAAACTCTATCAGGGTTGTCATTGTCCAAGAAGGCACGTAAAAAATTGATTCCAATCAATCCCTTTCTATGGATAATTTCTTTCACAAATTCATCTGTCAAATTCCGTTTATGATTCCAAATTGTCCTAAAGTTAGAATGGGAAGCAATCACAGGGATATCTAGTCCATGGGCATCGATATGGGTTAAAATTCCCTCTGCTAATAAGTCAGACGTATGGGATAAATCGATAGCAATTGTTTTGCCTGCAATATAATCGAGCAATCGCTTTCCATCTTCTTTCAAGCCTATGCCTTCCGTATAATTTCCTCCACCAAAACGGTTTTCTGTATGGTGGGTCAAACTGATGTAAGCAATTCTTCCGGTTAGTTTGAGGATATATTCCAGGTTTTCAAAAGCTTTGTTTATTGGCACATATTCATCAGCCAGCCCAGCAGCATTTTCTATAGCCACTATAGTTCCGATTTTTTGTTGGCAGGAAAAGTTATTTAAAAATTCTGCATCTGCCCGCTGCAAGTCCTTAGCAAAAAACATTTGCATTTCTCGATACTTGAAAGCCTGCTTAATGCCTAAATCCATGCTTCCTTTACGTACATCTGTATAAATCGCACAGACCTGCATGCGTACATTTCCTGCTTTTAACAAAGGGATGGCACAAGCAATATCAGCAGAATTGGCAGGATTTGCATACGGCACATTAGCCAAGTAGGACAACATATCGCAGTGCAGATCAATAACGGGAAGATTCATATAAGGGTGATTAGTTATCCACAAAGGTCCATGATTTTTAAGAGATAAAAAATTGGTTTAAACAAATACGGGCCTTTTCTTTGTTTAACGGAAAAAATAAGAAGACCATGCCAATCGCAAAACCTATCAATTTTCATCAATGGATTGAAGAAAACCGGCATTTACTGAAGCCACCTATTGGAAATCAGGTCATGTATAAGGGCAACGATGATTTCATTGTCATGGTCGTGGGTGGCCCCAATTCCCGAAAAGATTTTCACTACAACGAAGGAGAAGAGTTTTTTTACCAAGTGGAAGGAGATATCATTTTGAAAATTGTAGAAGAAGGCCAAGTTCGGGATGTTGAGATAAAGGCTGGTGAAATGTTTCTATTACCAGCTAAAACACCCCACTCCCCTCGCAGACCAGCTAATACCATTGGTTTGGTCATAGAGCGCTACCGTAAACCCGGTGAAAAAGATGGCTTTATTTGGCATTGCGAAAACTGTGGAAACAAACTTTACGAAGAATACCAAGAGATTACCGACATCGTATCTCAACTCCCCCCAATCATGGAGCGTTTCTGGTCAAATCCGAAGCATACGACCTGTGGGAAGTGTGGAACGGTGATGGAGAAATGAGGCGAGAGTTTAGAAGCGAGAGACGAGATGCTAGAAGCTAGCTGGAAACAAGAGCCAAGAATCAAGAACCAAGACAGTTCGGAGAACACACGGAAAACGCAAAAAATCAGTATTGAAAAATTTGTGCCTAAAGAGAGAAGTTAAGATTCAGCTAGTTAACTCCATCAATTCCACTGGTTTTAATCCCTGAAAATATGAGTAGGGCACAATTCATTTGCGCAGGTTTGAACCCGCTTCTATGGGACGTCAACCCAAAATCACAGGAACTTATCCTTTCGTGTCATCCGTCCCATTCGTGGACTTTTCAATTGTAGATTTTAGAGGGTAGATTTTAGATTTGGTTTAGGTGTAAATTTCTATGTTGCGAGCGTTGCGATAAGTCTTGGCGCTCCTTGCGTGAAAAAATCCATCTGTGCTAA
>NZ_BMYF01000039.1 GCF_014652135.1 Mongoliitalea lutea
ACAAGCACAACCATTTTTTAACTACTGAGCCAAGCCATGGAACGTGGACAGTCAGCAGTGAAACTCTTATTGCAGGCTTCGACTCCGCTCAGCCTCCAAGAACGAGCTGTTCAAGATTTGCAATCTTGTACAATAGATAATGAGGATTTGTAATCCTCTAGGGAGATTGAATAAGGAAAGAGAGAAAAAATGTCGAATGATGAACGTCAAACGCCGAATTTCGAATGTTTTTAGNTATTGCAGGCTTCGACTCCGCTCAGCCTCCAAGAATCTGAACCGTCAGCAGTGGCCCGTTATACAGTTTACTGCTAACTTCTTCACCAAATTCCCTTGTTTGTTCAACCTTTCCATCTTAATTTCGTCCCTTATTCAAATTGTAAACATATGTACATAGGATTAAAGCATGCGCATTCAGGCTTGGCTTATTTAGCCTTAGCAGCCTTATTGATAGTGATGATTTATGCATTGATAGGTGCATTGAGCAATCGGGAGTTTACGGAAAAAGACCGAAAATTCGCCATGATTGCCTTTATTCTATCCCATATCCAACTATTGGTGGGATTGATTCTGTACTTTGTCAGCCCGGTTGGTTTCTCTTTATTAACAGGTGGAGGAGCTATGGGAGACAAAATCGCTCGATTGACGGCCCTAGAACATCCTGTAATCAATATTATAGCGATTGTATTGATTTCTGTTGGCTATATCCGAGCTAAAAAACTTACAGAAAGCCGCGCTAAATTCAGATCCATCTACATGATGTATGGCATTGGCTTGGTGTTGATTCTTTCTAGAATTCCTTGGCATAGCTGGTTAGGATAAAATATCTCACAGATCTATCAGATTGAGAGGATTGAATCGTAGAAAAAATTTGAGCATCAGACCTGAGTGGTTTGGTGCTTTTTTTATTTTATTTGTGGTCACGAATGTACGAAACATTTTGATGGAAAAAGACTGGATAAATTGGATTGCTCAATCTATGATAAAAAGAAAAAGCCAACCAATTCAATTGGTCGGCTTTTGGTTTAAAGGTGATTAATTTTTAAAAACTGATGGTGACTGCACTTGAGCAATTACTACTTCCAGCTTCGCATACAGTGTAAGTCAAAGATCCACTACCTCTATTGTTTGTCTGATCTACGTAAGTTCCGGAATTGTTAACCGTAGCAATCTTTGTTCCATTTCTAAAGATATCCACTTGACTAGAACTTGCGCCTGTCCAATTAAGAGTGGCTCTCCATCTTCCCTGAACTTTTGTTCCTGAGCCACTTAGCTGTATGCCATCAACAGGTTCTTCTGGATTTTCAGGCTCTGGTTCTGGATCTGGAGTAGGATCAGGAGTTGAACTACCAGTTCCCAAGGAATATAGCAAATGATTGTTGGTTGTATTGGAATTTGTCACGATATTCTTTGTAGAAGTGTCAGTTAGGAAGTTGTAAACTGCCTGAGCACTTGCAGATGGATTAGCTTGCAAGAACAAAGCAGCTACCCCTGCTACATGTGGAGATGCCATGGAAGTTCCTGAAATCGTGTTGATAGCAGTGGGACTTGTATGCCAAGCAGCTGTGATAGAAGAACCTGGTGCAAAAATATCTACACAATTCCCGAAATTGGAGAAAGAAGAACGGCTATCATTGTTTACGGTCGATCCAACAGTGTAAGCTCTTGGAGCTCCAGCAGGAGAGGAGTTACACGCATTTGCATTGCTGTTTCCTGCTGCTACAATTACAGGGACCCCTGCATTGTACATACGGGCTACAGCATCATTTACAGCTGTACTGCTTCCACCGCCTAAAGACATGTTGGCTACTGAAGGTCCATTTGCTTGGGATACTACCCAGTCCATACCAGCAATTACACCACTGAATGAACCTGAACCACGACAATCTAGCACTCGCACACCTACCAAAGTGACATTTTTAGCCACACCGAAGGTAGTTCCACCGACAGTACCAGCTACATGTGTCCCATGCCCATTACAGTCTTCAGAGTTACCACCAAATGCATCAAATCCTCTTTGAGCCCTGCCACCAAACTCTACATGATCTGTGCGGATTCCAGTATCTATGATGTAAGCAGTTACTCCCTGACCATTAGCTGTATAGATATATGTGCCATTTAAGGGCAAACTTCTTTGGTCAATTCTGTCCAACCCCCAAGTTGCATTGGTTTGCGTGGTAGTATACGCGTGCATATATCCGTCCTGCTCAATGTATTTTACAGATGGATCATTTTGTAATAAGGCAACTTGATTATCTGTTAAACTTACTGAAAAGCCAGTCAGTAAATTACCAAATACACGGTCAACTGATTCGTCTGCTACTTCATAACGGGCCAATAGCCCACTCGCAACCTCGCGCATGCCAGCTTGTACTAGCTCATAGTTATCAGTTTTTCTGAAATTCAAGGTTTCCTCGTGTAATACCACGATGAATTTTCCTGGAATTGGACCTTCCAACTTGTCAATAGAGGCCATTTCGGCATCTATCACAGCACGGTCATTTTGCTTTTCTTGGCAAGAAGCTGCGAAGAAGATCAAACCTAGAAGAAGTGCTCCCCATTTGCTTGACCATTTAAAGTAATTTTTTGTAAACATAAATAGATTGATGGTTATAAATTGATAAAATGATTTTTCGATAATAGAAAATAAAATTTGTAAAAAAAAATTGAAAATTTAATTAAAGTTGCTATTATTTTGAAAAACCAACTAAAATCCTGTAAAATGCTTTTTGTTTAGTTTAAATCACAAGTTAATTGTTTTGTATTTTATTTGGATTTTAGGAAAATAAAAGTGCAAAAAATAGTAAATTAATTACGTAGTTAGAAATTATGTATTTTACTGCTACTGGTTTTATTGCGTCTATTTTTCGATGAAAATTAGTAGCTTTGTTTTGCATAAACATGAGACTAAGTTTGAAAAAGTTAAATCCAGCTTTCTATAGAAAGTCCGGAAAGGATTTTTTTGCTTAGTTAGCTTTCTTTTAAACTGCAAAAAAAGAGAACATTGAAAATACTTACACTTGACGTAGGCGGTACCAATATCAAAGCCAAAATCCAAGGTCCCGAAGAACGGAGAAAATTCCCATCGGGCGCCCATATCACCCCAGATGTAATGGTCAAAGGAGTACAGGAAATGGTCAGCGATTGGGAATTTGACGTGATTTCCATTGGTTTTCCTGGAATTATCAAACAAGGACAAATTATCAATGAACCAGCTAATCTAGGTAATGGTTGGGTGGGATTTGATTTTGCCAAAGCCTTTGGAAAGCCTGTAAAACTGATGAATGATGCAGCTATGCAAGCCTTAGGTTCTTATCAAGGCTCTGGTGTCTTGTTGTTTTTGGGCTTAGGAACAGGTTTGGGTTCAGCCGTAGTTGTGGATGGAACGGTTCTACCCATGGAATTAGCCCACTTAAGCTACCGAAGTGGTACTTTTGAAGATTATGTAGGTTTCCGTGGAATGGAAAAATATGGAAAAGAGGAATGGCAACAGCATGTGTTCGCCGTGGTAGAGCGCTTCAAAGCAGCGTTTTTGCCGGATGATATTGTGCTAGGAGGAGGGAAATCCAAATACCTCACGGAAGTGCCTCAGGGGTGTAGACTAGGAACTAATAAGCTGGCCTACGAAGGAGGATTTAAATTATGGCCATAACTATGAGGGGCTTTTTTTTAAGTTGCTTGCTATGCCTCCTTTCTGTAAATCTACTGCTTGCACAAGAAGTAAAGTTCGGAGTAGGAGCAGGGCAGTCTTTGATCAAAGGCGAACAGTCCAAAGAACGAGTGGCGGGAATCCGTTACAACGCCATGTATGAATTTCAGCCTTACCGTTCTCCTTTAGCCTTTGGATTTTCTGCTTCTTTCCTACAGTCCGATGCTCCTTATACGAGACCCAATGGAGAGTTCTATGAGCAAATGCGGGTAATTCCGGTGGCTTTTGTTCCCAAATTGATGTTTAGTGAGTACGACTCTAAGGCATTTGTGAAGGCCATGATTGGTGGGCAGCAAACGCGTTCCGTTATCACAGGAGATAATTTCAATAGAACCAATCAAGAATTTGGTTTTTATGGTGGAATTGGCGCAGGAATTGAGTTGGGGATTACAAGCTTTCTGTTTACCGTGCTAGAATATGAATTGGGAGTAGTGGGCTCCCGTCTGCTCAACAGTCCTGTCATCCATTCTGCTCAGATAGCCATCGGTGTCAAATTCAACTGAGTTTGAACCGTAGCCTGCAAATGCTTGTTTTATGCATGAAATTACGCTTATGAATACCTTGAAAAACTCCCTTTGTATACTTCTATTCTTATTTTCATCGGTCAGTGCTGCCTTTGCACAGGATCAAATCCACTGGTTGACCTTTGAAGAAGCTGTTGTAAAAACAGGTCAACAACCTAAAATGGTTTTTGTGGATGTGTATACGGATTGGTGTGGATGGTGCAAAAAGATGGATAAGGAAACATTCACGGATCCAGCGGTGGTAGCTTATATCAACAGTAATTTTTATGCGGTAAAGTTGAATGCAGAAAAGACTGATCGGGAAATCAAATTTAAAGGACAGACTTACACCGAAGCCTCCATTGCTAGAGCTATGCGGGTGAGTTCCTATCCGAATTTCATCATCATGGATGCTTCCATGGAAAATATTACCCAATATCCCGGTTATAGAAAACCTGAACCTTTTCTAGAAGGATTAACAGGGATTTTAGATCGATTTATGAAATAAATAGGCCGGGAAAACCAATCAAACTATGAGCTTTTCGCTTCATCAACAAGAAGATACCATCGTAGCATTAGCCACTCCACAAGGCGTTGGGGCCATTGCGGTTATCCGCCTTTCGGGTAAGCATGCTATCAGTATCTGCAACTCCGTTTTTAAGGGAAAAAATCTGGAGCAACAGCCTTCTCATACCATCCACTTTGGAACGATACGAGACGGGGAGAAGATAATAGATGAAGTATTGGTTTCCTTGTTTGTAGCCCCTAAATCCTTTACCAAGGAAAATGTGGTGGAGATTTCTACACATGGTTCATCTTACATTGTCAATCAGGTAATAAAATTGTTAGTTCGTAAAGGAGCTCGTCCAGCAAAACCTGGGGAATTTACCCAGCGGGCATTTTTGAATGGACAGTTTGACCTGGCACAAGCGGAGGCGGTAGCAGATTTGATTCACTCTGATTCAGAAGCCTCACACCAAGCAGCGATGAATCAGATGCGTGGGGGTTTTTCGAATGAAATCAGTCGCTTGCGGGCAGAGTTGATTCATTTTGCTTCTATGATTGAATTGGAGTTGGATTTTACGGAAGAAGATGTTGAGTTTGCTTCAAGGGATGATCTGCGTAGTTTGGTGGAAGAGTTATTAAGGGTAGTGGAGTTGTTGATAGGTTCCTTCGATTTGGGGAATGTGATCAAAAATGGTGTTCCCACGGTCATAGCGGGGAAACCCAATGCTGGAAAATCCACTTTATTGAACGCTTTGCTCAATGAGGAGAAGGCGATTGTTTCCGATATTGCTGGTACTACTAGAGATTTTATCGAGGATGAGATCAATATCGGTGGCGTAATTTTCCGCTTTATCGATACGGCAGGACTTCGGGAGACTACGGATACGATTGAAGCCATTGGCGTAAGCAGGACTCAGGAGAAGATGAAGACGGCATCGCTCATTTTGTATTTGTTTGATTTAACAGATACGGACATGGTCGAGATCAATCGGGATATCAATAAATTGGAGAACCTGGGAGTACCATTTCTGAAAGTAGCCAACAAGATTGATAAGGCTAATCCTCAATTTGTTAAGGATTTAAAGTCGGCTTATCCAGATACAATTTTTATTTCTGCAGGACAAAAGGAGAACTTGGAAGATCTTCGAAGTCGCATTTTGGAGCTGGTTAATTTGGACAAGTTCCGCACAGGCAATACTATTGTTACCAATATCCGCCACTACGACTCCTTAGTCAAAACCCGTCAGTCTTTATTGGATGTATTGACAGGCCTGGATGCCCTAGTCACCAATGACTTCTTAGCAATGGATATCCGTCGATCCCTGCATTACCTCGGTGAGATCACCGGGGAAATCACGACGGATGACCTCTTGGCGAACATATTCAGTAAGTTCTGTATCGGAAAGTAACCACCACAAACAAAGCAATATAAAAACATACATAAAACATTGATTAAGCCCTTTTTAAGGGCTTTTTTTATGCTTTCTTGTTTACGGTTTATTTCTATTTGTTTATTGTTTTTCTTGTACCTTTTTGTACCTTTATTGTACCTGAAGGGTTGAGGTACAAACTTCAACCCTATTTAGGGCGAAATTATGGCACTTAATTACACTTAAATACTCTTAAGTACCCTTAAATACACTTAAGTACTCTTAATATCCCTGAAATGAGTTCAAACATATTTATTCAGCGTATTTGCGAGCATTGCAGCAAGGAATTCACGGCACGTACAACAGTAACCAAGTTCTGTTCTGATGCTTGCGCAAAGCGTGCATACAAGGCAAGAATAAGGGCTGAAAAGATCCAAAAATCAAATACAGAAACCTTGAAGGTGAAGAACAAGCCTATTGAAGAACTCAAAGCAAAGGAATTCCTAAGCGTGAAAGAAATTGCCCTGCTGCTTGGCTGTTCAACCCGTACAGCTTACAGGCTTATTGATAAGGGCAAGATCAATGCTGTAAACCTATCTGAAAGGCTTACAAGGGTAAAGCGTTCAGAACTTAATAAAATAATGGAACAGAAAAGTTGATGTGAAACCTGAAGCATAAAGAACAAATGGCTATCAAAGTAACCTTAAGACAAAAACCGATTTCAAAAGGAAGATCAAGCTTGTATCTTGATTTTTACCCTGCTGTACTCAATACTGAAACAGGTGAACTTACAAGGCGTGAATTCCTGAAAATGTACGTTCACGAACCTATCAAGTATAAAAAAAGAACTTTGCCTAATGGCACGGTAAAACAGATACCTGTTTATTCTGAAAATCCAATACAGAACCAAACAATTGAGCAGGAAAACAGCAGCGTTCTTGCAATTGCAGAACAGATCCGTTTGAAACGAGAAAACCACCTTAACAAACCTGAAATTTATACAGAGTTCGAAAAGGAACGCTTAAGAATTCAGGAAGCTGGAAAGCAGAACTTTGTTGAATACTTCAGGAAGCTTTCAAATAAAAGAAAAGCTTCAAACCATGACAATTGGATTTCAGCCCTGAACTATCTTGAAAAGTTTACCAAAGGAACTTTGCCGTTCGCTGATTTGAATGAAGCTGTTCTTGAAGATTTCAAGGATTATTTACAAACCACAACTGACAACAAAAGGAAAACCAAAATTTCAACCAATTCAGCTGTTTCATACTTCAATAAGGTTAAAGCAGCCTTAAAACAAGCGTACAAGGATAAAATACTGCAAACAGATTTGAACGCAAAGATTGAACCTATAAAAGCAGCAGAAACAAGGCGTGAATTCCTTTCAATTGAAGAACTGAACGAACTTGTAAAGAAACCTTGTAACGATCCGATGCTTAAGCGTGCAGCATTATTTTCAGCCCTTACAGGTTTACGATTTTCGGATATTCAGAAACTTAATTGGGGTGAAGTACAGGAAATTTCAGGGCAAGGGTACTTTTTGAACTTTCAGCAGCAAAAAACTGAAGGGGTTGAAAACCACCCAATTTCTGAACAGGCTTACAACTTGTTGGGTGAAAGGGGTGAATTCAGCAGCAGGGTATTTGAAGGGCTTACTTATTCAGCCTATCAAAATACACACCTTGCCCAATGGATTGGTTCAGCAGGCATTACAAAGAAAATTACTTTCCATTGCTTCAGGCATACATACGCAACCTTGCAACTGTTTTATGGAACTGATATTTATACCGTTTCAAAGATGCTGGGGCACAAAGATTTGAAAACTACGCAAGTTTATGCAAAGATTGCAAGTAAGCTAAAACAGGAAGCAGCGAACAAGATCCAACTTGCAAGTTTACCAACAGATAATACATAAAGAACAAATGGGAAAAAGACTTTTATCAACCGATTATCAAGAAATTGTAGTTAGATCCTTTGTACTACCCAAAAGCGATTGGTATAACTATTATTTGAATCTTATTGAATTAAATTATAATTACAATAGAGACATAGTTGAGAAAATTGAGCAGTTTATTAATCAATGGATTGATTTGTATAAATCAAAGGTTTATGGTGGTATTGTTCCCTTAAAAAACAAACAGGGTGAAATTGAATACTTTGACATAAATCAAATTTTTGAAGTTGATGAAAAGGGTAATAAAACACCAATTGATATAGAGAAAACAAACTATCCATTTCAAATAAAAATTGATGGATTAATTCAATCTATAAGTATGAATAGAGATTTTTTTGATGAACAATTAAGAAACTTGGATATTATTAAAAGTGCCATTTCATTAAAAAATAACCTTATTAATTTTGAAAACACCTTGCCTGAATCTTTAAAAAAGCACCTTATAAAAGAGCCTATTCCTGAAGGTTTTGATTATTACGATTTGAAAAATAGAGTTGAGTTAATTATTCAAATACCTGATTTACTAAAAGAGTACAAAAAAACACTTCAAAATATTATCGAAAAGAGTAGTCAAAAAGAACCCCGAAAATACACTATTGAACAGCATTCTTTGGCTTACATTTTTGATTGCAATTCAATAGGTGAAAGTATTCCTTATGGGAGCAAGAAAGAACTTGAAAAGATTGGTAAGAATAGAAATATTGGAAAATATGCACCAAACACTTTTTACAAAGCAATTAATAAGATTTTTAACGAAAGCAAAGATTTGAATGTAGAAAAGAATCTTGTTGAAATAGCTGGCGAATATTGGAAAGCGGTTTTATTTGAGCTTACCAAACACCCTGAAGAACTTAAAAAATACCTACAAAGTAAACAGCTGTAATTAGGGCGAAATTAGGGCGTGCCCCTTAAAGCCCCTGAAATTGCCCCGTGAACTTGCGTGCATAATCTAAAACAAAAAGAATTATGCATAATCTTGTATTAAGTCCGATTGATCCTGAAAAGCTTATTGAAAGCATTTCTGAAAGGGTTACAGCTAAAATTCTGAAAGCTGTAAACTTTGAAAAGAATTCAGGTGAAAATCCTGAGCAAGTTCTTACAATCCAGCAGGCTGCTGAATTCTTGAACTTGACTGTTCCAACCATGTACAGCAAAAGTTCTAAAGGTGAACTTCCTGTAATGAAAAGGGGCAAGCGTTTATATTTTTCAAAGCAGGAGCTTACCAAGTACCTGCAAGCAGGGCGAAAACAATCCTTTGCTGATGTGGAGGCTGAAGCTGATGCCTATTTGTCAAACAATAAATTAGGGCTGAAGCATGGAAAGTAAGAAAACCACCACCAACAGCCCTAAAGTATTTTTGCATAAAGAACAGGGTAAAAATACTGTATTTCAGGCACAAATGAAAAGGGTATTTGCTGCATTTCAGAAACAGCCTAAAACCATGCTTGCCGTTTCTGTTGAAACAGGAATCTTGCGTGCGAACATTTGCAGGTACGTTGCAGAATGGAAGAAAGCAAACAAAATTAAGTTTGTAAAGATTGGTATTTGTCCGATTTCAAAGCACCGTGCAGGGTTCTATACCACGAACCAAGAACTGTTTCCTTTGATTGTTGAACTTTTAAAACGTGCTGGGGAATGAAAGAACTTAATCCAATATTCGAAAACCTTAGCCCTGAAACTATTTTGAATCATGTTCAGGTACAAAAACAGGAATTGAGCAAAGAACAGAACCCTTTCCCTGTTGAAGTGTTCCCCGAACTTATTCAAAAGATAATCAGAGAAACTAATGAAAGCCTGAAATTTCCTGTTGATTTTATTGGGGCTGCTATAATGTACGCTGTATCTGTTGCAATTGGGAACACTCACAAAGTGCGCATTATGCAAGGGTATGAACAGAACGCTGTTCTTTATTTGTCAATTGTCGGTAAAGCTGGAACAAATAAAACACACCCAATTGCATGGACATTAAAACCGATTAATCAAAAGGATAAAATCAAGTTTGAAGAATACCAAGAACAGTTCAAAAAATATGAGGAATTCAACAGGCTTTCACCAACAGAAAAAAAGAAACAGGAAAAACTGAAGTTTCCTAAAAAACCGAAATGGGAACAGCTGCTTGTGTCGGATTTCACCCCTGAATCTTTGACTGAAATAATGGATTTCAATAAAAGGGGTATTGGGGTTTATGCTGATGAACTTGCAGCTTGGTTCAATAACTTCAACAGGTACAATAAAGGAAGTGAAGAACAATTTTGGTTAAGTATTTGGAGCGGTACAGCGATCAGAATAAACCGAAAAACAAGCAATCCAATAATGATACAGAACCCTTTTGTTTCAGTAATTGGTACTGTTCAGCCTGCTGTACTCGAACAACTTGCATTAAACCGTACAGAGAATGGTTTTATTGATAGGCTGCTGTTTGTTGTACCTGACAAGCTACAAAAGGAATATTGGAGCGAGAAAGAACTTAATCCTGCGACTGAAACAGAATGGTTTACAATCCTTGAAAACCTGCTGAATCTTGAAGTTGGAAACCAGCCTGAAGTATTGCAATTCAGCCCTGAAGCACGTGCAGAAATGTTTCAGTTCAATAAGAATCTAACTGATTTATGCAACCGAACAGAAAGCGATGCAATAAGGGGTATTTATGCTAAAATTGAACAGTATGCTATACGTTTTTCTTTGCTGCTGGAAATGTTAAGATTTGCTTGTTCCGAATCTGACAAGCAAGCAATAAGCCTGCAATCCGTGCAAGGGGCTGTTAAGCTTGTCGAATACTTTCAGAATGCAGCAATCAAGGTTCATAAACTTTTGAATGAAGCGAACCCATTTGATAAGCTACCAGCAGACAAAAAGAAACTTTATGATGCCTTACCTGAAGTATTTACAACAGGTGAAGGAATTAAAATTTCCCTGAAATTGGAAGTAATGAAAGAAAGGGCTTTCAAAGAATGGGTTAAGGATAAGAACTTGTTCAAGTACCTTGAAAGGGGCAAGTATGAAAAGCTGTTGTAATTCAATGCACTTTGCACTTTCCGCATTAACTGCATTTCATGCACTTCAAAAGTGCAGCAAGTGCGCAAAGTGTTGAAAGTGCATAGTGCAAACAAAAGAATAGAAAAAATGAAAACATACAGATACATACTTGATAAAAGCAGCAGAAAGTTTCCTTGCCCTGTATGCCTAAAGAAAACCTTTGTGAAGTACGTTGAAGCTGAAACAGGTGAATACATTACAGGCGATTTTGGAAAGTGCGACCGTGAAGCAAATTGCAGTACCCATATTTTACCACCGTTGGAAACAAGATGCTGTTTTGTTCCTGCTGAATCAATTCAGGAACATAAAAATTCAGTATTGATAATTCAAGAAGGCTTAAAGTTCTATTTCCCGAAAAGCCTTGTATTTGAAACCTTGCCCAATGGCTGTTTTGTAGCTGAATTTATTCTTTCAGAATCAAGCGATTTTAAGGGGCTTAAATGGAGCGAATCAGATAAAAGGCACTATGATAGTCAAAACAGGAATCTAACCTTTCAGGGGCTAAAAAACAGGGGTATTCAGGTACAACAGAACAAGGTTCTTGAGCTTGTTTACTTTCCTATTCAGGTATTCGAAAATACTTTAAAAGGATATAGCCAAAATACATTTATTCAGAATCTTTTGAATACTATTTCTTTCCCTTTCAGCCCTGAAGATGTGGAGCAGATTATTTCCCTGTACTATTTGGGTACAGTAACAAAAGGGTACAGACAAGGGGCGGTTACATTCCCGTACATAGACAAGAATAGGAACGTTCATGCTGTACAAGTTAAGCAGTTTGATAAGTGCAACCATACAACAGGAACAGATAAGCTTGACAGGGTTATTTTCAACGGGTTGAAGCAACAGAACAAGCCCTTGCCTGAATGGCTTACCAAGTACATGAACTATGGAAAGCAGGAAGGTTTTTTTAATTGCTTGTTTGGTGAACACTTGTTGAGTAAGTACAAGCAGAACCCTGTTGCGCTTGTTGAAGCACCAAAAACAGCGATTTACGGAGCGTTGTATTTTGGCTTGCCTGAAGATCCTGAAAACTTACTTTGGCTTGCTGTTTACAACTTAATGTAGATTCCGATGATCTTGACCACCGATCCGGCTATCTTGACCACCCTTTGATCAAGGGTATTCAGTTACCGTTTTAATGGCGATTAAAGTTATCGTTTTTT
>NZ_BMYF01000040.1 GCF_014652135.1 Mongoliitalea lutea
ATAGGGGCTTACTTTTCATTCATAACAGAAAGAGTAGCTATATTTATTCCTTTCAAACAATTTTCACTAATGGCCGACTTTAGTCGGACACTAGTGATTCAAAATTAAATAAATGAAGGGGTAAAGTACTGAAGGGCTGAAGGATTGATGGGTTTGGGTGATTCAGTAATTCTTTAATTCAATAATTCAACCATGTACATCATTCTAGTTTACGATATCGGAGAAAAGCGAGTTGGCAAGATGCTGAAACTTTGCAGAAAATACTTGAACTGGATTCAGAATTCAGTATTTGAAGGAGAAATTACAGAGGTGAAATACAAAGAGTTAATTATCAACGCAAAAAAAATCATGAAAATCGAAGAAGATAGCTTAATTGTATTTAAAAGTAGGGAAGAAAAGTGGCTGGATAAGGAAGTTATTGGTCAGGAAAAAAATGATTTGGATACTTTTCTTTAGTTGTCGAAGGTAGCAAAAAAGAAAAAAGGTCAAATCCTCATGACCTAATATACTGATAAAGTACTGACGAACAACATATTAAAAAATTGTCGAAGCTAGGGATAAAATAGAGCATTTAAGATCGACGCATTTTCACCAATAAATTAATCATCTAAAACAGCCAGATTGATTCAAAAAGGCCTATTTTAGTATTCCGTTTCGACGACCCTCAATCGCACCATACAGGAATTGAAATAAAAGCATTGGTTACTGATTGCTGTTTACCTTATTCCCTCAATCGCACCATACAGGAATTGAAATAGTTCTTTCCACACCTCTTTCACTTTGGCCCTCCCGCCCTCAATCGCACCATACAGGAATTGAAATCAGTTCTATTTGCAGATACAAGGCTTGAAATACCACCCCTCAATCGCACCATACAGGAATTGAAATTTGCCTATTCTACAGGCACCAAAGCGGCTTATAGCGCCCTCAATCGCACCATACAGGAATTGAAATTAAGTCAATCCAATCAGAAATAGCGTGTATCTGTCGCCCTCAATCGCACCATACAGGAATTGAAATATGCCACCGGCACTTGTATATAAGGCAATATGGCATCCCTCAATCGCACCATACAGGAATTGAAATCAGCGAGTGAGGATACTATCTCTGATTTGAATGCGCCCCTCAATCGCACCATACAGGAATTGAAATTCTGCTGATTGGCAGGCCTTCCGGGTAATCTTCCAACCCTCAATCGCACCATACAGGAATTGAAATGTGTAATACTTGAACTTAGCAGTAGACTCATCATACCCTCAATCGCACCATACAGGAATTGAAATTTGAATACATGGTTAACAGAGTAAACCCTCTCACGCCCTCAATCGCACCATACAGGAATTGAAATCTAAAAACGAAAAAGAGCATAGGTTTTACTCTCTTTCCCTCAATCGCACCATACAGGAATTGAAATTTAACTACTCCACAGGTCGAGGCGATGAAGCAAAACCCTCAATCGCACCATACAGGAATTGAAATAACGCTGAAACAGTAGCGATTGAAGCTAAGAATGCACCCTCAATCGCACCATACAGGAATTGAAATCCTCATCCATGCCTTACGGTGATCGTGGTCAGTGGCCCTCAATCGCACCATACAGGAATTGAAATTATCCTTCAGATTTGGGATACTGATGGATATCTTTTCCCTCAATCGCACCATACAGGAATTGAAATCCCTTGAAGAATGACTCAAAGCGATCTACCTCCAAGCCCTCAATCGCACCATACAGGAATTGAAATAAAATAGGTTTGAATCTCACGATCGATGAAGCAAACCCTCAATCGCACCATACAGGAATTGAAATGTTGGTAGTAGGTGATAGACGATATGCAGCCATCTACCCTCAATCGCACCATACAGGAATTGAAATCTGTCAAGATGCCTGACTAACCAGACGATGTTAGCAACCCTCAATCGCACCATACAGGAATTGAAATTTGAAAATCATGGGGGATTTCAAAGCAGGAACGCAACCCTCAATCGCACCATACAGGAATTGAAATATAAAAACAGCCGCTAACATCGCATTCCCACAAGGCCCTCAATCGCACCATACAGGAATTGAAATCTCGCTGTGATCAAGTCTTGACTTGCGGTAAGCTGGCCCTCAATCGCACCATACAGGAATTGAAATCTGGTAATAGTGGATCATCATTTCTAAACAAGGCATCCCTCAATCGCACCATACAGGAATTGAAATCTTGTTAAGCTATACGGCTTCAAAAATGAAAATTCACCCTCAATCGCACCATACAGGAATTGAAATTTCCAAAGATTGATTAAGCATTGTAAATCATTTGTTCCCTCAATCGCACCATACAGGAATTGAAATTTTGAGATGGCGTTATTAGCAGATTCATTAATCGAACCCTCAATCGCACCATACAGGAATTGAAATGGAAAAGAAGCTTATATCACGATCGCTAATCAAAAACCCTCAATCGCACCATACAGGAATTGAAATACGGAGTAGTTAAGATCTTCCCGACCATGGTCAAAACCCTCAATCGCACCATACAGGAATTGAAATAGATTAATCCTGCTTTAAGTGCAAAATATTACCTAGCCCTCAATCGCACCATACAGGAATTGAAATGAGATGCCCGTGATCTTTTTGGCTACGGAGAAGAAACCCTCAATCGCACCATACAGGAATTGAAATAGAGCATTGTCGGTTAATAAAATTGCATCTGACGAACCCTCAATCGCACCATACAGGAATTGAAATAGATTAATCCTGCTTTAAGTGCAAAATATTACCTAGCCCTCAATCGCACCATACAGGAATTGAAATATGGCTTACGAGAAAATGTTCCATCACTGTAGGAGTCCCTCAATCGCACCATACAGGAATTGAAATATACTTACCACACAGAGGAAGGAGAAGTGCTAGAAGCCCTCAATCGCACCATACAGGAATTGAAATATACATCCCAAAGGTCATTTCCTAAGATAGGCTTGACCCTCAATCGCACCATACAGGAATTGAAATAGTACCATATTGAATACCCTTTGGAGTACTTCGAATCCCTCAATCGCACCATACAGGAATTGAAATTTGACTGACTGGAAGACAATGTTTTTAAAACCAAACCCTCAATCGCACCATACAGGAATTGAAATGGAGTTAGAGGAGTCTATTTCTTTAACGAATAGACTCCCTCAATCGCACCATACAGGAATTGAAATATGTTAAATGCTGTTTCAAAAAAACCTCCTTGAGACCCTCAATCGCACCATACAGGAATTGAAATATATCCTTTTTCGCTTTTCTACGTGCTGCCTTTTTCCCTCAATCGCACCATACAGGAATTGAAATTCGCAATAGTCGCAATTATAGCGGTTATTCTAGGAACCCTCAATCGCACCATACAGGAATTGAAATAAATATTCTTCACTCTCAAATAACCCTGAATGAAAACCCTCAATCGCACCATACAGGAATTGAAATATTAATTGAGGAAGAAAAGATTAAAAGGTTAACCACCCTCAATCGCACCATACAGGAATTGAAATATAGGAATCGAGGTTATACCAGTACAATTAATAAACCCTCAATCGCACCATACAGGAATTGAAATTTAACAGAACCGTTCTTTTTAGACCTTACAGCCATTCCCTCAATCGCACCATACAGGAATTGAAATTTTGCAGGAGTGATCAATCCAAGGTTATTATCCGGCCCTCAATCGCACCATACAGGAATTGAAATTCGCCTACCGGATAGCGATGCACCAAATCCCCCCAACCCTCAATCGCACCATACAGGAATTGAAATCACTTTCGGAGGCGCTTCCATTTGGATTGGATGTGTCCCTCAATCGCACCATACAGGAATTGAAATAAAATTATAAGGGAAGCCATGCCATTGAATCCCCCACCCTCAATCGCACCATACAGGAATTGAAATTGGAAATAGATTGTGCTACTAGTTAGCTCCAATCTGCCCTCAATCGCACCATACAGGAATTGAAATATCGGTGAAGCAATTGGAAGCGGCGGGGATATTATACCCTCAATCGCACCATACAGGAATTGAAATATGGCATAGCAACGATAATGGCTATGAGCTTGCCAACCCTCAATCGCACCATACAGGAATTGAAATCTACCCAACTCGATAGCGTTATTTGCATCTGTCGAACCCTCAATCGCACCATACAGGAATTGAAATTTAAACCTAGTCGTTGATTGAACCATTATTTGTGCTCCCTCAATCGCACCATACAGGAATTGAAATTGGATAGAAGGATTACCAAAAGTATGTAGAGGCCGACCCTCAATCGCACCATACAGGAATTGAAATGAGTTTGATGTTACCGAGTGGCATTCTTAGGGTTGACCCTCAATCGCACCATACAGGAATTGAAATAAAAGTAATAAATTACGATAAAAGTAAAAACCCTCAATCGCACCATACAGGAATTGAAATGTGCTTCCATCACCCCAGTCAATGTTGCTAGTTGTGCCCTCAATCGCACCATACAGGAATTGAAATTTTAATTTAGCTCGTAGGCGATCATATTCGGCTGTCCCTCAATCGCACCATACAGGAATTGAAATATATCATCCTCATGCGCAAACCAAAATCGGTCGAGCCCTCAATCGCACCATACAGGAATTGAAATACTGCTACCTCGAGGACATGATGATGGACCATGCAACCCTCAATCGCACCATACAGGAATTGAAATATCAGATCAATGCCGCTGACTTCACCCCGACGCCTGCCCTCAATCGCACCATACAGGAATTGAAATGAAGTTGTCAGTTCGGGCATAGGTAACCAATCGGGACCCTCAATCGCACCATACAGGAATTGAAATATCAAGTACATTTGTTGGTCAAATGCACAAAAAACACCCTCAATCGCACCATACAGGAATTGAAATATTATATCGCTATTCCTATCGCCATATTCCAGTCTACCCTCAATCGCACCATACAGGAATTGAAATATTTGATAGAACGCAAAAAGCCGCTTTAGATTTAGCCCCTCAATCGCACCATACAGGAATTGAAATTTAACTATATCCGAGGTCTCAACTGTAACGTTAACCCCTCAATCGCACCATACAGGAATTGAAATATATCGCCTACCTCGTTTACAGGTAACCCGCCTAACCCTCAATCGCACCATACAGGAATTGAAATACGGTTCAAACCTGAAAGACCTTTCCAAATCCAAGACCCTCAATCGCACCATACAGGAATTGAAATATGATCCAAATAAGGCTCCCCAACTCGAATTCGCACCCCTCAATCGCACCATACAGGAATTGAAATATCGGTGAGGCTATCGGGAGCGGTGGCGATATTATACCCTCAATCGCACCATACAGGAATTGAAATTTGGATTTCAATCATTGATACCTCGGTTTCACTCGTCCCTCAATCGCACCATACAGGAATTGAAATTTTTTTCTACTGAGACGGATCCACCATCATTGAACTCCCTCAATCGCACCATACAGGAATTGAAATATGTAGGAATTAATGAAATAGCCCCACCTACTGCAACCCTCAATCGCACCATACAGGAATTGAAATACGGTTCAAATTTGAAAGACCTATCTAAATCTAAGCCCTCAATCGCACCATACAGGAATTGAAATATAATTGAGCTGTGACTTTTTGCAAAATTTCTTCATCCCTCAATCGCACCATACAGGAATTGAAATTTAGATCCACCCCTTATGAGTTGAGGCCTATCAAACCCTCAATCGCACCATACAGGAATTGAAATTGGTTATTTGATATTCATGCGAAAGCCTTTCCATACCCTCAATCGCACCATACAGGAATTGAAATAAGGAAATTGTGTTTCAAATGGGATATTAACAAACACCCTCAATCGCACCATACAGGAATTGAAATCTTATCAACCAATCCAAACAACTACGAAATGAGAGGCCCTCAATCGCACCATACAGGAATTGAAATATGATTCGTGCAATTGCTCCTTTTTGATGCGGCCTACCCTCAATCGCACCATACAGGAATTGAAATCTAATTCTATGTCTTCCAAATTTGCGAAGTAATGCGCCCTCAATCGCACCATACAGGAATTGAAATAGCATGTACACTTTCTTACGATCACCAGTGGCAATCCCCTCAATCGCACCATACAGGAATTGAAATAAAGATGCCAATATAATGCAATACCCATTCCAAAAGCCCTCAATCGCACCATACAGGAATTGAAATTTTCTTGTCCTGTTCTGTTTTGTGATTGATAAAATTCCCTCAATCGCACCATACAGGAATTGAAATATGATTACCCGAAGGTAGAGCAGCACAGTACCATCCCCTCAATCGCACCATACAGGAATTGAAATAACCATACCACTGCATTTCTGAACTGGGCAAATGTTCCCTCAATCGCACCATACAGGAATTGAAATTGCTCTTTGACGGGATGCAGACCGACAGCTTGGGCACCCTCAATCGCACCATACAGGAATTGAAATAGTTTAGAACCTAACATATTCCTTAATTCTAATCTCCCCTCAATCGCACCATACAGGAATTGAAATAACTTATAGTAATCCTGCCAGTCCTCTAGCTTGGCACCCTCAATCGCACCATACAGGAATTGAAATTTTTCTTAGTCGAGATGCTCAACTGGTTTCCTGAGGCCCTCAATCGCACCATACAGGAATTGAAATTTATTCTCAGGATTAGTGATCCTTAGGCCTGCTAGGCCCTCAATCGCACCATACAGGAATTGAAATCGCTTTCTTTCGATGGTAAAATTCAAAAAATGGTAACCCTCAATCGCACCATACAGGAATTGAAATAGTTTAGAACCTAACATATTCCTTAATTCTAATCTCCCCTCAATCGCACCATACAGGAATTGAAATAGACTGACATGATCAAGGAACGGATCAGTTCCACCACCCTCAATCGCACCATACAGGAATTGAAATTTTCCTCAGCCATCAGATTAAGCGCATAATTGGAAGCCCTCAATCGCACCATACAGGAATTGAAATAAGTTTAACATCCCAGGATATCCTGTTAAAACTGCCCCCTCAATCGCACCATACAGGAATTGAAATATAAGACGTGACGAGCTTCACCTAAACTACTCTCAACCCTCAATCGCACCATACAGGAATTGAAATTAGGCAAGAAGCCACCGAAGGGATTTGTGCATCCTTCCCTCAATCGCACCATACAGGAATTGAAATATTTACAAAGCGTACAAAGTTTGTACGCTAAAACGTCCCTCAATCGCACCATACAGGAATTGAAATAGTGCATCCCAATCATCAGCGGTCTTGCCTGTATCACCCTCAATCGCACCATACAGGAATTGAAATCTTGTTTGACGGAGGAAGTGAAGAACTTTCTGATTCCCTCAATCGCACCATACAGGAATTGAAATATGGAAAGGTTAATTACGCATGGTTCTAAGCTTGCACCCTCAATCGCACCATACAGGAATTGAAATCGGTTATTGAACACTGAAAAAGCGTTGACGGCATTCCCTCAATCGCACCATACAGGAATTGAAATTAAGCAAAAGCATCTGCTCTCCTAACTACATTCAGACCCTCAATCGCACCATACAGGAATTAGGACCGAACGTTAAAAAAACCTTCTGTGAAGGTTTTTAGTGAGGGGCCAGACTGTAGGGCAGGATTATCCCAATGCGGAAACTTAACTTCTCCTCTTAACCGCATCATACAAGAATTAAAAAATTCTTCGTACCCCCCTCTTCTCAAAATCTGCAATTTCGGGAAACAGATAAACGGAGATTTGCAATCTCCTAAGGAAAACCGTCTTGTTAAGCCAAAAATTCTTAAACTTTAAAAAGGTTAGCCTAGAGGATTACAAATCCTCATGTATCTACGGACTTAGATTACAAATCTGGGTCAGCACTTATACAAAAACACCATCTTAGCATCCAATGCGACCCAATTCCGGATCGGTTGGTAAGTCCGGTAATTACTCTTTGCTACAA
>NZ_BMYF01000041.1 GCF_014652135.1 Mongoliitalea lutea
CCAAAGGTCTCTCCAAATTGTGTGTCATTGACCCCGTCAAACTTGATCAACCAATGTTCAAATCCAACCTCCTGCAAGGTCTGCCCCGAACGGATCATTCCGGTGAAAAAATAAAAACCCTTTAATATCAACTTGGGTTTAGTCGGCGGAATTTAGGAAAAATTCGTCGGCTTCTTTCTTTTTACAAGATTTGGACTTAAATAGTTTAAATCTGATATCCTAACCAAAACTTCCCATATTTTTTTTAAAAAAAGTTTAGGTACAACCTGTTTACAGCTTGATTAAATTCCAATTGTACATCAGTTTTTTATTGATTTTCCGAATGTTTGGGACAGGATTCAAAAGAAAATCGGGTAATTACTATCACCGGTAATTCAAAATAATCATAGATTTCCTTACATGGGCTATCATTTCTTACATCCGATATTTCTTCTTTCGACGCATATCTGTATTCAAAATAAATAGAAGAACCTTGCAGGCTTTCCAATAAAGTTTCATCAAAATTATAATCTGGAATTATTGCTTCAATCACGTTAAAATATTTTACAGCAGGTTCTGGATGCTCACCTCTTTGAATTTTCGGTATGGTTACACTTTTCCCAATTTTTTCTGCACCCAAAACCTCAATCCAAAAGGTTTTTCGATAACAGTCAGGAAAAATTAATCTATAATAAACAAATGGAATGGTCCCTTCAACGCATTGTCCTGAATTATCGTCTTCAGGATTCAGGCAGCCAAAAGTCAAAAGTATCAATAATACCTGACAAAAACCTTTCAGAAATTTTTTCATAGGGGCAGTTTAATGGTTTTCATTAATACTTAGACGTAATTCTTGATAAAGATGCGACAAGATTGTTTAATTATTTTTTATAGTTTATTTATCCAAAGTAGTATTATAATAATACATCCTTCATAGATTCAACTATTCTTATTGGTTTTTTTACTTTATATTTAATTGAAAGTTAACTCCACTTTAATCCTTACTTTGAATCTAAATGTGTTTCGACAAAAAGGAAACCATAAATAATTTCTAAAAAAAGATGTGTTTTTTCTTTATTCAATTACGATTTGCTCTCTTATCATTTCCCCGTCCACTATAACATGGATGAAATAAACTCCCCTTTTCAGGTGGCTGACATCAAATACAATTTTCGATCCTTCCCTAAATCCCTTTGAAACTTCCCTGCCATCTGAATTCAGCAAAATTGCGGAATAAATAATTGGAGCATCATCTTTGGATACATCATGGGAAAGAGGAATCATTTCAATATTCAAAACATCACTGGTAGGATTGGGGTAGGCGACCACTGCAAATGAACTGGGGCAATTCCAGTTTTGTCTCATGAGGAAAAAGTTATAGTTTACACCCTGACCGCAGGAATTCGAAGATCTTGCGGAAATTGTAATTGAAGACATATTTGATGGGAAAGTAAAATCCATGGTATTGTTCCCAATCCAATGGGGTACACCCTGTGGTACAGTCCAAGTAGCGGCTCCTGCATTTCCACCAACAGGGGTCACGTTAAGCCAATGGTTGCCGGGGCACAAAGATACAGATTGGCTTGGAAATACTGGCTGGTTGTTGACCCGCATATTTGTGATATGTGGTGTACCTACCCAGATATTTCTTCTGACATTGGCCTGACCTAATGGCCCTGTAAATGTGAATTCAATGGTTGCCTGACCTCCAAAATTTGAAGCCGCTCTTAGGGTGGCTGTTGTTCCGTTCCCACTGGTTGCAGCACCGCCACCGGTAGCAAAAAAACCAGGCGGGGTAACCTGCCATGAAGCTGTAGTATTTGGAATAGCAAAACTGGGAGTGTAATTATTATTGGAAGTGCAAAGAAGACTATTTCCTATGATGGTAGGTAAAGATGCCTTCAGTGCGGCTTCTAAATTTAACCTTCCATACCCAAAAGTATTGTCAAACCCGGAAGGCCCCATATCGGTGGCTGTGTTTCTTAAAATATTTCTTATTTGGGTCAATGTAAGATTCGGATTAACTGAAATCATCAGTGCGGCAGCTCCTGCAACCTGGGGTGCAGCACCGGATGTACCTCCGAATGTAAAGGTATAATTACCATTGTTGTAACCAAGATTACCCATTCTATCAGTTGTAACGAGATCACCCAGATTATTAACATTTCCCGTTGGTGCCACCAAGTCCATCTGAGGACCTCTGCTGCTGTAGTTCCAAATGGCTCCATTGCGGTCAATAGCTCCCACAGTTATTACCCCGTTTACATTTGCAGGAAAAGCCACTCCATTAAAGCAATCCGGAAAACCACATCCCGGAGTTGGATGGAAATTCCCTGATGAAAATATCACAGGGACTCCCAGGGCCACTCCATTCCGTACCCTTCCATTGTTTTGGGCATTGTTAATAGCATTGATAACCGGTCCTGAATTAGGAAAATCTGTACCAGCAAAGCCCCAAGAATTACTGATTACATCAGCATTACCCCCATTAGGATTAAATGCCCAATTTATGGCAGCAGCGGCATTTTCAAATGTTATTACTGATTGAAAAAGTCCTGTAAAAGGATTAAATATCCAATTTGTAAAAATATTAATTGGAACTATAGTACTGCCAGGAAAAACCCCTGAAATGCCAACATTGTCATGCGTAGCTCCTAAGATCCCAGCACATGCTTGGCCATGTCCAAGAACTACTCCTGGAGGGGGATTATTTACAGGAGCTCCACCCCCATTATTATTTGGAGAAGTAAATCCGGGGACAACCCTGCCGGCAAGGTCTTCATGTGCCTCAACACCATCATCAATCACTGCTACCCTGACGGGTTGCACTCCCCTGCTTATTGCCCAAGCCTGCGGAGCATTTATATCAATATTGTTTGGCTGGTTGAGATAATATTGTTGCGGAAACAACGGATCCGTAGGCGTAACGGATTGGTGCTTGACAATGCTTACAAGGAAATCAGGTTCACACCATTCTACTAAACCACTTTCGTAGATTTGATTTGATAAAAGGAATAAGTCACTGACATTATCAGGTTTTATCATTAAACTTCCATAATCATTTTTCTTTACAATTGTAAATTTATAATCCGTTACAGCCGAGATATCATCAATTTTTGATCCTTCTTTTGGAAGCAAATTGATTAATCCCGTAGGAATCATTAAGTTTTCTTTATGAAACATAATTGGAATCACATCAAAATCTTTTATGTCCTGATTTTTGATTATGGATTTATCAGAAATTTCAACCAGGAATTCTTTTCTATTCACGATTGATGTTAAATTTTTCAGGTTCCTAACGCTTTCTGGTAAATCAGATATATCTTTTATAAGTCTTTCATCTTTGGGAATCAAAACAGAGTGTGATGAATCAGTAGTCAAGACATATTTAGTTTTATACCCATAATAGTACAGGCTGTTTTCCTGTGCATTCAAATAACTGCTAAAAAAAGAAGCTATAATCAAAACAATTAGTTTTCTGTACATATAATTCTCAGGTTTTATTTTTTAATTGATTTTATCGAATAGTGGTTTTTGAATTTACTACCAAAAGTTATAAAACTTAAGATTTTTTTTTTAGAATTCCAAAAATATAACTCCTAGTAACACCCTGTAATACAGTAGTTTGAGACCAAAAAATACTTAAAAAACCGAAGAACATTCTAAATACTTCGCAGGTTCTAATAATTATAAACTTATTTTATAGGTTAATTTAATGTTTTCCAAATAAAAACTTTTTTTAGTTTCAAGAAAAATGATCAGGAACTCTTAAATTATTAAAAACGGATTTACTTATGGAACCTCAATTCCCTAGCATAGAAATTATGGAAATATCTTTTAGGAAATAGAATCAATGAATAAAAATTCGCCCCTACACCAGCTTTACCAAAGTAGCAGCAATAGCCTCAGCAAGCCTTTCACTGACTTTGTATCTACTGGCATAGTCCATCCAATTGGAAACGACCTCCTGTACTTCCTGGATAATGCCTTGTGGGTTACGGATAGAATTTTGCTTGGCTATCGCCAAAAAATCGTCCATCAAAAAATCTTTCCTTTTACCATTAATGCTCAGGCAATGCTGACTGACCCAGACACTGTCAGGCCTGTAAGCATGGCAAATATCATAGGCAGGAGAAAGACTCCAGCTCCCCTCCTGATCCATTAGGAAAGCAAAGTTCTTGGTATGATCATCACAGTTACGTGCCAAAACATTAAATACCATCCTACGGAACAGCTGCTCCGCCTCCCCATAAGTAAGTCTCAGTTGACGCATGGTCTGAAAC
>NZ_BMYF01000042.1 GCF_014652135.1 Mongoliitalea lutea
ATCCCTAGAAGAAGTTATTGGCCCCTAAAAGGGGTGGTCAACATCATCGGAAAAAAGTGGTCAGCATCACCGGAACAGGTGGTCAAGATGGATCGGAATATACACAAGTGGAGAGGCGAGATACTAGATGCGAGACGCTAGACTCAGGGCGTGTTAAGAAGCAAGAAGCAAGAAGCAAGAACCAAGACTCGGGGCGTGTTTGACAACCATGACAACTAGACAACCCTAACAACCCCGATAACTCAACCTACAATCTAACTTCTAAAATCTAAAATCATGGAACCTCCCCTCAACCCCGCTACACTTCTGTCAACAGGGGCCAATTCCGAAATTAGGTCACTGAGCCTGTCGAAGTGCCGCTGCGCTCCACTTCGGTTTAGCCCTTATATGTTAGCAGCAGCTTTTATTTTTTTAAAGTCATCAGAAGCATTTCACATTTCTTGTCCAGTTCAATTAGCTTTGGTAATAATCTAAGTGTTTCAGGATTATTGAGCCAGTCTTTGGGTTCTCCCCAGAATCTTGACTTATGAAATAAATATTCAGGAAGATTTTCATCAATTCTAGCTTTAACGACTTTTTCTAATGCAATCAACCATAACTTGGTAAGTTCTTCATTTCTGAGATATCCATTATCTGAAATAAAGTTTTTTGTCTTAATATTCGCTTGCTGAATTGAGGTAGTAGCTTCAATAATGGCTGGTTTATCATTTTCTTTAATTATTCCTTTTTTTAATTTTTCGAAAAATAAACTGATAGATTCTTTAATTCCACCTGTTAGCACTAATTTTGCAATTTAATCAATCATGATATTTTGTATTTATTGTTTTCATTTTCTTAAACTTAGTAGTCAACAGGACATGATGGCTTGCTAGAGACTTCAGGGTTTGCATTTTTATAGGTAGTTCATATTACAGCATCCGAATTGTATTCATCAGGATATTCAATTTTAATATCTCTCAGGTTTAGGCTATTTTTTTTAAAGAGACAAATTTGAATCGCAGGTTTGTAATCTAGGTATTGAGGTTTTGATAATTCAAAGATTAATCGATGTCTATACTTTCTATAGGCTTCTTTATGTTCAGATATTGATTTTATTCCATAAACTCGAATAGCCTCATAATTAAAAGCGCCTGTTTTTCTTTTTAAAAATTCCAACACACGAGCAACTGTTGTGTCATCAGTAATTAATTTTTGGCTTCTTAAAAACTCAATAGTATTGTTAAAATCAAGCATATGTTCAGTATCTCCTACCAAGTCAAAGCATTTTATAGGATCATAATCACAAGTTGCTTTACAAATAACATAAGTATTACTATACCTTACTTCACCCCACCAATGTGCATTCTCAATAAAAGTATCCCAAAAGTAATACCCATCTCCTAACCAAGTATTTCTCCACTTACAAAGAAAAGGAGCATGAGCTTCTATATAATCAGGATTCCCTCTATCTTCTAATGTTTGATATAGAGTTTTTTTTTCACGAAAAGAATATTTTTAAGATTGTTTTGTGCTTTCTCTTAACGGGATTTCTAATGATGACAAGTTCATGGTTGGCAAAACGATTGGAGGAATATTTGCCTGAAGTGTTACCGTCCCAATAAATGCCCTTATATAGGGGAATAATATCGCAATGCTATTCCGGTAAAAATATGTTGGAATCGCGTCAAAATCTACGTTATCCTCAAATTGAAACTCGGCTATGCATTCAATTTTCACAAAAGGCTGTTCTGAAGATTCAGTGTGTGCTTCAAAAACAAAATTCAACTCATATAATGATTTATCTTTATAAAACTTACCAGATGGCACAAAGCCTATATTTAAATCATTTGATGTTTTATTAGAAAAATCAATAAAGACCTTTTCAAATCTATAGCGTTCTAAAGAAAATGCTGCTTTTTGCATATGAATTTAATAATCTACAGTGCTTAGTTAAATGCTAAAATAAAAAAAATCCGAAGAAAACTCCGGATTTTTAATTATATTATTTAAACAATTGAACTCCCAGTAAGAGTCCTGTGGTTCAATTACATAAAACAACTTAGACTGTTCTAAAAAATCACTAATTTTCGGACCTATTTGATCGTATTTTTCAGAATCGACCCAATCCTTATCAATTTCAGCTCTTGAATTATTCTGAAAATACTTTACTAAATTTTCTAAAATCGTACTCATAGGATTTATGTTTTTAACTCTATTTTAAAACTGAAATAAGAGTTATTTGTTGTGACAAAATTATGCTATAAGCCAAACATAACAAAATTCATGCTGATTTATTTAACTTGATAGTACCTAAATAGGTAGGTACTGGCATCTCCAAACTTTTAATCCCCATAGCTAAATCTCCACTCAACCCCGCGTAATCCCGATAGCTATCGGGATTACGCGGGGCTAATTCCGAAATTCCGCTGCGCTACACTTCGGTTTAGCCCTTATATGTTCTTAGTATTTTATTAAATCTAGTTCCTCAAGTCGGATTGCCATTGCTTCAACCGACACATTAAAAATCTTCGATAATGATCGAAATGGTCTTATGTTATAAAATTCACACTTGGCAATAAGTCGAGAAAGGTCACGCTGATCACGAATTGTTTTTCTTAACTCGGCAGGCGAACAATTTGCCAACATTCGAGATGTATTTTCATTAATCTGAAATTGTTCTGTTTGGAAAAATTCTTGAAATAATTGTTTTACTGTTTTACTTGGCATTAAGAAATATGCAGCAAACTTGTCTGCTTGCCGTTCAACTATTGAACGATTTTTTGCAATTTCTGAACCATCTAAAGGAATATCTCTATGTAATTCGATTTGGTCATGTAACAATGCATGTCCTAATTCATGGGCAGTAGTAAAATTAACTACTTCTGGAGCATACATTAATGAAATGTGAATTGTAAAGTCTTGATTATTGATAATGCCTGCAATTTCTTCGTTTGACTCATTTACACCTAACGTGTCAACTTTGTGAAAAGCAAATTTGAGAAGTTGAATAACTTTTTCAGGTTTCAAAATTCCGAGAAGATTTATTGGTGAGCCAGTTGGCCATATTAAATCTTGATACGTCCAAAGTGCATTTTGTATTCTTCTTGCCAATGTTTCTATATCCGAGTCTTTTAATCTACTATTACCAAAGAACATTTTTCTAATTTCAACAAACTCAGCAAGGAAATCATTCTTGGTATCAGCTTCTTCGTCTAGAATATTCATTAATTTAACATTCTCAGTAGTCAATAGTTCGTATTCTTTTCTGAGAGTATTTCTTTTGATTTTTATTTTATCAGTCCAAATGCTTTTTGGGAAGGATTGAAGATTTAAACTAATTATTGACAAGCACCCAGTCAAACCAGAAAGAGCACTACTTAAAGCAACCCCAGAGTCGCCTCGTGCAGCCTTGAAACCTTTGTTGAAAACAATTATTGCGCTTTTAGCAAGTTCTATGCATAAGTCCGCTATTTCAATGGGTAATTCGGTTGATTTTTTTAACTCTAACAGTGCATTTTCCTGAAGTTGATTTTTCACTTGTTGGTTTTGCTCATTGTCCCGTTCAATCCTTTTTTGAATTGCCTTATCAAATTGTCTAGCATCTTCTTTAAACAATTCTTCAAGCCTTGGTCCAATTGTTTCTCCAATTTTTGATTTTATTTCACTAAACTCTTTTGAGCAATTTCCATATGTTTTTACTCTTTTGGGGTCTAAGGTTAGTTCAATTACGGTTAGAATAAGCTTACAACTGAGAATACCATTAAGAGCAGCAGCACTCCCAGAACCTGGTTTATGGCTACCAGCTCCAATTTTGTCCATCAGCTCCTTTGTTGGAAGTTCGAGTAAGTCTATCTCCATATATTAATTCTATAATTTTCAAAGGATAATCTCAATAATTGTTCCACTCAAAAAATACAGTCAAAATGTCAGACAATGTTAGTTTTGAAGTACTGTTCCAATAATTCTGACTAACGTAAACAAAATCCCTCAATTTGAGCTGATTTCGAGGCCTAAATCCTTATTTGTCAGACCGAATTTATCGATTTGTTTTTTTATTCTCTTAACT
>NZ_BMYF01000043.1 GCF_014652135.1 Mongoliitalea lutea
ATCCAAAGTTTTGGGAAAATGCTTCTTTCCCACCATTGCCCAACGAACAGAAAGTTCTTTCCGATTTATCCCAACACAGACCGCTGTCCGAACAATTTGCTGATTTTTCCAATATTCAGCTGTATATCATACCTGAGCTGAAGCGTAGGCATAAGCTTTCCAATGATTATTGGAATCGTAAGGAAATTCAAATGTATTAGCATTAAAAAATCATTATGGGACTTCATTGGCTTATAGTAGCTTTATTCATGGTTCTCACTAATTCGGAAATCATATTTCCAGGAGGGAGACACTATAATTATGAGAAAATAGCTCAAAATATTGAGGTTTTCCATGAGTTTCCTATTGAAAATACCTCCGCTAGAAAAATACGGATTGTCGAAGTCAGCACTACCTGTGGATGCACGGCAGTTGAGTTCCCCAAAGAATTATCTGCTGGAGAGAAAGGAAAAATTAAAGTAAAGTTTGATGCAAAGTCTTTGGGTACATTTAGAAAGCATGTGTTGGTGATTACTACCTGCAAAGACCAAGTCCATAAGCTGATGATATCAGGAGAGGTTGTTTCTAAGGGTTGATGATAATTTTTGCAAACGGTTGTTTGTATAACGATTGTCCAACCTTTTCCCTTCAAGCAAAAGCCCATCGATGAATTTGCCACCCAATTGCTGCAAACGCACATTCAGTTGGTTGATGGGGAAATATTTTCTTGGTATGGGGGAAGGTTAAGGTATTTTACGGAGTATGTGAATATATTCACCAAATGAGTCTTGAATTGTAGCCACTATAATTTTTTTGAATTACCATGTGGTTGAAATGAAAACGCTATCGACTGAAAAATTTCTATAATTTAGATATTCTTTTATAAAAAATTCGATTAACTTTTACGCTTAATTGCTAATTGATCGAATAATATATGAAGCAACATCGCCGTCATTTTCTCAAAAAACTAACTGCCACTAGTGCAATTGCTGCACTAAGCCCCATGGCACTGGAAGCATCCTCACAGGAAAAGTCATTATTAACCAGAAATTTTCCCAAGTCCACTACAGAACTCAAGACTATTCGTATTGGCTTGATTGGTGCAGGAGGTATGGGAGTAGAAGATACTCAAACAGCCCTGCAACACCCAAATATAGCATTAGTAGCGGTATGCGATTTATATAAAGGTCGGTTGGATGCAGCCAAAAACCGTTGGGGAAGTCAGCTTTTTGTTACCCAAGACTATCAAGAATTGCTGAAAAGAAAAGATGTAGATGCCGTGATTATCGGAACATCCGATCACTGGCATAAACAGATCAGCATAGATGCCTTACATGCTGGCAAGCACGTGTATTGTGAAAAACCAATGGTACACTCGGTCAAAGAAGGTAAGGATGTTATCGATGCTTGGAAAAAATCCGGAAAGGTGATGATTGTTGGTAGCCAAGGAGTGTCTTCCTTGGGTAATGAAAAGGCCAAAGAGCTACTTGCGCAAGGGGCTATTGGGGATATCGTCTATGCAGAAGGGTTTTGGGCACGCATGTCACCGGAGGGTGCATGGCAATATGCCTTGCCCAAGGATGGAAATGAGCAGATGGTGGACTGGAAACGCTACATCTCCAACACCAACCAACTCTCATGGGATCCCTTACGGTTTTTTCGTTGGAGAAATTACTTGGATTACGGCACAGGTATGTCAGGAGATTTGTTTGTCCACTTATTTTCTAGCTTACATTTTATTACTGACTCCTATGGACCTACTAAGATATCAGCCATGGGTGGATTGAGGTATTGGAAAGATGGAAGGGAAGTGCCCGATGTATTACTGGGAAGTTTTGATTATCCTGATACGCCACAACATCCTGGGTTTAATTTATCCTTAAGATGTAACTTCGTCGACGGCACCTCAGGCACTACTTATCTGAGAATCGTTGGTACGAAAGGGTCCATGGATGTCAAATGGGAGGAAGTTGTTGTAAAAATGAATCAATCCCTCGCATCTGATGATCCTTATCTACAAGAACAGGCACGTTTGAGAGGAGAGTCGCAAGCGCGGGCCTCCATCTTACCCCCCAAAGAATTGGTGTACACGGCAGAAAGAAGTTGGAAAGGGGCGCATTATGATCATTTTGGAAACTGGTTTGAAGCCATCAGAACAGGAGGTACTGTTGCCGAAGACCCTGAGTTTGGCTTCCGTGCAGCTGCTCCTGCGCTGCTTTGTAATGACAGTTATTTCCAAAACAAATTTATAACTTGGGATCCCGTAACTATGCAATTGATATGAATATGAAATGGAAATACTTATGGACGGCCCTCTTGGTTAGTGGGCTATTGTTAGCTTGTGCTTCTGAAAAGGACGTAGAAACAGAAGCAATTGAAGAGGAAGTTATGGTCTTGGAAAATGCTTTGACCGAAGATGAAAAGGAGGCAGGTTGGATGTTGCTGTTTGATGGGGAAGATCCCTTTGGTTGGAGAGCCTTCAATGGGACGGACTTTCCCGAAGGATGGACGGTGGAGGATGGAGCATTAAAAGCACTTGGCTTGGGAGGTGATATTGGTGGGGATATTGTGTTTGGGCCGGTGGATTTTGATGAATTTGAGTTAGAGTTTACTTGGAAAATTGCCCTAGGAGGAAATAGTGGTGTATTTTATCACGTTGTTGAAGGCCCACAATATAAAGCACCTTATGAGACTGGTCCAGAGTATCAGGTCATCGATCAGTTGGGTTTCCCGGAAAAGTTAGAAGATTGGCAGTCCTTGGCAGCTGATTATGGCATGTATGCACCGGATTTGGAAGGAGTAGTCAGAGAAGCAGGAGAGTGGAATACCTCGAAAATCATCTATACCAAAAATGGAGCAAGCTATTGGCTAAATGGGAAACAGACAGTCTCCTTTGTTCCGGGATCAGAGGATTGGACTGCTCGCCGGAATAGTGGCAAGTGGGATGCTTTTCCGGATTATGCTAAGCAGACCAAGGGTTTGATTGCTTTACAGGACCATGGTAGTGAAGCCTGGTTTAAAAATATCAAAATCCGTCAGTTATGATCAAGCAACTTTCTTTATGTGCACTGATGCTTTGCTTTGTCAAAGTAACCTATGCACAAGATGAATATATCAGCCTCTTCAATGGAAAGAATCTAGAGGGATGGCAGATTTTTGGCACTGAGCTCTGGTATGTTGAGGATGGACTATTGATTTCTGAAAGTGGCCCGGAGAAAGATTATGGGTACCTAGGCACGGTGCAACAATTCAAGGATTTTGAATTGGAGGCTCAATTCAAGCAAGAAGCCGATGGAAATAGCGGGATTTTTATCCGTTCTACAGTAGACGGTACAAAGGTTTCCGGTTGGCAGGTGGAGGTAGCGCCGCCAGGACAGGATACGGGAGGTATTTACGAGTCCTATGGTAGAGGATGGCTAGTCAAGCCAGACCCTTCAAAAGATGCAGCCTTACGGTATGGTGATTGGAATCACATGCGCATAGTTGTCAAAGGGGATCGAGTTGTTTCGTATTTAAATGGAGTGGAAATGGTAGATTATACGGATGAACTTATCGGTAAAGGTGAAGGAAGTATACTCTTGCAGATCCATGATGGTGGAGGAATTAAGATTTACTGGAAGGATATACGTGTGAAAGTTTTGTAAAGTGTAAGTAAGTTTAGCTTATCGTAGGATACCTGAATTACATTTTTTGGCAGGTATTCTACCCGATTGCTCTATCCCCAATGAATGATGAAAACCATTCGTTGGGGATTTTTTAAATTTTTCTTCTTGACTTTCAGCTTCTTTACTTGAGTGGATAAATTATTTTTGTTTGAAGTTTTGCGGAAGCGGAAAAGAGTTGCACTTTTGCAATCCCAAAC
>NZ_BMYF01000044.1 GCF_014652135.1 Mongoliitalea lutea
AAAAAACGATAACTTTAATCGCCATTAAAACGGTAACTGAATACCCTTGATCAAAGGGTGGTCAAGATAGCCGGATCGGTGGTCAAGATCATCGGAATCTACACTTGGGAGAAGGTCAATTGAAACCGGTCTATTCCTAGGATGTGGTGCATGGAAATTTGTTAGTGGTCATCAAAACAAATACAACTAAATTTACTAATTTTAGAGGAAATGAAAAACCGTTGAACTAAGAAAAATGAGAGACTTTTTTCACGGTCTGACGTTGGGCACAATAGTAGAAATCACAGCATATCAGATAAATTATGGCAGTATTTAACATTTTTTCAAAAAGACAAAAGAAACTTAGAGGTGAAGTACCTGACATATTTGTATATGATAAACTTCCAGAGCCATTGAGAGTTCAAATAGTTCACATTATTAGAGACGCATTTGGCACGGACAAAGGAGTTTATGGACACCCAAGTCGACCAAATGCGGCTTTTAAATTTATTCATGAAACCCTTTGTAAAGAGTATGGTGTTTTTACATTAGGTAAAGGTTTTCGAGAATCTGACGAAGAGTGCGTTTTGAATCATTTACTTCAAACAGCTGATATTGAAAAAGCAATGGATGTAATTGAATTGTCATTTAAATATATTGACCGGATTATTAAAGAAAATTTTCGAAAGTATGTTTACGATACAGAAATCAAAATAATACCAGACGACGCAATTAGTGAATTAAATGACAGGTTCAAGGAACATGGAGTTGGTTTTCAATTTGAATCAAGTGAAATAATTAGAGTTGATTCAACAATAATCCATTCCGAAATTACAAAACCAACTTTATCATTATTGTGGGACAATAAATTTAAAGGGGCAAATGAAGAGTATTTAAAAGCTCATGAACACTATCGACACGGTAGAAATAAAGAATGCTTAACTGAATGTTTAAAAGCATTTGAAAGTACACTTAAAGTAATTTGTATTGAAAAAGGATGGGCATTTAATCAGACAGATACTTCGAAAAAACTAATACAGATTTGTTTTCAGAATGGACTTGTGCCAACTTTTACTCAAAATCAGTTTACTTCATTACAAAATCTTCTTGAAAGTGGCATCCCTACAATTAGAAATAAATTAGGAGGTCATGGACAAGGACAAGTTCCTCAGAAAGTTGATGATGAAATGACAAGATATGGAATTAATTTAACAGGGACGAATATTATATTTTTAGTTGAACAAAGCGGGATTAAATAAACTACTATGCCCAATCGAGTAGACAACCGTGAGCCATAAGCTCACGGTGTGCCCCCGCCTGAACGGACGGGCAGGTCTCACAATTTATCCTGAGAATCGGGGCCACCGTATCCCGATACTCGGGACAGGCAGTACGGGTCTTCCCCTACCCTGCATCCTGGCTCCTCACTAAAACCTTCCACTGGAAGGTTTCCTAACGCTCGGCCCCAGTTCCCTGGATTGTGGGTTGCGCCCGCCCGGATGCCCCAATCGGACGGGCCCGCCTGATTGACATTGCAAGGCAGAATTTGAGGTAATAGGAAAGCATTGATTCATACACTTTTTGTCACAAACTTGACAGCATTATACCAATCACGAGAGTAAGCCAGTTTAAGGTATAGATAGATGCTCAATTTAAAACAAATTGAAAATGTATTTGAATGAAAACCAATAGAATGAAAGTCATTTATAAAATTACTTATCCGAATGGTAAAATTTACATTGGTCAAGATATTACAGATAGTATAAATTATTTTGGAAGTGCCGACGGAAGACTAATTGAAAAGGACTTTACAAGGGAAGAAAGAAAAGATTTTACAATTCGGAAAGAGATTTTATGGGAATCAGAATCAGCAACACAACAGGAAATAAATCAACAAGAGATTGAATTCATAGTGAAATTAAACTCAAATGACTCAAGAATTGGATACAATAAAAGGCCGAAAATAGGAATTCAAAAGCTATCATGAATCAAGGATAAACCGAATTGGAGCAAAACGGTATTTCGAGATTTAACAGAATTGAACAAAATAGTACAGATTTGTGTAATAGTTTTATATAAAAACACGTACTTTGTTTACAGGTAAGCTTTATACTTGCCCTGAGTAAAGAGTAAAATTGTAATCCTTTGACACAGTTTGATTTTATCAAAGATATTGCCCGATTTGGTCTGGAAAATGATCAGGAGAAACTGAAGTTTTCACTTCAGGAGATGATAGATCATGCCAGAAAAACAAAGAAAACCAATTTGGCTATCCAATTACAATCTATTCTGAAAGAAGCAATACGTGTACACTCTACTGGATCTGCTTCAAAAGTTAGCTCGGGAATTAGATTTGATAAGCCTTCCCAAAACAAAGTAGATGATTTAATTCTTGAACAGGTTACTTCTGATTACCGCATATCAGACCTTATTTGTAAACCAAGAATTAAGGAATCTCTGAATCATTTTATACTGGAACATCGAAAAAAATCCCTTTTAGAAGCTTTAGACCTTCCCATTGCCCATAAAATATTATTTCACGGCCCTTCTGGTTGCGGTAAGACTCTTGCCTCCTACATTATCGCCGGTGAATTGGAAAAGATGCTCATGGTGGTCAACCTTGGTGCTATTGTTTCTTCAAAACTTGGTGAAACAAGCAAGAATTTAGCTAAGGTTTTCAAAATGGCAGCTGCTGGGGATTGTATATTATTTTTAGATGAGTTTGATTCTTTGGGGAAAGTGAGAGATTATAGCCAAGACCATGGAGAAATGAAGCGGGTAGTAAATACTATACTTCAGCTTTTTGACTACCTTCCACAATCCACCATTGTCATAGCAGCTACCAATCAGGTTGGTATGCTAGACGATGCCCTTATCCGAAGATTTGATACGCAGATAGGTTTTGAATTGCCCGGTGAAGACGAAATTATGGCATTGATCGATTTAACCCTTAAAAAAGGTGTGTTTTCAGTAGGGTCGAAACGTGAGCTCAAGAAAATTATCCAGCATGCAAAAGGTCTTTCTTTTTACAGTATTCAGAAAACTCTCATTACAGCAATGAAGCGCAGCCTTTATCAATTGAACACTGATTTAATACCAGCACAGGTTACGATTGATATGAATATTTGGGGATCTTTAGTGGATGATGAGAAAGATTCTCAGAACCACAAAGTTTAAATTCCTCCATCCAAAGATGCTCCAGCTTCCAAATCCGAGATCAATTCTAACTCATTAAGTATTTTTACTTCATTATACAGAGATCCCGATAGCTTAGCCTTTTTATTTTTCCTGATTTCCCTTAATCTTATGACTAAGGAAAATTCATGGAGATTTTCTTTAAGGTGTCTTTTTGCTGCTTCGGGAATATTAGATTTCCCAAAGCATCTGATGGCAATAGCTACATTTGGGTAATCAGGAGAAAGTTGACTGCTCTAGTCCTGAATGAATTTGCTGAACAGCAAATCAAAATTTTTAATCACTAGTGTCCGACTAAAGTCGGCCATTAGTGAAAATTGTTTGAAAGGAATAAATATAGCTACTCTTTCTGTTATGAATGAAAAGTAAGCCCCTATGTTGGA
>NZ_BMYF01000045.1 GCF_014652135.1 Mongoliitalea lutea
CTGCATTCGAAACATTGCCCTGGGTATCGGATACCGTATAAGTTACCGCAGCCGGATTGCCCGTGAAGCCAACCTCTGGGGTGAACGTGATTGCTCCCGTTGCAGTATTCACCGTCCACTCTCCTTCGCCTGCTACTGTCAACGGTGCTCCGGCTGCTGCCGTGCCCGCCAACTGTACTGTCGCAGGTACTACTAAGTCTCCTGTAATATCATTTGCAAGTACAGCTACCGTTACCGGCTGACCTACCGCGTTGCCTAAACTTTCATCAGAAGTAGCTACTGGAGCATAATCAATTGTTATCCTAGCAACATTAGACACCAATCCAGTAGCATCACTTACCACATAAGAAATAGGTGTAGGATCATTCGTAAAGCCCAATTCTGGAGTGAACGTTACATTACCAAATACATCCACACTCCAAACTCCTTGGCCTGTCACAACAAGTGCATCACCAGGATTATCTGTACCCACAAACTGAACCGTACTTACGTCCAGATCATTATTCGCATCAGTATCATTAGCCGTAACATTCAGTGTTACAGGACCAGGCTGATTGGCTAAGCTAAAATCATCATTCGCCACAGGGGCTTTTGATAGATCAATAAATGTAACATCATCATTGTCAACAGCTGTGCCTGATAGGTCTGTAGTATCGACCCCGTTCGGATCTGTACCCGTAGCTGTCGCCTGGTTCGTGATGGAGCCAGCATTGATGTCAGCTAACGTAATCGTATAGGTCGCTGTAAACACAGCTGTCTCTGTTGGTGCCAACGTAGTAGTACCGCTGCTCAACGTAATCGCTGATATTCCTGTCAATGGATCCGTTACTGCTACATTGCTCAAGGTCACGTTACCCGTATTGGTCACCGTGAACGTGTACGTGATAACCTCGCCCTCAAGGCCGGCTCCCGTGCCACCGATCCTCGCTGTCTTCACAACTGCTATACCCGGAGTCTGAGTAACCTCAGTCAATGCTATTCCCTCAATAGGGCCAGGAATCTCAATAGTTGTAACCCTAGCAGTATTGACAAGATCAAGATTAGCGTCTATATCTACCTGAGTAACAGTATAAGTAGCAGGATAGGTCCAAGTCTCTCCCAAGTCCAAAATATTATCAGTATTGATACTTTTAACTGGAAGGCCTAAAGTCCCCTGACCGGCTCCAGGGAATTGGTCTGTAACATCGATATTCGTAAGGATAGCCGAACCAGTATTCTCAACTACTATTTGATAGGTTAATACTTGACCTGCCGCTGTAACAGGATTAGGACCATCAATTTGAGTTTTAGTTATAGATAGAGCGGGAACATCATTATCCAATATAGTACCCGTAGCACTAGCGCTTGGATTAGATGTATCTGAGCTGCTTACCGTGAAAGTAAATGTCTCATCATCTTCATCAATGTCATCATCCACCGTTGGAACCCTAAATAATACGCTAGTAATTCCAGCAGGTATGCTGATCGGTCCACCGATCCATTCTATCCATGTGACACCTCCATCAATACTGTACTCATAAGGAGGAGCAGTATCCACACCAATCACGGCCGTACCACTAATCAATTGTGGTATGATATCAATAGTATTGATACTCGGAGTGCTTAATTGAATATCAAACACCGCAATATCTCCTTCCGTAACTGTCACGTCTCCAACACTGATAATCGGTGGAATCTCTACTGTAACGGTAGAAGAATTGTTTGCCGTATCAGGATCATCCTGATTGCTTACCACAGAAGCAGTATTATCTATCAAGCCTGTAAACCCTGGAGCTACCGTAGCCCTGATTTCTACCGTACACTCACCCCCGGCCACAACCGTCCCGATATTCAACGATCCTGTCCAGGCAACAAAATTTGAAAGACACCTCGAGGCCGTCACATTTATCAAGCTAGATGGTACAATATCGGTAACTGTAACATCGAAGGCATCACTTGGACCGTTATTGAAATAGGTAATTAGGTAGCGAACCTCTCCTCCTGCTACCAAATTAGAGGAAGGAAGAACTTCTTTTCTGACTCCAACATCCGCAATCCGCAATACAGCAGATGAAACAGTAGAGGTATTATTACTTAAATCACCATCAGGTGTTCCCGAAGTTACTGTCGCAGTATTCCCAAGTGCGGCAATAGTAACATTGCTGCGGACAACACCTCTGATCGAAAGTTCAAACGTACTGTTGGCCGCTAAGGTCCCTATTGACAATGATCCTGTCCACGGTTGCCAGCTGGATTCATCACCAGGGGTAACAGTAAACTCAGGGTTAGCAATCGACGAACTTATATTGTCAACAATACTCACAGTGGATGCATTAAAAGTACCACTGTTATTGGTTACCGTAATTGTGTATAGCACCGATTCTCCGGCAGTAACCTCCGCAGGACCATCTTTGACAATGCTAAGATCTGCTTCAACTCCCAATGCCGTCTCAATTGTAACCGTATTGTTCAATGGATTCGGATCAACAGCATCAGATGTCACTGAAGCCGTATTTGGAATAGGATCTACATTTGGATCAGGTGCAGCATCCACAACAATACCGCGGATACGCAGGGTAAAGCTTGCCTGATCTGCTAAATTACCAACGTTGAGGCTTCCAGTCCATGGACTTATCCAGGTTGCACCGTTATCTATCGAATACTCTTGGTCTGAAATTATTGCATTATCGATTGCATCGGTAATAATTACATTCCTTGCAGTACTTGGCCCATCATTGGACACAATAATCCTATAGTCTATAACTCCACCAATAAGTACAGGAGAAATCAACTCTTCTTTGGTAATACTTAAATCCGCTGATTGAACAACCGTAGTTGTCACAGAAGATTCATTATTCGAAAGATCATCATCAAATGTAACTGAACTGTTGATCGTAGCTGTATTGACTAACGTTGTAGCTGTCAGATCAGCGTCCACATCGCCTCTGATAAGAATATTGTTTACGCCCGGACTGACAAGGAAATTGCTCAATAAACGCTCACCGTTCCAAGGATCCCATGAATTACCAAAATTTAAGGAAAACTCCGGATTTGAAATACCCGCAGGTAAATTGTCGGAAATTAAGGCATCTATGGAATTATTCGGACCATTATTTATCACCCTCAAATAATAGTAAATCTTTGTACCTGCTACAATTTCAGAAGGGGAAACAGTAATCAAACTAGATGCTGAAGAACTGACATTTGGAAGTGGTAGATTATCAGAAGCTATCTGGGATTTCTCAATCGAAATATCAGCCCTCAGAGGCTCAGGCGTAACAGTAGAACTGTCGTTGCCCGGTGTAGGATCATCCTCATCGGCCGTGATCTCCGCCGTATTCGCATATGGACCCGTAGCCAGAACCGTAGCTGTAA
>NZ_BMYF01000046.1 GCF_014652135.1 Mongoliitalea lutea
AAACGTATTGTAATGAACATCCCCATCGCCAGAGTCTTTATTTTTTTCAAAAAAAGAAGGATCATAGCCCGCATAATGCATATATCCCGCAGCCCTTGCAAAACCTACGTACCTACCATCCTCTTCTATCACTTCTTGGTAAAAGACATCAAACTCTAACGGATCCGGGTAGAAGGTATTTGACATATTTTCCAAAAATTTCTTCATCAAGTCCTTCACTGGATACCCTAGGACAACGGCAGCATTTAAAACCTTTTCTGTTTTTTGTAATCGGATCTGTAAGTTGGTGTCTTTCTTGAAATCCCCAACTTGATAGACCCTCGATTCATATCCCATAAATGACACCCTTAAGGTATCTGTTGCCCTTACATCAGACGGAAGCATAAAGGAAAAGGCTCCCTGTGAATTCCCAACCGCTACCTTAGATTGCCGTACCAATACCAAATTGGCGTGTGCAAGCCCATCTCCTGTCTCAGCATCTACCACAATCCCTCTTAGCGATACCTGCTGTCCTATGACTGGAAAAACCATCATAAAAGAACATAAGAGGAGAAAAGTGATCTTTATCAACTTAGAACGATAATACATAAAACCCTTGCTTTTCGGCTGTTTCATCATAAAATCCATCTGCTATATAACGTCTGTCTGCGACTTTGCCAATCAATCTGAATTTGCCGGGAACAGCTATATCTGAAACCAACTGCTCTGCCTCATAAATCTGTAACCGAAGCGGATTTTCCGACTCTTCACCAATTGTCTGATTGTTGGTTCCTGTTCTATACGTGCGGAATACCAGATTGGCCTCTTCATCCACAAAAATATCTTTGTAAAAGCCATCCTTAAATCGGGACTGCCTATACAGGTCAGTATCAAATGCCACGTCCAAGGTCCTGGTCTCTGGATAGGATGTTCGCATATTTACTCCAGGGACTCCAAAGGTACTAACTAGACTTTTTGATGCATCATAAACATAAATGGTAGGATCTATCTCAAAGGTCAACCAATGCTTTCCAGAACTTCCTACATGGAAATCAAAAAATATATGGAAGGGCACAAATCTGTATTGCTGATAGGTTTCTGGAAAATGATATAGCAATTCCTCCATTTTACCATCTCTTCGACTGATTTTGGCTACTAAAAATGCCTCTTTATAAAATGATGGATTGATAAATGCATTGAAAGTAGGGTGTTCACAGTCCACCTTTGCATAAAAATAGTCTCCTGACACAGGAAAATGGTCATTGTAATGCTGGAGTTCATACATCATAGTGGAACTGGCTACAGGATTTTGAATTAATTGATCTACTTCATAGGCTGCATCCGCATAGACCGTGTACTTTCTCTGAAACTTCCACTCTTTATCATACTCATAAAATGTCCAACCCTCTCCTTTGACTGTAAAACCATATTCATGGGCACTAACCGAACTGATACTAGCCAATTCCTCTGGCCCTTGAAGAGTTCTCAGTTCACGCTTAATAAAATTGCCCTCGGGAGAATAGGATTCTATAAACCCGTACAAATGGTCAATATATAAGACTTCACTGCCTGTCCATTCAAATCTACCTACTTGCGAACTTCTTGATGGTTGGATAAAGACAGTATCCAACTTGACCGAAAATTCATCATCAATTCCAGTGACTATGACTGTGTTTTCTTCCTTACCACATCCAAATAAAAGTAGAAACGCTAAAACATAATTAGATATTTTTCTCATACCGACAAACAGCTTTAAAAGTGAAGGTGAAAAATCACCTTCACTGCAATCATTAATAAAATTTGAAAATGCCTTTTTTAGCATTGTCCACTACAAGTCGGTCTAAAAGAAATACATGCAACAGGTCCACAAACCCCATTTTTACAACGATTTTGTAGAGTCCCGTTTTCTCTTTGTTTGTCACATCCTTTATCAACATATACAGCTAAACCAGTTGCAAGAGTTACGCCTGCAGTAATTAAAGGATCTGCCTGAACTTTTTGACTAGGAAGAGGAAAAGCCATCAATAAGCTTCCCAAGACGATAAGAAATGTTAGTTTTCTCATGTATAATGAAAATATGGTTTAAAACTTGACGGCAGCCAACCTTTGACTGCCCAAGAAAAATAATTTTTTGGCGCCAATCTTTATCTTTCTGGACTAAAAATACCCCCCCAACTATAAATGCAAATGCAGTTTGAATATTTTTTACGACATTTTATTAAGTTACTGATTTTCAATGCAAAAAAAATTTCACACTAACCTATCTGCCACATAATCAACAAAATACCTCAACCTACTGCCATACCAAGAAAACATTTTCCCATCAACCAACTGAATGTGCGTTTGCAGCAATTGGGTGGCAAATTCATCGATGGGCTTTTGCTTGAAGGGAAAAGGTTGGACCATCGTTATACAAACAACCGTTTGCAAAAATTATCATCAACCCTTAGAAACAACCTCTCCTGATATCTTCAGCTTATGGACTTGGTCTTTGCAGCTAGTAATCACCAACACATGCTTTCTAAATGTACCCAAAGACTTTGCATCAAACTTTACTTTAATTTTTCCTTTTTCTCCAGCAGATAATTCTTTGGGGAACTCAACTTCCGTGCATCCACAGGCAGTACTGACTTCGACAATCCGTATTTTTCTTGAGGAAGTGTTTTCAATTGGAAACTCATGGAAAACCTCAACATTTTGAGCTGTTTTCCCAAAATCATAATTTCTCCCTTCTGGAAATACGATTTCAGAATTACTGAGAACCATGAATAAAGCTGATATAAGCCAATGCAGTCCCATAATGTTTTTTTTACCCTAATAGATTTGAATTTCCTTACGATTCCAATAAGGGTTTGAAATCTTATGCCTACGTTTCAGTTCTGGGATGATATACAGCTGAATATTGGAATAATCAGCAAATTGTTCGGACAGCGGTCTGTGTTGGGATAAATCGGAAAGAACTTTCTGTTCGTTGGGCAATGGTGGGAAAGAAGCATTTTCCCAAAACTTTGGAT
>NZ_BMYF01000047.1 GCF_014652135.1 Mongoliitalea lutea
AAATAAATACCCTGATCAGGGTATTTTTTCGTTGGAGGGTATTTAGTAGGTTTAGGGAGTTGAAAATACGACTGAAAAATCAGACTTAGCAAGCTTCCGTAGGGTATATATGGGTGGGGTTTTCAGACATATAAGTAAGTTATCGGGCAGCCTAAAAAAACAGAACCGTAGAAAATAAATTGAAGTATGATAGAAACAATCGACATTAAAAATGTTGCGACATACGACAATCAAGGCGTTCAAATAAACGACTTGAAAAAGATAAATTTTGTCTACGGAGCAAATGGTTGTGGAAAGACAACTATTTCAAATCTTATTCACGACAAGACCGACCTAAAATTTAAAGAGAGCTCAATAAAATGGAAAAATGACCTACCAATAAAAGTTTTGGTTTACAACAAAGGATTTAGGGAACGGAACTTTGGAAAAGGAAAATTAAATGGTGTTTTTACTCTTGGTGAAGCAACAGCTGAACAAATAAAGGTAATTGAAGATAAAACAGAAGAACTAAAAGTACTTAAAGCAGAAGGCATTCAAAAAAGAGAAACTTTGGACAAATTGAAAGCTGACAAGGAAGTCGCTGAAAATGAATTTAAAGAAGTCACTTGGACGAAGGTTTACAAAAAGTATGAAACAGAATTTAAGGAAGCATTTACAGGAACTCTTCAGAAAGAAACTTTTAAGAACAAACTTCTTCAAGAATCTGCTTCAAATACAACAGTTTTACAAACAATTGAAAAGCTAAGAGAAAAGTCTAAAACTATATTTGGACAACAACCACAGCCAATTCAGCCAATTACGCAAATTTCCTATGACAGAATCTCTGAAATTGAGTTGAACGTAATTTGGAAAAAAATAATAGTTGGTAAAGCAGATGTTGAAATTGCAAAACTCATTCAACGACTAAACATTAACGATTGGGTTAATCAAGGAAGGGAATATATTCAAGATGAAACTTGTCCATTTTGCCAGCAACAGACCATTACTGAAAACTTTCAAAGTGAACTTGAAAGTTTCTTTGATGAAACATACCTTAATGACATTAAATCTCTTAAGGAACTGAAGCAAGAATATAATTTGCTTACGCAAAATTTGATTAACGAATTAAATACTATTGAATCAAATCAAAAGTCTTTAAGTAGTTCTAAACTAGACATTGATAAATTATCTGCATACTTAAAGACTCTAATTAGTCAGAATGCTGCAAATACAGAATATTTACTCAATAAGGTTAAAGAACCAAGCAGAAGCATTGAACTAATTTCATTAAAAGAGCAACTAGATTTTATCAGCGAATTAATCAATTCAGCGAATTCTGAAATAAAGAAACACAATGACATTGTAGCAAATTACTCAACTGAACGAAGTAATCTGATAAAATCTATTTGGAGATACTTGGTTGATGAATACAAAAATGAAATTGCGGCATTTACGACCAAAAAAAGCGGATTAGAAAAGGGTATCGAAAACCTAGAAAAGCAACGAAAGGAAAAACTTGACGAATACAGCAAATTAGATGTTGAAGTAAAAAACCTAAGCAAGAATGTTACGAGCATTCAACCTACAATCAATGAAATAAACCGAATCCTAAAGTCATATGGTTTCCTAAACTTTGCAATCGTTCCTACAAAAGAAGAAGGATTTTATCAAATTGAGCGAGAAGATGGCACCATTGCAGAAACAACTCTAAGTGAAGGAGAAATCACATTTATCACTTTCTTATATTTCCTTCAACTTGCTAAGGGCGGTTTATCAGAAGATGAAGTAAACAATGAACGGGTTTTGGTGATTGATGACCCAATTTCAAGTCTTGATAGTAATGTACTGTTTGTTGTAAGCACATTAATCAAGGAAATAATTAAGAATATCAAAGCTGACTTAGGTGCAATAAAGCAGTTAATCCTCTTAACTCATAATGTATACTTTCATAAGGAAGTTTCATTCATTGATGGCAGAACAAAAACTTGCAACAAGACTAATTTTTGGATACTAAGAAAGAATGACAAGGTAACAGGCATTCAAAGTTTTGGAATAGATAATCCTATCCAATCTTCATACGGACTTCTATGGCAAGAATTAAAAAGCGAAGAAGTAAAGTCAAGTTTGACAGTTCAAAATGTAATGCGGAGAATAATTGAAAACTACTTTAAATTACTTGGCAAATTAGGTGACGATGAATTGATACTAAAGTTTCCAACTAAGGAAGAACAGGAAATTTGCAGGTCGTTAATCTCTTGGATTAATGACGGTTCACATAGTATAAATGACGACTTGTTTATAGAATTACAGGACAGGACAATAGAAATGTATAAAAAAGTATTTAAAGACATTTTTATATTGACCAACCACGAAGGACACTACAATATGATGATGAATTTAACGGAAGAAACAGTATGAAAACAGAAGGCCGACCCGATAACATCACCTATACGCAAGCAGGGGTTTCGTGCTTCGTAGGACAGGAAAGTGGTAAATTTGAAGTTCTGTTCTTCGTAGGAAGTTCTGTGGTAAAAATCCCTGCCTGCGTATAGCTGAGAACCGTTATACGTCATTCCCCCTACTTTTAAAAAGTTGATTTCGTAAGCTAACGCAGGACAGCATCATGGCAAGATTTTTTGTAAATTAATAGCCTCTCAGCAAGGCCGATTTAAGAA
>NZ_BMYF01000048.1 GCF_014652135.1 Mongoliitalea lutea
CCAATAGACACATTCCCACAGTTTTTGATTCAGCTCGAGATAGGAGGAATAACTAACTTTAACAAGTAATTACTATCAGAATCGAATCCCTAAGCTTTGCGAAGAGATTTTCGCTCTCAAAAATTATCAAGACTACTTGGCAAAAAATCTGCGAAATTCTGTGGACTTTTTTATTTTAGATTTTAGAAGTCAGAATTTAGATTTGGTGCTATGCAAGTCCATGAGAATATAATCATTTTTTTCAGCCGTGGCGTCAGACCGTTGCGCTCGTGGCGAGAAACCAATGGAACGCTGATGAGACGGATGCAAGCATCGCGGATTTTGAACGGATTTTTTTATGACTAAAACTCACTATTAGCGGGCGTAGCGATAAATCGTTGCGCTCGTGGCGTGAAACCAATGGAACGCAGATGAGGCGGATGCAGGCAACGCGGATTTAGACCAGAATTTTTTATATGTTTTAGGGTCAAAAAATAGACTTTAATTCTAACCAATTAAAATTAAGCGATTATAAGTACTTAATAAATGGATATCAACCAATTTTTGAAAACTTAATTCTTTTTGTGGCGTGAAAAGGGGTATTAACTCTAAACCCCACTAATTATGAGAACTTTACAGTACATTCACAAAAATGACAAAACATTCAGGAATTATGTTTTGGAAAAATTCTTCAACAGATGCAAACCATATGTCGCTGTTTGCATGTTGACTGGTTTGCTATTCTTAGGGTCCTGCCAAGAATTAGAGCAGGTTGAGCCACTTGTGGAAGAAAGTTTGGATGCTTCTTTTGACCGGGAAAGATTTTTAAATGCAGTGAATATAGCTTCAAATAACCTCCAAATGCGTACCGATCTCGGTAGGCAGTTTAACGAACTAAATTTTAGAACTCAGGAATCGATAGAACTTGAATTAGACCGATACATCAATGATCTGGTCGTTAATCTAAATTCAGATGACTATAACCTTTACTTTTACCATGATGAAACTGAATTTGAAGTAGGAGATGAAATATTTACCGCGACATTTGACGATATCCCTGATTATATTAAATCTCTTTTAACAGATTTTGGTGATAAATTAGAGATAATAGTCCAAAAATATGATAGAGGAGAATTAAATGATCAGCAAGTAATCCAATCATTCAAAAATATTTCTTATCAAGAAGGTCTTGCATCACTATATAATGAAAACCTTAGTCTTGAAGAAAAGAGTATCATTTCAAACAGTTTTTTTAAAGGGACTAAAAGTGACTAAGCTCTATCAATCGCCATATATTTTGTATGGCTTTACTGGGGGGTTGGCCAATGCCATAAAAAGTTATGATAAAGAATGGCAAAGTTGGGATAAGGAAGTAGTAAACACTTTAAAATATAAATTTTAATTTTAATGAAAAGAGCAATTACATTATTGATAATATTATTTAAAATTTATTCAGTATCAAAGGCACAAGAACTACTGGATGAGGATGAATCCATTCGATTGAGAGCAGATTATAATCGAGGAATCAATGCATATGTTATAGTTCCCAGTTTTACATTTGGCCCATCAGCCAATATAAATAATGACCTATTAATCAACGGATATCCTCCATTTCCTAGAGCTCAACTAAACTTTGGTTTTGGACTTAACTATAGAATTAACAGATTTGTCATGATGATTGATTTATTTTCAAGAAGTCAAGTAATTGATTCAGATGATCAGGGTTACTCACAGTTAAGGAGCAGTCAGTTCACCAGCAATTTGATTTTAGCTTATCATGTTTATAAAAATGAAATTGTTTCTATTTATCCATTTATAGGTTATAGAAATACTGATACTAGCTTTTTCCTTTCTTCAAGGACTGATGAAGTAAACCTGAATGACATGTTAAGCAATCCCGGAAATTCAGTTTTATTAAATCATTCTTCAGAAGGATTAATTCTTGGAGTTGGTTGTGATTTAGTTAATCTATTTAAAACAGAATCACCAATAATTACACTTAGAGCAGGAAGAAGAATTCAAGTCAGGGATGCTGAAGCATGGAGTTCACGGTTTACTCCCATATTAAACTCGCCAATGGATAGTTTCAACTATTGGCAGGTCCAACTTTCCATAGGCGGAGCATTTAATTGGGATAGAAAGAAAAAATAGGTATGTAACAAATTCTATAATTCACAACGCCGGTCAGCTATCTGACCAGCGTATTCAAATCCATATATTCTACTTAAATGGTGAGATTGATCAATGTTTTCCTGATACTTTTTCTACCGATCAGTCTTCTTTTTGCCCAATGGCCAAGAGAAGAGGGGGATATAACAAAAACACCATATTACAAAAGGGGACTGGGGCCATATTTGGTGACCCTTCATTTACCTATACCCATACTATCAATCTCAACAGTTTCCGTGCTGAAAATGATTTTCCTACTATACCATCTGGCGCATTGAATGTTGGATTTGGTTTTAATTGGAGATTTAATCGATTGGAAGTCGGGCCTCAAGTTCTTTTAGGAAGACAGTCAAATGAATCTTTAAATCCA
>NZ_BMYF01000049.1 GCF_014652135.1 Mongoliitalea lutea
CATGTGTAATTTATGTTGTCGTAAACACAAAGTACACAAAATAGGGTAGGTTTAAGCAATTGAATCTACCCTTATTTTAAAATCGTTTCTCGGACACTAGTGATTCCGAATATCATTTTTTTGTTCATTTTAAGAAGTTTATACTTAGTTCATTGGTATTACGTCTCTTACTTCCACTGTGCCACCCATAAAAAGTATTGGGCATCTCTTTGCCAGTTCTGATGCAGATTCCATTGATTCTGCCTTCAAAACCATATTACCGCCTATGGTTTGTCCTTCAGCAATATGAAATCCGTCTTCGGTGTTTTGATTGGCAAAAATCTTTTTTCCTTCAAAACCTAATTGGTGTGTACTTACCAATTTGCCTTGCATAGCAATTCCACCAATAAATTCTCCCCAATGTTTGTACAATTCTGATAATTGTTGTGCTGTCGGCTCTTCGTTACTCGGTTCGTATCTGAACAGCAACATAAATTCTTTTAACTGTGTCATATTTTTAAAAATTTTAAGATTAATGATGTGGCAAAGTTCAGCCAATCAAAAAAAATAAAACTTGCCATATGACAAGAAAAACTATTCGCTTGCAATTTCTTTTCTAATTCGGCTCAATGAAGTGTCTGTAATGCCCAAAAATGTTGCAATATGCTTTAAAGATACATTTTGAACAACGTGAGGCTTTTCTTTGACCAACCTTAAATATCGGTCTTTGGCTTGGTCTGCTATCATTGAAATGCTATGTCGTTTTAGTGCAAAGTAGCTCCCTACTAATGTTGTTCTACCTTGTTCTCTAAAATTTCGGATGCTATGAAAAAGTTCTTGAAATGTCTCAAAGTCCAATTGCCAGCAAACACAATCAGAAAGTGCTTGGATATTCTCTCTTGTAGGGTTTCTTAAAAAGAAGGAAGGCCAATCAATAACAATGTCTCCAACTGAATAAAAATTTGTTGTAATATCATTTCCTTCGGTGTCAATAACGTAAGATCGTATAAAGCCACTTTGAATAAACCAATAATGGTTTGCTGTTTTACCTTCTTCTAATAAGAAACTATTCTTTTCGAACGTTACTTGTTTAAATTTGGAAATTGCAATTGCCTTTTCTTCTTTGGTCATATCCGTTTTGCCAAAGACATTGTTTAAGAAATGTTCTTGTGTCATATTTTTTATTTATCAATTTGTTTGTTTGCTCTGTCTCGGGTCTGTTAGTATTACCGCCAACGGGATTCAGCTTAGAGACGGCGGACTTTTGGAAACGTTCGCTTCCAACCTACTCCTAACTTCTTAAAGATACTAAACTTTCTATTTACTCGGAACTGCCCGCTTTATCCAAGGTGATGTTGTGCATTCGGCATTCTTTTTTAGTAAGCCATTTTTTTGTCGTTCAGCTCAACATTAAATTTTACACTTGCTCCCAAAACTTCAAATACCTTCATTATTGTCGAAAATCTGGCATCTGTGGTGCTGTTTTCAATTTTTGAGATTTGAGCCTTTTTTACTCCTACTAATTCCCCGAGCTGCTCTTGAGTTAAATTCCGCTCCTTCCTTGCCTGCTTAATGGCATAGCCCAATAAGTCAAGACGAAGTTCGTTCTCAAATTCATCCCTTTTTTTTGTTCCTTTTTTTCCGATATGCTTGTCGGTCAACTCCTCTAAACTGTACGTTTTCATTTTTTCCTCCCTTTTTCTTTTTTCTCTAGAAAATATTGCTCCATTAGCTTCCTCGCCTTATCAATTTCACCTTTTGGAACTTTTCCTGTCTTTTTTATCAGCCCATGGGTTGATATCACTACTGTATCTTCCTTGGCTGTTTTATCCCAAAAAGCAAATAGCCGATAATACGTTTTACTGAACTTGGTTCTAAACTCCCAAACTTCATCCTGAAGTTTTTTAAAAAGTTCTCGGTC
>NZ_BMYF01000050.1 GCF_014652135.1 Mongoliitalea lutea
AAATAAATACCCTGATCAGGGTATTTTTTCGTTGGAGGGTATTTAGTAGGTTTAGGGAGTTGAAAATACGACTGAAAAATCAGACTTAGCAAGCTTCCGTAGGGTGTATGTTGGTGGGTTTTTCAGATATATAAGTAAGTTGTGGTGCATTTAAGAAAAAAAAAACTGTACACAAATAAGTAAGAAAAATAAATATTAACTAACTAAACAATTAAGCTATGTTCAAAAAATTTAATGAATTAAAGAAAGGTGTAAAAAGAGCAATTATTGTTGGAACAATTCCAGGTGCCATGATATTAGGAGGAACGTTAGGAGCATTTAGTGAATATTATTATGACATAGATGAATTTTTTCTTTATTCAATTTTTCCAGGAATTCCATTTTACTGGATTTCAGTATTGATTGGTGTTTGGGTTTATGATGGTTTCAAAGAGAATAATTAGTTTTTAAAAAATGGAAAGTAATATTGTTTATAAATATTCCGATTGGAATGACCATTCAAAGGATGCCCTTAAAAACAGATATTTTTGGTTTTCAAAACCTACTAATTTCAATGACCCTTTTGATAGTAATATGAATATTTTATGCGCTTTTAATAGTTCGGAAAATATTTTTACTCAAACAAAATGTCCTGAAAATGGAACTCTTTTAGATTTTGTAAAAAGAAAAACAGATGATTTCGGAATTCTTTGTCTTACTAAACCAGCATTAAAAGGTAAAATAGGAGATAAAGGATTTAATAATCTTCATTTTTGGGCGCATTATGCAAATTCCTATAAAGGCATTTCAATTGGTTTTGATGCAAAGGAAATTGAAAATTATTACTCTGATAAGCTATTTTGCAAAGCACAACTATTGAAAGTAAATTATTTTGAAAAACCAATTGATATTGATTCGTATGATTTTATTATTAATCAAGATGAATATGGGAATACCACAACAAAAAGAATTAACGGGATTTTTGGAGCGTACAGAAATGATAAATACATAGATGCTTTCTTTGAGCAAATTTTACTTTTTAAAGACAAAAGAATTTGGGGGCAAGAAAATGAATTTCGGATTATTTTAGCTGGTTTAGCTATAAATAATATGAAAAGCTTGAACTTATTCTCTAATACAAATTTTAAATTGTTTGAGCCAAATGGATATAGGCTGCCTTATCCTAAAAATGACATCATAAGAGAAGTAACTTTTGGTGTTAATTTCGACAAGAATAAAATAGTTGAAGCAGTGAGTCTTATAAGTAAAGGTAATAAAAACGTTAAATTTTATACTTCAAAATTAGACTTTGTAAATTCAGACATAACTAGAGAAGAAATAAAACGACACCACAACATTGTATAAGAGCAATAGCGGGTGAAGTGGTAAATTCAAGGTCTGTGTATTTAATAAACTTTGGTGGTAGCGGACAGGTAATCTGCTTGAAAGCCGCTACTGCTCTTATACTTGACCGTTGACAGAAGTGTAGCGCTGTTCAGAGCTGGTTTAGCTATGGGGATTAAACGAATGCTGTGCCCAAACCATCTTAACCAATCAATCCGATGATCTTGACCA
>NZ_BMYF01000051.1 GCF_014652135.1 Mongoliitalea lutea
CATTCCCCCTACTTTTAAAAAGTTGATTTCGTAAGCTAACGCAGGACAGCATCATGGCAAGATTTTTTGTAAATTAATAGCCTCTCAGCAAGGCCGATTTAAGAAATGTTGCCCTCGAGTAATCGAAGAGCACGGGCGTCATTCTGGTTGGGATGCTTGCGATGATTTCAGTGGCGGATTTGTCTTTAAAAAGCCAGATACCCCGTTCAGAATATTTTCTAGCCAAAAGCACATCCCCTGAGAGATCTATCAATTCTTAATCAAATGGAACAAGAATCTATCTCCATGGAAGTCGTCAATCCGCAGGCTGCGGGAATTGACGTCGGCAGTCGCTCCCACTGGGTAGCAGTAGGTCAAACCGAGCATGATGTTCGGGAATTTGGGGTATTCAACCAGGACTTGTTTGCTATGGCAGATTGGTTGAAGGAAAGGAATGTGAGGACTATAGCAATGGAAAGTACTGGTACCTATTGGCAAAATCTCTATGCCGTATTACTTTCACGGGGATTCCATCTGATACTCTGTAATGGTAAGTTCACCAAGAATATCAAAGGAAAAAAGAGTGATGTCATGGACTGTCAGTGGATCCAAAAACTACATACATTGGGGTTATTAACTGGAAGTTTTTTGCCTGATGGACAGACAGAGGAGTTAAGGACTTACTGCAGACACAGATCAAATTTACTTCATTCAGCTGCTGCAGCATCAAAGAAAATGCAGAAATATCTAAGGCTATTAAACTTCCGATTGGATGTAGTTGTAAATGATATATGTGGGCTTACTGGACTGCTGATCATCAGAGCAATCTGTGATGGCGAAACAGATCCAAAGAAGCTGGCTTCACTCCGACATGGGAATTGCAGAAAGAGTGAGGAAGAGATAGCAGCTGCCTTACAGAGTAATGGAAGGAAGGATTACCTTTTTGCCTTAAAACAGGAGCTGGACACTTATGATCACCTTCGAATGAAAATTGAAGATTGTGATAAAGAGATAGAGAAAAAGCTGAATGAAATCATCGATTCGGATGATAATAAGCGAGAACACTACCTCGAATCAAAACCCCATAAAAGAGTAAATAAGAACACTCCAAAAGACATTGATCTAAATCTAAAAGCGTACCAGATGTTTGAGGGGACAGATCTTTTGGCAATTGAAGGGATGAGCTTTTCTACGGTTTTGGCATTGATGAGTGAAGTAGGCATAGAGGGGATCAAAAAGTTTAAAACAGCCAAGCACTTTGCTTCATGGCTTAGGCTTGCCCCAAACAATAAAGTAAGTGGCGGAAAAGTATTGTCTAGTAAAGTGCCAAAAGGGAGCAACAGACTTAAAATAGCCTTAAGGAATGCTGCAAATGCCATTGGGAATTTGAAGGATTCAACTCCGTTGAGGGACTTCTTTCAGAGAATAAGCTTTAGAAAAGGTAGAGTATCTGCCATCAGCGCCACAGCAAGAAAGCTTGCAGTCATCATTTGGAATATGGTCGTAAAAGGAATTCCATATGAAAATCCCGAAGGCTATCTTTTCTTGGATCAAAAAAGAAAGTTGG
>NZ_BMYF01000052.1 GCF_014652135.1 Mongoliitalea lutea
TTTTGCCGATGTACCTGTAAGGGATGGAATAATAATGTTTTTCAGGATTCAGACATATATGGGACGTTTTGGTTACTGTGGCATGTTTAAACTGTTTGAGTTCGTACCTTTCTGATGGCAAGGGGGCCAGAGCATTCCTTTCTTCCCTATCAAAAAGCTCCTTTCTTGATTCAGGCCTTTTTTGGAAAGGTGTGCAGTTATGGGTATTGAGGTGGTGACGGATGTCCTCATTCAAGGTTCTGATGTCATGATATACCCTGTTCCTGATAGGGGCGTAGATTCTGCTGTAAACAATGGCCACAGTCTTTTCAACCAAAGCCTTATCCTGTGGCTTTCTGCTCCTGGCAGGAAAAACAACGCAGCCGTAATGGTTGGCAAAGTCAAGAAAATCCGGATTGATCACCGGTTCATACTTATCGGCTTTGGTGACAGCACTTTTTAGGTTATCCGGAACAAGGGCTCTGGGAACACCGCCAAAGTAATGTAAAGCATTTTCTGTGGCGGCGATAAAGTCCTCTTTCCTTTGTGAGGGAATGGCTTCCACATAGCTGTACTGACTGTGTCCAAGAGTGGCGACAAATACCTCCATGTGCGTCACTTCCCCGGTAACGGGATCTGCAATAAACAATCTGTCACCTGTAAAATCTATATAAAGTTTGTCGCCCGCCAAATGTTCGATCCGCATACTGGCGGATAAACCCATACGCCACTGTCTGTAGTTGTCGCAAAACTGCGAATAGCTATAACCGTCAGGATGTTTCTGACGGTATTCTCCCCATAAGACCCAGCGGTTTACACCGGTTCTTTTGAGTTCTGATTCCATAAACGGGAAGAAGGACTGAAGATCCTGATATCTCTGTTCGGATTTTTGGTCAGGATCATTGAGCAGTGTATCGAGTTGCTCATCACTCTTGCAGAGAAGCTCTCCATAGGTCAAACCTTTGGAGTCAACCAACTGTAAGTACTTTTTGACCGTATTACGGGCAATGCCCAAAGTTTTGGAGATGGTCTGCAATGCCATGCCGTTGTCACGGTGGCGGATTATCTGTTTAAGATTGCTCATAGTTATCGTTGTTCCTGCCATACTTTACAGTGTTAGTTTTACTGTAAAGCAAACGATAACTGAAAAAACATAAGTGGTCAGGATTGTCATTCTGGCAATGTTGACCACTTGGTGAGGTGGTCAGGATGGCCGGATTGACAGTGGTCAAGATCACCGGAATTTTATCCCTAGAAGAAGTTATTGGCCCCTAAAAGGGGTGGTCAACATCATCGGAAAAAAGTGGTCAGCATCACCGGAACAGGTGGTCAAGATGGATCGGAATATACA
>NZ_BMYF01000053.1 GCF_014652135.1 Mongoliitalea lutea
CCAAAATGCTAACCTCTGAAAAGAACAGGGTTAAAGCTACTCTTTACCAGTTCGGTATAGAGATTCCTGAAAAATTCAGCAGTAGTCAATCCAGAAGCTGGTCAAAAGTATATATTGAATGGTTACGATCAGTACCTGAGATAAAACCTGAATTACAGAGCACTATTAACAACTATATAGAAACAGGTTTATTGCTCCGGAAGCAGTTATTGACAGTAACAAGACAGCTGAGAGAACTTTCAAAAACTGAAAAATATAAGGATGACTTTGCTCTTCTGACCTCTGTACCGGGTATTGGACCACTGGGAGCTATGAGAATCCTTCTTCAAATATATGACATCAAAAGGTTTAAGACCATGGATGAGCTTTGTGGTTATGTGGGACTTATTCCAAAAATGTACGGTTCGGGAGAAAAGATGATTACCGGAAAATTATCAAAAAGAGGCAGAAAAGATATCAAGATCATGCTCGTTGAAGCATCATGGGTAGCAGTGAGAAAAGACCCTGCACTCACTTTGAGGTTTAACAAACTTACAGAACGGATGAATAAAAATAAGGCAATAATCAGAATTGCTAAAAATCTGTTGAATAGGATCAGATTTATGCTTACCCATAAAGTGGAGTATGAAATTGGTGTGGTAAGCTAAATTTAAGAATTATGCCATAAGACACCAAACCTTAGAAAATTGGGAAGGGGACTAAACGTTAGCTTGCGACTGCAGCGCCTGAAAAGAAAGACTGTTCCGCAAAGATTGCGTCCCCTCCTCTTTAAAATGAAAGATACATTGCGGCAGACAATCTGTTAGACCGTTGATAGGAGTTTGATTAAAGAGGTTATCAAAGTGGATTAGGGCTGATTAGGTATTAAATTAACCCCACTGTTCCTTTTCTCTTTTAAATACAAAAATAGTTTTGCCCGTCTCGTAGTAAAGGCTAAAATGAACGCCGCTTCGCTGCGGCCTTGACAACGAGACTACCAAAACTGAGAATGCATTTAAGAGAAAAAAGGAAAGTTATGAGAAACCTATGCGAAATTTTTGCCAGTTTGCTTGTTTTTCAACATAGGAG
>NZ_BMYF01000054.1 GCF_014652135.1 Mongoliitalea lutea
CGAGAATAGCTCATTTTGAATAAAAAAGTACCCTTAATCCAAATGAATTAAGGGTACTTTTGATGTTATGTTCTATTCTTCTACTCTTTGCAATACCCAAGTTGATGGGACCTTCGGAATGTGATCTGGGTCATGTTTACCATTTCTTGCAAATCTTTCAAAATTTATTATGAACTTATCTTCTGCATAATTGGCAGTAATTTTAACAGACTTTAACTTATCATCGTTTGTGAAATCTCCAAAAAAGATGTTTGAATTTGAGTACATAATGATGTTCGGAATATTTTCAGGATTTTTCGTATCGAATATTACCTCTGACTTTACATTCCTATTTTTTAAAAACTTTTCAACACGATGCAAATTGTCATACAAAAGATCACTTTTAACTTTTAATTTCGAAAATCCTATAAGTCTTTTCTCCTCTCGATCACCAACTAATATATTCACCTCAACTAGTTTTACAATATAATTGATGGTGTCATTTGAATAAGCCCACATACCCTCCAATTCTTTTAAATCTTTATTTTCGGATTGTGCAAAACTTGATTTATTAACTACTAAAGAGCTAATGAATAAAGATATTATTAATATTATTTGATTTTTCATAATTATTTACATTCTAAAATTATAGTATTATTTCCTGATCGATTAACTCCAATCTTATCCCAAGCATTAAAATTCGCTAAATCCCCTTTTTTTAAAGATATACCTAAGTTTTTATCCTTAATGAAATTTAGTATTCCAATTTCATTCTGACTAGGAGAATTGTCTGGTTTGACATAAATATTATCATACTCCACACTATATAAATTTAAGTGGTTTTCATTAGTTGGATCAATTTGATTTGAAGAGAAGTAATTTAGAAAGCTATTCACATTTTCTATGCCTAAAAGATAAGTTCCATCAAAAGTTACTACTCCAAATACGAAATTGTCAATATTGTTGATCAAATTCCCTTGAACTAAGGCTCCAAGCGTAAAAATATCCGCTAACGAAAATATAGAAAGCATATCAGTC
>NZ_BMYF01000055.1 GCF_014652135.1 Mongoliitalea lutea
ATTCAGAGATATTTACATGGGTCTTTTTGAAAAACACCGTCATATTTTACCGGACAGCCGACTTAAAATGGAGGTTATCAAAAAGCTGTTTATTGTTGATTCTACCGTCATAAGTCTGTTTAAAGATATTCTCAGAGTCGCAGGCAGGCCAAGAAAAGACGGCAAAAGTAAAGGTGGTATCAAAGCCCATGTAATGATACATGCGGCAGAACTGATGCCCTGTCTGGTAAGGTATACCGAAGGGGTTCGACATGACCACACCTTTCTAAAGCACCTCAATGTTCCTGAGGGGTCTTACATTGTGATGGATAAAGGCTATACAGACTATTTGCAATATGCCCAATGGAGTGATAGAGGAATCTTTTTTATCACAAGAATGAAAGACAATGCTGTTTATCAAAGCATCGATGATATTGACCTTCCAGACGACAAAGACCAAGAAATCATTAAAGATGAAACGATAACGCTGGAATACACGGCAAACGGTAATAAAGAGACTTTAAAGCTTCGCAGAGTAGTACTATGGGATGATACTAAATCCAAGGTTATGGTGTTTTTAACCAATAGTTTTGACCAAGAAGCTGCTACAATAGCAGGAATCTATAAGTACAGATGGCAGATTGAACTTCTGTTTAAGAAACTTAAGCAAAACTTCCCTCTCAAATATTTTCTGGGAGATAACCAGAATGCAATTGAAATACAGATTTGGTGTTCACTTATCTGCCTTCTGCTGATGGAAGTTGTCCGAAAGTCCATTAAAAGAAATTGGGCATTCTCCAATATGGTCGCTTTGGTCAGGTTTCATATGGTCAGCTATGTTCATCTAATTAACTTCCTCAACGATCCTGAAAAAGAGTTAAAAGAAAGCATAAAAAATCAGGATCAAACCTCTCTGTTTCCAACATAGGGGCTTACTTTTCATTCATAACAGAAAGAGTAGCTATATTTATTCCTTTCAAACAATTTTCACTAATGGCCGACTTTAGTCGGACACTAGTG
>NZ_BMYF01000056.1 GCF_014652135.1 Mongoliitalea lutea
AACTCCGGTTTGGGCTGTTCCGCTTTCGCTCGCCACTACTCACGGAATCACTGTTGTTTTCTCTTCCTCTGCCTACTTAGATGTTTCAGTTCGGCAGGTTCGCCTCCCGAATTACTCGGGATACCACTCGCGTGGTGGGTTGCCCCATTCGGACATCTGCGGATCAAACCCCCTTGCAGGTCCCCGCAGCTTTTCGCAGCTTGGCACGTCCTTCATCGCCTCCTAGAGCCAAGGCATCCCCCGTGCGCCCTTGTTCACTTACTTATTCCTATAGGGCCCNATTGTTCCTCATTTGGAACGATGTGGAGGATAACGGAATCGAACCGTTGACCCTCCCGACGTTAGTCGGGATGCTCTAGCCAGCTGAGCTGACATAAAGCTTAAAACTCCATTTGAGTTTTAATATAGTGGAGGATAACGGATTCGAACCGTTGACCCCCTGCGTGCAAGGCAGGTGCTCTAGCCAGCTGAGCTAATCCCCCAATATGTCAAAATACTTTTGTGGACTTGAAGCGCTGACCCTCCCGACCAAAGTCGGGATGCTCTAGCCATCCCGATAGCTATCGGGATAATCCCCCATTATTTTTTCTTGGAAACAAGAGCACTTGTACTCTAGCCATCCCGATAATCCCCCAAAATTATCAATATTTTATTATATAAAGTGGGCTTGCGTGGACTCGAACCACGGACCTCTACATTATCAGTGTAGCGCTCTAACCACCTGAGCTACAAGCCCTTTATATAAAATTGAAAAGCGAAGCGAAAGAAATAAGCATCTGAAATTCTTCCAGAAAGGAGGTGTTCCAGCCGCACCTTCCGGTACGGCTACCTTGTTACGACTTAGCCCCAGTTACCGGTTCTACCCTTAACGGCTCCTCGCGGTTACCGC
>NZ_BMYF01000058.1 GCF_014652135.1 Mongoliitalea lutea
AGTTATTGAATCCTGGCAACTGTGACACAGCGACTGTAACGGTAACTGTAGCTGCACCAAGAATAGATGCTAATGATGATGACTTCGGCCCGATCAACGGAGCAGCTGGCGGAACAACAGCGAGCGTATTGGGTAACGATACCTTAAACGGAGACCCTGTAGATCCATCAGATGTGACCTTGACGGTAGTAAGTTCAGACCCTGAGTTGACGTTGAACCCTGATGGGACAATAACGGTAGCACCGAACACGCCTGCGGGAGATTACGAGTTGACCTATAGCATCTGTGAGGTATTGAATCCTGGCAACTGTGATACAGCGACTGTAACGGTAACTGTAGCTGCACCAAGAATAGATGCTAATGATGATGACTTCGGCCCGATCAACGGAGCAGATGGCGGAACAACAGCGAGCGTATTGGGTAACGATACCTTGAACGGTGATCTTGTAGATCCATCAGATGTGGCCTTGACGGTAGTAAGTTCAGACCCTGAGTTGACGTTGAACCCTGATGGGACAATAACGGTAGCACCGAACACGCCTGCGGGAGATTACGAGTTGACCTATAGCATCTGTGAGGTATTGAATCCTGGCAACTGTGACACAGCGACTGTAACGGTAACTGTAGCTGCACCAAGAATAGATGCTAATGATGATGACTTCGGCCCGATCAACGGAGCAGCTGGCGGAACAACAGCGAGCGTATTGGGTAACGATACCTTAAACGGTGATCTTGTAGATCCATCAGATGTGACCTTGACGGTAGTAAGTTCAGACCCTGAGTTGACGTTGAACCCTGATGGGACAATAACGGTAGCACCGAACACG
>NZ_BMYF01000060.1 GCF_014652135.1 Mongoliitalea lutea
ACGAACTCAAACAGTTTAAACATGCCACAGTAACCAAAACGTCCCATATATGTCTGAATCCTGAAAAACATTATTATTCCATCCCTTACAGGTACATCGGCAAAAAAGTAAAGATAGTGTACTCGGTCAGTTACGTTTCGGTATTCTTCGACGGGGAGAGGATCGCTTTTCACAAAAGAAGCCTTAAGGAACGCGGATACACAACTGTTCAGGACCATATGCCCTCTGCCCACAGGTTTGTAAGCGAATGGAACCCGGACTTTTTTATGAAGTGGGCAAAAGGTATCCATCCTGATGTCCTGCATTATATCCAGGTGATCCTTGACAGTTATCCCTATCCCGAGCAGGCATACAAAAGCTGTCTGGGAATTCTGGGATATGATAAAAAGGTGGGCAGGGAAAGACTTGTCGGCGCAGTCAGGCGTGCCTCCCACTACAATACCTATAATTATTCGGTCATCACAAGGATACTCAGAAGCGGAATGGATACAATTCCTTTTGAGACAGAAAAACAGAATGACAACCCGGTCCAGCACGAAAATATAAGGGGGGCTGAAAGCTTCAGATAATTATTTACCATAAAAACCAATTATATAAAATCATGACACAGAGCATAGCGTTAAACCAGATGTCCAAAATGAGGTTCCATGGAATGATGGAGGCATACAGAACCATATTGGACAGCAACAGACACCATGACCTCAATCCCGAAGAGCTTGTGAACCATCTTCTTCAGGCAGAATGGGAAGAAAGGGAAAACAAAA
>NZ_BMYF01000061.1 GCF_014652135.1 Mongoliitalea lutea
ATCCTCATGTATCTACGGACTGAGATTACAAATCTGGGTCAGCACTTATACAAAAACACCATCTTAGCATCCAATGCGACCCAATTCCGGATCGGTTGGTAAGTCAGGTAATTACTCTTTGCTACAAACATGTGACCTCTTCGAGGTCGAAATTGACAATCATATGTCATTTCACTACCCCAAAAAACTTTACACCAAACCCAACAAATCAATCCTTTCCAATTCCGGAGCCTGCGACCAAATTTTATAAATTTATCCATACATTAATGTCAGCCACAAAAGAAATCTTTAAACCATCCTTCCGTGAAATCTGTGCCATCTGTGGANAAGATCGCAGGGCTAACGCCCCTTTTGCATCTAAAACAATTATTTCAATTTTATTTCTACATTTTTTCGCGAAGTATATTTCAACCTTATATCGGGAAACAGATAAACGGAGATTTGCAATCTCCTAACGAAGGCCGTCTTGTTAAGCCAAAAAAGCCTAAGCTTTAAAAAGATTAGCCTAGAGGATTACAAATCCTCATGTATCTACAGACCGAGATTACAAATCTGGGTCAGCGCTTATACAAAAACACCTTCTTAGCATCCAATGCGACCCAATTCTGGGTCGGTTGGTAACTCTGGTAATTACTCTATGCTACAAACATGTGACCTCTTCGAGGTCGAAATTGACAATCATATGTCATTTCACTACCCCAAAAAACTTTACACCAAACCCAACAAATCAATCCTTTCCAATT
>NZ_BMYF01000062.1 GCF_014652135.1 Mongoliitalea lutea
ACTGGAGGACCGAACCGATAAGCGTTGAAAAGCTTCCGGATGAGCTGTGGGTAGGGGTGAAAGGCCAATCAAACTGAGAAATAGCTCGTACTCCCCGAAATGTTTTTAGGAACAGCGTCGTGGAATGTATTGATGAGGTAGAGCTACCGATAGGACTAGGGGGAGTCACATCCTACCAAATCCTGACGAACTCCGAATGCATTGATACAGTAACGGCAGTGAGGGCTTGGGTGCTAAGGTCCGAGTCCGAGAGGGAAAGAACCCAGACCTACCGCTAAGGTCCCAAAATCCATACTAAGTTGAACAAAGGTGGTCCAGCTGCTTAGACAGCCAGGAGGTTAGCTTGGAAGCAGCTATTCCTTTAAAGAGTGCGTAACAGCTCACTGGTCGAGCGGCAGGGCGTCGATAATAAACGGGCATCAAGTGTGGTACCGAAGCGTAGGATCCCGATTTATCGGGATGGTAGGGGAGCATTCCAGTAACAGAGAAGGTGCATGGTAATGTGTGCTGGAGTTGTTGGAAAAGCAAATGTAGGCATAAGTAACGATAATGCGGGCGAGAAACCCGCACACCGATAGACCAAGGTTTCCTGATCAACGCTAATCGGATCAGGGTCAGTCGGGACCTAAGGATAACCCATGTGGGGATTCCGATGGCAAATGGGTTGATATTCCCATACTGTATATACAGGTGA
>NZ_BMYF01000064.1 GCF_014652135.1 Mongoliitalea lutea
AACTCAAGCTGCCCAGTATCAATGGCTTACATCGGGTTGAGCCCGTGCCTTTTACCACTGACTTAAGCAGCCGCCTACGCACCCTTTAAACCCAATAAATCCGGACAACGCTCGCACCCTCCGTATTACCGCGGCTGCTGGCACGGAGTTAGCCGGTGCTTATTCATCAGGTACCGGCAATTTGCCACGCATGGCCTTTTTCTTCCCTGATAAAAGCAGTTTACAACCCAGAGGGCCGTCTTCCTGCACGCGGCATGGCTGGGTCAGTCTTCCGACCATTGCCCAATATTCCCTACTGCTGCCTCCCGTAGGAGTCTGGCCCGTATCTCAGTGCCAGTGTGGGGGACCTTCCTCTCAGAACCCCTAAGGATCGTAGCCTTGGTAAGCCGTTACCTTACCAACTAGCTAATCCTACGCATGCCCATCTTATACCGATAAATCTTTAATTGAGTGATGATGCCATCTCTCAATACCATGCGGTATTAATCCGGATTTCTCCGGGCTATCCCACAGTATAAGGTAGGTTGCATACGCGTAACGCACCCGTGCGCCGCTCTAGGTCAAGTATTGCTACTCAACTTGCCGCTCGACTTGCATGTATTAGGCCTGCCGCTAGCGTTCATCCTGAGCCAGGATCAAACTCTCCATTGTAAAGTT
>NZ_BMYF01000065.1 GCF_014652135.1 Mongoliitalea lutea
GCATACAACTCGGCAAATTCCTTCATTAGCTTTCCCTCATGAAACCCTTCTCCCTCGTACCCATAGCCTATGGCACTCGCTGAATAATTAACATACGAAAATAGGTAACGCCCATCCTCATCACGGCGAAAATAAGCATTCATCGATTCATCAATAGGTAAATACTTGTACCTTCTTGATTCAGACATTTTAGTTTCCTGATCCGGATTTTCCCATTTGAGACTCATTCGGTGAAGCCCATAATCTAGCTGATCGATGTAAAATTTTCCTTGCTGTAGTTTTTTCTTATGAGACCTACCCCACTTTTTAATATCACGGTCAAAAGCCTTGCTCGCTGCACGGAAAGACAACACATACACAGGTCGGTCATGGATGATATCTTCTCCTTCTAGGGTGTATTCGAACCAGTTCGGGTTCAATCCGAAATAAAGAAATGGCTCTTTAGCAATTGGCCAATTTACTGCATTTCTCCCACTTCCACTAAAGCGATGAAGCACATGATAATCTGATTTTTGAACCTGATAAAACGTATTGTAATGAACATCCCCATCGCCAGAGTCTTTATTTTTTTCAAAAAAAGAAGGATCATAGCCCGCATAATGCATATATCCCGCAGCCCTTGCAAAACC
>NZ_BMYF01000066.1 GCF_014652135.1 Mongoliitalea lutea
AGCTCATGTCAATCGTGTCTACGACACTTCGCCAGAGGTTGTTATTTTTCATCAACGGGTTGAAACCCGTTGCTAGAATGTCGGCCGCTCCGATGGAGCTGCTAGCTGGATTATAGCGTGATAATTTGACATATTTTCACGCCAATTAAATTGGTCTATGTGCCTTCAAAGCTATTATTCTGTGCTAATCTGTAAAATCTGTGGACACCTTATTTCGCGGCCGTTGCGATCAATCGTTGCGCTCGTGGCGTGAAACCTTCCGCGGCTTGGCGCCTTTGCGAGACACCCAAAGTTAGGAGTTACTCATATTAGAAAACGTCGAATGATGAACGTCTAATTTTGAATGATGCAGTGGTGGTCAGTCTTTCACCTTTGATCTTTCTCCTTAATCCAATCACTCAATCAACTTAAGAAAAGGTTACTCCGGGAGAGGAGAGCCTGTCCCGAGTATCGGGATCGCCGCCACATTATTGAACCCTCAGGAGAAATTCTGAGGGTTTTGTGTTTTTATACTTTTCTGAGAGATTAGAAGCGAGATGCGAGAGATTAGAAACAAGAACCAAGAATCAAGAAGCAAGACAGATTCGCATGTTTGAAAGAAG
>NZ_BMYF01000067.1 GCF_014652135.1 Mongoliitalea lutea
TGTAGATTCCGATGATCTTGACCACCGATCCGGCTATCTTGACCACCCTTTGATCAAGGGTATTCAGTTACCGTTTTAATGGCGATTAAAGTTATCGTTTTTTTCTCATTGATTCACCTTTCAACTCTATTCTGTGTGCTGTGTGTACCATTCTGTCAAGGATGGCATCGGCAATGGTACTGTCACCTATTGTTTCGAACCATTTTGTGACCGGGAGTTGTGACACCACAATTGTTGAAGCTCTCCCGTGCCGGTCTTCTATTATTTCAAGCAGTGCCATTCTGGCCATTTCATCAAGTTGCTGGATTCCGAAGTCATCGAGAATGAGCAGATCCTGTTTCTCAATCCTTGCAATCTCCTTCAGGTATGACCCATCGGCTTTCATCATTCTGAGTTTCGAGAAAAGCTTGGTGGTATTGTGATACTGTGTCCTGATCCCCTGCATACACGCCTGATTGCCAAGGGCCGAAGCAATGTAGCTTTTGCCGGATCCTGTAGCCCCTGTAACAAGTACATTCTCTTTCCTTTTTACAAAAGACATATCGGCAAGC